>UQVA01000009.1 GCA_900544405.1 uncultured Eubacteriales bacterium
CACCCCACTTATTAGATAGTATATCATACTTGTCTAACAAATGGGGTGCAGTTCATTTTCACGGCCCGGGGGAAATTTTTTATTCGCTCTGGGAAATATCCATGCCAAAATACTTTTCGGACAGCCGGGTCAGTTCCCCGGAGTCGGACAGTTCCTCCAATGCCTGGTTCACGGCCTCCAGCAGGCTGGCAGTCTCGGCGCCCTTGCGCATGGGGATGGCCACCTGAGTGGCATCCGGATCCAGAGTGGCGACCTTGATGGGGGCGTCCGGATGGGCCTTCCTGTAATCATTGAAGGTCACTTCCGCATTCAGCGTGGCGTCGATGCGACCGCTGAGCAGCAGCTCAAAGGTCTGCTCCAGATCGTCCACGCCGGTGACGGTAGCGCCGTACTTCTCGGCCACCTCGGCATAGGTGCTGGAAATGGTGTTTGCAGTCTTTTTGCCCTTCAGGTCCTCCATGGACTGGATGGAATCATCGTCGCTCTTGACGATGACTGCCGTGCGGTTGTAGGCATAGGGGGTGGAGAAGTCGTATTTCAGCTGCCGCTCCTCGGTAATATCCACGCCGTTGACCATGATGTCGTAGCGTCCGGCGTCCAGACCGGCCAGCAAGCCATCCCACTCGCCTTCCACGAAGGTGGCCTTCACGCCCAGCTTCTCGGCGATCAGCTGAGCCACTTCCACATCGTAGCCCACCAGGTTATCCTGCTCATCGTGATAGGTCCAGGGGGCCCAGGTGCCCTCCATGGCCACCACGATCTCGCCCTTTTCCTTGATCTGGCTCAGAAGGTCCCCGGTGTCCTCGGCCTTTTTTTCGCCGCAGGCGGTCAGGCTCAGGGCCAGCACCAGGCACAGAGCCAATGCGATCCATTTTTTCATAAAAATTGCTCCTTATTTGCTTATTTCTTCAGGAATTCCTCCCTGGGTCAACCGTAAAAACGCACGGGTGCGCTCCTCCTTGGGATGCTCGAAGAAATCCTCCGAGCTGCCCTGCTCGATGATTTTTCCGTCCTCCATGAGAATGACCTTGTTGGACACCGTCCGGGCAAAGCCCATCTCGTGGGTCACCACCAGCATGGTCATGCCCTCCCGGGCCAGGTCCCGCATGACGGACAGCACCTCGCCGGTAAGCTCCGGGTCCAGTGCGGAGGTGGGTTCATCAAAATAAATGATCTCCGGGTCCGTGGCTACGGCACGGGCGATGGCCACCCGCTGCTGCTGGCCGCCGGACAACTGGTCCGGATAGAAGTCCACCCGGTCCGCCAGACCCACCTTGGCCAGGGCCTTTTTGCCGATTTCCATGGCCTGGGCCTTGGGCATTTTCCGCCCGACGATCAGCCCCTCGGTGACATTCTGCAGGGCAGTCTTGTTGAGAAACAGGTTGTAATTCTGAAACACGAAGGCGGTTTTCTGCCGGATCTTGGCAATATCCCGCTTATGGACGCGGCCGAATACGTAGGTCTCCCCGTCGAAAATCAGCTCGCCGCCGTCGGCTGTCTCCAGAAAATTCATGCACCGCAGCAGCGTGGTCTTGCCGCTGCCGCTGGGGCCCAGAATGGCCACCACGTCCCCCTGCTCCACCGTCAAATCGATGCCCTTCAGGACCTCCGTAGGGCCGAAGGATTTTTGAATATTCCGTACCGAAAGCATCTTATCCCGCCTTTCTTCTGTGGGCATTGAGCTTCTTCTCGCCCCAGCTTTGCAGCTTGGTCAGCACCGTGGAGAACAGCAGGTAGATCAGGCCCACCTCGATGTACAAAAGCAGCGGCTCATGGGTCCGGGCCACGATGCGCTGGGTGGCCATGAACATCTCCGTGACGGTGATGTTAGCAGCCAGGGACGTATCCTTCACCATGGCGATCAGGGAGTTGGACAGAGGTGGAAAGGCCGTCCGCATAGCCTGGGGCAGAATGATGCGCCGCATAATCTGCAAGTAGTTCAGGCCCACGCAGTACCCGGCCTCCAGCTGGCCCACCGGCACGGCTTCCAGGGCTGCCCGGATGGTCTCGGCGCTGTACGCCCCTTCATTCAGAGAAAACACCAGCACCGCCGCCGGGAACGGCTCCATGAGAATACCCAGCTTGGGGAATCCGTAGAACACCACGAACAGCTGTACCAGCAGCGGGGTCCCCCGGAAGATCCAGATGTAAAACCGGCAAAGCTGCTTGAGGACCTTCACGTTGGCAAACTGCACCATGGCCACGCACACGGCGATGACCATAGCCAGCGAGAAGGAAATGACCGTCAAGGGAATGGTTGCGGTCAGCCCCGGCAGGAGGATTTTCCAGAAGGAATCCGCCAGCAGGGACCAGATACGGGAAGAAAACACGTCCGTTCCTCCAATATGAAACAGATTTTCGTTTATGATACCATGATTTTCCGTGAATTGCAAGTAGAAACCTACTGAATTGGTAGGAGTTTCTTTGTAGAAATTGCCGTACCGGCAGCCGGTACGGCATTTTGCTTATACGTTTGCGGTCTCCCGGACGGGAACGCCCAGGGCGTGGTAGCTTTTCACATCCAGAATGGTCTCGCCGTCCACCTGCAAGGGGGTGGGCTGGTCGAATTCCACGGTAATATCGTGGCCGGTCAGCACGCTGACCATTTCCCGATGCTCCACATGCTTGCCCTGGAAAATGGAGGGGAACACCATCAGGGCCTTCAGCTTGCCCACGCCGTAATAGACCATCACGGACAGCTTCCGGCTGGGGTCGGACCGGTCCTGATCCGGGGTAGGCATCATGCCGCCGCCATAGTGCCGGCCGAACATGGTGGGGGCCAGCCAGACCTTCTTGAATTCGTGCCGGTCCCCGTCCACGGTAATGACGGCATTGGTGGGCTTATAGTGAAACAGCAGGCCCTTGATGGCGATGGCGGTATAGTTGATGGGCTTGTCACTCTTTTCCCGCTGCTCATCGCCTACCTGGCAGCAGTAGCCGTCGATGCCGTAGCCGATGCCGTTCAGGAACCGGTAGCACTTGCCCTTCACCTCCACGGTGGGCAGGCCCAGAAGGTATTCTTTCAGAGAAAAAGGCTCACAGCCCTTGGTCTTGCCCAGGTCCGTGAGGAAATCGTTGCCGCTGCCGGTGGCGTAATAATAAATTTCATTAGGGATGTTCAGGCCCTCCGTGTCGTTGATGAACCGATTCAGGGTGCCGTCTCCGCCGGAAAGGATGATCCGGGTCTCCGGATCCAAGCCGGCAAACAGCTTGGCATAGTCGTCAATTTCGGTCATATCCTGGTATTTCAGGCTGTCGCCCAGGAGGATTTTGCTCAGATTGCGGGTCTCCCGTCCGGCTGTGCCGTTGCCAGCATGGGGATTAAAGAGGATCAGGTCGGTCATGGTCAACTTCCTTTTCTTTCGATTTTGCGCATGAAAATTCCCGCCTGCCGACAGCCGGGGAGAATATCGACATCATTTTACAAAAATCTCCCGGTCCTGTCAAGCAGGGCCGGGAGATTCCACAGTTTTTACCATTTTCCGGAAATTATGCTTCGTTTTTCCGATACCGGGCGATGACCCGCAGGGTCCTGTCCATATCCAAGGGCTTTGCCAGATGGTCATTCATGCCCGCCTGACGGCACTTGGCAATGTCCTCCAAAAAGGCGTTGGCGGTCATAGCCACGATGGGGACCGTCTTTCCGTCAGGCCGGTCCAAAGCCCGGATGGCCTGGGTGGCCTGATAGCCGTCCAAAATGGGCATCATCACATCCATCAAAATCACATCATAATACCCCGGCGCATGGGCGGAAAAAGCCTCTACCGCCTCTTGTCCGTTCCCGGCCAACTCCACCTTTGCCCCCGCATCTTCCAGCAGGAACTGGGCGATCTCCGCATTCAGGGGGCTGTCCTCCACCAGCAGCAGGTGCATTCCGGCGATATTCCCGGCAGTCTCCTGCTGTTGACCGTTGGCTGCGCCGCCCTTGGGGTCCGGCCGGAAGGGCAGCGTCACAACGAAGGTAGAGCCTACGTCCTTCATACTCCGCACCGCAATATCGCCGCCCATTTTGTCCACCAGCTTCTTCACGATGGCCATACCCAGGCCCGTTCCGTTATACCGTCCCCGGCTGCCGGAGCACTCCTGGGTAAAGGGCTCAAACATCCGCTTCTGGAAGTCCTCGCCCATACCGATGCCCGTGTCCTCGATGGTAAAGCGGAACAGGATTTGTTCCTTGTTCCGCCCGATCTCCTCGGCGCCCAGCAGCACACTGCCGCCGGGGCGGTTGTATTTCACCGCATTGGAGAGGATATTCGTCAGAAGCTGGCGCACATGGACCGGGCTTCCCAACACATAGGGATGCTCCAAGGGCTTCCGGGTCTTGCGGAGCACCGTCACGTTCCGCTCCACCGCCTGAGTGGCGATCAGGTCCTGACAGGTGTCCAGCAGCTCGTTCAGGTCGAAGGGGTCCTGAGAAAGAACCACCTCGCCGCTTTCCATTTTGCTCATGTCCAGCACGTCGTTCACCAGCGACATCAGGTGTACGGCAGCGTTTCGCCCTTTTTCCCGGTTCTCCGCCAGTCGGGCAGTATCGTTGGGGCACTTGTCGGACATTTCGATGAGGCCCAGGATACCGTTGATGGGAGTGCGGATGTCGTGGCTCATCCGGGCCAGGAAGTCGGATTTTGCCGCATTGGCCAGCTTGGCTTCCTGCAATGCCTGTCCCAGTGCCTGATTGGCTTCCTTCAGGGTCTTCCGGGTTCGTTCCTCCTCCCTGGTCTCCCGGGTAATGTCCCGGCCGATGATGGTGGCAAGAATATGGCCGTTCTCCCAGTTCTCCATCATCAGCACCGTCACCCGGACGTACATATCCAGCCGGGCATCATAATAGTCAAAGTCCACGTTCCGCTTCCCCAGGGCGTAGCTTTCCAGCAGCCCCCGGACGGAGAGGGAATCCAGAGAATTCTCCCCGGACTGGACGGAAGTCAGCACCTGCCGGAATCTTCCTATCAGCTGATCGAAGTCCACAGGGGTCTGCAATCCCGCCATTTGTACGGGATTTTCCCCGTTTTTCATCACGAATTCCCGCTCCAGCACACCGGTCGTCAGGTCCACACAGAAGGTATATTCGCAGTTGTGCTGCAAGGCGTCCCGGTACTGCCGCCGCTCCTGGCGATAAAGCTGGTTGGAACGCTCGTACCGGTCCACGTCCATGAAAAAGCCGTAAAGCACACTGCGGCCCTGTTCGTCCACGCCCCGCTTTCCGCTGTCCAGGATCCATTTCCGGGAGCCGTCCCTGCACTGGACCCGATACCGTCCGGAATAGGTGTCCCCCCGGGCAAACTGCCTGTGCATATCGGCGCAGACACGCTCCCGGTCCTCCGGCAGAATATTTCCCCCGGCCCTGCCGCCGCAGGCAGCCAGGAATTCCGCCACGCTGTCATAGCCCTGGTTTTTCGCCACGGACTCGGACACATACAGGAAGGGATAGCCTTCCCGGTCGGCAACAATCACATAGCCGCCGTTGATGCCGCACCGGACCGCATCCATCTGCACATTCATCCGGGCGTTGTCCTGGGTCAGCTTCCGGTTGTCCGTGAGAATATTTTCCTGCCGTTCCAGCTCCCGGCGGCGGGTATCGTCGATGGTCTGGCCCATAAAAAGCACATGGGTGGTGCTCTCCCCGGTCTGCTCCGCCGGCAGGAAGCACACCCGCATCCAGTTTCCGTTGCAGTTCAGGTAGTCCTGAAGGATATACGCCTTGCCCTTCAGCCGGTCCGGCAGAGTCGCCGTATTCAGAAAACGGCGCATCTCCTCCCGGTACTGCTCCGTAACCACCTGTTCCAAATACCGGTCAATAATCTTGCGGATGCTGCCCGCCCCGGAGGCGGTATCCCGGGCCAGATCCGTCAGCCGCAGCTCCACATAGGTATCTGCCTCCAGGTCCAGATAATAGCCAAATTGATAGGTCGCACACAGGGCCCGGATCACCGTGTTGGAAAGGGCTTGAGACTTTTTTGCCTCCGCCAGAGCCGCCCCCTTGCGCTGAATTTCCAGCTGCTGGGCCCGCTCGGAATCAATATCCCGGACATACCACATGGCGCTGGGATGCTCCGGCGAAAAATCCGCAGTCGGCAGAAAGATGGTCTCCACCCAGCGGTACTGTTCCCCAACCTTCCGCCGGTAGGAAAGCTGCACATGGCCCTTTTCGCCGCTCAACGCTTCCGCAAGGCTCTCTGCGCTGCGGAATACCCGGAGGCTCTCCCGTTGGGCCGGGTCCACAAGATCTACGATCAGATGGCGCATGGTCTCCCGGATGGAATTGTGCACGGCAGCGGCGTTGGGATCCGTTTGCAGATCGTAGATCCAATCCCGGCTCAGGTCCAGATAGCTGATGCGGTAATACCGGTCCTTCAGCAACCGCATAGCCTCCTGAGTCAGGGACTGACGGCGCATGGTCTCCGTTATGTCCTGATGGTAGCCCCGGAATACCAGACCGTTCCCGGCATCCTGCTCCCGCCAGCCGCCGCAGCGGAAATAGACCACGCCCTTGGTGGGATGGACCCAGCGATAAGTGATCTCATCCCGGCCCTGCCCCGCCAAATTCCGCTCGTAGGCATGGAACAGCGTCCGGTCCTCCGGAAAAATCCGGGCATTCAGGATCACATTTGTCTGTTCCGGGGTCTCCGTGCCGGTCAACCCCATCAGGTCTCTCATATTTTGGTTTACATAAAGTCTCTTTTCCGAATCCGGCCCAATTTCCAACCGCCACAAGCCCAGCATGGCTCCCAGCAGGGTCTGGTCGGCCTCCCGGTCCGGGCTGTATGTCTCTTTCTCCACGATGCTCCCTCCAATGGATGGTTTTCGGGTCTACGCATGGTCCTTTTGCTTCTGATATTTCCGCAAAGCGGCCACCACCTTGTCCACACTCAGTGGCTTGGCCAGATGGGCATTCATGCCTGCCGCCACGCACACGTCCACATCCTCCCGGTAGGCGTTTGCCGTCAGGGCAATGATGGGAATGGTCTTGGCATCTGGCCGGTCCAAAGCCCGGATGGCCCGAGCCGCATTGGGGCCGTCCATCACCGGCATCTGCATATCCATCAGAATGGCGTCAAAGGTCCCCGCCGGAGCATCCCGGAACAGCTCCACACACCGCTGTCCATTTTCCGCCCGGGTGCATTTTGCTCCCCGATCCTCCAGCAACTCCGCCTCGATCTCATAACTCAGGTCCCCGTCCTCGGCAATGAGCAGCCGAAGGCCGTCGCACCGGCCGTTGTCCGCCTCCGCCGGAGTCTCCTCCGCCGGGGCCTTGTCCAGATACTCCATTTCCAGGGTCACACGGAACACGCTGCCCCGGCCCGGATGGGAATCCACGGAAATGTCGCCGTTCATCATATCCACGATTCTCTTGACGATGGCCAGCCCCAGACCGCTGCCCCGAATCTTATTCACCCGGGTATCCACCGCCCGAGAAAATTCCTGATACATATTCTTCATAAACTCCGACGTCATACCGATGCCCGTATCCCGGACGATGCCCACAAACCGGACCCGGTCCGGCTTTTCGGCGGGTTCTTCAAAGAATTCCAGCGCCACTGCTCCCCCCTCCGGCGTGTACTTCACGGCATTGGAGATTAGATTGGTGAACACTTGGCTGAGCCGCAGGCTGTCGCTGCACACCCAGTTCCGTACCAGATCATGGACCTTGCATTCCCATTTGATGCCCCGTTCCGGGGCGGTAGACTGCAGCGTCTCCCGGAGGTCGGTGATCAGCTCGTTGAGATCCATAGGCATAGCGCGGATCTTGAATTCTCCGCTTTCGATCTGGCCGATGTCCAGTACGTCGTTCACCAGCTGCTGCAGATTCCGGCCCGTCGTCTGAATCTTTTCCAGGGAGTCCCGGACCCGATCCGGATCTCCGAGATGGTTCTGCGCAATGCTCACCAGGCCCATGATGACGTTCATAGGGGTGCGGATATCATGGCTCATCCGGGACAGAAATGCAGATTTTGCCGCATTGGCCTGGTTGGCCTCCTCCGCTGCCACGATCCAGAATTGCTCCCGGCGCTTTTCGTCGGAGATCAACTGGGTCACATAGAGCACCTTGGTAACGGTTCCGTCCTTGTCCCGGTTTTTCGCAATGAACCGGGCCAGGTGCCAGTTTCCGTCGGTGGCCGGATATTCGATGGCGATGGTCTCCTCATGGGTCATCCGCTCCGGCAAGGTCTTCAGATCGAAGAATTTCTTCACCCGGTCATGGTATTCCGGCACCACGAAGGTATTGCACAACGTATTCATCTGGCTGGACGCCTTTCCGGCCATACCGGTGAGCCGGTGGATGGACTGCTCGGAGGAGATTTCCTCGTAAAAATCCCGCTTCAGGTCGATCCGATAAATTGCCACGTAGATTTTACTGATGGCGGAGATGATCTCATTGTTCAGCGTAGCCTCCATCAACGCCTTTTCTAACTCTTCCTGGTGCTTCCGGTTCTCTCGGACGATATCGTCAATATGGTGGAAGCCAATGAGGGCCTTGCACTCTCCGTAAGCCGTATCCAGCCGGGTCACCTGAACCTCGAAAAATTCCCGACCGTTCTTGTTGGGACGACCGCGATAGCGAATCAGAATCCGTCGCTGTTTTTTCAGCGTCTGTCGCAGCTTCTCCGGCAGCAGCTCCCGCAGGAGTCGCTCCCGATCCTCCGGCACCACATAGTCCGCACAATACTCCTGCAGGAAGGCCGTGTAAGGCAGGTCCTCCCCCCGGTTCCGGATCTGGATCTCATAAATATTAGAATTCCGGGACATTTTTACCACGCTCGCCCGGTCATTCAGCAAGTCCGCCCGGTACACGGCGGTATAGTCCTCGCAGAGAACATTCAGGATCTGCTGCTCCCGGCGCAGGTCCTCCACGCTTCTTTTCAAAGCCGTGACCATACGGGTATTTTCCAGACTGGAACCAAAATGGCTGCCCACCAGCTGCAGAAGCTCCACCAGAGATTTCGTGTCCTCTATCCCGGGATTGTCCAGTCCCAGGAAGCCGCCGAGGGAGCCTTTGTAAAAGATCGGTGAGGCAATCTCCCGCCGGATGTTCTGTGGCTTCATAAGGGCATACTCGGAGGGGCTGGTCTCCCGCACGTCCTCCAAATCACGAATCACAATGCTGGACCCGGAGCGGAAGGTCTCCATCCACACCGGAATTTCCTCCGGGGCGATATCCTGCAGATTCCCCTGCTGGGTGGAAACGCCGCTCCTGCACCATTCAAAGCTGTTGCGGAAGGCTCGTCCACCCTCCGTCAGGTTAAAGAGGAAGGCCCGGTCCGCCAGGGCATAATGGCCCAGAGTCTCCAGAATGGCCTGCACCGCCAGAGCCATTTCCTGGCTGTCTCCGGCCCGGTCCAGTCGGATCAGCTGCCGCAGTACGTTTTCTGTATAAGTCTGGCGCCCGCTCTTGCCGGCGTCCGTTGTCGTTGTCATGATTGTCTCAGCACCTTTTCTCAGGTGGGGGCATCCCCCACAAATCAGTACATTTTACGCACCTATTATACGTCAAGCACTCCCGGGTTTCAACATAAAAAACCGGGAATGGATCATTTTCCATTCCCGGTCTGCAAACTATGCACCTACCAGATTCCGTATCCACACACCCTTGTGGATAAGATACTTGCCTACGGCGCACTTCAAAAGGTCCATGGCCTGGCAAATGGCATACAGGGGCAGGATGGTCATGCCTGTGAACCGGCTCAGCACAAAGGCCAGCGGCACGCAGCAGCCCCAGACAAAGCAACTGTCGAATAGGAACGTAACCATGGTCTGCCCGCCGGACCGGAGGGTAAAATAGGCTGCGTTGGTGTAGGAGTTAAAGGGCAGCATCACAGCAGCGATGAGGATGAGCTTCGCCGCCAGAGCGCGGACCTCGTCGGTGGTGTTATAAATCTGGGGGAACAGGCCGGAGCAGGCTGCCATCAGCCCGCCGAACACCAGGCCGGAAGTCACCGCAATGGCGGTCATTTTCCGGTTTTCGTCCCGGACGGTCATCTCGTCCTCCCCTGCCCCAAGAAGCTGGCCCATGAGAATGCCCACGGCGTTGCCCATGGACAGGTAGACCACGCTGCCCAGATTATAAAGGGTGCTGGATATGTTCATGGCCGGGACCACGCTGAGGCCGCAGGTGGAATAGCACTGGTTCAGGATTGCCATGCCGCAGGACCATAAGAATTCGTTGACCAGCAGGGGCATTCCCTTGATGGCGATGTTTTTCAGCAGCCGGGCGGGAATTTTCATGGACCGGTAAGCCCCCCGGACGAAGGGGTTCCGTTCCCCGTGGGCATGGGTCCAACCGGCCACGATCGCCAGCTCCACATAGCGGGAAATGACCGTGGCCAGGGCAGCGCCCTCCACGCCCATTTTCGGAGCGCCGAAGTGGCCGAAGATCAGCACATAGTTCAGCCCCAGATTTACCAGCACCGCCGCAATGCCGCCCAGCATGGGCACCATGGTCTCGCCGGTCTCCCGGAGGGTGCTGGAATAGGCGTTGCACAGGGCGAAGGGAATAAGCCCTAAGAGCATCATCTGCAGGTAGGAAAGGCCGTAGGCCATGGCCCCGGCGGCCTCCTGAGGGTCGCCCTCGCCGGTCAGGTACAGGCCGATGAGCCCCTGCCCGCCGAAATAAAAGATGCCAATGCCTACCAGCGCCAGGGCAATGCAGGAGAGAATTTTGAAGCGGAAGGTGTTCCGCACGCCCTCCTGATCCCCAGAGCCGTGGTACTGGGCGGTAAAAATGCCCGCACCGGAGGAACAGCCGAAGATACAGAGATTGAACACGAACAGCAGCCCATTGACAATGGACACGCCGCTCATGGGCACCGTCCCCACCTGGCCGACCATAATGTTGTCCAGCAGGGAAACGAAGTTGGTAATGCCGTTTTGAATGATGATAGGGATGGCCACGCCGAATACCCGGCGGTAAAACGCCTTGTCCCCAATGTAACGCTTGAACATAACGACCTCTTTTTGTGGATTTTTCTTCTTTCTGCGCGCCCTTCCGGCAGTGCAAAAAGCCTTCCCCTGGGGGAAGGTGGCCCCGAAGGGGCCGGATGAGGGGCGGTAGGGACTGAGACGGGACACAACCTCTTGGCCCCCGCCGAGAGGGGGCCAAGGTCTCGCCGTTACTGTCTTCCGTCCCGCTTTGCTTTTTACAGTTCCTTCCCCTTCAGGAACACCCGGCGGGTCTTATAGTCCGGGGAGCAAATGAGGAAATCCGCTCTCCGGCCCACCCGAATGGAACCCACCTCTTTCTCCGCACCGATGGCGCAGGCGGGGTTATAGGTGGCCGCCCGGACGGCGTCCTCCTCCCGGACCCCGAAGGTGATGGCCCGGGTCATGCAGTCATAGAGGTTCGTGGCCGAGCAGGCAATGGTCCCGTCGGCCAGACGGCCGATGCCGCCCTTCAGCCAGGCGTCCTGTCCGCCCAGCAGAAAATGGTCCCCCTCCTGCAAGCCGCAGCACCGGCCTGCGTCAGAGATCAAAACCATCCGCTCCCCGCCGAACATGGAGAAGGCCAGCCGCACGGAGGCAGGATGCACATGAAGCCCGTCGCAGATGATTTCCGCCCGGACGTTAGGATTCTCCACCGCCGCCGGGATCACGCCGGGATTCCGGTGATGGATACCGGGCATAGCATTGTACAGGTGGGTCAGGTGTGTGGCCCCCGCATCATAGGCCGCACGGGCATGGTCATAGTCGGAATCCGTGTGGGCCACGGACACGGTGCAGAGTTCCTTTGCCTTCTTCACGAATTCCACGCTTCCCGGCAGCTCCGGGGCAACGTCCACGATTTTTACCAGCCCGCCGCAGCCCTCATAGAGCGCCTTGAAGCCCTCAAAATCCGGCTCTTTCAGGTATTCGGCGTTCTGAGCGCCTCGCTTTTTATAGGAAAAATAGGGTCCCTCCATCTGGATGCCCCGCAGCACGGCGCAGCCTTCCGGATCCTCGTCCACCAGCTTTCGGGCAGTGGCGAACGCCTTTTCCAGCACATCATAGGGCAGGGTCATGGAAGCCGGGGCGAAAGACGTGACGCCCACGCCGGCCAGATATTTTGCCATCCGTTTCAGGCCCTCGTAATCGCCGTCGGAGAAGTCCGCATTGGAATTGCCGTGATGATGCACGTCGATAAGGCCGGGAATCACCGTAGCCCCGTGGAGGTCAATGGCGTCCTCCGGCACATCCTGCGCCAAAACCTGAGTAAAAATTCCGTTTTCTACCTGAAATGCCCCCAGATGAAAGTGAAAATCCGAGGTAAAGATCCGTGCGTTCTGAAAAAACATGGTATACGCTCCTTTTCGGGTAAATTTTCATAAATGCCGCAACGGAGGCAGCGTTTTTCTGGCTGCCTCCGTTCTTTTCTTCTTACTTCCGCAGCTCCGGCAGGCTGGCCGCCGCCACGGACTGGCCCACCCGGCGGGTCTTTTCGTCGGGCAGCATCACCCGGATGGCCTTGGCCAATGCGGGATATTCGTCGTCCAGGACCTGCTGGCAGTTGGCCAGAATGGCCTCGCCGCCCTTTCCGGACATGACCCTGCCCAGGACCATGAGATAATGAATGTCGTAGAAATGGGAATACTCCACTACGGTATAGCCCAGATATTTGCCGATGTCCGCGAAGACCTTCTGGGCTCTGGGGTCGTCCTGCTCCATGAGACCCTGGACCACCTTCAGCTTCTCCGCCGGGGTCAGGTTCTCGTCCAGCTCGATGCCCGCACGGGGGGCCAGCTTGATGACCGCATCCTGAGAGAAATACTTGCAGCCCACGCCCTTATCCGTGGACCACTCGTCAGCCATGGCCTCCTCGTTCAGGTCCACCGGCGCAAAGGCCAGCTCGCTGATCCAGCCCAGCACGTTCTTGTCCGCATCCACATAGCCTACGGCCTCGCTGGTACCCATGGCGATGCCCATGATGGAGCCCACATCCATGCTCATAGCACCGGCCAAAGCGGTCACGTCGCCGTCATTGGCAACCACTACCGGCACATCGCCGATGGCAGCGCCCGCCCGGTCATAAATGGTCTCCACCTCATCCCAGCGGCTTCTGGGAACCTTGATAAAGAGGCTGGCGATCATGGGGGCGTTGCCGATAAATGTGCCTGCGGAGGAAACGCCGATGGCGTCCACTCTGGGCATCTTGGAAGCGGCAGTGCGGAAGGCTTCCACGATTTCGTTATAGTGATAAGTGGGGTCGGCCTGAGTCTTGGGATGCCAGACCACTTCCTCGGAGTACACGCACTTGCCATCGATGACGGCACTGACCTTCCGGTCGGAGCCGCCTGCGTCAAAGCCGATGCGGCAGCCGTCCATGTGTCCGCCGATGGGTACGGGAGCCTCGTTGGGCTCCGGACACTTGTCCAGGGGCAGGGCGATCACTTCCAGGTCCCGCTTGTAGAGCTTGTGGAAGAAGTCGAAATCGAAGGCTCTGGCGCCGTCCACGGCGTAATCCTTCGCCAGCCGGGCGGCAATGGGGTCGTTTCCGCAGATATACACCCGGAAGCCGCCGATGCTCCACAGCAGGAACTTCACATAGCGCTCCACATAGCGGTAATCCGCCTCCGCCATGTCCGGCGTGCCATGGATGCAGGTCCGGCGCACGCTCACGTGGCCCTTGTCCCGCTCCACGGCGATGGCCAGGGGCTTTTCTGCGCCCTTCCTGTAGGCATCCGCCCACACGCCGAAGGGAATGAATCCGGGGTCTAATTCGGGGATGTGCTTCATGTCATAGGTCACGCCAAGATAGTGCATAAAGGTTCCTCCTCGTTTTATTTATCCACGCAGCTCGTGAGCAACGTCCGCCACGATGCGCTGCATATCCTCCCATTTGATCTCCATGTCCGCCGCCAGGGCCAGCTGGGTCCGGCAGCGCACCAGGTTGTGATCCCGGTAAGCGGTCTTAAAGTACAGGTCGCCGTCCAGGAAGTCCTTCAGGAAGCGGATGCCGCATTCCATGGTCATAATGTAAGCGCCCAGGGGCAGCATGGCCACCTCTTTGTCGGTCAGAGAGGTCGCCGTGGACAGGAAGCCACGGGCATAGACCTCAAAAAGATGCAGGTCCAGCTTCATGGTGGAGGGATCCTTGGCATCCTCCGCCGCCGTAGCAGCGCCAAACCGGATGGAATCGCCGAAGTCGTAAACGCTCAGACCGGGCATCACTGTATCCAGATCCAACACGCACAGAGCCTTCCGGGTATTCCGGTCCAGCAGCACGTTGTTCAGCTTCGTATCGTTATGGGTCACCCGCAGGGGCAGCTCGCCACTCTCCCGCATCCGCTGCAAAGAGCAGGCCTTTTCCTTCCGGTCCAAGGCGAACGCGATCTCCTGGCGGGCCCGCTTCACCCGATGCTCCAGGTCCTGCCGGATGGATTCCTCCAGCTGGCGGTAACGGTCCACGGTATTGTGGAAGTTGGGGATGGTCTCATACAGGGTATCCGCCGGAAAATCCGCCAGAAGATGCTGGAACCGCCCGAAAGCCACGGCACTCTGGTAGAAGTCCTCGTCGGTCTCCGGCTGGTCCACGCAGAAGCCGCCCACATAGTCGTACATCCGCCAGAATTCTCCGTCGCTGTCCCGATGGCAGAAGCTGCCGTCGTCATTGCGGGTGGGGATGAAGTGAATGGCGGCCCGGGGGTCCGCTTCCCGCTCCCGGATGAAGCTGGTGACGGCGTTGGCGTTGGCCATCAGCTGCACCGGATTGTGGAACACATATTTATTGATCTTCTGAAGCACATATTCGTGACCGGCGTCGGTCGTGATCTTATAAGTGGAATTGATGTGGCCGTGGCCGAACTCCTCGCAGGCGACAGGAGCGCCATCCATCTGAAATTCATAAGCTGCAGGAACGATCTCCATAGTAATGCAACACCTCGTTATAGAGTTTTCCCCAAAGGGACCGGGGATTCGGTTTTATGAGTGTATCACGAAAAAGGAAAAAAATCAATCGTTTTTTCTACAAACGCCTTTATCTGCCGCCAGCGCACGTCAATAGGGCCGGATATAGCGTTCGTGGCTTTCCTCTGTTGGTCGGGCGTGGACACCGGACACCAGCCCCAGCATCGCGTAAATGGTCGCCAGAGACGAGCTGCCGTAGCTGATGAAGGGCAGGGTCAGGCCGATCACCGGCGTCACGCCGATGCACATACCGATGTTGCTGATCAGCTGGAACATCAGCGCCGAAGCCGCTCCAAAGCACACCAGGCGGCGCATATAGTCCGTGCTGCGGACACCAACATGAATGCAGCGGATGATGATGAGCAGCAGCATGACCATAACGGCAATGCATCCCACGAAGCCCAACTCCTCGCCGATGGTAGAGAAAATATAGTCTGTGTGACCGGCCACCAGGTCGTCGGCCTGGGTCCGGTTGCCGTGAAACAGGCCCTGGCCCGTAACGCCGCCGCCGGTGAGAGACCGGAGGGACTGCACCGTATGATACCGCTCGTCCAGTCCCTGGGGATCGATGGTCGGGTCAAACAGCACCAGAATCCGATTTTTCTGGTAAGTAGCCATCAGATGATTCCAGGCAAAGGGGACCACGGCAATCAGGCCACCTGCCGCCAGCAGGAACCACCAGAGGCTCACGCCGCCGGAAAAGGCCATGCCGGCAAAGATAAATACGAAGATCAGTGACACACCGGCGTCACCGGACAGGACCATATTCAGCCCCACAAGGAGGCCCAGATGGACCACCATGTGCATCACCGAGGGGATGGAGGAAATGCGGTTCTGATGGGAATTCATCACGGAGGCCATGATGAGGATATAGGTCACTTTACAAATTTCCGCAGGCTGGATGTTGAAGGGCACCAGGGGCAGCTTGATCCAGCTCTTGTTGCCGCCGGTGTTCACGCCGAAGGGGATCAGCAAAGACAGCAGCAGAACGTTAAAGATCACCAGCGCCGTCCGATGCTCCGAAAAGGTATCCACGTCAATGGAGGACATGACGGCGTAAAATAGCACGCCGATCACAGCACTGAAGCCTTGCAGGATAATATATCGGGTGCTGTTCACGGCATTCGTGGCGCTGGCAATGACCAGCAGACCGAACACTGTCGCCGTCAGGCACAACGCCAGCAGCACCATATCTCCCTTCCGGAAAAATCGCTTGAATTCAATCAGAAAATCGCCCATGGTTTCGCTCCTTCCGGGCACGTTTGGGTTATTGTATCATTTCCGGAGGAAAAAGTAAACCCCCGTGGCGGAATCGCCTTTTCCAGCGGCGTTCGTACTTCCAGAAAAAGCCGCCCTTTCAGCCACCACCCCCGGCGTGGCGCTGTTGGGGCGGCAAAATCCCTCCGGCGGTGCGCCGGCTCCCCTGTGTAGGGGTGTTGGTCCTTCAGAGTTAAGGCTTCCCTGTGCAGGGGAGCTGTCATGGGCCACAGCCCATGACTGAGGGGGTGTAAGCGATCAGGTTTCGGCCGACTTACGTCGAGGCGAAAAATAGCCTTCCCCTGGGTATGCTATCATCTGAAGTGCAATCCCCTGAAAAAGGAAGGACAACTCTGAAAAATCGCAAAAATATCCCCGGTGCGTAGTACACCGGGGATGTTTTTACGGTTCAAAGTTCTCAAAAATAGGGATCCAGCCCTCTTTTATGGCGGTGTTGTACTCCTCCATGGTCCGCAGGGTCCAACTGACCCCCTTCACGCCCCAGAGATTCCGCACCAGGTAGTTGCCCAGGGTGTTCCGGTGGGCGTACTTAAAGGCCACGAAATCCGGCACCGTCAGGAAGTTCTCCCACTGGGCCGTCACGGCCAGCCGCAGGAAGAAGGGCTGGTTTGCCTTGCTTTTCAGAAAATTTTCCGCCAGCTGTCCCCGGATAATGTCCGGCCGATGCTGCCGGAGCCACCGGACGCACCGGGGGTCGAAGGACTCGATGCAGTAGGGGCCCTCGTAGCCCTCCAGCATGGCGCAGACAGCCTCGCAAAGCTCGGCGTAATTATTGTCCACACTTTTCAACTCGATAATCATGGGCACCTGCCCCCGGAACAGGTCCAGTACCTGAGAAAACTGCGGGATGGTCTCGGAAGTCCCCTGCAGGAAGTGCCGGGACAGGTCCTCGGTGGTCAGGTCCTCCATGCGGCCCTCCCGGCCGGTGGTCCGGGACAGGTCCGAGTCGTGCATAACGCCCAGATTCCCGTCGGCCAGCAAATGCAGGTCCAGCTCCACGCCGTAGCCATGCTCCAGCGCCGCCCGGAAGGCCGCCAGACTATTTTCCGGCTTCTTCTCATCATGGAGGCCCCGGTGGGCATACTTCCAGCCCAGCAGCCCCTCCCAGCCGGGGGCATTCCGCCGCCCCCGCAGGGACAGCAGGTACAAAACAAACAGGACCACCAGAATAATGGCAACAATCATGATTTAATCCTCCACATCAAAGGCCTCCAGCCCCTTTTTCGCCACGATTTTATTGTCACCGTGGCGCACAAAATTCATGGTAATGTACGACAGGAATGCGAAAATTGCCGAATAGGCAAACAGCAGATGATACCCCAGATACCGCATCAGCGCACCCGCCAGAATGGGCGTGGCGATCTGGGCGGTCATGGAGAAGGTGTAATAAAGGCCCGTGAACTTGCCCACTTCCCCATCGCTGCACATCTCCACCACCATGGGCAGGGAGTTTACGTTGATGGAGGCCCAGGCAATGCCCACCACCGCAAAAAGGCCGTACAGGGCCGGGTGGAAGCTGTGGCTGAACAGGGTGTACACGAAGGCGGCGGCAAAGCTGCCGCTGAGGAGCAGGGTGCCGAAGCGGATGGTCTTCCGGCGGCCGATCTTACTGGCCACCTGACCCACGGGAATGTAGCTGACGATGGCACCGGCGGTGGCGATGGTCAGGCACATACTACTCTGGCTCAGGGTCATGCTCCACTGGTTCTGGGCATAAGTCGTGAACCAGGTGGTCACACCGTTATAGGCCACAAACCACAGGGCAATGGAGCAGAGCAGGAAGCCCAGGCTTTTTTTCACGGCGGCAGGCAGCTTCTCCCCGGCGGGGGTCTCCACAGCCAGGTCCTCCTCCGGATGCTGCTTCTCGTAATCCCGCTGACGGGCCACCAGCTTCGGCTCGTTGACCAGGGTCATCAGCACGATGAGCGCCAGCAGCATAATGCCCGCCACGATGGCAAACAGGGGCAGATAGCTGGCGTCGGCGCTTTTGTCGGTATACAGGAAGGTGGTCAGCAGCAGATAAATGATGCCGCCCACGGCGCCCATCAGATTGATGACGGCGTTGGCCTTGCTCCGCAGGGGCTTGGGGGTCACATCCGGCATCAGGGCCACAGCGGGAGCACGATAAGTACCCATGGCCACCAGCAGCGCTCCCAGTACCACCACAAAGGCCACCATTTTCCCCGCGGAGGGAGCAGCCCGATAGCTGTCGTTCAGTACCGGCAGGGCCATCATCAGCACGATCGCCGCCAGGGAGCCAAAGAGAATGAAAGGCCGGCGGCGGCCCAGGGGGCTGCGGCACTTGTCGGACAGCGCTCCGAACAGGGGCAGCAGGAACAGGGCCAGCACGTTGTCCGCCGCCATAATGGCACCGGAGAACACCTCGTTCATGTGAAAGGTGTTGGTGAGCATCAACGGCACCAGATTGTCGTACATTTGCCAGAAGGCGCAGATCGACAGGAAGGCAAAGCCGATGAGTACGGTATTTTTCTTGTCCAGCTTCATGGAAGGACCTCCGTTCGGTTGTTCTTCTTACATAATAACGGATTTTTGCCTGAATGTCCAGCCTCTTTTCATAAATTTTACCTGTCCGACTTCAAATTGACAGCTTCCGCCGAAGATGGTATAATAAAGAAAATTTTGTAAAAAGAGGAGGCTGGTCTATGAAGCAGCTTTTGCGCCTGTTCGCAACGTTTTTCAAGATTGGCGCATTTACCTTCGGCGGGGGCTATGCCATGATCGCCCTGCTGGAAAATGAATTCGTCACCAAGAAGCAATGGATTGACCAGGAGGAATTTCTGGACATGGTGGCCATTGCGGAATCCACCCCCGGCCCCGTGGCCATCAACAGCGCCACTTACATAGGCTATCACATGGCAGGCTTCTGGGGGGCGCTGGTATCCACCGTGGCCGTGGTGCTGCCCTCCTTCCTGATTATCTTCGCCATTTCTCTGGTGTTTGACCAGTTCCTGGCAATATCTTATGTAAACTACGCCTTTCAGGGCATCCGGGTCTGCGTGGTATACCTCATCCTCAGCGCCGGTCTGAAGGTGTTCCGCTCCCTGGAGCAGACCTGGAAGAATCGCCTGCTGTGCTTCGGAGTGTTCGGTCTGATGACCGCTTTCTCCCTGTTCAGCGTGAATTTCTCCTCCATCTGGTTCATCGTTATCTGCGGCGTGCTGGGCCTGGCCCTGTTCCATCGGAAGGGGGCGGCGGAATGATCCTCTGGAATCTGTTCTCCACCTTCTTCGGCATCGGCGCCGTGTCCTTCGGCGGCGGCTACGGCATGATCTCCCTGGTCCGGGAGGCTGTGGAGCGGAACGGCTGGCTGACGGAGTCGGAATTTCTGGATTTCATCGCCGTTTCCGAATCCACCCCCGGCTCCCTGGCCGTGAACATGGCCACCTTCATCGGCTCCTCTCAGGCAGGGGTCCTGGGCAGCCTGCTGGCGACCCTGGGCGTGGTGCTGCCCTCCTTCCTTGTGATTTTGCTGATCGCAGCCGTCATCCGGAACCTTCTGAAATACGGCCCGGTCCAGGCTTTTCTGGCAGGCGTGCGGCCTTGCGTGGTAGGCATGATCCTCTCCACTGCCGCCACCATGGGCCTGACCACCCTGCTGGGTGCCAAGACCATTCAGTCCATTGTTTCCCCGGACTGGACGGGCATCCTGATTTTCGCCATCCTGTGGGTGGTCCATGGGGTCTGGAAGGCCGTCCGCAAAAAGTCCCCCTCCCCGATCGCCATGATTTTGCTGTCCGCAGTTTTGGGACTGCTGCTGTGCAGGTAAAAATCACCGGAGCGGCTCACCCCGCTCCGGTGATTTTTTCCTTTCGCTGCAAGTGCAGCGCCCATTCGCATTGCCGCTTGTAGCGCCGCAAATAGACCGCCAACAACACATCCGCCCCGGCGCACAGCATCAGCGATGCCGCTGCGAAGATCTGCCCCGGATGCGCCGCAAGTTCGATCTTGTAGTAAGACTGCACATAGTCCTGCACGATGGTCAGCGTCACCAGCCGCCGGGCCGCCAGCAGCAGACATCCCACCGCCAGCCAACTGAAACCACTGGCCATCCGGCCCGGAATGGCCCGGTCGTCCAGCTTCCCGGTGGCAAAGCTATAAGCCATGCTGGCTGTCCCATCACTAAGGGCATTCAAAAATTTCCGCAGCTGGAAAAATAAGAACGCCGCCAGGCTGGCCATGATGCCCTCCATCACCGCCATGGCAAAGAAGGCATACACCCCACCGTTTTCCGGCAGCGTCAGCACGGCATAACGGACAAATCGATAGACGAACAGGACCGCAAGCCCCGCCCCCGCCACGTTCACGGCCGTCTCGGCCCATTGGGCCAGAGTGGACAGCCGTCCCAGCCCACGGGCAGGATGCCCCCGAAGGCTGTCACCGATGCCCGCCGCCACGATCAGCGGCACCGCCACACACAGCACACTGACCAGGCCGTACAGCGCCAGCCAGGTGTTTTGGGCCTGCCGCTCCCCGACACCACCTGCGGCCAGCTGCGCCCGCAGTACCGTCCGGAAGCCCGCATCCGGCAGCAGCATCACCGTCGGAAGCCCCACCGCCCCAGCCAGCAGGAACAGGGCCGCCGCAATGCGGGTCATCCGGGAATGTTGAAATAATTTGGTGGACACCCCCGCACCTCCTTGTTCAGGTCTTGGTCGTTCAGCGCAAAGGCTTCCCCGCCGTGGGGAAGGTGTCACAGTCGTGCCGTGACGGGTGGGCTTGAAGGCAGCAGCGCCGTACTTTTCTCTGGTGATAATCGAGACCTCATCCGTCAGCCCTGACGGGCTGATGAGCGCAGGCTTAGCATGACCGCCACCGTCAGTCAAATAGATTTTGGATTCGCTGCGCAGAGCGCCAACCTCCTGGGGAAGCCTAATGCCTCGCCGGGAGTTGGCCGCTCAGAGCAAAGCTGCTCTTTTTCCTGGTCCTATCTTACCATATCGCCCATCGAAAAACAACGCAGAAAAAGAGATTGCATTTCCGGAAGAAATCCATTATAATATGCTTCGGATGTAGCCCCCTTGTGTGCGGCATATCCCCGCTTGTGTGGCATAGAATGCACCATATTCAGCGCTTAAAGTCTTTTTTTCGTGTAGCATCGGATGTATCCAGTACTTAAGCTCCCACCTGTGCGACATAGCGTGCGCCATATCCGTCGTTTGGGCCGTTCCGCTTCTTAACATTTGTGATATCCCCCTCCTCCAATAATTTCAATAATTTTGTATCCGGGTGTAGCGCAGCTGGTAGCGCGCCTGCTTTGGGAGCAGGATGCCGCAGGTTCGAATCCTGTCACTCGGACCATGCAGAGTGTCCTTATAGGATCTGAGTATCCTGTAATGGACACTCTGCTTTTTTATGTGAAGAATGGTGAAAAGCTGGAGCTGTCGATCATCACCCGTTCCCGCACGCACAGCAGCTTGACCTTGTGCTCGGTCAGCAGGTCGATGTATTGCTTTGTCATGCCCCAATCCCGCCCCAAGCGGTCAAGGCTGTTTACCAGCACCACATCCACCTTTCCGGCAAGAACGGCCTCCGTCAGCTCTTGCAGAGCCGGACGGTCAAGGGTCAATCCCGAGCCATGCTCGGCGGCAACACCAACGATGGTGTAGATTGCTACCAAACGGAAGTTGTGAATGCAAACCTCAAAGCAGTTTACGCCCTGCACGCCTTCTATCCTGCGGCCTGCGTCAGCACATATGCCGTTGTGTTTTGCGACATGAACGGCAGACAAATGCCGCTCTCACCTGCGCCGACCAGCAGCTCCGTGCCGCTGGGGCTGATCAGAAGAGGATACGTCTCATACAGATACATCGGACCGTCCGTGACGCCGTAGCTGTTACCGCCCACAAGCGACAGGCTGAGCGTCACATAGCTCGGCCCGTCCGGAATGGTCTGAATTGTCCAGAGGCCGCTCCACATCTCCTCAATGTCGTCGCTGTTCTCGTATGTCCACTCCAGATCGACTGTGCCGCCCGTCTCATCCTCGAGATAGAAGCGCAGCGAGAAATAGGCATAGCGGCCGGTTTCCTCTACCGTGGTTTCTGTGATCCAGCCCATGCCGTCGCGCTGCGATCCGGCGAGACCGAGCGCAGTCATGCCTGTCCAGCCATCGGAAAGCCAACTGGCAAATTCGGGTGGGGCGTTATACCAGGCGTATTCTGTAAAGTCAAACGAAAGATAGTCGCCGTCTTCCGATGTACACGGTGCAAGATAGCGCATCGCATCAAGCGAGGGATACCAGTTGCAGGTGTTCCCGTTGCTGTCGGTGATGAAGACTTGTGTGTCGGCCTCATATGCAGCGCCGTCGAGATTTGCAAAGAGCAGTACCGGCTCGCCGCTCTCCGACCGGTAAAGCACCTCCGTGACCTCGTCGGTCTGTGTCGCCTCGTTCCACTGGACACGGTTGATTGCAACCGTCGCATTTTCGTCGACCGGCACGATGCAGTACAGATGTCCCGCGCTGCCGATCATGTGCTCCGCATTGATCTCCGCAAGAAAGGGATATTCGAGGAGCATTGCTTCATTGGTTTCCTGCAGCCACGCAGGGAAGCCTGTCTCGAATCCCTCGTCAAACAGGCCGCCGACATAGCCGAGATATGCCGCACCAAACATTGTCATTGGAAAGTCCATCCTGTCACGCAGCCATTCAAGCGAGGCCTCCGCCTCCCGTGAAAACCCGGATTGCACCGGCTGTGTGTCCACGGCTTCATTTCGTGACGTGTGATTGCTCATGCCGCCCTGCGATGTATTTTCTTCCGGCTGTCCTTCCGGTGCTTTTTTATCGGCCTTTGTGGGGAGCGTGGGGAGGTTAACCTTATCCGGACTCTTTTTTTGGTCGCCCGACTCCGTTTGCGGCTTCTTAGCACAGGCACAAAGCAACAGCAGCAGAGCCGCTGCCAGCAACAGCGCGAGTGCTTTCCTGAGTGTTGTTTTCATAACTGCTCCTTTCAGAATGTTCCGCTTCGGCCGGAACCTCCTCCGCCGGATTCGCTGGAGCTGCTTCCGCCGCCGGAGGAGCTGCGCTCAATCTTCCGGCTGGATGTCGTCTTGTGCGTAAAACGATCGGATCGCTCCGTAAGGCGGAGTCCCGCGGAGACGTAGGTGTCTGCGGTTGCTTTTTCGGATACATTGTCCATTTTCTGCCATATCACAGCGACGATTGCAGCTGCCGCCAGCAGGGAAAGACCAATTACAATAAGGATCGGAAAGAACAGGCTTGCCCGGACGGGCTTTCCTGCGGAAGCCTTTCCAAGATAGATGCTGCATTCCTTGATATAATCCTCAAAGCCGCCGTACCAGTCGTTCTCACCGAAATTGTCGAGGAATACCTTTTCCAGCTTCTCCTGACCATAGCTGTTGAACGTATACTCGCAGCGTGAGCCGTAGCAGAACATTGCCCAGTCGCGGTCATCCATACTGAGCAGGAGCATGATCCCATCACGGTTCGGTCCTTCGCCCATGGTATATTGATGGTAGATGGTGTAGGTCGCCTTATAGACGCCTCCGGAATGGAAGTCCCGATAGTCCTCCACGGTTACGATGTAAACGCCGACACCATACTTTTGGGATACGCTTTCCGCCATCTTTTCCAGCAGCATATTTTCGTTTTCGCTGAGAAGTCCGGCCGCATCCGTCACATAAGAAAGCTGTGCACCTGTTTGCTCAGCCGCAGTCACATTCACGCAGAGCACAAGGCAGAACACAAACACCAGAAGGAGATAGCATGTTCTTTTTTTCATTTCTCAGCCCTCCCTACCGTGCCAGAAGCAGCAGCGCGGTCACACTGATGGCGATAAGAGGGCCCGCAATCGCCGCAAAGAGGCCAATTACCCGCTTCGTGCTGACGGGAAGGTTGCCTACCAGCTTGCCTGTCTGACCGTTCATGGCAAAGAGAAAGTCCTTGCCCTCCCATTTTGTGTTCAGGATCCAGACAGGGAGCAGCGCGTAATGTACCTTGCCGCGCTTCAAGTGGATATCCCGGTCCGTTTCATTGCAGGAGGCGTAGCCCGAAACTGTGCTTTCCAGCGCACTCAGCAGCGAGCCTGCGCAGCGCTTGTCCGCTCGCTCCCGGCTGTCTTCAACGCTGACATCGTATTTATCTGCCAGAAATCCGGGCAGATACGCCGTGGAAAATGGCTTGAGCTCTGCGTAATCGTACGGTTCGATGGAGTCCATGTAATCATCCGGCATTTTGCTGGATGCATCTACCGGAATCTTTTCAAAGCAAATCGAACCGGAGCGGCTCACATCATAGTGACTGGTCTCGGTGATCTCATAGTCTCCTGAGGTGTACCGATGTACGGTAGTGGCATGGAACCGGGCGCTTCCGCTGGCCTCGCCGTCATACATCCAGAAGGGTACATACACACCCTTGATCTCCTCCAGATGGTTGGCTTTGGAGAACGTTGATGGCAGCAGGGGCTTTTTGAGATAGTGCTTCTTCAGTGCCTTGATGGCATCTTCCTTGCTCAGCTTGAAGGGAAGCACAAAGTCGGGCTTTAAAATGCCGGTGAGCTGCCCCGGAATCACCGATGGATTTCCGCAGTACGGACAGGACGTGGCCGCAGTCGTTGCGTCGCAGAGCAGTTCCGCACCGCACGATGGACAGCAGTAAGCTTTCATGCTGCTTGCGTCCGCGCCCCAGTCCTCACTCAGGCCGGAAGCATCCCAGTCAGAGCCGTCCGCAGCGGCCTTTTGTTCCTCCGCTTCGGCAGTTTTTCGAGCCGCTTCTGTTTTTTCCTGCTTCTGCGCTGCTTCCGCTGCTTTTGATTCTTTTTCCGCGTAGAGTGCTTCAATTTCTGCGACATCGAAGCTTGAGCCGCAGTAGTCGCACGCCAGCTTGCCGGATCCTCCTACAAAATGGAGCGGTCCCATACAGGCGGGACATTGATAATTTGTTACTTGTGTTGCCATGTTCCTTCCTCGTTTCCTGTGTCGGTACCTGACGGCATCATAGCCCTACGCTCTGTGGTAAGTCAGCCCGCCGTCCAATATAACCGCGTTTTGCGTGTCATACAGGATATGCAGATCCGCCGCCGCATGGTCGCTGTTTTCCAGCACAATTTCCTGCAGGTGCCCCGCTATGTCCTCACTGTACTCGCTGCCGTAATACGGCGTCTGAAATGCAGACGCAATGCACAGCTCCCAGCCATTCCATTTCTGCTCCGTTTCGTCGAACCACAGCTCCTCTGCGTACCAGCGCGTCCCGTCCTCATTCTCGGAAAACACATATTTCTGCACGCCATCCTCGGAGATCCACGTGCCCTCGAGCAGCGCAAAAACATTGCGTGTCTGCTCGCGCCCAGCGCACTCCTGCTCAGCCTGCGCCTGCCGCTCCGCGTCGCTGTAATACCGTGCCTCGTCGCCCATTGTCATCATACCGTAGTCCAGCCAGAACGTATCCGCCAGCCATGCAAACTGCGGTGAGTCCAGATAGCGCAGATGATAGACCGTATCGTGGTCTTTATCCTCGATTGTGAGTCCGCTGATTTGTTCTGCAAAATCCGCCTGAACGGTCAGAACGCCGTTTTGAAAGGAATATTCAAACTGATCGCCCAGATCTTCAAAATTCGCGTCGTAGCAGCGGATAGGATTGTTCTTGAACTGCCCGCCACGATAATAGAGCTTCATAAGCCCCGGGCTGTAAACGGTTTTTTTGATGTGAAGGTCGCCAAAAAGGACCGCCGTCTCCGGATACTGATAGGTGCGCTCACCGACCCCGCCGCAAGCGGCCAGACAGAGAAGGCCCATCCACAGACCTGCCGCGATAAGAATTACCTTCGATCTCACGGCATCACCTCCGTTTTCCTGCAAATAGCCGGATTCTCCCGCTCCAAAATGGGGCGGGAGCCGGTTTTCATAAAAATTTTCGGAAAGACGCCGCCCTTACTGGAACGTCATGTTGTTGAGAATGATGTCGGGCATCGTTCCCGGGACGCAGTCCATATCCCGAAGCCCGATGGAAAGGGCGCGGCCGTCGTCAAGCTGCGCGATATACTGAATCCAATCATAGCCGATGTACTTATAGGTGCGGCCGTGGAACGTGATACCGCCGATCACGCGGTCTTCGATCTCCTGATAGTTCTCGAAGCTGTCCTTGTAGTAATCAAATTTTTCAACGTTCTCCCTTACCTCAAACTGGATGGCGCCTGCACCGAACGCTGTGGGATCGTCGTTTTCCACCAGGGAGCGCTTGCCCTCATCATACGACCAGCCGGATACCGGGATCTTCGTCATGATTTTGACCTTAACATCGTCTTTTGCAAACTGGGAGACTTCCACGGAGAAGTCCTGCAACTCGGCATTCGCAGACGCTGCCTTGTTTGCCTCAGCGGCCTCGGCCTTCACGATGTCCAGATACTTTTCTATGGCTTCTGTGCCGGAGAAGCCGCTGGTATTGTACGCACTCACCGTATAAACGCCGGACTCGTTCTCCTTGAAATTGACGTAGATGAAATGGGAGTCGTCGTCCTTGGATATCCATTTGTAGTAGCGGTAGTTCGCCTTCATGTGGTCACTGTATTCTTCCTTGACGAACGCGCCTTCCACGCCGAAGTAGGCAACAATATCATCGTAAGTTGCGTCGAAAATATTCTTGTTGACCTCGTTCATCCAGACGTAGCCCTTTTGCACCTGTTCTTCGGTCACAATACCGGTTCCGCCGGATGCCGCCGCATCTGGCGGCGCGGGCGGATTGAGGTCGTTCGACGAGTCTTCCCCGATGGCGTCCGGCATGGACTTGCCCGCACCAATCAGCGGCAGATACCAGTCGGTATAGCGGTAGGGATAGCCGCTCTCGTCCATGTCCTCCCAGTACAGACCCCACGGGCGCAGATAGATGTCGTAGTGGAACTCGTCGTCGCCGTCTTCATAGTCGCCGCTGATCCAGATCATGTCGTCATAATCCAAAAGGCCGGGGTCAACGATCCAGTCCGCATGCTCCACAGCCACGTTTGTGAACCAGCCGTCCTCGGACATCACCGTGCCGTGATCACCGGTTCCGGCTTCGCTCAGACTGACCTGAACGACGGCCATGGGCTCGAACCTTGTGTAGTCCTCGTCCCAAAGCGTGATCATGCCGGTGTAGTCCGTACCGATATCAATGTCGCCGCAGACATCCCACCAATTTCCCTCCATGCTCTCATAGGAGCCGTAGCAGCCGCTCATCTTCCACCAGCCGTACCATTCGCCGTTCCACCAGTCAAGCAGTTCGTTTCCGGTCGTGGTAGGCAACGTGGTATTCGCGCTCGTATTGTCGGTCGTTTCCCGTTTGAGCGTAGCAGGGTCAATGGTGATCGTGCCTTTTTTCTTGCCGAACAGCTGCTCAAAGGTCACCTCGACCTTGGCAGCAGCGTCCTTGAGCACATAAGCCGTTTTGACCTCAACCGTCGTACCCGGAGCAACTTCCGTGAACTGGCCTTCTATTACGGTTTCAAAGGTATCGTAATCGGTAAAGACAGTTGCAACTTCCAGTTCTGCGCCGTTTTGCATGACCGTTTCATCAACGCTCCAAAGATACGATGCATTTTCCTTGCCTTTGTTTGTGAAGTCCAGTGTCAGAACAATTGCATCATTTCCGTCCGAATCCTCCATGATGCACGCACCCTTGTAGAGCAGCTCATAGTTATCGAGCTTGATTAAATTGGGGTCTTTCGTCGTCTCCTTGCCGCAGGCGGTGAGACTGAGCAGCATCAGCGCCGCAATAAGCAGACACAGAAGTTTGGTCTTCGTCCGTTCCATAATTCCCTCCCAATATCCTTCAGGAATGCACAAATCTGTCAATCAGCAGGGAATAACAGATCATTCCGGCAAAAGCGGCAGTGCATACCTGAGACACGTTGCTTTTCTTATTTCTTTACACGCTGAATCAGGTTTCCGTCCTTGTCGGTGAACCTGCCGCAGAGAATCTTGATAAAGTCGACAAGGTACCCGATGCCGAACAATCCGGCCGTCAGCAGGTAGAGAATGCCCGTGCCGATCTTGCCGACATAGAAGCGATGAACGCCGAGGCCGCCAAGGAAGAAGCAGAGCAGGAATGTTGTCAGCCAGTCCTTGGTATCGGCCGGAACCTCCGGTGCGACATAGTCCGCTACCTCCTCGCCGCTGAGAATCTTCTTCACGGTTTCGGTCACGGTGTCGATATAGCCGCCGCGCTCCGTTGCCAGGCCGACCGTCGCACCCTTGAGGCCCTTGCGCAGTGCGCTGTTCTTATCAACGCGCATTCCGCCAACCGACATCTTGGCCTCGGTGATGACCGGCTGGATCCGGATATGGGTGCCGTCCTTGAGGAAAAGCCAGAGACCAACGTCCACATTCGGTTCTTTTTCAAACGAGATGCGTTGACCGGGAATGCCGCCCTTGATCTGGAACGGCATCTGGAACGCTGCCCTGCGGGCATTGAGCTTCTCCATGATCTCCTCCAGTGTGGTGGAATAGGGAAGATCAAATTCACGGGGACTGGTCGCAAATGCGACATCTTTCATGCTGCCGGTAAGGTTATCCATGGTTTTTTCTCCTTTCTGAAGTTCGGTGGATGATCCGTATTGGTTTTTCTGCGGCTTACTTTTTTGCAAAAGTGCCGCTGATGCCGTAGCCGGAGTTCTCATTCATGGTAAGGCTGGTGCCGTCCACAGAGAACGTGTAAGTAGACGGCTCGCTCCATGCCTCCAGCGTTACCGTAAGCTGGTCGCCGTCAATGGTATAGGTGCCGTTCTGCTTCATATACGCATTCTCCATGGTGCACTTGCCTTTTCCGTTGAATGTCCATGTGATCACGCCGTCATCTCCGAGATCAGCGGACCATGTTCCGGCCAGCGCATCCTTGCTGCCGCAGGCGGCAAGTGTCAGAAGCGTAACTACAACCAGGAATAATGCTACATACTTTTTCATTTTTTAGTCCTTCTTTCCTTATGCTTGTTTAATGGATGGTTCAGCCGTTCACCGCGCCGCCGCAGTATTCACAGCAGCCGCTTGCATCCGGCGTGGTCGTCGCGCCGCAGTAGGGACAGGTGACTGCCGCTTTGGGCGCGGCCGCCTGCTCGATCTTTTCGCGCACATCTTTTCGTACCTGCGTCAGCGCCTGACGGATCTCCTCGCCGAGCTTTTTATAATTGCGGTACTCAACGTTGGTTTCCGGATTGAACGGGGTCGTCATGCCCGGACGCATTGCAGGCGGCGGCGTAATGTCCACGGAATCGGAGTTGACCTGAAAGCGCATTTCGTTGAAGTAGGGGTTGTTGACAAAAATAGTGATATAAAAATCATAGGAGTATTCATAGCGCGGCGGATTGTAGCTGACCTCCTTACCGTCCTTATCCTCACGCTTGAGCTCCGAACGGCTCTCGTCAATATCGAGATTGCAGCCGGTTACGTCTGCAAAGTCCAGAACATCCGGGTTTGCCTCTTGCAGATCTCGTGCTCTTGTTACCATAAACTTTCCCGCATCCTCATCCAGAAGCACTTTGGTGTTCGTACCGAGCGTCCGGGTGGTGTGGAATGCCGCAACCTTCTGCCGGTTTTCCTCACGGTAGGCAAGCTGCTGTTTGATTTCCTCGACGGTGCTGCTGCGCCGGTCGGAGAACCATGGAGAAAGCTTTTTGGCACAGTTTTTGCAGAGATTCCCGTTTTCCAGCTTGCGGTTGCCAAGTAAGCCGATCTTTTCCCCGCAAATGTCGCAATATTTCTTATCGAACAGTCCCATATATGTATCGATCTCCTTTATCGCTGCTTCTGGGGCTATGCGGCGTGTGCATCGGCCTTGGAATTGAGTACCACACCGTAGATGTACAAAGCCGGAACGGCCACACCCGTCAGAATACTTGTAACGCTAAATTCGCCGCCGTTGACCAGATTCATCACGATGCTCAAGACGCTGAATGCGGCCACGATTGCGCCCCAGATGATCAGCTTGCCTGCTTTTTCGCTGTGCTTGCTATGCTTGACGCCTTTGATTCCGGCAATCAGCTGGCAAATCCCTCCGACCAGCGTCAGAAACAGTGCTGCCCAGTAGGCGAATGTCAGGCCGGAGGCCGCGCCAAGCCCCGCCGCCAGCGCACCCAGTCCACCGACGAACACACCCGCAATGATGGAAAATACGGCGGCAATGATCATCAGAATCCCGGTGACCTTCAAAAACTTGTGTCCATTCATAATAATTCCTCCTTGTTGTTTGTTTTCATGATTCCGCAGAGCCCATGGCTCCGCATTCCATACATAAGACGCTGCAGCCGTTTGGCATTCCGCACAAGCGGTCACGCGCAGACGAGGTGTTTTGCTCCCGGTAGATTTCCATCGGCTCCGCCGTTTCGCCCACCGCCCGCTGCTCTGACGCAAGCTATGACGCAGTATAAGCCGCTTCGGCAATCTCCAGCACCAAGGCTTCCAGTGCCTCCGCATGGCTGCCGCTGAGCGTTTGGGTCTCATCCCCGTCATCGGTGCGCCAAACGACCCGGATCTCGCTGTCAACTTCATCATAGCTGTCAGAAGACGGTTTTCTGTACGCCGGAAGATCCGACTCTGCCAGCACGTTCTGAAGCTCAAACCACTGCACCCACGTGAGTTGCCAGGGAATCGGGTCGGAAAACGCATCCGCCTGGCTTTCTCTTATCTCGTCGCCGCCGGACTGGCTTGGAAACCGGCCGGTCAGCAGCGGCATATCGTTCTCCTGATAGAATTTCAGCGAAAAGCAGCTGTAGAAATTCATGTGGTTCTGCCGCCACTCAAATTCCACCAGTTCCTTGCCGGCTCTGTATGCATCCGGGTTTTCCGTCCTGCCTCCGTCTTTGATCTGTGACGTTACGGCGAACCGATACAGCAGGCATCCTGCCAGCGTAAGCAGGGAAATTACCGAGACGGTAATCAGCGCAGCTTTCACTGCTTTCCTCACGTCAAGTCGCCGTCGTCAAACGGATCGCCGCACTCGGGACAGAACTTCGGCGGATGTGCCGGATCAGCCGGTTCCCAGCCGCATTTGTCGCACCTGTACTGCGGGACACCTGCCGGCTTGGGTTTGCCGCATTCGGCGCAGAATTTTCCCTTGTTCACTGCACCGCAGCTGCACGTCCAGCCCTCCGGCTGCGCTTCCGGCTTTTTCGTGCCGCATTCCGGGCAGAATTTCCCGGTCACGGTTGCGCCGCACGACGGGCATTTCCAGCTGCCTGCCGCACTCTTCGGCTCTGGTTTTTTTGCGCCGCACTCCGGACAGAACTTTCCGGTAATTCCGGTTTGGCCGCAGGTACAGCTCCAGCCTGCCGGTGCGGCGGGCTGCGGAGCGGGTGCTGCCGGCGCGGGCTGCTGCGCCCCCATCTGATAGAGACTCTGCGCATTCATACCGCCCATATTTCCCGCCATGTTCATACCCATGAAAGCCATTGCGGGGCCTGCGCCCTGATTGGCTGCCGCAGACTGCATGGCGGACGCCTGTGCACCGACCAGATGTGCAGCCGCTCTCGTCGGGTCCATGAACGCCACGTTGCGCTGCAGCTCCTTGATCATCTGCTCGTCTTCCTCGCTGGCTTTCACGCTGGAAACGCCAAACGAAACGATTTCCAAACCACGAAGGTTTTTCCATTTGGAGGACAGGACGTCGTTCAACGCTTCAGCCAGCTCCATTGTATGACCGGGGAGTGCGGAGTAGCGGATGCCCATTTCCGAAATCTTCGCAAACGCAGGCTGCAGGGCGGTAAGCAACTCGGTCTTGAGCTGCCCATCCAGCCGGTCGCGCGTGTAATCCGCGCCCACATTGCCGCAGACGTTCGTGTAGAACAGAATCGGGTCGCAGATGCGGTAGCTGTACTCGCCGAAGCAGCGGATGGCGATGTCAATGTCGATGCCTGCACGCTGATCGACGACGCGGAACGGAACGGGCGACGGTGTGCCGTATTTGTTGCCAATCAGTTCCTTGGTGTTGAAGTAATAGACGCGCTGATCTTTCGGGGGTTCCCCGCCGAAGGTGAAGCGCTTGCCGATATTCCTGAACGTGTCGAGGATGCTGGTTCCAAGCTCGCCGGAGAAGATCGACGGCTCCGTCGAGCTGTCATAAACAAATTCGCCCGGCTCGGCGCACAGCTCCGTGACCTTTCCCTGATCGACGATGATCATGCACTGACCATCCGCCACCGCAACGACAGAGCCGTTGGAGATGATGTTCTCCGAACCCTTGTAGTTGCTGCTGCGCCCGGAAACGCGGTGCAGTCCCTTGACTGCCATCACGTTCTCGGGGATCGACTCACAATAAAAATACTCTTTCCACTGGTCGGCCATCACGCCGCCGGCAGCGCCCAACGCTGCTCTAATCAATCCCATTTTTATGTACTCCTTTCCTTTTTCCGGTTATGCCCACGGATCCTCTGCCGTCGGAATACGGATGCCGCTTAAAATGCTGGAATATTCCCAGAGGAACCATTCGCCGGTCGAGCCTTTCTGCCGCAGCTTCATGGGGCGAGGCGAATCCGCACCGGTTGTTTTGAGAAACAAGCGCAGATAGCCCGGCTCCAGATCCTGCGGCCTCGGGTCTGCCAGCACGTTCAGCGTGTACGGCACGCACGGCTGATAGCCGTTTTGCGGCGTCGCGCCCTCAAAATACGCCAGCGGCAGATAGGCCTTGCCGCGCAGCCGGTCGCGCAGAAACTGGCAGTCATACGGCGTCATGGGTCGTGGCCCGCGCAAAATATCCATCGCGGCGGTGCCTGCATCCCTGTCCCGTTCAAACAGCGTAAGCGCGCACAGGAACAGGGCACAGATGTGTTCCGGCTGCCGTCCCTCGGCGATACGTGCTTGAAACTCCGGCAAGCTCTCCGGCATTTTCTGAATTACGACCTGCAAGATAACCACTCCTTTTCAAAACATATTAATCGTACCCGCGAGATACGCCGGCGATACCGGCCGCTGCACGTTGGCAGACAGTGCCTTGCTTCGGGTATGTCCCTCCGCTGACCGGAGGGATACCGGTCACGGCTGTCCGGTTTTCTTTCGCAGGACGAGTAGAAGAATGACGCCGGCAGTGACCAGCAGCACCGGCACAAGCACGAGCAGAAGGACCTTGACTATGGAGAAGCTGTGTGCTGACGGTTCTTTCGAAGAACTGTCCTTTTCCTGTTTTTGAGGAGCGTTCTGGGCAATGTTGTTCTTGCCAAAGTTGCTTTTTGAACCTTTATCGCCGAAGGCTTTGCCCGTATCGCTGCCCGGCTCATTTCTATTGTCGTTTTTTCCGTCCTTGTTGCCTTGTTCCCTGCCGGGCTCGCTGTTTGTTTTGCCTTTATCTGCTGCCGTGTCAGACGGCGTGCTTGCAGCCGCATCCGGAGGCGGAGCGTCGGTCGAACCCGGGATCGGTGCGTCGGACGATCCCTTTGTGAGGGTGGGGATCGGCTTCGTGCGCGCCATGCCGCACATGCTGCACCTCCACTCCATTACACCCTCACGCGTTTCTGTCGGCTGTACGACAACCGTTCCGGCGTCCCAGCTGTGGTCCGTTTTGGAGCTCCCCCGGTGTTCCGTTGCACCGCATTGCGAACATTCGCGCGTTTGGATGCCCTCTTCCATACAGGTGGCCTTCGTTGTGGTGAACCATGCGCCGAATTTATGTCCCGTCTTGGAGATTCCGCGGCTCTCCGTTGCGCCGCAGGTTGTGCACTCCCGCTTCTGCATGCCGTCTTCCGTGCAGGTGGCCTGCGTTGTGGTGAACCATGTGCCGAATTTATGTCCCGTCTTGGAGATTCCGCGGCTCTCCGTTGCACCGCAGGCTGTGCACTCCCGCTTCTGCATGCCGTCTTCCGTGCAGGTGGCCTGCGTTGTGGTAAACCAAGCGTCGAAGCTGTGCCCCTTGGCAGGGATCGTGATGGTTCCTCCATCCGCACCGCAGTCGTCGCAGACATATTCGATATAGCCCGAGGTGGTGCAGGTAGCGAATACTTGCTTCCAGGTAACCCAAAAGTGACCCGTAGCAGGCTCTGTGGAACGTCCCTGGCTCGCAGGGCAATTCCGGCAGTAGGTGTAGTATTCTCCTGCCGTGGTGCAGGTAGGCTCTTTTGTATAGTACTTATACCAGCTGTGGCCCGTTGCCGGCGCAGGCATTTCATACCACTTGTTGCACATGCTGCAATAGGCCCGTTTTACGCCGGCTTTTGTGCAGGTGGGTTCTTTACCCGGAACAATTTCCCACGGCCCATAGCTGTGGGGCATGGGAGGGTCAGTTTGATAAGTGCATCTCATCCCGCAGACGGTACATTCCAGTACATAGTATCCTCCCATCAGGCAGGTTGCCTTTTCCTCATCGGTCTGGATAATGTTTTCATGATGTTCCGGATTCGAGTCATCCGGCGAGCACGCAAGCGCAGTAACCGTGGACAGCGCCAACGTGAGCACAACGATCAAAAATACCAGAATCAATCGCAGGAATTTTTTCATCTCTCACACATCCTTTCAAAGCGTGTCGATCACGCCTGCGAGGTAGGTCGGCGATACCGACGCATAAATAAAATTGTCAACCAACTGATCCTTCACGGCCTGCCGCACCTCAGCGGCAAGCGGTTCGTCTGCGTTCTCATCCACCAGAAGCAGAACCTTGCAGACCCAGCCGAGCTGCTTTGCGGCATTGCAGAGCCTGAGCCGCTCGCTCAGCTTCCAGACGCCCTGCCGCAAGACCTCCATCACCAACACATTGGCACGACAGTTCCGGCACAGAGCAAGCGTTTCCTCCGGCCTTGAAGAGCGGTAGACAAGAAAATCCGGGTCGCATCCCGAAAGCGATTGCATAACCGCTTCTGCCAGAAGTCCGCCTTTCATATCCAGCACAATCCTTCGCATCTGTGCTTTTCCACCGCCTTCCTCTTCCTTTGCATGTTCCATTTATATTTTAGCCGCTACCGCTCCCTTTTGCCCCCGCCGATTGGATAGGATTTGCAATTATTTTTTTCGCAAAGGTCACGGTCAGGCCGGATCTTCTCGGCAAAGGGGAAAACTGTGTTGTCTTTTTCCGATCCGCATGATATACTATCAGTACAAATGTGCAGAGCCGGGAGGTATGCGGCATGAGCAAAGCGACAAAAAAGAGCATCCTGTATGCGCTGGGTGTGTTGGCGCTCATTGCGTTTGCCATGTGGCTCCGATATGCAAGCCGGCAATTTTTTCATTCTCCGGTGGTCAACTACCTGCGAAGCGGGATCTATGTGGTTTTGTTCAGTGCGTGGTGCTACTCTCTATGGGTCCGCATTGTGCAGACACAGGTGCGGCGCTATCTGCTGGCGATTTCGGCGCTGATGGTGCTGTGGATTCTCCTGCGCTCAATCAAGTTCTCCATTGAAAACACGGATGTAGGGCGCTGGCTGTGGTACTTCTACTATTTCCCGATGCTGTTCATCCCCATGCTGTCTGTTTTTGTTTCCCGGTCACTGGGCAAGGGAGAGGATTTCCGGCTGCCGCGATGGACCAAGCTTCTGTATTATCCAACGCTGCTGCTTCTTTTGCTCGTTCTGACCAATGATCTGCACCGGCAGGTGTTTTCCTTCCCGTCCGGTGTTTTGTCGGATCAGGAGTATCGGTATGAGGGCGGCTATTTCTTTGTGCTGGGTTGGGTGGCTCTGTGTGCGGGATTCGCGCTTCTTTCGATGGTAAAAAACTGCCGCGTCCCGGGCAGCAGGAGACTTCGCTGGCTGCCGCTGGTTCCGCTTGCGTTTTCGCTGGTCTATGCTTGTATGTACGTTAAAAAGGTCTATTGGGTCTGGGTTCTCGCGGGCGATATGACGGTGTCGCAGTGCCTGATTTTTGCGAGCGTCTTTGAATGCTGCATCCAATGCGGGCTGATTCAGTCCAACCGCGGATACGACGAACTTTTTGAGGCAACGCGTTTGCCTGTCCAGATTACGGATCCTGCATTTTGCTCCCAATATATGTCTGCTGCCATGCAGGAGGCTTTGCCGCAAAACGAGCTTCGGCAGATGCGGCAGGATACCGTCCATCTGGGCGACGATACGCTTTTGAAGCGGCACAAGCTGCGCCGCGGCTGGGTGTTCTGGAAGGAGGATGTCTCCGCGCTGAATCAGATCCGAAGAGAGCTGGAGCTGACAAGGGAAGAGCTGCGTGATACCGGTGACGTTCTGGCGGCGGAGAATGCACAGCACGCAAGATGGCTGAAGCTGACAGAAGAAAACCGTCTGTATGACATGATGGAGACGCAGACCGCCCGGCAGATCGCGATGCTGCAGGATCTGCTGACTGAATTGCAGAAGACGGAGGACCCGGACAGAGCCAGGCACCTGCTCGGGCAGGTCATCATCATCGGGACCTACATCAAGCGCAGAAGCAACCTGACATTTGTCGGCGTACAGCGCGGTGCAATCAGCGTGCAGGAGCTTCGGCTGTGCCTCAATGAATCTTCCGAGAATATCAGTATCTATGGCGCCGACTGCAGGGCGATTATCAAGGGGGAAGGCCAGCTTACCGTCGAGCAGGCAACGCAGGTCTACGACCTGTTTGAGGCGGTCGTGGAGACGGAACTGGAATCGCTGCGTGCGCTGCTGATCTCCATAGAGGTTGCTGAGTGGGTTGATGTCGCACTCTGTGTTTCAGCGGCGGAGCCGCTCTGCGGGCTGCGAGCACAGTTTCCGGGTCTGGAATGGGAGCAGGATGAGGACGGACTGCAATATGTGACGCGGAAGCTGGAAAGATCGAGGGGGTAAAGGTGTATGGACAGGATCAAGGAAAGCTTCGACAGCCTGCCCATTGCGGTCTGCTTCTTCGATAAGAACGGAGTGGTGCGGCTCATCAACCGCCGGATGCTTACCATTGCAAACTGGCTGCGAAAAGGCGGTATCCAGTCGCTTGCAGAGATGCAGAACGCTCTGCAAGCGCCGCCCGCAAACGTGCGCTGTCTGGATCTGCGCCTTCGGATTTACCGCTTTCCGGACGGGAAGTCGCTGCGCTTTTCGCAGGAGCAGATCACAACAAAAGCGGGCGTCCGCTATACGCAGATCACCGCCGCAGACGTTACGGAGCTGATCCGGAAGCAGAACCAGCTGAAGGCAGAAAATGCGGAGCTGACGGAGGCGAATGAGCGGCTTCGGCTGTTGTTCGTGCAGATGCCGGAGATCATCCGGGAGGAAGAGACGCTGGCTATGAAGCTGCGCGTGCATGATGACATCGGACACAGCATCCTCGCGGCACGCCGCGTGCTGCTCCAGCACACGGACCTGAAGGAAATTCGTGCAAACGCGGCGCTGTGGGAACAGTCAATTTCCGTGCTTTACCGCTCCAACCAGATGACGGCGCAATCTGAACCGCTGGAGGCGGCGAAAGAACGAGCGAAAGAGCTGGGTGTCAGAGTTCTGCTGACAGGGAGTGAGCCGCAAACGCAGCATATGCGCACACTGAGCGCACTGGCGATCTGCGAATGTGCGGCAAACTGTGTCCGTCACGCAGATGGCACGGAATTGTATGTGCATTTTTGGCAGAAGCCGAACTGTATGGAGGTCTCCCTGACCAACAACGGTGCGGTGCCAAAGAAAAAGATCACAGAGGGCGGAGGCCTTTCCATGCTGCGTCAACGTATAGAAGAAGCAGGCGGCAAAATGGAGGTTTTGAGCATCCCACGCTTTAAGCTGATGCTCAGTCTGCCGGAACAGGAGGAAGCAGCACATGAGAGTGATGATCGTTGAAGACCAGACCATGATCCGCAGTCTGCTGGAAAGCTATTTTCATGCCGAGGACGGATACCGGATCACGGCGTCCATTCCCGGCGCAAAGCAGGCGGTTGAGGTGTGCCGGACAAGCTCCGTCGATCTGATTCTGATGGATGTGCAAACGGAGAACCGCGAGAACGGTCTGACTGCCGTTCGCCAGATCAAGGCCATACAGCCGAAGAGCAAAATTATTGTTGTGACCTCGCTGATCGACTGTGCCGTTCTGGACGAGGCAAAGAGGGCCGGGGCAGACAGTCTGTGGTATAAGGACTCTACGCAGAAGCGTTTGATGGATGTTGTCCGGCAAACGATGGCGGGGGAACATATCTTTCCGGACGCGCCTCCGACGGTTGAGATCGGCATGGCAAAAAGCACGGAATTTACAAAGACGGAGCTGAAGGTTCTGCGGCATCTGATGCGGGGCTTGTCTTACACGCGCATCGCGGCAGAGATGGGCTGTGAAATGTCGACGGTCAAATTCCATGTGGCAAACATGCTGCAAAAAACGGGATTTGAAAACAAGCTGCAGCTTGCCCTGGCAGTCAGCGACGTCAAGCTGATCGTCGATCTGACGGAAGAGTGATGGAATTTGATTTTCTGCTTGTACAGCCACAGGCATTTATTGAAAAGAAGAAGCCGCGTCTGAGACGTTATACTTGGCAAGCAATGCCTGCGTTTATACAAACTTGACGAACAGGGAGATTTCCGGATGCCGGAAATCTCCCTTTGCTTGTTGGGGGATACTTTCCCCAAGCCCCTGATTGATCGAACGGTTCCCGTTCGGCTGCGCCCTGCAAAGCAGTGCTATTTTTCCTGCTGACGCTCTCGTATCTGCCGCTGTTCCTCGGCATCCGTGCGCAGGAGCATCTCGGCGTTAATACACCTCGCCGTCCACGATGGTGTAGGAGAAATTTTTCACATTGGGGTCGGCGGGAATAGATGAGCCGATCTTCTCGTTTTCGCCGAGGTCTGGCAGCTCTGCCTCCTGATATTTACCGTCGATTTTCTGCACCGCTTCATGGAGCAGCGTTCCCAAATCTGCTGCCTTCGACCTCATCCGGTCCGGCTTGAGCCGGACCACCCTCCCCCCCAGGGGAAGGCTTTTTCTCTGTCCCGTCAGCCCTGCGTCGATTTATCACGCTCCGTCATTGCAGCCTGGCGGGCGGGGCATGCCGCCGCCCCTACGAAGCTTCGTCGGAAGCGCTTCCCGCCTGCGTTTGTCAGAAATAAGAGAATCTTAAACTCCCAACAGTGGACAAACGGGAAAAAATATGCTATATTTTATGGTAGCAAATTGTATGCGGCGCTCCGGGGCCGTTAGGAGGATGAAAAATGGGCAAGCTAGTGGTGATCGAAGGCACGGACGGTTCCGGGAAGTCTACCCAATTCCGGCTGCTTTCCGAACGTCTGGAACAGGAAGGGGTCCCCTTCCGGCATATCGTCTTTCCCCGCTACGATCAGCCCAGCTCGGCGCTGATACGGATGTATCTTGGCGGCGAATTCGGCCACGACCCCGCCGCCGTGAACGCCTACGCCGCCTCCACCTTCTATGCCGTGGACCGGTTCGCTTCCTACCGGCAGGACTGGGGGGAATATTATGAGCAGGGCGGCCTTATCCTTTCCGACCGCTACACCACCTCCAATGCCGTCCACCAGACCACCAAGGAGCCTCCGGAGAAGCGACAGGCTTTCCTCCACTGGCTCTATGACTTCGAGTATGACCGTCTGGGTCTGCCCCAGCCGGACCTGGTGATCTATCTGGACGTGCCTACGGACTTTACGGAGAAGCTGCTCCGGTCCCGGGAGGCCGCTACCCACACCCAGGCCGATATTCACGAGCAGGACACCGCTTACTTGGCAGCCTGCCGGGAGGTCGGCCGTGCCGCCGCCGATTTTTACGGCTGGAAAACCGTTCAATGCGTCCGGGACGGGGCCATGCGCTCCATTGCGGACATTCACCAGGAGATCTACCGCTGTGTTTCAGCGTGTTTGGAGGGTTAAAACTATGGTTTATGTACTTTTGGGAACCGGATTTGAAGAGATCGAAGCCGTGACCCCCATTGACCTGCTGCGCCGGGCCGGGGTGGCCGTGACCACCGTGGGCCTGAACGGCAAGATCATCAAGGGCAGCCACAAGGTGGGCTTCGAAGCGGATATGGAAATCTCCGATCTGGACGTTTCCGATGCCGACATGATCGTCCTGCCCGGCGGGCTGGGCGGCGTGGCGTCTATTTCCGCCTGCCCGGCAGCACTTCACGCCGTGGAGCAGGTCTGGGGGCAGGGGGGCTTCGTGGCCGCCATCTGCGCTGCCCCCACGGTCCTGGCAGCCCTGCACATTACCGACGGCCATCCCACCACCTGCTACCCCGGCTGCGAGGAGAAAATGGGCGCTGCCCTTCCCCAATCCGGCAAAGCCGTGGTCCGGGACGGCAAACTCATTACCGGCACCTCCGCCGGCTGTGCGGTCCCCTTCGCTCTGGCGCTGGTGGCTGCCCTGAAGGGGGAGGAAAAGGCCCGGGAAATTGCGGAGCAGATCGTTATCCGCTGAACAGGAGGTATCCCTTATGGATCAGGAACATGAAAATAATCTCTCCCCGGAGGAAAACGCCTGGCTGGATGAAATTCTTCCCCCGGAGGACCTGGGAGAGGAACTTGGCCCCCACGAGAGCGTGGAGGATGCGGGCCTTGTCTCCCCGGATACCCCGGAGGACGGCTGGGACCCGGAGGCAAAAAGCCGCATGACCGGCGAGCCCTTCCAGGATGAAGAATTCCGGGACACCTTCGGCGAGGGGGACGAGCTGAACGCCGCCTTTGCCGACGAGAACGCTCCGGAGGAAGCCCCGGAGGCCCCTGCCGAGGAGCCGGAAGCCCCGGAAGAAGCCCCGGAGGAGCCGGTGAAGAAGGGCCGGCCCCGCCGGAAGAAGGGCTACGGTCTGCTGGGCATCCCCCATATTCTGGCTACGTTTGTGTGGCTGGCCATCGCCATTGCCATCGGCGTCTCTCTGGGCCGGGTGATCTGGGTGTGCGTTTCGGACGTGATGGCCTTTGGCCGCAGCGATACGGAGCTGGAATTCCAGGTGACGGACAGCGACACCGTGGAGAGTGTCGCCCAGAAGCTCAAGGACAGCGGGCTCATCCGTTATCCGGGGCTTTTCAAGATGTACGCCGATCTGACCCATGCCGAGAATAAAATTGCACCCGGCATCTACAAGCTGAAAACCAATTATGACTATCACGCGCTGGTCAACGGCCTTACCCCCGACAGCGAGGATTCTGCAATCGTGACCGTGGTGGTGCCGGAGGGCTACACCTGCCGGGAGATTTTCGCACTGCTGGAGGAGAAGGGTGTCTGCACCGCCGCCGAGCTGGAGGACTATGCCGCCAACGGCGAGCTGGAGGACTACTGGTTCCTGGACGGCCTGGAACGGGGCGACAAATACTGCCTGGAAGGCTATCTGTTCCCGGATACCTACGACTTCTACATCGGCGACGAGCCGGGCCGGGTCATTACCAAGTTCCTGGACGACTTTGACTACCGGTTCACCGACAAGATGAAGGACAACCTGACAAAGCTCCAGGAAACCATGGCCGCCCGGCTGGCCGAGAACGGTTACAGCGAGGAGTATATTGCCGCCCATCCCTTCACCCTGCGGGAAGTGATGATCGTGGCCTCCATGGTCCAGCAGGAAGCCTATTCCATTACGGACAGCTATCTGGTGTCCTCCGTCATCTACAACCGGCTGGCGGACCCGGACGAGTACCCCTTCCTGAACATCGATGCCGCCCTGCTCTATGTTCTTCAGGGAGAGCGGACGGAGCTGACTGCGGAGGACCTACAGATGGACAGCCCCTACAACACCTATAACCATACGGGACTGACGCCGGGACCCATCTGCAACCCGGGCCGGAACAGCATTTATGCCGCTCTGGAACCTCAGGACACCAATTACCACTACTACGCTCTGGAAAAGGGTACCGACGAGCATCATTTCTCCGAGACCCTTTCCGAGCATGAGGCATTCCTGGCCTCCCAGGAGAACGGCTGATGAAAAACGGGACCATTGAGCTGCTTGCCCCCGCCGGGGACATGGAGCGGCTGCACATGGCGGTGCTTTACGGAGCGGACAGCGTGTATCTGGCGGGCACCAGCTTCGGGATGCGCTCCTTCGCCGGGAATTTCTCCCCGGAGGAGCTGCCCAAGGCCGTGGAATTTGCCCACGCCCACGGGGTCAGCGTTCATGTGACCGTGAACACCATGCCCCGGAACGCCGAAGCCGCTGCCCTGCCCGCCTACTTAGAGCAGTTGGAGGATGCAGGCGTTGACGCCCTGATCCTGGCGGACCTGGGTGCTTTCCGGATGGCCGGAAAATATGCCCCCCACTGCGCCAGGCACGTCTCCACCCAGCAGTCTATCGGCAATTACGCCTGCGCCAACGCCTGGCATGACCTGGGCGCACAGCGGGTGGTGCTGGCACGGGAGCTGAGCCTGGACGAAATTGCCGAAATTCGGGCGAAAACCCCGAAAAGTCTGGAAATCGAGACCTTCGGCCATGGGGCCATGTGCGTCAGCTACTCCGGCCGGTGCCTGCTGTCCAATTACATGACCGGCCGGGACTCCAACCGGGGCGCCTGCGCCCAGCCCTGCCGCTATCAGTATGCCCTGATGGAGGAGAAGCGGCCCGGAGAATATTTCCCGGTTTTTGAGGACGAAAAAGGGACGTACATCCTGAATTCCAGGGATATGTGCATGATCGACCACCTGGACGACCTGCAAAAGGCCGGGGTGGACTGCATTAAAATCGAAGGCCGGGCCAAATCCGCCTACTATGCCGCCATCGTCACCGGGGCCTACCGGCACTGCATTGATTCCGCTGCACAGGGCCAGCCCCTGGACCCGGTCTGGCGGGATGAGGTGGAGCACGTCTCCCACCGGGTCTATTCCACTGGCTTTTACTACGGTTTCCCCGGACAATACACGGAAAATTCCCGGTACATCCGGGAGTGGCAGGTCTGCGCCATCGTGGAATCCTGCACGCCGGAGGGGCTGGCCACCTGTTCCCTGCGGAACAAATTCACCCAGGGAGACACCTTGGAGGCCGTCGGACCGGACCTGCGGCCCTTTGCCTTTGAAGTGGGCGAAATGCTTGACGCCGAGGGTACGGCATTGACGGAGCCGAAAACGCCCCAGATGCGCTTTACGCTGCGCCTGCCCAAGCCCGTGCCGCCCTATTCCATTCTCCGCCACAGTGTGGCCCTTTCCGCAAAATAAAAAATGCTGCGAAGGAACGTTCCTTCGCAGCATTTTTATACGTTCATGGGGCAATAGCACGCCACATTCTGGCCCAGGAGCCGGAGAATTTCCAGCTCATCCCGGGCATCCAGCAGGGCATTGTGGGTCTCCCGGTAATCCCGGTTCCCGGAGAGCAGCCGCAGCATGGGTTCCACCCCATAGCCCCGTTTCAGCCGCCCGGTGGTGCAGCACTCGGCCCAGTCGGGGATTTTCGGGTTGTGCTGCCGGTAGGCGGCCCTGGCCATAATGTCCCGCCAGATCCATTGGGACAGTTCCGGCAGGTGCCGCCGGTCAAAAAGGGCATTGTAGGCGAAGATGGTCTCCACGTTCAGCCCTTCCAGCCACTCCCGCAGGTCCGCCAGGGCCTCCTGCCGGGTGCATAGAATGGGCTTTGCCGGGGTGGGCAGGAACAGCACGTCCTCATACATCCCGCCCAGGGCGCACTCGGCGGTCAGCACATGATAGCGCTGATCCGTGAGGGTGAAATTTTCCGAATCGGCCACCACCGTGCCGATGGACATGACCGCATCCGCCCAGTTGGTCTCCGTATCGATGACTGCAATGTTCCCCATAGACCCCTCCAACGTTTTTCTCCCATTTTAGCAGAGAAAGGCGCAAAATGCAAGCAAAAGCCCCTACCGCCCCTCATCCGGTCCCTTCGGGACCACCTTCCCCCAAGGGAAGGCTATTTCAAAAACACCCCGGCCTGATTTCCAGGCCGGGGAGTTCCGGAATATTACACTTTCGCTTCTTCCAGCTTCTTATCGTAGTGGTAAGTGGGCACAACTTCGGACACCACTTCCCGGATATGGTCCGACTCCTGGCGGCTGGCCAGGTCCAACTGGTGCAGCTTTTCCAGGAACCAATCGTCGTCCATCTCGATGGGCTTGCCGATGTGGATGAGCTTGTTGGCGGTCTCCTGAAGGCCTTCCTCGTTCATGAGCATTTCCTCATAGAGCTTCTCGCCGGGGCGCAGGCCCGTGTAGACGATCTTGATATCCACGTCCGGGGTGAAGCCGGACAGCCGGATGAGGTTTCGGGCCATGTCGTCGATCTTCACCGGGTCGCCCATTTCCAGCACGAAAATCTCACCGCCGGTGGCGTAATAGCTGGCCTGCAGCACCAGAGACACCGCTTCGGGAATGGTCATGAAGTAGCGGATGATGCGCTTATCGGTAACGGTCACGGGGCCGCCCTCGGCAATCTGCTTCTTGAACAGGGGGATAACGCTGCCGTTGCTGCCCAGCACGTTGCCGAACCGCACCGCTACATAGCTGGTGTTGGGGTTCTTCCGGTCCATCATCTGCACCACCATCTCGCACAGCCGCTTGCTGGCGCCCATGATGTTGGTGGGGTTCACGGCCTTATCCGTAGAGATGAGCACGAACTTCTTCACGCCGTACCGGGCGGCAGCGGTGGCCGTCTTGAAGGTACCCATGACGTTGTTTTTGATGGCCTCGTTGGGGCTGTCCTCCATCAGCGGAACGTGCTTGTGGGCCGCTGCATGGAATACAATGTCCGGGTGATAGGTTTTCATGACACTGTTGATACGGCTGGTGTTCCGCACGGAGCCGATGAGCGTCTCCAAGTGCAGGTCCGGGCAGTCGTGCCGCAGTTCCTGCTGGATGGCGTAGGCGTTGTTCTCGTAAATGTCGAAAATAATCAGCGTCTTGGGCTTGGACCGGGCGATCTGGCGGCACAGTTCGCTGCCGATGCTTCCGCCGCCGCCGGTGACCAGCACCACTTTCCCGGTGATGTCCGCAAGAATTTCTTCATTATTGACCTTCACCTGTTCCCGGCCCAGCAGGTCCGTGACCTCCACGTCCCGGAGCTTGCTGACGCTGACTTCTTCATTGAGCAGCTGGTACATTCCGGGGATGATCTGCAGCTTGCAGTTGGTTTCCTTGCACAGGTTCAGGATGGCCTGCTTGTCCTCGGCGTCGCAGGTGGGAATTGCGAAGATGATGTGGGTAATGCGGTACTTCTTGGCCATGTTCACAATGTCGTACCGGTTGCCCACAATTTCCACGCCTTCCAGGTACTTGCCCTTCTTGTAGGGGTTGTCGTCAATGACGCAGCAGACCTGGCTGGAAATGCGGTCCGTGTTCTGCAATTCCCGAATCAGGGTCACGCCCGCCGCACCGGCGCCGATGATCATGACCCGCTTTTGAATTTTCTTGTCCTTCTGGTGGGCAAGCTGCCGCTGAACCACCAGAAACCGATAGGAGAATCGGATTCCGGCGCTCATACAGAAGTTGATGAGGATGCCCATGAAGTAGCAGGACCGGGGCAGTGCCGGGGCCTTGGCAAGGATGACATACAGCAGCGTCGCCGCACCCAGCACCATGTAGGACTTGATCAGGGCCCAAAGCTCTGCCAAGCCTGCATAGGACCAGACGCTCTGGTAGAGGTGGAAGATGTAGAACACCACCACGGTGGCTACGCACCATATGGGGATGGTGTGGAAATAACCCATCAGATAGGCCTTGTCCACGGCGGAATAGCGGAAATCAAACCGCAGCAGCAGTGCAAAAAAATACGCCGCAATTACGCTGAGAATGTCCAATACCCCCAGAATCCACGGTTTCAGTCTATCCATCGTTGTCTCCGATTCTATTCTCGGCAGATTCTGATTCATTTTATCGCCTCTCATTTGCGGCCGATGGCCGCTGAATTGTGCTGATATTCTACTACGATTCGCCCGAAAAGTCAACAAAAGCCTTCTTCCATGGCTGAAAAGAAAATCCTTTCCCGGAAAACGCAGGAAAGAAAAATAATTCCGGCCTTTCCCGTCTTGCCGTCCTGTTCCGGCTATGGTAAAATAAGAAAAAGAAAGAAGGATAAACGATGGAATACAATGATGTTTACGATGCCGACCGCCGCCCCACAGGCCGGGTCCATCTCCGTGGGACCCGCTGGGAGCCGGGGGACTATGGCCTTCTGGCGGTGTGCTGGATCTACGACGGCCACGGGAAGCTGCTGCTGACCCGCCGGGCCAGGGAGAAAACATACGCCGGGACCTGGGAAAACTCCGGCGGAGCGGTCCAGGCCGGCGAGGACAGCCGTCAGGCCGTGGCACGGGAGGTCTTTGAGGAGACCGGTATTCGTGCGGAACCGGCAGAATTCGAATTTCTGGACACGGGCCGGGACGGCCAGATGTTCGTGGACCACTACTGCCTCCGCCGGGACACGCCCCTTGGAAAAATTCGTCTCCTGCCCGGAGAGACCGACGCCGCCCGCTGGGCTACCTTTTCGGAGGTAGAGGACCTGATCGAACGGGACGAAATGTGCGACATTATTGCCGAGCAGTTCCGTCTCCACAAAAACGTCCTGCTGGCTCGGCAGGTTGTACAAGAAAAGTGAACAAAGTTTGGTGAAAATGATACCTTGCAAAGGGCCTCTTTCTGCGGTACAATAGAAAAAAGCGTTTTGAGCATCCGGTGAAGCGCTTTTCGACACCGGATGTCAAAACGCCTTTTTTGATACCCAAAATCAAGGAGGAACCCATCAATGCTTGAGATCAAAACTCTGCCCGTGACCCATGGAAACGTCCCCCTGCGGGTAGCCCGGGGGCATTTTGCCACCAACCACAGCCACATCAATTACTACATCGACATCACCCAGCAGAAAACCAAGCTCTCCGAGGCCCGGGACATTGCCCGGCAGCTGGTGACCCGGTTCCGGAACGACTGCCCGGTGGACACGATCCTGTGCCTGGACGGCATGAGCGTCATCGGCACTTGCCTGGCCCGGGAGTTGACGGACACCGGCCACCGGAGCATCAATGCCAACCGGGATATTTTCGTCATCGAACCGGAGTTCAACTCCAATTCCCAGATGATTTTCCGGGACAATCTTCAGCCCATGCTCCGGGAGAAGCGCATTTTGGTGCTGATGGCCTCCGTGACCACCGGCTTCACCGCCAAGCGCTCCCTGGAAGCCATTGGCTACTATGGCGGTGAAGTGGCCGGAATTGCGGCATTGTACAGCGCCGTAGCCACCGTGGGCGAGCAGCCGGTGTGGTCCGTGTACGACCTTTCCGACCTGCCCGACTACGCCAGCTTCGACTCCCGGGACTGCCCCTACTGCAAGAAGGGCCGGAAGCTGGATGCGCTGGTAAACAGCTACGGGTATTCCTCCCTGTAAAAAGAGGTCATAAAACCCATTCAGAATATCACAAAACCGAATTGTTTTCCATGCTGCACCTTGCTATAATAGGCGAAAAAATAAGGAGGCAGCTATCATGTTGCTGAAAAAAGGAATGCGGATCGTTTTCGCCGGCGACTCCGTGACAGACGACAGCCGTTCCCGGCCGGAGGGCGAGGGCCGGGGCAATTCACTGGGTCTGGGCTATGTCCACATGACCGATGCCATGCTCACCGTGGACTACCCGGAGCTGTTTATCCGCTGCACCAACCGGGGCATCGGCGGAAACACTTCCCGGGACCTGCTGGCCCGGTGGGAGGAGGATGTAACGGCTTTGAAGCCGGATCTGGTGGTGCTGTGCATTGGAATCAACGATGTCTGGCGGCAGTTTGACTGCACCGTCCAGACCGACTGGGCTGTCAGTCCGGAGGAATATCGCAGGAATCTAAACGTCATGGCCGATCATACGACAGTCCCCATGGTCTGGATGACCCCCTATTATCTCGAGCCCAACCCGGCTGATGCCATGCGGGCCCGGATGGACGAATACAGGGCCATCTGCAAGGAGGAAGCTGCCAAACGGGGCATCCCTTGCATCGACTTGCAGGAGGCCTTTGCCCCCCTGCTGCGCCACCGCTACCCCGCCACCATCACCTGGGATCGGGTCCACCCCGGCTTCACCGGCAGCCTGGTCATCTCCCGTGCCCTGATGGAGACGCTGACGAAAGAATAAAAGAAAAACTAGCCCGCTGGGGTCCGGATTTTCGGACCCCAACGGGGTTTCGTTGTCCAGGCCCAAACGAAGCAATGGAAAAATCGACGTTGAAATGAACGGGACAGAGAAATGCCTTCCCCTGGGGAAAAGGCATTTCTCAGAAGAACCAAACCGCTACTTCTTCAGCAAGCCCACTCCACCAGTCTGCCCCTACTCATAGAGGGCCAAGGGCTTCTGCATCCGCTTTTCTCTATTCTCTATTCGCTCAAAATACTTTTCCCCCGGCGGGGTTGTGATCCGCCGGGGGAAATCTGCTTATTGATGGGTGTTTCTCGGTTGCGGCCGGGGGCTATTTGCCCCCCGGCCGCTTTTTTCGGTCAGGGACTTTGCTTACCGCTTCGGGCTTACTTCTTCTCGTCCTTTTTCTTCCGCAGCAGGAAGAACAGCAGCAGACCGATGCCGACGGCGGCTACCACCAGCACAGCCACCAGGACCGGCACGTTCAGGGTATCGCCGGTGGCGGGAGTGGTGCCGGGCTTCGTGGGCTCGGTGGGCTTGGAGGGTTCCGTGGGCTTGTCGGGTTTGCCCAGAGCGGGGATGATCTCCTGCTCGGTCTCGCCGCAATCACACTTGCGCTCTTTCAGGCCCGTTTCGGTCTCGGTGGGTTCCTTCACGACGACCCACGCGCCGAAGCTGTGGACGTGCTCCACCACATCGCCGCAGATAATATCTGCACGGTTGCGGATACGGATCCGGGGTGCGAATGCCGTACCGTCCTCCAGAACGAAGGTATCGTCATAGGAGGCCAGGCCCGTGGCTTCCACTTCGCAGCCCAGCCGGAGGTTCCCCACTTCCTCCTGGGTGGTGATGTAGCCGTCGATGAACAGCCGGGTCACGTCGCCGTTGGCATCCTTCACCAGGATGGTCTGGACCAGACCGTTGGCGTACTCGATGCCGGTGACAACGCCCTTCAGCTTCACCAGCAGGCCCGTGACGCTGCCGTCATTGACCTGGGCGGCGGTGACATCGGTGGCCTCCACGGGGTTGTTCTCGCTGAGCTTCTCGATGGAGGTGACGCTCAGCTCGATCTCGCCCTGATAGAAGGCGGTGGTGCCGGTGATGCGGACCTTGTCGCCGATCTTGAAGTCGCCGGCCACGGGGAACACGTTGATGCCGCCGGTCTCGTCCTGAACGTAGGTGCAGTCGAAGAAAGCGGTGTCCTTGTCATAGCCGGAGGCGTTGGCGGTGACGATGCCCTCGATGGTGTACTTGTAACCGGTCTCCGTGACCTTGTTCACGGTGCCGATGGGGGTGATCTGGACGGGGTTCAGGTACTTGACCAGATTCTCACAGATCTTGTAGTTGGAGTAGTTCTTCTCGGAGCCGTTGTCGCTGATGGTGGCCTGGACCTCGAAGTTGGACAGGAAGGCCGCACCGGAGACCACGATCAGGCCCTTACCGGGCAACTGCTCGGTGGCCATGACCATCAGACGATCGTCATTTTCGCCGTAGGCATACTTGGGAATGCCTGCGCCGCCCTTGCCGTCCTGATCCACGTCCACGGAATAGGTGGTGGCGTGGCCATAGACCGCCGGGGACACGGTGTCGGGCAGCGTAGAGGTGGGATTGCCGGAGGCATCCACGGCATAGATGGAAGCACCGCCGTAATGGCTGAACCGCTCGGTGTACATCTTGTCGTAGGGATGCTCTTCATCCACTTCCACGCCCTCCAGCAGGGGGTTAGCCATGTTGTAGGAACTGAAGTAGAGCCGCCACTTGTCCACGCCGTCGGCTGCGGAGCGAACGTCATCGTAGGTGGCATCGTCGCTGATGCGGAGGCTGGAGCCCAGGGCCGCCAGAACGTCGTTCTGGGTCTCGGCCATGTGCTTGATGGCAGGGTTGTTCTGGATCACGTCGTAATTCTCGTAGTTATCGGACCAACCGGCCAGGACCACCGTGCCGCCACGGTCATTGAAGGCCGTAATGGCTTCCAGCTCGGCTGCGGAGTAGGTCTTGGGATTGGTCTGGGCATCGGCCAGACGGCGGGAAGGTGCAGTCAGGACGATGGCCTTGTACTTCTCGTTGCCGCAGGCGGCGATCAGTTCCTCGCTGGTGTTCAGCTGCACGGTGCGGACGCTGTAACCGGCGGCCAGGTTGGAGAAGTTGCCCATGGAGTCCTTGTAGTTGCCGGACACATACTCATTATAATGAGAAGCGTCGATGCCGATGTACACCAGTGCGTCGGCGTCCAGCACATCCAGGGACAGGTCCTTGGTGAAGGTGAAGTCCTCGCCGTTCATGGTCAGGACCACGGTGGCGGTGACGGTGTACACACGGGCCTTGTCGAATTCCACCGGGAAGGTCAGGTCCATGGTGCTGCCCGCCTTCAGGACCTTCTGGTCCTCAGGAAGGTCGTCGTTGGTCTTGATGACCAGGACTTCGCTGCCCACGGTGTAGGAAATGGACTTCACGGTGGCATCGGCGGCTTCGCTGTTGAAGAGGGTGGTCACCAGGTCCATGGATTCGCCGGTGACGGGGGTGGCGGTCTTGCTCTCGAAGGCGGACAGGCCCAGCTTCAGGCTGTCGCCCACCCACACGGGAGCGGTAACGGCCAGGTCGCCGTCGCCCTGAGTGACCCGGATGAAGTAGTAGCTGTACTTGGGCTCCAGGTCCACGTGCAGGGAGCCGGAGGCCAGCTCAGCGGCGTTGTCCCAGGTGTAAGCGGTCTTGCCGGAGTTGACCACCACTTCCACCTTGGAGATGGAGTCGGTCTTGTCGGGGTCGTAGAGGGTCACGTCAATACTCAGGTTCTCCGGGACCTCGGTGAGGATGGAGCCCAGCTGATTGCCGTTGACGGTGTAGGTGATCTCCAGGTTCTTGTCCTCGGTGGCGTAGACCCGCATGGCCCGGATGGCCTCATACAGGGCGTCCTCGGACAGGGACTCGGACAGGATGACGTCACGGGCGTCGTTGGCGTTGCCCCAGCGGCCCTTGTGGTTGTCCTGGTTGTTGGAGGGGGCAACGTGCCAGCCCTTGTCCAGGGCCACGATGTACTGCTCGTAGCTGGGGTAGTAGCCGCCGGCGCCGATCTGGCCTTCGCCGTTGCCCACTTCCACCAGGTACATCCGGCTGTCAATGACGGGATCCCAGTAGGAGAAGTCCTTAAAGGTGCCGAAGGTGGAGCCGGGATGGTTGAACTGACTGATGGAGTCCACGCCCTCCGGCTGGGACAGCAGAGCGTAGTAGGCCTTCATGCCCGCATCGTCGGTCTTGTTGTTCAGAGTGGTGTTGTTCCGGGAAACCACGCCGGGGGTGACCCAGGTGTTGATGTGGCCGGGGCCGCCGGACCAGGTCATTTCAAAGCCGCCCAGAGCCACCACGCCGGTATTTCTGGCGTTGAAGGCGTTGATGGTGGATTTATAGGTGGCCCAGCTGTGGCTGGCGTCGGAATCCTTCACCAGAGTGGTGTCGTACAGGGCGGATTCCACGTTGGGGTTATTCTTGGAGTCGAAATAGTTGGAGTGGTCGGTGAAGGCCACGAAGTCCACGTTGGCGCTGTCCGGCAGGTTGGCAACGTAATCCAGTGCGCTGTCCAGAGAGCCGGAGCCGTCGGAATACTGGGTGTGGGCATGAAGCTGGCCGAAGTAAAGCTGGTAGCTGCTCTTGCCCAGAGTGAAGCTCCAGCTGGCCTCGGCGGTCTTGCCGTCGGCCCGCTTGACGGTGATCTTCACGGTGGTGCGGCCGTCAGCCATGTCGGCTGCGGGGGTGTAAGTGATCTTGCCGTCTGCATACTTGGCATCCACGGCCGCATCGTTGACGGTCATGGTCACGGTGGGATTTTCACCGGCGTTGGCGATGGAAGCGGAAATGGTGGGCCGCTTGTTCTCGCCGGTCTGGGTGTTGGCCGCAGGGGTCAGGTCGGAGATGACCGGCTCGTCCTTCACTTCGATCTCAACGGTGCCGTTGATGGGAATGTACTTATTGTCCATGCCGCGGATGCTGACAATGAGCTTGTCGCCCGTCACCAGGGCGGTGGGAATGGTAACGGTATAGGTGCCGTCCTCGCCCAGCGTAACGGTCAGCGCATCGCCGTTCAGCAAGGCGGTCATGTCGCCCCGCACGCCGAAGGGCGCATCCACGGTGAAGGTCAGATGATAGTCCTGACCCACATAGGCGGGCTCCACGGTTCCGAAGTTGACGGTGGGATTATTCACGATGCCGTCCACGACCGTGACTCCTGTCACGGGGTAGAAATAGAAGGAGTAGATGGTGTAGTCCGTGACGTTGTACATGCTGTAAGTCTTGAAGCTGTCCGCATAATACTCCAGCCACTGACTGTACGTGCCGTTGTACTTGGCGGTACGGCTCTCCATCTCGAAGCCGCCCACACCGCCGGAGCAGGTCCGCAGGGTCCAGTCGGCGTCTTCGCTGGCGGTCTGGGAATAGAAGGCGTTGTTGCCGGTGCCGTTGGAGCACAGGTAGCCGTAGGTCTTGTTGTAGAAACGGTAGTAGTCGCCGTTCTTCTGCACCTCAAAGACCACAGCGCCGTTGGCGCAGACGGCCTTGCCGTCCTCAATGGTAGCGGCGGCCTTGTTGATGGCGGGGCTGTCGGTGTTGTCGTTCTGGGCTGCCAGAACGGCTTCGGCGTTGGGGTTGTAGATAACTACTTTGTCGCCTGCGTTGGGCAGCTCGCCGCCGGGCAGCTGGGCCTCGGCAGGGATGAACTGCAGGGCGTAGATGGCTTCCTTGGAGGAACTGTATTTATAGGTGCTGAATTCCTCGAAGGCGTTGCCGTTCTTGTCTGTGCCGGAGTAGTATTCAACGTAGAAGTCCGGCCGGTTGGCGTTCACCAGGTAGTAGGCCCCTTCCGTGGCGGCAGCGGCGATGGTCCAGGTGGCGTTCACGTCGTCCATGGGCAGGCTGTTCCGGTCTGCGTTCATGGAGAGCTTCTTGCCTTCCTGAGAGGTCACGGTGTAAACGCCGTTCTCGTATTTCAGATCCCAGAGCAGGTCGTTGGTGGGCTTGACCACCTTGCCGTTGTCCAGGGTCACGGCGGAAGCGGTGCGGTAATAGGTGGCCTTATCCGTGGCGGACATGGCCTTGCCGCTGGAAGCATTGTAAATGACGTAAGTGCCGTCGGGCAGGATCCCGGCCACATAGGCGCTCACTTCGGAGGCAAGGGTGTTGCGCAGCTGCAGGGTGGAGGTGCCGTTCTTGGCGTAAATGCTCACGGCAGCCTTCACGTTCAGCTTGTCGCCCACCTTCACGGTCCAGACCCCCTCGGCATCCTTGTCAATGACGGCCTTGTAAAGCTGGATGGTCTTGCCGTCGGCATCCTTCAAGGTGATATTGGGGTTGGAATACTTGCCGCCATTGTCATCGACATCGGTGACTTCCAGATTGTTGAGGGATACATAAGTCCCCACATGGGCTTCCGTCAGGTCGGCGATCTTCACGTCCTTGGCGGTCAAGGTCAGGCCGGAGGACTTGACGAAGGTGCCGGAACTCAGCTGGGGCAGGCCGTTGTATTCGGCCCGCTTGCCGGTGCCGATGAGGGTATCGCCCAGAGCGATGGTGCTGTCCTTGGCGGAAAGCCGCAGGCAGACGCCACCCGTGGCGTCCTGCAGGTAGATGTTCGTGCCATCCACCAGTGTGACCACACCCTTGACGGTGAAGCTGTCGCCGGTGCTGCCCTTCAGGGCCGTCTCGATGGAAACGGTGGCGGGTTCTTCCGGGTCGACGGGCTTGTCGGGAGTTTCCTCAGCCGCATAATAATAGATCTGCTGAGCAAACAGAGCCTCGTTGTCGCCGATGGTGCCGAAGCCGCTCCAGTTGCTCTGGCTGGCGTACCATTCCAGGTAGGCCTTCCGGGCAACGTTCTTCACGTAGAAGCAGTCTGCAGTGGCGGCAGCGGTCAGTTCCCACTTGTCGTTGACCGCGTCCAGGGGCGTGCTGGAATAGCCGGTGTCCATGGACAGCTTCTTGCCTTCGGCGGTAGCGATGGTATAATAGCCATCCTTGCCCTTGGTCAGGGTCCAGACCTCGGCGTCGGTGAAGCCGGTGAGCTTGCCGTCGGCCAGGGTCACATCCACGCCGGAATTATAGTGGCCGCTGTAAACGCTGGACAGGGCCTTCTTGTTGGCGGGGTTGAAGATGACCACGGTGTCCCCGTTTTTCAGGGTGCTCAGGTCCGTGACCAGGCCGCTTTTCCGCCCCGCTGCGGCAGCGTTCAGCCGGTACAGGGACACGTCCTCCTGGCCGGACTCGTAGCAGGAGAACAGCTTGTTGCCTTTGTTGTAGCGCAGCCAGTTATGGCTGTTGGTTCCCTGGGCTTTCAGGGTCGCCACACCCTTGGCATCGATCTCGATGGTCCAGGAGCCGTTGTCAGACAGGGTCTTCTCGGTTTTCAGATGATTTGCAGAGGAACTGGCGGCGTACAGATCTCCGCCGTCCACCTTCAGAGCCCAGGTGCCGTCCTTGGTTCCCTTGCCAAGGGTGATGACCTGGGTGTCGTCACCGGGGGTGACGGTCGTTCCGTCCTCGCTCTTGGTGACGGTGGACTGTCCCCGGTTATTGGTTTTCTGGTTGGTACTCAGTGCCACGGGGAATCCGCTGGCAACCACCAGAACCTGATCGCCCTCTTTCAGGCTGGCCGCATCCGTGACCAGCGTGTAGGTGGGCGTTTCTTCCTGGGCACGGACAGCGGTGGCCGGGACCATGGACAAAACCATGACCAGCGCCATCAGCATGGCCAGAAAGCGTGTGTGGATACTCGTTTTCATGAAGTGACCTCCTTCCTTATTCCGCAAAGTCAGTGCTTCCGCCCGGCTCTTGACGCCCAACGCTTCCCTGTCCGCCCAACGGGTACACTGCCCTGTATAGGTATCCTTATTTTACCATATCCGTATTTCTTTTCCAACGGGGTAACGGAAAAATCTTTCTGTGATGTATGTAAAATTATCTTCCTGATTTTTGTGCAATTCGCCATTTTATCCTGGGGCGCTCAAAAGTCCTTGACACAATTCTATGGATTTGGTATGCTAGGGGCAAAGCGCATTGTTTATTGGGGGGCCAGATGTATGCAAGCAGAAGATGTCCGCAGCAGGAGAACAATTAAGCAATGGTTTATGAAAAATTGGAGGACATTCCCGGCGCTGGCGGTGATCCTGGCCCTGTTCATTGGACTTGGCCTCTGGGCCAGGGACCCGGGAGAAGCCGGGGAGCGGAGCGGGGACTATTCCGAGTACGAGACCGGCAAAATTCTCAAGGTCCTTTCGGACACCACCGAGCCTTTCCCGGATTCCGACAATGCCTACCGGGGCGAGCAGCTTCTGCTGGTCCAGGTCACTTCCGGCCAGTATGCAGGCAAGCAGCTACAGGTCTATAATTATGTATCGCCTACTTATAATGTACCCTTTTCCCAGGGAGACGGGGTCACGGTGCTGATCTCCACCTATTCCGACGGGACCATCCGGGCCACAGTGTTCGAGTACGACCGGGAGTGGGCCATTTTCCTGATCGCGGGCCTGTTCCTGGTGGTGACGGTGCTGGTGGGCGGCAAGACGGGAGCCAAATCCCTCTTAGGCCTGGCCGTTACCATCGCCGCCCTGTTTTATTTGCTCATTCCCCTGCTTTTCAAGGGCCTGCCGGTGATCCCTACGGTGTTCGGCGTCTGCGCTCTGGTCAGCGTGGCGTGCTTCGTGATCCTGGGCGGGGTGCATAAAAAGACCTGCTGCGCCATGCTGGGGACAGTTCTGGGCATGGCTCTGGCCATGGCTTTCGGCCTGTTTGCCCAGACCATCTGTAAAATCGACGGCCTGCGCTTTACGGACGTGGAGCCGCTGCTGCAGCTGCGCCAGCAAGGGACACCCATCGGCCTGAAGGGCCTGCTGGTGGGCGGGGTCATCATCAGCACCCTGGGTGCCGTCATGGACGTAGCCATGAGCCTGTCCTCCGCCCTCTGGGAGGTCCATTGCGTGGACCCGACCCTGGGCCGTGGTGCCTTGTTCCGGTCCGGCATGAACGTGGGCCGGGACATGGTGGGGACCATGACCAATACGCTGATCCTGGCGCTGCTGGGCGGCAGCTTCGTGCTGATTCTGTACCTGTACAGCATGGGGCTTTCCTACCATCAGCTGATGAGTTCGTCGTATCTGGCCCTGGAGGTCATCAGCGCCATCGCCAGCAGCATCGGCGTGGTCCTGTCCGTACCCATCACCGCCGCCGTGGCCTCGGTGCTGTATGGAAAGAAATAAGGAGATAAAGCACCCGACTAAAAAGCCTTTCAGGGAAGCCGTACAAGGGGCGGCGGCATCCCCCGCCCGCCGAATTTCATACGCAGAAGTGGCAATGCGCAAAGGCTTCCCCTGGAGGGTGGTGCTCCGCGCAGCGAATCTGAAATCTACATGACTGCCGGTGGCAGTCATACCTCTACTATGCTGGCGCAACTTTCGTTGCGACTGATGAGGTCGAAGCTAAAAATGATCACCATAGGATGGTACAAACCTGTGACCTTCGACCTCATCCGGTCTTGCTTAAGCCGGACCTCCTTCCCCTCCAGGGGAAGTCTTTGTACGATGCTCCTGCCAGAACTTTTGCTACCAGCTCATACTTTTCTTCTATTTTGGATTAGCTTGCACTAACTATATTCCCTGGAAAAAGCCGCCGTCAGCGGCTTTTCTTTTTTCCGGTTTCATTATAGCACCCTTCCGGCCCGAACGCAATGAGTCCGGCCCGAATTTTCGGCCTTTATGCCTGGCGGAATTGCCGACGGTATTCCTTGGGGGTGGTGTGGTAAGCCCGGTCAAATTGCTGGCTGAAGGCCCGCAGGTCCGGGAAGCCCGCATCCATGGCCACTTCCAGCAGACTCTTGTCGGAATAGGACAGCAGCTTGCAGGCGTAGGTCATCCGGACGCTGTACAGATATTCCTTGAAGGTCAGATTCAGTTCCTTCCGGAACAGCCGGGACAGGTGCTCGCCGGAAACATTGAACGCCTCGGCCACGTCCCGCAGCCGCAGGGGTTCGGTGTAGTGCACATTGATATACTCGATCACATCCTGGATGCTACAGCGCTGCATCTGGCGGTGCTCCGGGACCTCCGCTTTTTCCTCGCTGAAATAGCGGGTCAGCATATAATAGATGGAGCAGATGATGCTGTGGAGCCGCAGCACCTCCAGGTTGCAGGTGGCCTCGTCCCCGGCGTTTTCCGCATTGTCATAGGTACAGCTGACGTTGTACAGCTCCTCCATGAGCCTTTTCAGCTCCGGGAGCCGGTCCGGGGCCCGGTCCAGCCGGAATTCCAGCTGGTCCAGGTTCGGGCACACGCTCCGCCAGAACTCCATATCGGCCACCAGGGAAATGCCCCGATGCTCCCCCACGGAGTTTTTGCCCACATGATGGATCTGCCAGCTGTTCACCAGCAACAGGTCTTCATTCTGCACCTGATAGCTCTGTCCGTCGATGTGCGCCCGGAATCCGCCCTGCAAAAAATAGCAGATCTCCACATTGGCATGCCAGTGCAGAGGCAGACTGGCATTGTCATCGTCATTGAAAAGCAGCTTCCCCGGGATTCTGGGGTCGTCCATCTTATCATATAAGAACAGCATCGGCTCCGGCCTCCAAATCGAATGTCTATTCTTATTTTAGTTCAAATCCGCTCCCTTTGCAAATAAAAAGAGCACCCAGAAATCCGGGTGCTCTTTTTGCATTTTGTCGAAATTTCTTTCTTTTTTCGCTCAGAACTGCCAGCAGTTGTATCGGAAGGGCTGCACGTCCGGGGTACCGGTCATTTCCTTCTCACGCTTGCAGAAGTCGATGTACTGCTGATGGATGCGCTGCACGCTCTCGTCCTCCAGCTCGGGGATGACCCGGCTGGCCTCGGTGAGGAAGTGCATCTCGTCCCGACCCATGGCACGACCCTTGGTGGTGTGCAGGTCGTAGGCGTAATCGGGCACTTCGGGCTTCTTGCCGTGCTCCCACTCCTTGATGATCTGGTTCTTGATGTTGTCGGTGGTGCGCTCCTTGGTGCAGCGGCACAGATACCGGATGGCGTGCATGAAGAACATGGGCTGGTCGCCGTCGGAATAGGGGAACTCCTGGGCCATCTTGAAGAGGGTATAGATTTCAATGGGGGCCTGGGTGTTACCGAATCCGATGTCCTCCACGGAGATGGCCAGCAGCCGCCGCCACATTTTTTCGTGGAACTGGGGGCTGGTGATGTACATCTCGTAGGCGGCGGCCAGAGCGTTCTCCTCGATGCCACGGCGGATGGACTTCTGCAGCATGGAGATCAGTTCGTCGCCGAGGATACCGTTCCGGGACTTAATGTTGGACCAGGGGTCATAAGACATGAAGGCTTCTTTTTCCATAAGAATTTCTCCTTACTTCAGCCGGTTGATCAGGCTTTCCAGCTCTGTGCGAACGTCGGCATCATTGTTCAGGATGTTGTCCATGGCAACGACCACATAGTCGTGCAGTCCGCTGGAGGTGTAGGTGTCGGTCTCGAAGCCGGGATAGGTGTAGGCGAAATCCTGCTGCTCCACGCCGGCCAGCTGTGCCGGGGCGGCGTTGTCCAGGAACTCCTTGCTGGCGGCAACGGACTTCAGGAAGGGCAGACGGGACTCGCCGGAGTTGATCTTCTGGCACACGTCGTAGGACTGCATATACTGCATGAAGATCCAGGAAGCCCAGCGGGTCTCCAGGTCGCCGGTGTTGTCCAGCATGCTCAGCAGGAAGCCCTCGGCGTAGTCGGCCTTGGTGCCGTCCTCAAACTGAGGAATGGGAGCGCAGGACCACTCGAAGGGAGCGCTCTCGGGAATCTTCATGTTGATGAACTCGCCCTCGTTGCCGGAGCTGATGTACATCTGCACCTGCTGGTTGGCGAAGGGGCCGGAGAAGAAGAAGTCCTCGCCGGGAGCACGGATGATGCCACGCTCCACCATGCTCTGGTACCAGGAAATGACATCCACAGCCTCGTCCAGCTTGTCGGCAAAGAGCAGCTTGCCATCCCGGGTGGTGTAGCCGATGCCCTTCTGCTCCATCAGGGTGGAGAAGCACTTCACGCCCTCGTCCCAGCCGCCGGCGGGCTTGCCGGTGATCTCGGCGATCTTGGCAGCGGTCTCCTCGAACTCGGTCCAGGTGGTGGGCACGCTCAGGCCGTTGGCGTTGAAGAAGTCCACGTTGTAGTACATGACCTCGCAGGCCACGTACAGAGGCAGGGAGTAGAACCCGGCCACAGGATAGCTGCTGCTGTCCTCGATGTAAATGTCGTAGTAGTCGTCCAGGTTCAGGCCGTGGTTGGCGTTCTTAATGTAAGGGGTCAGGTCCACCACAGAACCGCTCTGGAGCCAGTCGGTGACGGAGGCAGCCTCGCTCATGGTGACGTTGGGCATATTGCCGGCCTTGATGGCGGCGGTGACGGCATTTTCCAGGTCGCCCATTTCGCCCTTGGCCTGGCAGTCCACGGTGATGCCCATTTCCTTACCGATGCCGTTGTTGAACGTATCGACGATCTCGTAGAGGGTCTTCTGCATATTCTCCTGGACGATGCCGTGCCAGAAGGTGATGGTGATGGGTTTGGACAGCTTGACTTCCACGTTTTCGGCGGTGGCGTCGCCCTTGTTGTCGCCGGACGGGGTGGCCTTTTCACCGCAGGCCGCAAGGGTCAGCACCATGCAGAGGGTGAGCAGAACGCAAAGCCATTTTTTCATGTTTTACCTCCAAAAGTTTTCTCATTTGTTTTGGCAATGCGGAATTGCATTTGCCATGTATTTCAGGGGAAAATTACCCCTTCGTACCACCGGATGCAACGCCTTCCATGATCTTCTTATGGAAAACGATGTAAAAAATGACCATGGGCAGCAGCACGATGCAGGCCGCCGCCATCTGGTTGTGCAGGTTGGAGCTTGACGCCTGGCGGAACCGCAGCAGACCCACCGAAAGAAGCGTATGCTCGTCGGACATGGTGACGATCAGGGGCCACATAAAGGAGTTCCAGGCCGTGATGAAGGTCAGGATGGCCACCGTCACGATGGCATTGATGTTCATGGGGATGACCACTTTGATGAGGAACTTCAGATTGCTGCATCCGTCCACCTTGGCCGCCTTGAAGAGCGACGGAGGCGTCTGCATGAAGTATTCCTGAAGCATGAAGATGTAGAAGCCGTTGGCCACCGTGGGCAGCACGATGCCGGAGAAGGTATCCAGCAATCCCAGCTTGCTGCAGGTCACATAGTTCTGAATGATCAGAATTTCCGAGGGGACCATCATGGTCAGCATAAAGAGATAGAAGCAGATGTTCCGTCCGGGGAAGGAGAAAATGCTGAACGCATAGGCACCCAGGATGGAGAACACCAGCGTGACCACCACGCTCAGAACGCCTACCAGAATGGTGTTGCGGAAGTACATTCCGAAGGGCACCAGGTTCCAGGCATAATCATAGTTCTTCCACTGGGGATCCGAGGGCATCCACTTGGGCGGGATGGAGATGGCCTCCGGCAGGGTCTTTAGAGAGGTCAGCAGCATCCAGAGGAAGGGGAACAGCATAACCACAGCGCCGATGGTCAAAAGCAGATACTTGAGTGCCGTAAGGAAAACGCTGCGCCGGTCCTGGATCTGATGAATCTTATCCTGTTTCATTGCAGCACCTCCTCAGACATAGTGGACAAATTTCTTCGACACCGCCCGCTGGATGACCGTAATGAGCAAAATCACGATCAGGAACAGGATGGCGGCAGCCGCCGCATAGTTGACCTTGCCCTGGTCATAGAACATCCAGTAGATGTAGTACATGACGGTGATGGCCGCATTGCCGGAACCGGCGGTGCCGCCTGCGAAGGAAACGAACATGGAGTAGACCTCATTGAAGGTCCGGGCCACATAGATAATGGACACCAACGTCACCATCCAGGTGGTGGGGCTCAGCAGGGGCAGGGTAATGCGGAACAGGGTCTTGACCGGGGAAGCGCCGTCAATGCGGGCCGCCTGATAGACCTGCTTGTTGATTTTCTGCAGACCCGCCAGGAACAGCAGAATTTTAAAGGCCAGTCCGTTCCAGACAGAGAAAATGGACAGCGCCACGATCATCAGCTTCGGGTCTGTGAGCCACTTCTGGGCGGGGATTCCGAAGAATTCCAGAAAATAGTTGATGTAGCCGTAATCCGTATGGAACAGCCACAGAAAGGCCATGCCCACGGCAATGGTAGAGGTCACATAGGGCAGGAAGTAAATGGTCTGGAAAAAGCCCTGCAATTTCTTAATGGAATTGATGAGCAGTGCAAAGCCCAGGGCTAAAATCAGCGTAATGGGCAGGGCGATGAGCAGCAAAATCAGGGTATTCTTGCAGGCCATCCAGAACGTGGGGTCCTTCAGCACCCAGGTAAAGGAGGACAGGCCGAAGCCAGTGCCGGTATTGGTGATGTAAACGTATTTCTGGTAGAAGGCCGTCCGCAGCACCATCACCAGAGGATAAATGGTGAAAAGGAGCAGCAGGAGCATCCCGGGCAGGATGTAGGCGTAAGCCCAGCCACTGCGGACCCGCAGGGTGCCGTCGGACATTTCAATGAGCCGGGGCTTGGGCTTCCGGGCGGTCTTTTGAGCAGTTTCCTTTGCCATATTGCGCCTCCTCACAGCCGAACGCCGGTCTCGCAGTCAAAGAGATGGCAGCGCTTTACCGACAGCCGCAGGCCCACGGTCTGGCCCGGTGTCACATATTCCTCGGCGCCCAGAATGGCCCGGATGGTGTGCTCCTCCAGCCGGAAGGTGACCACCTGGTCCTGACCACGCATTTCCACGTCCGTCAGGGTGACCGCAATGTCTCCGCCCAGGGACCAGGCCTCCGGGCGAATGCCCATGCGGACCTTGCCGTTGACGCCGGTCTTGCAGGGTAGGGTCCGGCCGTCATTCAGGGTGAACACGCCGTCGGCCGCCGTGCCGACCACATAGGAAATGGGCGGATTGCCCATAAAAGAAGCAACGAAGGTATTCACGGGGTCCAGGTACATGGTGTGGGCGTCGGCAACCTGCTGCACCACGCCGTGCTTCATCAGCACGATCTCGTCGGTGATGCTCATGGCCTCCTCCTGATCGTGGGTGACGAAAATGGTCGTGACCTTGGATTCCTGCTGGATTCTGCGAATCTCGCTGCGCATTTCCATGCGAAGCCGGGCGTCCAGGTTGCTCAGCGGCTCGTCCAGGAGCAGCACATCCGGCTTTTTCACCAGCGCCCGGGCGATGGCCACCCGCTGCTGCTGTCCGCCGGAGAGCTGACCGGGCTTCCGGTCCAGCATGGTCTCGATCTGCACCAGCTTGGCGATCTCCTCCGCCGCAGCATTCCGCGCCGCACGGCTGAATTTCTTGCCGGTAGCCGGGTCCTTCATGTTGGACAGGGGGAAGGCAATGTTCTCCCGGACCGTCATGTGCGGGTACAGGGCGTAGTTCTGGAACACCAGGCCCACGTTCCGCTTTTCGGGCATCAGGGTGGTCACATCCCGGTCCCCGAACCAGATCTCACCATCGGTGACGCTTTCCAGACCCGCCAGCATATACAGCGTGGTGGACTTGCCGCATCCGCTGGGGCCGAGGAGTCCCGTTAGTTTTCCGTCCTGAAAGGTCACATTGATACTGTCAACCGCCGTGGTTTTGTCGAATCTTTTCGTAAGATTTTTTACCTGAACTTCCATGCCTGCCCAGCCTCCAAAAAATAAGTGTGGTGATGACATCTGCCGTTTATTATAGTCCTAACGGTACTTTTTGTCTCGACGGAATTTGACCGCTTGCATGCAGAATTTGATATTTACCCCCGGTTTTTCCGAATGAGGCCAAAATTCATATTATTTTTCCCTGCGTGCCATGAGAATTCATATTATATTTTGCAACGAATATATCGTTCTCTTTCTCCCCACCCTACCTGACTCCGCACTTCCGGCGGACTATACTAAAAAAACGTTTGGAGTAGGAATTATGATCGATCAAATGCTGATCCGTGGCGCAAAGGTCCACAACCTGAAAAATATAGACGTTGCCGTGCCTTTGGGGAAAATCGTCGGCATTGCAGGGGTCTCCGGCTCCGGCAAGTCCACCATGGTGCTGGAAAGCCTGGTCCCGGCGGCGGTGCCTCCGGCGGACAGATCGTCGCCACCGGCACCCCGGAGGAGATCAAGGAAAATCCCAACAGCATCACAGGGCGGTATCTATAAAGAAGCGGTCCAAAAATGTTCCCGGAAAGTCCCTGCCCTTCTGAGAAATACCTTCCCCTCCAGGGGAAGCTTACACCCCGCCGGTTCTTCGTATAGAATCCGGGGGTCGATGACTGCATCGGCCCCCGGATTTTTTGATACGCCGCACCTTCTCACCCCATCTGGTCCCGGTAGTCTCTTGGGGTAAGGCCGGTATATTTTTTGAAGGTATGGGAGAAATGGCTGGGGGAGGAAAAGCCCAGGTAGGCGCCGATGGCCGTCAGGGAACGCTGGGAATAGCGGAGGAGCCGCTTGGCTTCCTCCGTTTTTTCTTTCAGGATGAAGTCCGTCAGAGTCTCCCCGGTGTCCTCCCGGAACTTCTTGGAGAGGTACGGACGGCTCACATACAGGGCCTTTGCAATGTCCTCGGCCCGGATGGCATCCGACAAATGGTGCTGCACATAATTTGCCACATCCAAAGCCAATTTGGAGCTTGCCCGGCCCCGGTGCAGCCGCTCCACCCGCTCGGTGTAGTCCAGCAGCATCCGGTATTGCAGATTGGCAATGCGGTCCGGGGAGGCCATCCGCTCGCACTGGCGGATATAGGAATCGCTGAGAGAAAAGGCGTCCTCCACCTGCATTCCTCCCTGAATGGCCGCCCGGGACACCAGCGTGGCCGTAACGATGAACAGATTTTTCCGCTGGCGCAGCTGATCCTGTGCCACCAGTCCCCCACGGACCGCCGGGGCCCCCGCCAGCCAGGCTTCCATGGCACCCGTGTCCCCTTTTCGGACCATCCGCAGCAGAAGCTGCTCCACATCATAGGTGTTGTGGGACTCCGGTGCAGGATTCTCCGGTCCGTCCGGCCGGACCTCCGCCTGCTGCCGGGAGATCAGCGCCGCCTGCTCCTGGGCGTAAATGCGAATGTCCTTTAATTCCAGCCGTTCCTGATTCAGCACGAAATTCATGGTGCAGAGCATTTGCAGCATACTGTCCACCGGCATCCGCACGATGCTCCGCATTCCGGACACCATGGCCTCCGCCTCCGCTCCCGACAGGTCCAGCCGAAAGGCCAGTTCCCGGAGCTCCTGGGGGCTTTCATTTACCTGTCGGGTGGGGCCTACGACGATTTTCGTCCTTCCGGCGTTCAGGACCCCGTAATAATGAAATTGGGCCGTGACGCAGTAGCCCACATGGTCCGTGACGGCGAAAATTGCCTCCCGGCACAGGTCCATAGGGTCCCTGGGCAGGGCCACCATGGAATAGAAAAAAGTCTGCGCCCCGTCCTCAAAAATCCGCACGGGAATGCCTGCCAGATTGCCAATCGTCGTACACAAATACTCCAAACCCGTCTTGTTCATGGCTCTTCCTCCATTTCAGATACGATTCTATCATTTTCATTACAAAAAAGCAAGTTTTTTCATTTTCCTTGTGCTATACTGATGGCACGGACCGCCGGAATGAGAGCATTTTCGGCGGATATGCCTGAAAAAACCGGGAGGAATGAAAAATGGCAAGAAGATCCCTGCTGGAGCGCCGGGCGTTCCAAAGCAAAATTCATTCGGAGGATGTAAAACCCGCCGAAAAATGGCTGGGCTACCTGCTGGGCCCCGCCGGGGCGCTGCTGCTGAACGCCGTGCTGGCCACCTACCTGAACGTTTACTACACGGACGTTCTCAAGCTCACGGGGCTTTGGGGCGGCGCTTTTCTGGTGGTGTTCCCCATCGTGTCCAAAATCATCGACGCCGTGACCAACGTAATCATGGGCTACATCATCGACCGGACCCGCACGAAAGCGGGCAAGGCCCGGCCCTGGCTGCTGTTGTCCGCCCCGCTGCTGACCGTCACGGGCATTCTGCTCTTTACCGTGCCCAGCGGCTCCCAGACGGTCCAGGCCATCTGGGTCATGGTCAGCTATAACCTCTTTTATTCCTTCGCCTACACCATCTTCAACATGAGCCACAACCTGATGGTCCCCCTGTCCACCCGGAACACCCAGGAGCGGGGCAGCCTCAGCGTGTTCAACCAGATCGCCACCATTATGATGAGCGGCATTCTGGTGGCGCTGGTGTTCCCCATGGTCATCATGCCCATGATCGGCGTGGACAAGGCCAAGTGGATCACCCTTATGAGCGTTCTCTCCATTCTGGCCCTGCCCCTGACCCTGTTGGAGTATTATTTCACCCGGGAGCGGGTCACGGAGGAGGCCCAGAACACCGGGGAGCCGACGGTTTCCTTCGGCGCTCAGCTGAAGGCCATTTTCACCGACAAATATATGCTTCTCATTTACGCCTACTTCCTCATCTACACCACCGGCAGCACCATCAAAAATATCAGCCTGGTGTACTTCTGCAATTACGTTCTGGGTACTTACAATGACGGCGTGACCCAGACCATGATTTCCGTCATTGGCGGCATTCCCATGGGCATCGGCATTTTCGCCGTGTGGCCCCTGGCGAAAAAGTTCGGCAAGCGGAACGTGACGGCGGCAGGCTTCGTGCTGTATGCCATCGGCAGCGCTATTTGCACCCTGTTCCCCACCAATATGACCGTCATGCTGGTGGGCCAGTTCATCAAGAATATCGGCGGTCTGCCCTGTGCCTATGTATTTATGGCCCTCTTTGCGGATGTGCTGGACCATGTGGAGTGGAAGTCCGGCTTCCGCTGCGACGGCATCGCCATGAGCGTTTATAACATCATCGCCGTTGCGATGGTCGGCATCTGCACGGGCATTTTCAACGGCTTGATTGCCAAGGCGGGCTATGTGGCCCCGTCCATCGTCAACGGCGTGACCGTGGCCGCCGAGCAGACCCGGGCCGTGAAGAACGTGTTCACCTTCGGCTTTGTGGGACTGGAAGCCATCACGGGCGTGGTGCTGGCCATCCTGCTGCTGTTCCTGAATGTGGAAAAGGACATCAGCAAGGAGCAGGCGGAAATCAAGGCCCGGCGGGAGGAACGGTAAATGAACGCCATTCGACTGAAAACGGAGCATTTGATAAACCCCATCGGGGTGGACTTCACCGCCCCACGGCTTTCCTGGAACTGCGGCGGCGGCGTGAAGCAGACCGCTTACCAAATCCTCGCCGCCGATGAAGCAGGAACGGTCCTTTGGGACAGTGGCCGGGTGGAAAGTTCTGCCATGTGCGCCCAGTGGGGCGGCGCTCCCGTGCCGCCGAAAACGAAGGTCCTCTGGAAGGTCCGGCTCTGGGACGAAAACGGCACTGCCGGGGACTGGTCGGAGGCGACCTTTGAGACCGGTATCGGTACATGGAGTGCCCAGTGGATCACCGGCAATTACCGGGTAAACAAAATGCAGCGCTATCCTGTGGACTGCTTCCGGAAGAAATTTTTCCTGTCCCGGGCGAAAAAAGCCCGGCTGTATATCACCGCCTGCGGCCTGTATGAGGCAAAGCTGAACGGGCAGCGCATTGGTGATTTTATCCTCGCCCCCGGCATCACGGATTACCGCAAGCGGGTCCAGTACCAGACCTACGACGTGACCGCCCTGCTGGAAAGTGGCGAAAACACCCTGACGGTGCAGTTGGCCGACGGCTGGTATCGGGGTTCCTGCGGGGCCTGGGGACTGAAAAATCAGTACGGCACGGAAACCAAGCTGCTGGCACAGCTGGAGCTTACCCGCGCCGACGGCAGCGTGCAGACCGTTGTCACCGACGAAAGCTGGGAGTGGTCCAATGACGGCCCCATTCGCTTTGCGGACAACAAGGACGGGGAAGTCTTCGATGCCCGCATGGCCCCCAGCTATGCCGGGAAGGCCAAGGTCACAAGCCATTCCGTCACCCCCAGCGCCTCCAACAATGTTCCCGTAACAGAACACGAGCATCTGACGGCAGAAAAAATCACCACCCCCTCCGGCAAGACTGTGCTGGACTTTGGACAGAATATTGCGGGCTACCTGTCCTTCTCCCTGATGGCCAAGGCCGGTCAGGTCGTGAAGCTGCGCTTCGGGGAGCTGCTGGACGAGAACGGCGAGTTTACCCAGAAGAACATCCAGTGCAGCAGCAAGCGCATCACCACGCCCCTGCAGCAGGTGATCTACACCTGCAAGGATGGCCGGAACGACTACAAGACGACTTTTGCCATTTTCGGCTTCCAATATGTGCTGGTGGAGACGGAGGTCCCTGTCTCTGCCGGGGATTTCACCGCCATTGCGGTGTACTCCGACATGGAGCGCACAGGCTTTTTTGAAAGTTCCAACGCGCTTCTCGATAAGTTCGTGGAAAACACCGTCTGGAGTGCCAAAAACAACCATGCCGACCTGCCCACGGACTGCCCCACAAGGGAGCGCCACGGCTGGACAGGCGACGCGCAGATCTTCTGCCCTACGGCCAGCTATCTCTTCGACTACCTGCCCTTTGCAGAGAAGTATCTGAACGATGTCTACGACTGGCAGACGAAAAACGGGTGTCTGCCGCAGATCGCACCGGAGGGCGGCACAGACTTCTACATGGCAAGTATGAACGGTTCCGTCGGATGGGCGGACGCCGGGGTGCTAATGCCGTATGTGCTTTGGAAGCAATACGGCGACACAGATGTTTTGAAGAAGTACCTGCCCGGAATGCGGCGCTACGCCAAATTCATGCAGAACCGCTGCGGCAAATGGTATCCCACTGCCAAACGGACGGGGCTGCACGGCGAAGATAGAGAATATCTATCCAACTACGGGCAGGCCTACGGCGAGTGGGCAGAGCCGGAGAGCGTCCACCACATGACATGGAAGGACTGTGCCGTGCCTCATCCGGAGGTGGCCACGGCCTACACCGCCCATGTGATGGACTGCATGGCAGAAATTGAAGCGGCGCTGGGCAACGAAAAGGAAGCCGACTCTTACCGTGACTTCGCCGCCGGCTGCCGCAGGAGCTATCAGGCGCTGCGCCGCACCGCCGCCTATCCGATGGATACCGACCGGCAGGCGCAGCTTGTCCGCCCGCTGGCATTTCAGCTGCTGGACGAAGCGCAGACGGAATACGCGCAAAAGCGACTGCTTACCGCACTGGAGCATTTCCACTGGCGTCTCGGAACGGGCTTCCTTTCAACGCCGCTGATTTTGGATGTGCTGACGGATATCGACTTGGAATCGGCCTACCGGCTGCTGGAAAATGAAGAGATTCCCGGTTGGCTGAGTATGCCGAAAAACGGCGCTACGACCATTTGGGAAGCATGGGAAGGGCCGAACAGCAAAAGCGGCGGCATTGGCTCTCTGAACCATTATTCCAAGGGCGCTGTGGTAGCGTGGCTGTTCAATACCATGTGCGGCATCCGTGTAGACGGAGAGAATCATTTTGCCATTGCGCCCCACCCCGGCGGACACTTTACAAGAGCCAAGGCCGTCTATGACAGTATTTACGGCAGAGTGGAAAGTGGCTGGGCGAAAACAACGGACGGCTGGAAATATACCGTCACCGTTCCCGCCAACTGTACTGCCGAACTGTATCTGCCGGAGAAACCTCCGGTCACGCTGGAAAGCGGAACACATACCGTTTGAGGTGAAGCTATGGACATTGAAAAAATCTTGCAGCAGATGACCCTGGAGGATAGAATTGCTCTCTGCTCCGGTGAAAACTTCTGGGAAACAAAGAAATACGAAAAATACGGCATTCCTTCCCTTTTCATGTGCGACGGCCCTCACGGCTTGCGCAAACAGGAGGATGCAGCGGATATGCTGGGCGTCAATGAATCCAGAAAGGCTACCTGCTTTCCCGCCGAAGTGACCACCGCCGGGAGCTGGGATCCGGAGCTGCTTACGGCCATCGGTTCGGCCATCGGCCAGGAAGCCAGGGAGCAGGGCGTTGGTCTTGTCCTCGGCCCCGGCGCCAATCTCAAGCGCAATCCGCTCTGCGGGCGGAATTTTGAGTATTTCAGCGAAGACCCCTATCTGGCGGGCAAGCTGGCGGCGGGCTTCATCCGGGGTGCCGAGGCACAGGGCATTGGCACCAGTCTCAAGCACTTCGCCGTAAATTCGCAGGAAAAAAGCCGCTTTACATCCAACAGCGTGCTGGATGACCGCACACTGCGGGAGCTTTATTTGACGGCCTTTGAGATCGCCGTCAAGGAAGGCCACCCCTCCACCCTCATGTGCGCCTACCCCAAGCTGAACGGGGTCCATTGCTCGGACAACAAAGCCCTTTTGACGGACATTCTCCGGACCGAATGGGGTTTTTCCGGGCTGGTGGTCACCGACTGGGGTGCCATGAATGACCGCATCGAGGGCTTCCGGGCCGGCTGCGACCTGAATATGCCCGGCGGCAGCGACTACATGGAAAAAGAGGTCTTGCAGGCGGTCAAGAATGGCACGCTGCCGGAAAGCTGCGTGGACAACAGCGCCCGCCGTGTGCTGAAGCTGGTGTTCCGGGCAGCGGAAACGCTGAAAGCGCCTGCAACCTGCGACTACGAAGCCCACCATGTCCTTGCCAAGCGTGCAGCAGCGGAGGGCGCGGTGCTGCTGAAAAATGAGGACGGCATTCTGCCCCTGAAAAAGGATGCGAAAATCGCCGTCATTGGCGCCATGGCGAAGAATCTGCGCTACCAAGGCTCCGGTTCCAGCCACATCAACCCCACAGGGCTTTCCCAGCCGCTGGACTTCCTGCCGGATGCCATCTATGCTCCCGGCTGTGATGACCGGGGCGACACCACGGAAGATTTGCTCTCCCAGGCGGCAAAAACCGCCCAGGAAGCTGAAATTGCCGTGATTTTCGCCGGACTTCCCGACCGCTATGAGTCCGAAGGCTTCGACCGGGCGGACATGAAAATGCCGGATGGCCAGCTACGGATGATCGATGCCGTGGCCGCCGCCAACTCCAACACGGTGGTGGTTCTCCTCTGCGGCAGCGCCGTGGAATGTCCCTGGGCCGACCGAGTGAAGGGCATCCTGTACATGGGCCTGCCCGGGCAGGCAGGCGGCGAAGCCGTGGCCGATCTGCTCTGCGGCCGGGCCAATCCCAGCGGCAAATTGGCCGAAAGCTGGCCCCTGAGCTATGCGGACGTGCCATCCTCCGAAATTTACGGCAAAACCGACGACGCCCTGTACGAAGAAGGGCTGTACGTCGGCTACCGGTACTATGAAAAATCCGGCGTTGCCGTCCGCTGGCGGTTCGGTTACGGGCTGAGCTACACGGAGTTTTGCTACTCCGATTTAACGGTCAACGGCGATACGGTGTCCGTCACCGTCCGGAACACCGGCAAGCGTGCCGGTGCGGAGGTGGTGCAGCTCTACATTCGTGCCCCACAGGATGGTCTGCACCGCCCGCTGCGGGAGCTGAAGGGCTTCCAAAAGGTATTCTTGCAGTCGGGCGAAAGCCGGACGGTCACCTTCCCTTTGACCGACCGCAGCTTCGCCGTCTGGCAGGACGGCTGGAAAATCCCCGCCGGGAAATACACCGTCTGCATCGGCGGCCTGACCTCAGAGGTTGAAAAGTCCGGTGAAACGCTGCCCGTACCCGCATGGCAAAAGGGAAGCTGGTACGAATGCTGCACCGGCAAGCCGGACCAGGCCCAGTGGGAAGCCATGTTGGGCCGCCGCTATGCCCCGCCGGTGCTGAAGAAAGGTTCTTTCACCATGGAAAATACCGTGGAGGAAATGAAGGACTATAGCCTTATTATGAAGATCATGTATAAGGCAACGGAACATGTGATTGCCAAGGGAAACGGCGGAAAGATCGATTATGAGAACCCGAATTTCCGCATGCAGATGGCCTCCTCGGCAGGCGGCCCTCTGCGCAGCATGATGATTTCCGGCGGCATGAAGGGCGGCGTGCTGCCCGGCATGCTGGAAATGGCCAACGGGCACTTTTTCCGGGGACTTTGGCGGATGATTCGAGGATAAAATCAAAAAACCAGCCAGTGTGACCGTCACACAGGCTGGTTTTTTGTGCAGAAAATGGGCGGCAGGGAGGAAACCCTGCCGCCTGAAAACAGAAAAAGAAAGGAGA
>UQVA01000010.1 GCA_900544405.1 uncultured Eubacteriales bacterium
CTTGCATGTGTTAGGCACGCCGCCAGCGTTCGTCCTGAGCCAGGATCAAACTCTCAAAAAATTGTATCTCAACACATCTCTGTGTTAAAACCTAATCTTCTGAAAAATTCGCTCTCAGCAAATTTACTCAAGAATTTTCGTTGGCTTATTTTTCGCTTTCGCTTAAACAATCCATTTTACTTTGTTCAAGGTGCTCTTTTCGTCTTTGCGTTATTCAATTTACAAGGTACCGTTTCGCTTTCCCTCAGCGGGTTAGCTTGCTTATTCTATCACAAGCTGTTCGGTTTGTCAAGCCCTTTTTTCAAGTTTTTTTGATTTTCTTCCGCAGGTCTCGATGCTTTCCGCTCTTTCCTGCTTCCAATCCTCAACTTTTCACTTGTTCAGGTCCTGCGCCCCAAAGCGCTTGCATATAATACACCCCCACTCCCGTTTTGTCAACCCCCTTTTTCATGTTTTTTCGACTTTTTTCTGTTTTGCCGGGAAATTCGTCATATAGCACACCAGTGTCCACAGCACAAGGATTTTCACTGCGTTAAGCTGCGTAAATGCCACTATTGCGCCGACAGCCGTCAAAACAATGATCGCTGTCCCTCTTCTTTTCCCTTTCAGACCTTCTATGCCAACGCTTATTCCTCGGCTCATCGCCGCAAAGAAGCCCAGCGTCATGGCGCAGGCGGCGACGGCATCCATTCTGCCGGACAGCCCCGGTACGCCCACGGACTGCGCCAGCTTTCGGAATCCGTCCGATTGAATGCCTGGCATCTGCCCCGTCGCCAACAGGGCGAATACCGTCGGAATCAGGAATGTGCCGATGCCTATTTTCCAACCGTCTTTGCCATCCGTCTGTTCACCGTCTAATGTTGGAAGCAACAATAATGGAATCAGCTCCCACCGATACCCCCCAGCCGGAACGCCCTGCCATTTCCAACCCTTTAATCCCGCCAGCGCAAACATGCCCAGCAAAATTGCTTCCAGCCAGAAAATCACGTTTCCCGTCCGGTTGGCGTTCTCGCCGCTTTTCCAGGTACTGGCCGCCGCCAATAGCAGCAACGTCAGCCCTATCGCCGGGGTTCCGCTCTCATTGACCCAGCAGCGCTCAGCCAAGGGCATCAGATGTGCCACCAGCAGCATGACATACAGAAACCGCACCCACCGTGGCCCGGTTTTGCCCCACCGGACGGCAAGCATATTCAGGATACCGCATACCGCTCCCGTCAGCGCCGCCCAAGGCCAGGGCGTTTCCGCCGCAATCATCGCTGACGGAGTCATGGCCGCCAGCATCCATGGCCATTGGGCCGCCTTCCGCTGCTTCAATCCGCAATTCCCCTCCTTCCGACTTCAGAACCGGGACCGTTTTCCCCGCAAGGGCCTCCAAAAAGTCCGTCTCCGAAGGATGGGCCCGCAGGTAGGCCGCCGCATCCTCGGTCATCGTCTCGCCATTATATTGATAGACCCCGCAGCCGGGGCGGATGTCCCCCTCCAGTTGGGGCAGGATGTTTCCGGCTCCCGGACCGACAAGCAGCACGTCCGCCGTGTCCAGGAAAATCTCTCCGGCGGTTCCCGCGCGCAACTTCTCCACCGCTTCGGCCCAATTCCCTCCGGTCCCGGCCTGGCCGGTGTCCGTTTCGATTTGGACCTGTCCGTCCTGAATCGCCACCCGGACCACCTCCACCGGGATCAGCTCCGCAGCGTCCTTTCCCTGTCCGGGCAGCAGCCAGAAAGCAAGTAAAATCAGCAATATCCCCCACTTTTTCATATCTGATTTCTCCCGTCCTCCGGACCCAATGCCGGGTCCCGGAACTTTTTTCCTGCCAATCTCCGGCGCAGAATTTCCGGGTCCGAAGCCGTCAGGGGAAGCAAATAAGGTACCCCCAAGCTTTCCAGCCCGGAGAGCCGGATGAGCAGTGCCAGAAATCCCACGCAGACCCCGAACAGGCCCGCACCGGCTCCCAGAATCGCCAGGCCGAACCGCCACAGCCGAACAGCGTTGGCCAAGTCCCGGTTGGGCTGCACAAACCCGCAAACCCCGGCGATGCTCACGGCGATCAGCGCCGCAGGGGAAATTAAATTTGCCTCCACCGCCGCCGTGCCGACGACGATGCCGCCGATGATGGACACGGACTGGCCGATCGCCTGGGGCAGATGGATGCCGGATTCCTGCAGCAATTCAAAGGCAACGAGCAGGCCCAGCACCTCCACAGTTGTCGAAAAAGGCACGCTTTCCTTGCTTTCAATGATGGCCCGAAGCAGGGGTAAGGGAATCATTTCCTGCTGAAACGTTGCCAAAGCGATATAAATTCCCGGCAGAAGCAGGCTCAGGAGCAGAGCGGCGTAGCGCAAAATCCGGATGCAGGAGGCGGAAAGATAATCCATTCCCCGGTCCTCCTGACTGTCCAGCAGGTAGCCCAGGTCCACCGGTACCAGGTAGCCCAGGGGCAGACCGTCCACCAGCAGACCCACCCGGCCCTCCAGAATAGCCTGTGCGAACCGGTCCGGCCGCTCGGTATATTGGAGCAGCGGAAACGCCGTAGACCGGGAGCCGGTAACGTATTCCTGCACCGCTGCCGGAGACAGGAAGCCATCAATGTCAATGGTTTTCAGCCGCTGTTCCATTTTCCGGACCAGTTCCCGGTTGGTGACCCCTTCCAGCCAGACGACACTCACGTTGGTCAGGCTCCGCCGCCCCACAGTGCTTTCGGAAAACCGCAGCTTTGGGGAGCGGAGATGCCGCCGGATGAGGCTGGTATTGGAGCGGACCGTCTCCACGAAGCCATCCTTGGCCCCCTTGACGGTGTTCTCCACCTCCGGCGGGGCGGGCGAACGTTTGTCGGAGGTCTTGGCCTCGAAGGCGATGGCCCCCACCTCCGGAAACAGCACCACGCAGAAGCCGTTGACCAGCTTTTTCGCCGCCGTCTCCGGGTCCGGGCAGGGGTCGGCGACACTGTTATAAATGCCGCCGGAAAGGGCATTTCCATATAATTCCTGCATGGTCGCCCCTCGCAGCTGCTGGGAAATGGGCTTGAATACAAAGTCCGAAATGTCCCCGCCGGAGGTCAGCCCGTCGATGGCATACGTCATCAGCGTGAAATCGCCGCATTGCAGGGGCCGCCGGATAAAGTCCCCCGCCCCGTCGAACAGCGCCGTAATTTCACGGTCCCACATGGTCCTCACCTCGGCAAATAGTCTGCCTGTTTTTCCAGAAACTATCCAATTTTGTTGCAATTCTTTCCGGGGCGTGCTATGATAAGCAGAAACAAGCAAGAACAGGAAGATGTATATGTCTCACACCATTGCCGCCGTATCCACCGGCTCCCAGGTCAGCGCCATCGGCATTCTCCGCCTATCGGGAGAGGACTGTGCGGAAATCGCCGGGAAGGTCTTTCAGCGAAACAACGATGCGCCCCTTTCCGATGCTCCGGACCGGAAGCTGGTGCTGGGGGTCCTCCGGGACCGGGAAGGCCGGGTCATTGACCAGTGTCTGGCAGTGTACACCCGTGGGCCTCACTCCTATACCGGCGAGGACACGGTAGAGATTCAGTGCCACGGCTCCCCGGCGGTACTTTCCGCCGGACTGGAAGCCCTTTTTGCCGCCGGAGCCAGGCCTGCAGGCCGGGGAGAATTCACCAAGCGGGCCTTTCTCCATGGACAGCTGGACCTGACCCAGGCGGAAGCGGTCATTGACTTAATTGAAGCGGAGACTGCCGACGCCGCCGCCAACGCCGCCGGTCAGGTGGGCGGCAGCCTACAAAAGCAGCTTGCCCCGGCCTACGACCTGCTGACGGATATTTGCTCCCATTTTCACGCCGTTCTGGACTACCCGGACGAGGACATTGCGGATTTCCGTCTGGCCGAATACGCCGACGCCCTCCGGACCCAAGCGAAAGCTCTCTATAATTTACTTTCCACTTTTTCTCAGGGACAAATTCTCCGGCAGGGCATTGCCGCCGCCATCGTGGGCAAGCCCAACGTGGGAAAATCCAGTCTCCTGAATCGGCTGGCGGGCTTTGACCGGGCCATCGTCACGGACATCCCCGGTACCACGCGGGATATGGTGGAGGAATCCGTCCGGGTGGGGTCTCTGCGGCTGCGGCTCATGGACACCGCCGGCATCCGGGAAACGGCGGACACCGTGGAAGCCCTGGGGGTGGAGCGGTCCAAAGAAACCGCCCAGCGGGCCGATCTGGTGCTGTTCGTCTGCGACGGCTCCCAGCCCCTCACCGAGGAGGACCGGGAGGCCATGGATCTGGCCCTGGACGCCCCCAATGCCATTGCATTTCTCAACAAAGCAGACCTTGGCCAGGTGGTGGAGCCTGCCGACCTGCCCTTTGACTGGGTGCTGCCCATCTGCGCCAGGGACGGCAGCGGGCTGGAAAGCCTGCCGGAGATTCTGGAAACCCTGTTTGCCGGGTCTGCCCCCTGCGACGGGTCCATTCTCACCAATCCCCGGCAGTACGACGCCATCCGCCGGGCCTATGAAGCCATGCTCTCCTGTATGCAGGGCATGAAGCTGGGCCAGACTCCGGATGCGTTGCTGACCGATCTGGAGGAAGCCATGGCCGCTATGGGCGAAGTCACCGGGGCCACGGTCCGGGAGGACATTACCGCCCGAATTTTTGAACGATTCTGTGTAGGAAAGTGAAATTATGATCTATCTTGACAATTCCGCCACCACCAAGCCCTGCGCCGCCGCCCTGGAAGCCATGACCAACGCCCTGACCGCCCAATGGGGCAACCCCAGCGCCCTGTATGATTTCGGTCTGGATGCGGCGCGGGCATTGCGGACCGCACGGGGCCAGGTGGCCGCCGCCATGGGGGCCGAGCCGGGCCGGGTGTTCTTCACCTCCGGCGGCACGGAGGCCGACAACTGGGCGGTGTTCTCCTCCGCCAAAAAGCTGGGCAAGCGGGGAAAGCACATCATCACCACTGCCGTGGAGCATCACGCCATTCTCAACTGCATGAAGGAGCTGGAAGCCCAGGGGTACACCGTCACCTATTTGCAGCCGGACGGCGAGGGCCGCATTTCTCTGGATGCCCTGTCCCAGGCCTTGACCAGGGACACGATCCTGGTGTCCATTATGATGGTCAACAATGAGACCGGGGCCGCAATGCCCATTGCTCAGATGGCGAAGCTGGTCCACCGGGTCTGCCCGGAGGCCATTTTCCATACGGATGCGGTCCAGGGCTTCCTGAAAGTCCCCTTCCAGGCAAAAAGTCTGGGGGCGGACCTCATCAGCGTATCCTCCCACAAAATCCACGGCCCCAAAGGGGCGGGAGCCTTGTACATCAGCCCCCGGCTGAAGTCTTTTCCGGCGCTGCTTCTGGGCGGCGGTCAGGAAGGGGGATTCCGCAGCGGCACGGAGGGGACCCCGGCCATTTTCGGCTTCGCCGCCGCCTGTGCCGTGGGCCAAGCCACATTCCGGGAGGATATTGCCCGGGAAAAGGCCCTGCTGGACCGGCTGGTGACGGAAATCTCGGCGCTGGACGGGCTGTACATCAACGGCTGCCATGAGGCCCCCCACATTCTCTCCCTGTCCGTGCCGGGCGTGCCTACCCAGAACACCATCAACATTTTGCAGGACAAGGGCATCTGCGTTTCCGCCGGGTCCGCCTGCGCCAAGGGCCACCGGAGCCATGTGCTGACGGCCATGAGTCTCTCCCCGGAGCGGATGGACGGCTCGTTCCGGGTGTCCCTGTGCCGGGACACCACCTGGGAGGAGCTGGAAGTGCTGCTCGACACTCTGAAAAACGACATTCTCCCAAGGAGGCGCTAAGCATGGACCGGAGAAAAGCGTTCCAAATTGGCGCCCCGGTGCTGGCCCTGTGCGCCGTCATTTTGTCTCTGCTGCCCAACGGCATGGGCATGGTCTTTCTGGGAGAAACCAGCCCTATTCAGTACATTGTCAGCCCCTGCCCCATTCTGAGCCTTACCGCCGTGGGCTACGGGATGCCCTTCCCCTTCCTGTCGGCGGTACTGGCGATCATCCTGGTGATTCTGGGCGTTCTGGGTCTCTTTCTGGACCGGCCCGGCCTCCGGGGCGCTCAGTTCTATCTTTCCCTGCTGGCCTTCCTGCTCTCCACCTGCATCCCGGTCTTTTCCCTGACCGGGAGCCTCCAATGCACCTGGGTCAGCATCGTCTATTGTGTTCTTTTGCTGCTTCATTTCCTTGCGGCAGTGTTCCTGCGGAAATAAAAAAATCGGGCCGGCTGCATTTGCAGTCGGCCCGAACTTCTTTGATTTAATAAGCGATGCCCCAGTAGATCATCTTCTTGGCAGGCTTTCCGCAGATGGCGCAGGTGTCGCCCAGATGCTCCTGATGGAAGGGGATGCACCGGGAGGACATCCCGCCCTCCTCCTTCATGCGGACCTCGCAGGCTTCGTCGCCGCACCACATGGTCTTGATAAAGCCGCCATGCTCCTGCTGCAAGGCCTTGGCCTCCTCCAGAGAGGAAGCGGCATAGATATGGGCCTCCAGGTCCTTCTTTGCCTTCTCGTACATACCCGCATGGACCAGAGCCAGCTGCTCGGCTACGGCCTTTTCCAGATCCTCCAAACGGACGGTGGTCTTTTCTCCGTCGTTCCGGCGGACCAGGATGCACTGATCGTTCTCCAGATCGCGGGGGCCGCACTCCACCCGCACCGGCACGCCCTTCATCTCATACTGAGCGCACTTCCAGCCCATGGAGTTATCGGAATCGTCCACCTTCACCCGGAAACCGGCCTCTTTCAGGCGGCTTTCCAGCTTGGCGGCGGCTTCCAGCACGCCGGGCTTATGCTGAGCAATGGGCAAAATAATGACCTGAATGGGGGCAATCTTCGGGGGCAAAACCAGACCGTTGTTGTCGCCGTGGGCCATGATGACCGCACCGATCATCCGGGTAGTGCTGCCCCAGGAGGTCTGGAAGGGGTACTGGATCTTGTTGTCCCGGCCGGTGAAGGTCACGTCGTAAGCACGGGAGAATTTGTCGCCGAAGTAATGGGAAGTAGCCCCCTGCAGGGCCTTGTGGTCCTTCATCATGCACTCCACGGTGTAGGTGGCTTCCGCACCGGCGAACTTTTCCTTATCGGTCTTGCGGCCGGGAATGACGGGGATGGCCAGGGTGTTCTCGAAGAAATCGGCATAGCAGTTCAGCTGCTGCTCGGTCTCGGCCTGGGCCTCCTCGGCGGTCTCGTGGATGGTATGTCCCTCCTGCCACCAGAATTCCCGGGAACGCAGGAAGGGCCGGGTGGTCTTTTCCCAACGGACCACGCTGCACCACTGGTTATAGAGCATGGGCAGCTCCCGATAGGAGTGCAGCACGTTGGACCAATGATCGCAGAACATGGTCTCGGAGGTGGGCCGGAAGGCCAGCCGCTCCTCCAGCTTCTCATTGCCGCCCATAGTGACCCAGGCCACTTCCGGGGCGAAGCCGTTCACCAACTCCCCTTCCTTCTTCAGAAGGCTCTCAGGGATCAGAGCGGGCATAGCCACATTCACGTGGCCCGTTTTTTTGAAGGCAGCGTCCATGATGGACTGCATATTCTCCCAGATGGCGTAGCCGTAGGGCCGCAGGATGGTGAAGCCCTTCACGCTGGAATACTCCACCAGCTCCGCCTTCCGGCAAATATCCGTGTACCACTGAGCAAAATCCACGTCCATGTCCGTGATCTGCTCGACCTTTTTTTCCTTTGCCATAGCAATTCCTTCCTCTCGGAATTTTTCCTAAAATATACTCGGATATTATATCACAACTGTCAAGCGGATTTCCACCCTTTTCGATTGATTTCCGATTGTATTTCTTTCCGGTATCTGCTATACTAAGAAAAAAAGAATTCGAGGATACCGCCATGAAATCCATTCGAGAGATCTATAAAATCGGCAAAGGCCCTTCCTCCTCCCATACCATGGGTCCGGAGCGGGCGGCCCGTCTCTTCAAGAAGGACCACCCGGAAGCCGACGGCTTCAAGGTCATACTCTACGGCTCCCTGAGCAAGACCGGCGTGGGCCACGGCACGGACCGGGTGCTGCGGGAGGTCCTCTCTCCCCTGCCCACGGAGATCGTGTTCTCCAAGGAGAATCTGAAGGACGCCCACCCCAACACCATGGACTTTTTCGCCTATAAAGATGGAAAAGAGCTGGCCAGCCTGCGGGTGGCCTCCATCGGCGGCGGGGACATCCGTATTCCCGGCCGGGAGGACGTGGAGGGACCGGACATTTATCTGGAAAACACCTTTGCGGAAATTGCAGACCTGTGCAAATGGCGCTATATGACCCGGCTCAGCGACTATGTGGAATTATACGAAGGCCCGGAGATCTGGGACTTCCTGCAAACGGTCTGGGACACCATGAAGGCCTCCATTGACGCCGGTCTTTCCACCACCGGCATCCTGCCCGGCGGGCTGGGAGTCCAGCGGAAGGCCCGGTTCCTGCTGGACCAGCAGCGGTCCGGAGAGGCGGCCCCCCTGCGGGAGTGCCGCATCATCAGCGCCTACGCCTACGCCGTGGCCGAGCAGAACGCCGACAACGGCACCATCGTCACCGCCCCCACCTGTGGGGCCTGCGGCGTACTTCCGGCAGTACTGCAGTATTTCCAGGAGACCCAGCACGCCGACGATTCCGTCATTCTCAAAGGGCTGGCCACGGCGGGCATCATCGGCAGCGTCACCAAACGCAACGCCTCCATTTCCGGAGCCGAGTGCGGCTGTCAGGCGGAAATCGGCACGGCCTGCGCCATGGCGGCGGCGGCCCTGGCAGAATTGTACGGCCTGACCTTGGACCAGGTGGAATATGCGGCGGAGATCGCCATGGAGCATAGCCTGGGCCTCACCTGCGACCCCATTTGCGGTCTGGTGCAGATCCCCTGCATCGAGCGCAACGCCGTGGCTGCCATGCGGGCCATGAATGCCTGCAACCTGAGCTATCTGCTCTGCGGCAGCCGGAACATCAGCTACGATATGGTCTGCCGGGCTATGTACGACACCGGCCTGAACCTGAGCCACCAGTACAAAGAAACCAGCGAGGGCGGCCTTGCCCGGATGTACGACCGGCGCAGCACCCCCGCCAAGCCCTGGCGCTAAGATATTTGCAGAAAAGTGGCTTTGGTCGGTCCTGCGCCGCTTGATTTTGAATCTTCCTTGCAGAATGGACATGAACCGCCCCACGGTCTTGATGTCAGAATGAGAGACGGACAGGCTTTGCCGCGCCAGTCCGGAAATAAAAAAACACCGCTGTGACCTCTCAACGAGATCACAGCGGCAAAGTTTGGTGCCGGTGGCCGGACTCGAACCGGCACGCCATCGCTGGCGGTGGATTTTGAGTCCACTACGTCTACCATTCCATCACACCGGCGTTTACCGGTCCATTATAACTGAACCGGCGAAAAAATGCAAGAGAAATTTTCTCAAATTTCCAAATATCCGCAAAGGACCTTCAAAGTATTGTACACGCCCTCGATGTGGCTGCGCTCGTAGCCGTGACTGGCGTAGACCCCTGCGCCGATGAGGCCGTGGGCCACGTCGTAGCCTGCCCGCAATGTGGCCTCCACATCAGAGCCATAGTGGGGGTACACGTCCACGGCGTAATCCGCCCCGGTCTTTTTGGCGGCATCGATGAGTTTGCCCACCACTTCATAGCTGTACGGGCCGCCGGAATCCTTAGCGCAGATGGAAACCTGCCGCTCGGTGCAGCTCAGTCCATTGCCCACGCAGCCCATGTCCACAGAAATGGCCTCGGTCACGTCGTCAGGAATAGAGGCGGAGCCGCCGTGGCCCACTTCCTCATAGACCGTCACATAGACGTAGGTATGCCGGGGCAGCTTCACGCCCATGTCCTTCAAATACCGGGCAAAGCCCAGCAGGATGCCCACAGACAGCTTGTCGTCCAGGAACCGGCTTTTCAGATAGCCGCTCTCGGTCCGGCGGGTCCGGGGGTCAAAGCAGACCATATCCCCGGTCTCGATGCCAAGGGCCTTGGTGTCGGCGGCGGAATTCACATTCTCGTCCAGCACCACCTCCGTGGTGTCGAAGCTGCGCTGGGTAGTGGAAAAGTCGCCGTTCACATGAATGGAAGCGTTGCATAGCTGCAAGGTTCCCTCGTACACCCGGCCGTCCCGGGTGTAAACACGGACGTTCTCCGTCTCGCCGTTGTTGGCGTTCATGCCGCCCAGAGCCGTCAGCCGCAGTCGGCCGTTGCTCTTGACCTCCGCCACCATGCCGCCCAGGGTGTCCGTATGGGCCGCCAGCAGTAAGCCCTGGCCTTCACCACCCAGGTCCACCAGCACACCGCCCTTTTTCGTCATTTTCACCGGATAGCCCATGGTCTCAAAGGAATCCTTCACCCAGGCGGCGGCTTTCGCCGTGAAGCCCGTAGGCGAGTCGATGGCCAGCAGGGCCGCAGCCTGGTCCCAGGCAATATCCGCATATTTCCGATCCAGCATTTTCTTAAATCCTCCTAAAAAATCGTGTAATACCATACGGCCAGAATTTCACGCAGGAAATAGTCCACAAATAAGTAGGCTTTGGTCGTCTTTGCAGGGATGCCCACCGGCTCCACTCCCTGCTGCCGGGCGAACAGCCCTGCCCGATAGAGGTGGTACTCACTGGTGACGATGCCCAGTTTGTCCACGTCCTCTCCGGTGCGCTGTCGAATGAGCGCCCGGGAATATTCGATGTTTTCCCGGGTATTCCGGGCCTGGTCCTCGACCCAGACCCGCTCCGGGGCGATGCCCATGGCGGTCAGTTCCCGGTAGATGCACTCCCCTTCCGAAATGTCCTCCCACTTGCCCCGGGTGCCGGTGCCGATGGCCACAGCCTCCGGGTGGGCCACCAGATACGCATAGGCCGCCTGGATCCGGTCCCTGAGCGACGTGGACGGGACCGTGCCGTTGACCCCGGCCCCCAGCACCAGAATGTACTTGCAGTCGGCATCGGCATTTCCGCCAGCGGCCCGGAGAATGCACTGCCCCGCCCAAATTGCGGCGGCCAAGCCCAAAGTCAGAATACAGATCAGCACCCGCCGGACATTCCGGGCGGCTTTCGGCTTCTTCTGTGCCCAGCGGTGCAGGGCCAGAAATGCCGCCAGCACGCAGCCCAGGACGAACACGCAAAGGCCGATGACCTTTCCGATGGGCGAAAAAATCAGAAGCAGCACTCCCGCCAATCCCAGGGCGGCAGCGGCTGCCCAAAGCAGTTTTTCCATAGTCGCCTCCTTTTTTTGCTATTCTACCACGTCCGTATGCAAAATGCAACTGTCTCCCGGAATGATCCTCTTTTTTCCCTGTTGACATGGCCGGTTTTCGGTGGTATTATTTAGAAAATTTCATAGAAAAGCGACGACGAAGACGGAGCTGGCGAAAGTGCCATACAGAGAGCCGGGGGCGGTGGAAGCCCGGCAGGAAACGCCATGTCTCCCATCCCTTCCGAGCCGAGGCCCCCAAAGTTGTAAAAAGGAATCCAACCGGTAGGGACTTCCGCGCAGGCTGCGTCAGTGCCTAGGGCTTGTTGGAGTCTGAAAAGAGTGGTACGGGAAACCGTACAATTTGAGTGGTACCGCGGGTTTGCCCCGTCTCAAAGCAATTTGAGACGGGGCTTATTTTTATTCTCAGGAGGCTATTTTATGAAACTGTCCAGGCGCAATATGCAGACCGTGAGCTTCATGCTCTTTTCCCTGTTCTTCGGAGCGGGGAACCTGATCTTCCCGCCCTTTCTGGGGCAAAATGCGGGAACTGCCGCCCCGGCGGCCATGATCGGCTTTCTCGTCACGGCGGTCCTTCTGCCGGTGCTGGGGGTCATCGTGGTGGCCCGGTTCGACGGGCTGGACAAGCTGGCGGGCCATGTGGGCAAAAGATTCTCCCTGGTGTTCACCCTGCTCATTTACCTCTCCATCGGGCCGGGCCTGGGCATCCCCAGAGCCGCCTCCGTGCCTTTTGAAATGGCCGTAGCCCCCTATCTGCCGGAGTCGGCCAACGTGCGGCTCTTTCTGCTGCTCTATTCCCTGGTATTTTTCCTGGCAGCCCTGTGGCTGTGCCTGAATCCGGGGAAACTGGTGAAGCGCATCGGCAATTTCCTGACCCCTTCCCTACTGCTCCTGCTGCTGTTTCTCTTTGTCAGCTTCCTGTTCCGGGGAGAGCGGGCCTTCGCCGCTCCTCAGCGTGCGTACGCTTCTGCCCCTCTGCTCCGGGGCTTTGCGGAGGGCTATCAGACCATGGACACCATCGCCGCCCTGAATTTCGGTCTGGTCATCGCCACTACGCTGACCAATTTCGGCCTTTCGGAAAAGCGGGACCAGCTGCGCCATACGGTCCGGGCGGGACTGCTGGCCGGAGGCATCCTGGCGCTGGTATACCTGGCCCTGGGCTATATGGGAATGTGTTCCTCCGGGGTCTATCCGGTCCAGGAAAACGGCGCCTGGACCCTCCGGTGCATCGTCTATCAGCTGTTCGGTGCGCCCGGCGCCGTGCTGTTGGCGGCCATCTTCACCCTGGCCTGCCTGACCACCTGCGTGGGGCTCATCAACTCCATTTCTCAGTATTTTTCTACCCTGTTCCGGTTCTTCGGCTACCGGCAGTGGGTCTACTGCATCACCGCCGGGGCGTTTCTCATCTGCAACCTGGGCCTGACCACCATCCTGAAAATCTCCATTCCCATCCTCAACGCCATTTACCCGGTGGCCATTCTGCTGATTTTGCTGGGCCTGAGCCATGGACTTTGGAAGGGCAACGCCCTGGTGTACCCCCTTGCTGCCGGGGCCACCGGCTGCGTCAGTCTGGTCTATGCCCTCTATGAAGCCGGGATTCCCCTGGGAGCCGTAGGAAATTTATTTGAACATCTGCCCCTCTTTGACCAGGGCTTCGGCTGGCTCTGGGCGGCCTTGCTGGCCATCCCGGTCAGTCTGGTTGGGAATGCCATGCAAAAGCGGAAAAATCATGTTTGACAGTCTCCCCCGGTGGGGCGGAAAAATTCCGCTCTGCCGGGGATTTTCTGTTGCATTTTGGAATCACCCGTGCTATACTTTCCAAACAAGTTGTATGTGCAATTACTTAGTTGTAGCTACAACAAAGAGAGGACGTTGGAAACCATGGAGCATCCTGCCCGAAAGATCACCAAGATTGCCCGGGAAACGGAGCGGCTGGTGCTGCTGGCCATGCGGGGCGAACACATCGGCACGGCGGAAATCGACTGCATCCACGCCGTCCGCCATCACCCCGGCATCACCCAGACGGAGCTGGCCGCCGCCCTGAACACCGACAAGCCCGCCATCGCCCGCCGGACCGCCAGTCTGGAGCGGAAGGGCTATCTGCGCCGGGAACCGAACCCTGCCGACGGCCGCAGTCAGCTGCTCTACCCCACGGACCAGGCTCAGAACCTCCGCAACGCCAAAGCCGCCTCGGAGGACGCTTTTTACGAGTATCTTCTGTCCGGGCTGGACCAGGGGGACCGGGAGAAATTTCTGGAGCTGCTGGATATTCTCTACCGCCGCTCCAAGGAGGAAAGCCGCAGCGGCTTCCCCCATGTGAGCGCCATTCTGGAGGCATCAGATCGTGAAAAAGCATGAATTTCGCCCGGACAGCATCGGGGCCTACTTCCGGGCCGAATGGCTGCCCCTGACCTTCGTCACCTTGTCGGGCCTGGTGTACAACATTGGTCTGCTGGCCGGTCCCTGGTATGAGGGCAAGCTGGCCCAGTGCCTTTCAGACATTCTGCAAGGCTACGAGACTGCCGGGGCCATGGCGGTGCTGGTGGGCGCTTATGTTCTTGTGACGCTGCTGGTCCAGTCCGCCCGATTTGTGAAGCGGTTCTATGTGCGCCGGTTCGCCAACAACATCAACCGTCGGATGAAGGGCGTTCTGTACGCCAATCTGGTCCGGCAGAGCCGCAGCACCCTGGGAAAGGAAGGCTCCGGCGAGCTGATGACCAAGGCCATTTCCGACGTGGACGACTGCGCCGAGGGAATGCGGAAATTCACCACGGAATTTTTTGATACCGGCGTGGCTCTGGTGGGCTATGTGGTCATGCTGCTACTTTACGACTGGCGGCTGGCCCTGATGTGCATGATCTTCCCGCCGGTGTCCTACATCTGCGCTCAGAAAATGAAAAAACTGGTCCAGCGGTCCGGGGCCGCTTACAAAAAGGCCGCCTCCGGCCTCAGCACCGCCACCTTAGACCGGGCGAAAAACGCCGTCACCTACCGGGTCTACGGCTGCGAGGAGGCCCAGGAGGGCCGGTACGAGGACGCTTTGGACAGCTATGAGCGGACCGCCGTCCGGGCCAACGTCTGGCAGTCGGCTCTGCCGCCCCTGTACCTGGCGGTATCCAATCTCAGCGTGATCTTCATTCTCTATTTCGGCGGGAAAAACGTGCTGGGCAGCGGCTGGCAGGCCTGGGACATCGCGGCCTTTACCACGTTCCTGTCCTGCTTCGTGAAGATGGCCACCAAGTCCTCCAAGACCGCCAAGCTGTTCAACTCCGTCCAGCGGGCGGAGGTCTCCTGGAAGCGCATCAAGCCCCTGATGAAGGCCCCGGAGGCCCTGCCGAAGCTGAACATTCCCGACGGGGAACCTCTGGAAGTCAAGGGTGTTTCCTTCGCCTATCCCGGCTGTGAGCCTACCTTCCAGAATTTGACCTTCTCCGCCAAGCCCGGCGACATCATCGGCATCACCGGCCCCGTGGCCTGCGGAAAATCCACCCTGGGCCGGATGTTCCTGTGCGAGGAGCCTTATTCCGGCTCCATCCGGCTGGGGAACCGGGAGCTTTCCGGCCTGACGGCACGGGAAATTTCTGAGCGCATCGGCTATCTGGGCCATGACCCGGAGCTGTGGAACGACACCGTAAAGGCCAACGTGCTTTGCGGTGAAACTGCCGACCCTATGGCGGCTCTTTCCCTGACGGCCATGGACAAGGAGGTCCGCTCCATGGAACAGGGGGTGAACACCATGGTGGGCAGCAGCGGCGTGCGGCTGTCCGGCGGTCAGGCCCAACGCCTGGCTCTGGCCCGGACCCTGGCTCATCCCCGTCCGGTGCTGATTCTGGACGACCCCTTCTCCGCTCTGGACCGGCCCACGGAGGATGTGGTCTTTGCGGACCTGAAAGCATACGCCAAGGACAAAATCGTCCTGCTTATTTCTCACCGGCTTTATCACTTCCCGGAAATGAAGGAAATTCTCTTCCTGGAGGACGGAAATATTACCGCCGGGACCCACGAGGCGCTGCTTTCAGGCAATGCCGCTTACCGGAATCTCTATGAAAGTCAGACAGGAGGTGCGGACCATGCGTAAACCCACCAACGGCGTATTTGCCGCCGTATTGGATGCCGCCAAGGAACACAAGCTGCTCAGCATCGGCACCGTTCTCTGCGCCGCAGCCTCGGTGCTGGCCACTTTGCTGCCGCCGCTGCTCTTGGGGCGCATCGTGGACGACCTGACCGGCGGACTTTCCCTGTCCCTGGCCGCCATTCTCTGCTATTTTGTTTCTCTGGCCCTGGGCGGCATCCTCAATTCCGCACAGGAGACCCTGCTGGAAATATTCGGCCAGAAAATGACCCACGCCCTCCGGTCCGAAATGTCCCGGAAGCTGACCCATCTCCCCGCCGCCGCCCTGGCCGCTCAGGACCCCGGTCAAATTGCTGCCCGGTTCTCCGGCGATGTGGACACGGTGGAGGCCCTGTTCACCTCCGGCGTTATTTCCATGGCGGCGGATGCCTGCCGCATTCTCTCCATTTTCGTGGTCATCGCCATCAAGAATACCGGTCTGGCCCTGGTCCTGCTGCTGGTCCTGCCGCTGCTGACCCTGTTCACCCGGCACGTTCAGAAGCGGATGCTCTCGGCCCAGCTGGCAAACCGGAAGGCCGTGGCCTCCATCTCCGGTCAGGTGCCGGAGACCATCCACAACATCCGCACCATTCATGCCCTGGGTCTGGAGGATTACATGGAGCGGCGCTATGACCGTTCCATTGGGGAAAGCTACGCCGCCGTGGAGAAAACCAACTTCTACGATGCCATTTACTCTCCCGTAGTGCTGATTCTGGATGCCGCCGTGGTGGGCCTCGTTATGCTGCTCTCCGCCACCGGCAACGCAACAGTATTGCAGCTGTTCGGAATGTCCGTAGGCACCGCCGTGACCATGATCGACTACATCAGCCGGATCTTCACGCCGATTGAGACCCTGGGCATGGAGATTCAGACCATACAGTCCGCCATGGCCGGCGTGAGGCGTATCGATGCTTTCCTCGCTCAGCCGGAGCGGGACATCCCCGCCCAGCGCTCCTGCCCCCGTGGGGATGTGGAGCTTTCCCATGTGACCTTCGGCTACGATCAGCGGACCGTTCTTTCGGGCCTGTCCTTCACGGTGAAGGCCGGGGAGCAGGTCACGCTGGTGGGCCGTACCGGTGCCGGAAAAAGCACCGTGTTCCGGCTGCTGCTGGGCCTGTACCATCCCCAGGAAGGCAGCCTGACCATCGGCGGCGTGGACGTTTCTCAGATTCCCGACCAGGAGCGCCGGAAGTGCATCGGCTGCGTGGAGCAGCACTTCTCCCGTGTTCCGGGGACCGTGCTGGAGCAAATTACGCTCTCCGACCCGCAAATCACAAGAGAAATGGCAGAAACTGCCGCAAAACTGGCCGGTCTGGACGCCGTTATCCGCAGCTTTCCCCAAGGCTATGACACCCCCTGCACGGATTCCATGTTCTCCCAGGGCGAATGGCAGCTTCTCTCCATTGCCCGGGCCGCTGCCGCCGACCCCGGCGTGCTGCTGCTGGACGAGATCACCGCCAACCTGGATGCAGACACGGAAGCCCGGGTCATGGAAGCCCTGCGCCGGGCCTCGGAAGGCCGGACCGTGCTCTCCATCTCCCACCGAATTTACGAAAGCCTCGGCGGCCGGGTCATCGAGATCCATCCTATCCCGGCATAAAGGCCGGATATCCCCCATTTTTCTTGACAACCGTGGGAAAACAGAGTATCATGGTAGAAAACAAACATTTCAGTGTCCCGGTCCGCCGAAAAAGCCTCCGGGGAGAATAGAGAATCCGGTGCGAATCCGGAGCGGTACCGCCACTGTAAGTGCGGAGGTCCCGGCAATGGCGAAAGCCGGTCATTGGAGCGATCCGAGAAGGCCCAGCCGGGACTTTGGATGCACAAGTCAGGAGACCTGCTGAAATGGTTCCCCGCCGAAAGCGGGGCGGCTTCTGCCAGCAGAAAAATCGGCTGCGGCGATCTTTTGGGATCGCCGCAGCTTTTTGTTTCAGGAGGCATCTATGGATCGAATCTTACTTTCCGGGGTCAGCAGCGGCTGCGGCAAAACCACGATGGTCTGCGGCATCTTGCAGGCGTTGGTCAACCGGGGGCTCCGGGTAGGGGCCTTCAAATGCGGGCCGGATTACATCGACCCCATGTTCCACAGCCGCATCATCGGAGCAAAGAGCGCCAATCTGGACCTGCACTTCTTTTCGGAGAACACCCTCCGGTACTTGCTGGCAAAAAACGCCGCCGACCGGGACATAAGCATCATTGAAGGGGTCATGGGCTATTACGACGGTTTGGGTCTGACCTCCACAAAAGCCAGCTCCTATGAGGTGGCCCAGGTCACGGATTCGCCGGTGGTGCTGGTGGTCAACGCAAAAGGGGCTTCCCTTTCCGTGCTGGCGGTCATTCAGGGATTTCTGAATTTTGCGCCCAAGTCCAACATCCGGGGAGTCCTGCTGAATCAATGCTCTCCCATGGCCTACTCCGCCCTGTCCAAGGCCATTGAAGATCGGCTGGGCATCTTTTGTTACGGCTATCTCCCAAAAATGGAAAATTGCTCCCTGGAAAGCAGACATCTGGGGCTGGTGACGGCGGACGAAGTGACGGATTTGAAGGAAAAAATGTCCGCTTTGGCTGCACAGGTGGAAAAAACCGTAGACTTGGACGGTCTGCTGGCTCTAAGCCGGACGGCGCCGGATTTGGCGTACAACCCCATCGAGCTGCCCCGGCGGGAGCCGGTCCGCATTGCCGTGGCACGGGACCGGGCCTTCTGCTTTTACTATGAGGATTCTCTGGAAGCCATCCGGGAAATGGGCGGGGAGATCGTCGAATTCAGTCCCTTGAAGGATTCCGCCCTGCCGGAGCATATTCAGGGCCTTTATCTGGGCGGCGGCTATCCGGAATTGTACGCCCAGGCCCTCAGCGAAAACGCATCCATGCGCTCGTCCATAAAAAGCGCTCTGGAAAGTGGCCTTCCCTGCATTGCCGAGTGCGGCGGATTCATGTATCTGACGGAAAAAATCGGAGATTTTCCCATGGTGGGCTTTCTGCCGGGGACATGCTTTGATACCGGCAAGCTGACCCGGTTCGGCTATGTGACCCTCCGGGCCAAGCAAGAGAATCTGCTCTGCCCCACCGGAGAGGAAATTCCCGCCCATGAATTTCATCATTGGGACTGCACCGCCCCCGGAGCCGCCTTCACCGCCAGGAAAGCCAACGGCCGCAGTTGGGACTGCGCCGTAGCCACGGACCGACTCTACGCCGGATACCCCCACTTTCATTTTTACGCCAATCCGGGCTTTCTCGTCCGGTTCTACGATACCTGTGTAAAGGAGAAATACCGCCATGTTTGAAAATATCAAGCCCATGGACATTGAAAAGCGCAGCTTTGCCATTATCACCGAGCTGCTGGGGGACACCCAGCTGGACCCGGAAAACGAACTGGTCATCAAGCGGGTCATCCACACCACCGCCGACTTTGACTATGTGGAGAATCTGGTGTTCTCCCCCCACGCCGTGGGCAAGGGCATTGCCGCCCTGCGGGAGGGCTGCGACATCGTGACCGATACCCAAATGGCCAAGGCGGGCATCAACAAGACCATTCTGGGCCGTCTGGGGGGTGAAGTTCACTGCTTCATGTCCGACCCGGACGTGGCCGCCGAGGCAAAGGAGCGGGGCGTGACCCGGGCCATCGTGTCCATGGAGCGGGCGGCGCAGCTTTCCAAGCCCTGCGTGTTTGCCATCGGCAACGCCCCCACGGCCCTGATTTCCCTGCACGAACTCATGGAAGCCGGGAAACTGGACCCGGCGCTCATCATCGGCGTGCCGGTGGGCTTCGTGAACGTGGTGGAAAGCAAGGAACTGTTCCTGGATTCCCCGGTGCCCCACATCATCGCCCGTGGCCGGAAGGGCGGCAGCAACGTGGCCGCCGCCATCTGCAACGCCATGCTCTACCAGATCATGCGCTGATGGAACAGTACATCGAAAAAGACGGCAAGCGCCTGCGGCTGGGCTACACCACCGGCTCCTGCGCCGCCGCTGCGGCAAAAGCCGCCGCCTGGATGCTGCTGACCGGCCGGGAAAAGACCAATATCACCTTGGACACCCCCAAGGACATCCGGCTGGACCTGCCGGTTCTGGAAATCACCCGCAGCGCAGAGCAGGTCTCCTGCGCCATTGAAAAGGACGGCGGAGACGACCCGGACATCACCAAAGGCACCCTGATCTTCGCCACCGTCACCCGGTCCGGGAACAGCGGCGTGGACATTGACGGCGGCATCGGTATTGGCCGGGTCACAAAACGGGGCCTGGACCAGCCCGTTGGCAACGCCGCCATCAACTCCGTACCCCGGAAAATGATCCGTGAAAACGTGGAGGAAGTCATGGCCCTGGCGGACTACAAGGGCGGCCTGAAAGTCGTCATTTCCGCCCCGGAGGGCGAAATTCTGGCCCAAAAAACCTTCAATCCCCGGCTGGGCATTGTGGGCGGCATTTCCATTCTGGGTACCACCGGCATTGTGGAGCCCATGAGCGAAAAGGCTCTGGTGGACACGATTCGTGTAGAATTGCGCCAGCGCCGGGCCGCCGGGAAAGAATACGCCCTGCTGACCCCCGGCAATTACGGCTCGGATTTCATCCGGCAGGAATTGGGGCTGGACATGAACCTCGCCGTGCAGGTGTCAAATTTCCTGGGGGATGGCCTGGACCTGTGCCGGGAATTGGGCTTCCGGGGGGCACTGCTGGTGGGCCACATCGGCAAGCTGGTAAAAGTGGCCGGTGGCATGCTGAACACTCACTCCAAATACGGAGACTGCCGGATGGAAATTCTCTCCGCCCACGCAGCCGCCGCCGGAGCGGATGCGGAAACGGTCCGGGAAATGCTGGACTGCGCCGCCTGTGACGATGCGGTCCGTATCCTCCGGGAAAAGGGCCTGGACCGGGAGGCTCTGGGCCGGGTCACGGAGAAAATTTCTTTTCACCTGAACCACCGGGCGGAGCCTATGGAAGTGGGCGTTCTCATGTTTTCCAAAGAATACGGCATTCTGGGCCGCAGCGATAACGAAGAGACACTCTTGAAAAAAATCATGGAGGAACGATAAATATGGTACATTTTGTGGGCGCCGGCAGCGGCGCAGTGGACCTCATCACCGTCCGGGGGGCAAAACTCCTGAGCGAATGCGACGTGGTCATTTATGCCGGGAGCCTGGTGAACCCGGACCTGCTGTCCTATTGCAAAAAGGACTGCAAAATCTACAACAGCGCCACCATGACCCTGGAGCAGGTCATTGCTGCCATTGTGGAAGCGGAGGCCGCCGGAAAAACCACCGTCCGGCTCCACACCGGCGATTCCAGTATTTACGGAGCCGTCCGGGAGCAGTTCGACGAACTGGACAAGCGGGGCATTGCCTACGACGTCTGCCCCGGCGTCAGCGCCTTCTGCGGTGCCGCCGCCTCCCTGAAAACCGAGTACACCCTGCCGGACGTAAGCCAGACGGTCATCATTACCCGGGCCCCCGGCCGGACCCCCGTTCCGGAAAAGCAGTCCATCCGGGCTTTGGCCGCCCATGGTGCCACCATGGTCCTGTTCCTCAGCACCGGCCTGACGGAGAATCTGCAGGCGGAGCTTCTGGCCGGTGGGTATGCCGGTTCCACCCCCGTGGCCGTGGTGTATAAGGCCACCTGGCCGGAGGAAAAAATCTTCCGTTGCACCGTGGACACCCTCCACAAGACCGTCACGGAGAATGGCCTGACGAAAACCAGCCTCATCATCGTGGGCGACTGCATGGGAGACAAATATCTCCGCTCCCTGCTCTACCACCCCGGATTCACCACCGAATTCCGGGAGGCCACGGAATGAACATTGCCCTGTTCGCTTACAGCCGTCAGGGCTGCGTCACTGCCCGGCGGGTGCTGGCCTGCTTCCCGGAGGACACTGTTCACCCCTACACCATGGAGCGGTTTGCAGAGCCGGGGTTCGGCTCCATCCAACGCCCCGCCAGGGATTTTTACGGTCCCCTGTTTCAGGACCACCAGGCTCTCATCTTCATCAGCAGCGTTGGTTTAGCGGTCCGGGAAATCGCTCCGCATCTGCGCAGCAAGGCCACGGACCCGGCGGTCATCGTCCTGGACGAGTTGGGGCATTTCGTCATTCCGGTACTGTCCGGCCACATCGGCGGGGCCAACGATATGGCAAAGAAAATCGCAGAAAGCTTGGGTTCCGCCCCCGTCATTACCACTGCCACGGACATCAACGGCCGTTTTTCCGTGGATGCCTGGGCCACGAAGCAGGGCTGCGCCCTTTCCAGTCTGAGCGCTGCGAAAGCCGTGTCCGCCGCCGTACTGGAGGGGGACGTGCCCCTCTGCACCCCCTTCCCCATCGTTACGGCCCTGCCGAAGGGGCTGTGCCTGGGCAATTCCGGGAAAGTGGGCATCCTGCTGGACTGGAAAAAAACATCGCCCTTTGAGACGACTTTGCGGCTGACCCCGAAAATTCTACACCTGGGCATCGGCTGCCGGAAAGGCACACCGAAGGAGGCCATTTCCGGGGCCGTGGAGGCCGTTTTGTCCGAAAATCAAATTGACCGGAAGGCCGTCAAATGCTGCGCCTCCATCGATTTGAAAGCTCAGGAGGCGGGGCTGCTGGACTTCTGCCGGGAGGCAGGTCTGCCCGTAGAATTTTATTCCGCAGAACAATTAAACGGCGTCCCCGGTGACTTCACCCCATCCGCCTTCGTCCGCTCCGTCACCGGGGTGGACAACGTGTGCGAGCGGGCGGCGCTGCTGGGCGCGGAGACGCTTATCATCAAAAAAACCGCAAAGGACGGCGTGACCGTGGCCCTGGCGGCAGAGCATTGGGAGGTTTCGTTTTGAGCAAGCTGTTTGTAGTGGGCATTGGCCCCGGGAACTATGAAAATATGACCATTCGGGCGGATAACGCCCTGAAAAATGCCCAAATTATCGTGGGCTATACCGTGTATGTGGACCTGGTGAAGGGACGCTACCCCGGCAAGGAATTTCTGACCACCCCCATGACCCGGGAGACCGTCCGCTGCCAGCTGGCCCTGGACAAGGCCAGAGAGGGCAAGTCCGTGGCCATGATCTGCTCCGGGGACAGCGGAATTTACGGCATGGCCGCCCTGCTCTATGAGTTGCGCGGCGAAAACATCGACCCGGAGATTGAAGTCATTCCCGGCCTGACTGCCGCCTGCAGCGGCGGAGCCTTGCTGGGGGCCCCCTTGACCCATGATTTTGCGGTCATCAGCCTCAGCGACCGGCTGACCCCCTGGGAGAAAATCGAAAAGCGGCTGGAATGTGCCGCCCAGGGGGACCTGAGCATCGTTCTCTACAATCCCAGAAGCAAGGGCCGCCCGGACAACCTCCGCATGGCCTGCGATATTCTCCTGCGCTATCTGCCCGGCGACCGGCCCTGCGGCGTGGCCCATTCCATTGGCCGGGAGGGCGAATGGGCGGAGTATATGCCCCTTTCGGAGCTTCGGACGGCGGACGTGGATATGTTCTGCACGGTGTTCATCGGCAACGCCATGACAAAAATGGTGGCCGGGAAGCTGGTCACGCCCAGAGGATACCGGGATGTATAAGATCTGCGTTTTTGCCGGGACCACGGAAGGCCGGGAAGTGGTGGAATTTCTCGCTTCGCAGCCGGTGGCCGTCACCGCCTGCGTAGCCACAGAATACGGGGAGACCCTGCTCCCCCATGCCGAGAAAATAAACGTCTCCGCCAAACGGCTGACCAGCGAGGAAATGGAGGACCTGTTCCGCCGGGAAAGCTTTGACCTGGTGCTGGACGCCACCCATCCTTACGCCAGCGTGGTCACGGAAAATATTGCCGAAAGCTGCGCCGCCACGAAAACCGAGTATCTCCGGCTCCTCCGGGACGATGCCGGGGACAAAAATCAGGGGGTCTATGTGGAGGACATCGCCGGAGCCGTGGACTATCTTTCCGGCACGGAAGGCCCCATTCTCCTGACCACCGGCAGCAAAGAACTGGCCAGATTCACGGCCCTGCCGGAATTTTCCCAGCGGGTCTATGCCCGTGTCCTTCCCATGCCGGATTCCCTGCGGCTCTGCCAGGAGGCGGGATTGCAGCCCTCCCACATTCTGGCCATGCAGGGACCTTTTTCCAAGGAACTGAATATCGCCATGCTGAACGCCCTGGGGGCCAAATATCTGGTGACAAAATCCTCCGGGAAAGCCGGTGGATTTGAAGAAAAGCTGGATGCCGCCCGGGCCACAGGAGCCGTGGCCGTTATCATCGGCCGCCCCAAGCAGCGCAGCGGCGTAAGCCTGGAGGAGGCCCTCACCATTCTCTGCCAGCGGTTCGGCTGCACCTACGTTCCGAAAATTACGCTTGTTGGTATCGGCCCCGGCAGCCACAGCGCCCAGACCCTGGAAGTCCGGGAGGCTCTGGCCCAGGCGGACTGCATCATCGGCGCCAAGCGGATGCTGGATGCGGTACTGTCCCCCGGTCAGGCCGGGTTGGAGGCCATCGCCCCGGAGTCCATCCGGGACGGCATTCAGAGTCACCGGGAATACCGACGGTTCGTCATTGCCATGTCCGGGGACGTGGGCTTTTTCAGCGGCACGAAGAAGCTGCTGCCCCTGCTCTCGGGCTATTCCGTGACGGTGCTGCCGGGACTCAGCTCTCTGGTGTACCTGTGTGCCAGGTTGGGGGCATCTTATGAAAACGTGACCCCCGTCAGCCTTCATGGCCGGGAAAACGCCGTTTTTCTGCCCCTTTCTCAGGGGAAACGGCTCTTTGTACTGGTGGGCGGCGAGAACGGCATGGGCAAGCTGTGCCGAAATCTTGCAGAAGCCGGTCTGGGCGATACTCAGCTCCGGGTGGGCGAAAAACTCAGCTATCCCGATGAGCGCATCACCAGCGGCACCGCCGAAGAACTGAAGAATTCCGTTTTTGATTCCCTGGCCGTGGCCCTTCTGGAGCATCCCTGCGTCCTTCCCGCCACCCAGGGCCTCCCGGACGAGGCATTTTTGCGGACCGACGCCGTACCTATGACCAAAAGCGAGATCCGGGCCATCTGCCTTTCCAAGCTGGCCCTGAACGGCGACAGTCTGGTCTGGGACGTGGGGGCCGGAACCGGAAGCGTCACCGTGGAAATGGCGTTCCACGCCAAAAGTGTTTATGCCGTAGAACGGAAAGATGCCGCTCTGGACATTCTCCGGCAGAATCTTGCAAAATTCCACACGGACAACGTAAAAGTAGTTCCCGGCGTGGCTCCGGCGGCCTGTGCCGACCTGCCTGCCCCCACCCATGTGTTTCTGGGCGGCACCTCCGGGAATCTCCGGGACATTCTGAACGTGATTCTCAATAAGAACCCGGAGGCCCGCATCGTAGCAACCGCCGTGACATTGGAGTCCCTGGGCCAGTTGACCGCCGCCCTTTCGGACTTCCGGGAGACGGAAGTCGTGTCCGTCTCCGTGGCACGGGACCGGAAATTGGGGGCCTATCACCTGATGACCGGGCAGAATCCCATCTACATCGTCACCATGCAGGGGAGGAAGGAAACATGATCCATCTTCTGGCTCTGGTCCTGGGGTTCTGCATCGATCTACTGTTTGGAGACCCCCATTCCATCCCCCATCCGGTGGTGCTCATCGGCAGGCTCATTTCCGCCATGGAAAAGCTGGTGCGGAAAATTTTCCCGAAAACCGTCCGGGGGGAGAACGTGGCCGGAGGGGTATTGTGGCTTCTGGTGGTCCTCATTCCCACCGCTGTTTCCCTTGGGATTTTGTATCTGGGCTATAAAATCAGCCCTTGGCTGGGTCTTGCGTTGGAGAGCATCATGTGCTGGCAGATTCTGGCAACGAAATCCCTGAAAGTAGAGAGCATGAAGGTCTACACCGCCCTGAAAGCCGGGGACCCGGCAGAATACCGCCGGGCCGTCTCCATGATTGTGGGCCGGGACACCGCCGCTCTGGACGACAGGGCCGTGGCCCGTGCCGCCGTGGAGACCGTGGCTGAGAACACCTCCGACGGCATCATCGCCCCCATGCTCTATCTGGCCATCGGCGGGGCGCCCCTGGGCTTTTTCTACAAAGCCGTGAACACCATGGATTCCATGCTGGGCTATGTGGAAATGCCTTATAAGAATATCGGCCTGGTTCCCGCCAAAATGGACGATTTCTTCAACTTCCTGCCAGCCCGGCTCTCGGCACTCCTGATGCTGCTGGCGGGCTGGCTGGAAGGGCTGGACATTCGCCGTGGCTGGCGCATCTGGCAGCGAGACCGGCGGAACCACGCCAGCCCCAACTCCGCCCAGACCGAATCCGTCTGCGCCGGACTGCTGGGCCTGCGGCTGGCGGGAGACGCCTATTATCACGGCGTTCTCCACAAAAAGCCCTACATCGGCGACCCGGTCAGGGAAATCGAATACGAGGACATTCCCCGTGCCTGCAGGCTGCTCTACGGCACGGCCATGGTCTCGCTGGTCCTGTTCTGCGGGATAAAACTGCTTCTTTTGCTGGTGATCTGATGCTTTACAACACAAAAAATCCCCACGGCGGGGACATTTACGCCGGAAAGGTCCTGCTGGATTTTTCCGCCAATACCAACCCCTTCGGTACGCCCCAGGCCGTTCAGGAGGCCATTATCGAGGCCCTGCCACAGCTCCACCGCTATCCGGACCCCTACTGCCGGAAGCTGGTGGCGGCCATTGCGGAACACGAGGCCGTGCCGAAAAATTACATTCTCTGCGGCAACGGGGCGGCGGACCTGATCTATGCCTATGGCCGTGCCGTCCATCCCAAAAAGGCCGCCATGTTGGCTCCTACATTTTCGGAGTACGCCCTGGGGCTTTCGGACTGCAAAACTTCCTACTATTTTTTGCAGGAATCCAAGGATTTTTCGCTGGATTCCGGGATTCTGGACTTTTTGCATCTGGAAAAGCCGGAGGTTCTTTTCCTCTGCGACCCCAATAATCCCACTGGGCGGCTGGCTGACCCAAAGTTGATAGAAGCCATACTGGAACGCTGCCGTGATTTGAAAATCCGTCTTTTTCTGGACGAGTGCTTCCTGGACCTGACGAAGAACGGCAGCAGCCGGAAGGGCTTTCTTTCCAGCTACCCGGAGCTTTTTCTGCTGAAAGCCTTCACGAAAAGCTACGGCATGGCCGGGGTCCGGCTGGGCTATGGTTTGAGTGCCAATAGCGCCCTGCTGGAAGCCATGTCCCGGAGCCAACAGCCCTGGAATATTTCCAGCCTGGCCCAGGCGGCGGGCATTGCAGCGCTGGAGCAGCGGGAATTTCTGCAAAAATGCGTCGAAACAGTGGAAAAAGAGCGAGTTTTTCTCTCCGCTTCCCTATCCGGTCTGGGCTTCCGGGTCATCCCGTCGGACACCAATTATATTCTGTTTCAAGCCCGTGTGGGTCTTGCTGACGCCCTCCGGGAAAAGGGCATTCTCATCCGCAACTGTGACAATTATCCGGGACTTTGTCCCGGCTGGTACCGCATCGCCGTGCGGTTGCCGGAGGAAAATCAGGCCTTGATCCAGGCCATACAGGAGGTTTGACCATGGCGAAAAACATTATGATCCAGGGGACCATGTCCAATGCAGGCAAGAGCCTCCTGTGTGCGGGCCTATGCCGTATTTTCCGGCAGGACGGTTACCGGGTGGCCCCCTTCAAGTCCCAGAATATGGCCCTGAATTCCTTCATCACCGCCGACGGCGGCGAAATGGGCCGGGCCCAGGTGGTCCAGGCGGAGGCCGCCGGAATTGCACCGGATGTCCGCATGAACCCCATTCTTTTGAAGCCCACCACCGACGTGGGCAGCCAAGTCATTGTGAACGGCGTCGTCCAGGGCAATATGCGGGCCATGGAATACTACCGCCGGAAGCGGGAATTTGTCCCTGCCGTGCTGGAAGCCTACGATTCTTTGGCAGCGGAAAACGACATTATCGTCATCGAAGGGGCCGGAAGCCCTGCGGAGATCAATTTGAAGCAGGAGGACATCGTGAACATGGGCCTTGCCAAGCTGGTGGATGCGCCGGTGCTGCTGGTGGGCGACATTGACCGGGGCGGCGTCTTTGCTCAGCTGTACGGCACGGTGGCCCTGCTGGAGCCGGAGGAAAAGGCCCGTATCAAGGGGACCATCGTCAATAAATTCCGGGGGGACAGAAAAATCCTGGAGCCTGGGCTGGAAACGCTGGAGCAGCTTTGCGGGGTCCCGGTGGCCGGGGTCATTCCCTATGTCCATGTGGACATTGACGACGAGGACAGCCTTTCCACCCGCTTCACCCGGGACACCGGCCGGAAGGACATCGATCTGGCGGTCATTCGTCTGCCCAGAATCTCCAATTTCACGGATTTTGCCCCCTTCGAGCGGTTTGAAAACGTGTCCGTACGGTATGTGGAAAAGGTCTCGGACCTTCACGACCCGGATATGATTCTACTCCCCGGCACGAAAAGCACCATTGCCGACCTGAAATGGCTCCGGGAAAGCGGTCTGGAAGCCGCCGTGCTGAAAGCCGCCTCCGCCGGGACCCCGATTTTCGGAATCTGTGGGGGCTATCAGATGCTGGGCCGGACCGTTTCGGACCCGGAGCAGGTGGAAGCGGCGGGCATTTTCGAGATCAGCGGCATGAATCTTCTGGACATGGACACCCTGTTCCGTGGGGAAAAGGTCCAGACCCAGACGGAAGGGATTTTCGAGAACATTCCGGGACTGTTTTCCTGTCTGAACGGCCTTGCCTATCAGGGCTATGAAATCCACATGGGCCGGAGCATGGAGCGCCGCAGCGCCGTCACCTGCAAGGGCAATGTGTACGGCAGCTACATCCACGGCATTTTTGACGCACCCGGCGTAGCCGAAGCCATTCTGGGGGCCTTGTGCCGGAAAAAGGGTCTGGACCCGGCCCGACTGGGGTCCTTCGACCCGAAGGCCTACAAAGAGGCCCAATACGACAAGCTGGCCGATGCGGTCCGGTCCGGGCTGGACATGGAACTGGTGTACCGGGTCCTGAACCGGGAGGTGTGATCATGGCAGGCCTTATCCACATTTACTGCGGCGACGGCAAGGGAAAAACCACCGCCGCCGTTGGGCTGACCCTCCGCTCTGCCGGTGCGGGAAACCGGGTGGTTTTTACCCAATTTTTCAAGGACGGCAGTTCCTCGGAAATTTCCCTGCTCCGGCAGATTCCCGGAATCAGCGTCCTCCATACAAAAACCGTCGGCGGTTTTTGGAAGCGCATGACGGCGGAACAGCAGGCCCAGGCCAGTCGGGATTACACGGAATTGTTCCATATCGCCTGTGAAAGGGCCAAAAATATGGACCTGCTGGTGCTGGACGAAGTGATTTCCGCCTGCAATCATGGGGCCGTTCCCGAAGAAGCCCTGCTGGAATTTCTCCAGAACAAGCCGGAAAATCTGGAAGTGGTCCTCACGGGCCAGAACCCTTCGGAGGCGCTGTTGGCACAGGCCGATTATGTAACGGAAATGAAGAAAGTCAAGCACCCCTTTGACCGTGGGGTACTGGCGCGCAAAGGAATTGAATATTGATGGGCGTTGTTCTCTGTATTCTCGACGGGTTCACGGACCCGGAATTTGACCCGGCGGATTACCCGGCCCTGTCCGGCCTCCGCCGTCTTAGGGACGTAGATACCACTCTGGGGGAAAAGCCGGAAAGCCTGAACTGCATTCTCCATCTGTTGGGCGTCCGGAGCGTGCCAGCACTGCTGCGGGGGTACGCCGAAGCCCTGGGCGATGATATTCCGGTGGGCGAAAACGATTTGATTTTACGGGGCAGTTGGTTTTCCAGAGACGAAAGCGGGCATTGTGTTGCTCCCCTGGCCGCCCCGGCGGAGATTCCCGCCGGTCTCCCCTGCCGGTACGTTTCCCTGGGCAGATACAAAAGTCTGCTGATTTTTCCCGATCTTGGCGCATCCGCGAAGGAACTCACCACCTATCCCCCTTACGCTCTGGCAGGCAAATTGGCAGAGGACCTTTGTCCCAGGGGCTGCCCGGAATTGGAAACCGTGTTTCAGGCACTGTGCTTGCCCCAGTGCTGCTGCATTCCCTGGGGCCAGTCCCGGCCCATCGCCCTGCCGCCCTTCCCGGAAAAGGGGTGCGTGATTTCCGGCACTTCCGTGGTCCGGGGCATCGGGAAACTATTGGGTATGGATGTTTGGACCGTCCCCGGCGCTACCGGCGACACGGATACGGACCTGTCCGCCAAGTGTCTGGCCGCTCTGGATGCCGCTGGAAAGTACCCCTTTGTGCTGCTGCACATCAACGGGGCCGATGAGGCGTCCCATCGGAAAGATGCAAGAGAAAAGCATGCATTTCTTGCAAAAGCAGATGCCGAAATCATCCGCCCATTGGCAGCAAAACTGCCCTATTTTGTCGTCACCGGCGACCACGCCGCCGACCCCCGCACCGGCAATCATGCCGGAACGCCCCAGCCGGTTTTCATCAACCGTTTTACATGAAAATCTCCGGATTCTTTGCTGTTTTTTCCCCGATGACCGTTGCAAAAAAAGCGGAAATATGCTATACTGTTTTCACATGGATGAATTTCCCGTAAAAGTGAATAACAGCCATCCGAATGAAGGAACCGTGTGCGAACCACGGACTGTAACGGCAACTGTAACGTGGAGCGACCTCCAATATGCCACTGGGCAACCGGGAAGGCGGGGGAAGCAAGGAAGCGGAGTCAGGATATTTCACCGGGTGGGTATGTTTCCGATTAAAGCGTTTCTGTATTCTGAAAACACCGTCAGGGCAGCCGTTTGGCTGCTCTGATTTTTGTTTTCCGGGAGGAGCGTCTGCGCCTTTACTGTGAGATTCCCATGGAGAATTTTATAGGAGGGCATTTTTTATGCACAAAATCAGTTCCAGAATTCTGGCGCTGCTGCTGGTGCTCTGTCTGCTGGTGGGCAACATTACCCCCGCCCTTGCAGCGGAGGATGACGGCACCGACGTGACCGTCAGCGAGCCCCAGTCTGCACCGGGCGCCACGGAGCCGTCCACCGAGCCGGAGGCCGACACCACAGCTCCCAGCGATGGCACGGAGCCGGACACCACCCCCACGGTTGCTCCGGCCGAAAACACCGAGCCGAGTACCGTTCCCACGGAAGCCCCGGCCGAAAACACCGAGCCGACCACGGCTCCCACGGAAGTTCCCGCCGATGAGACGGAGCCTACCGAGGCCCCGACGCCGGTTCCGACTCCCGTAGGCTATCCTGCCGCCCCCGTGGGCGAACAGGACGTCAGTGGAAAGATGTATGTGGCCAAGCAGAACGTCACCGACGTCTACTCCATGTTCAACATGGAAAAAGTCACTGCCATCAAAGTAGGCGATACGATTTACGTCACCGCTTATGTGAACCCGAACAGTGGAAACAAATTCAACTACGCCTATATGTACTTCGGCACCCGCACGACCCTGATTGCACAGTTGGAAAAGGGCGGTGAGTTTGATGTCGTAGCCGGTTCTGTTGTCGAAACCACCTCCGGCACAAAACAAGCCTATCACTTCACCCTGCCCGCTTCCGCCGCAGGCACCCGCATCCCGGTCTGCATTCTGAAAAGCGACCTGACCGCAAGAAATCCCTACAATTCCAGCGAACTGGAACTCATCGTTCCCGCTGACATTCCTGAGGGCAAGGTCACGCCTGTCCCCACGCCTGTCAGCTACCCCGCCGCCCCGGTGGACGAGCAGGACGTCAGCGGCAAGATGTATGTTGCCAAGCAGAACGCCACCGCCGTCTACCCCATGTTCAAAATTGAGAAGGCAACGGCTGTCAAGGTAGGCGATACTATCTACGCCACCGTGTACGTGAATGCCGCCGCCAGCGGGGCCTTTACCTACTCCTACCTGTACTTCGGCACCCGCACAGCCCTGGCTGAGCAGCTGACCGCCGGTGGCAAGTTTGATGTCGTTGGCGGTTCCGCCGTTGAAATCGCTTCCGGCACAAAGCAGGCTTATCATTTCACCCTGCCCGCCTCTGCCGCCGGAACCCGTATCTCCATCTGCACGCTGAAAGCGGACAACAAGTCCTATAATTCCAGAGAACTGGAGCTGATCGTTCCCGCTGATATTCCTGAGGGCACGAAGCCCACCGACCCCACTCAGCCCACGGAGCCCGGCGAGAAGCCGGTCCCCGCCCCCGCTATCCCCACCCTGCCCTCCGACCTGCAGGAGGCCCAGATCAAGGTCTTGAAGGCGGAGGATGGTGTGGAGTTCAAAATGTTCTCCGCCGCCAAGACCGGCATGGTGGTCCTGAACAGCCGTTTGCTCATCCACTTTGAGACCGCCAATACCTCCTTTGACAGACTGTACCTTGGCTCCAAGGCCGATGCCTTCAAGTCCCCCTATGTGCAGGGTACTGCCCGAAATGGGGGCGGCTGGGTCTTTGAATTTGAAGTCCCCGTCTCCTACCGGGGCACGCAGATGCCCATTTGCCTGGGCAAGCCCGACGGCAGCTGGTACACCAGCAAGGACCTGGTCCTCTCCATTCCCGCCGACGGTCCCGCCGACTCCGGCACAGAACTGTCCGATGCTGGCATCCAGTTCCTGGCCGCAGGCAGCTATGTGGCGCAGAGCTTCCATGTCAGTTCCTCCTCCGCCACCCTCATCGGCGGCACCATCTACTGCACCATCACCGGCACCATGGGCGGATCTCTGGCCTCCAAGATCGCCGACAAGCTGTACCTGGGCAGCCGGTTCGATCAGGACAAGTCCTCCGCCGTCACCGGCACCGTCAACGGTAAGGAGACCACCTTCACCTTCGCCGTGTCCGCCGACAAGCAGGGTATATCCATTCCCGCCGTCATCGGCATGACCGACGGCAGTTGGGACACCAATCAGGACTTCTTCCTGAACATCCCCAACTTCGGCCGCAGCTTCGACATGAGCTACTACACCGACGGCGTGTACGACCTGTACGGCAACGCCTACCCCTACCTGGACAAAGCCGACAACCGGGGCTTCCCGGTGGATACCGACTCCACCCTGACTGTCTCCGGGGACACCATCACCATCAAGTGGGTCAGCCGTGCCAGCGACACGGATAAACTCTACTTTGGCCTCGTGACCGACGACATGGCCACCCGGGAGGCCAACGCCATTTCCAACGCCGACTATACCCCCATCGGCATGAACTACAAGGTGTTCTACATCACCCTGCCCAAGAGCGCCCTGGGAAGCAAGATTCCCTTCGTGCGGCACTCTCCCCTGTGGTTCCAGGACACCAACGGCTGGCTGGAAAAGCAGGATTACCTGGTGCTTTCCGACTATCTGCCCCGGCTCCGGGACGATACGGAGACTCGCATCGATGATGCCGACATCCACATGATCGCCGGCGGAAGCGAGGTGGAACAGAGCTTCAAGATCAGCGCCTCCTCCGCAGCCATGAAGGGCGACACCATCACCGTGACCATTACCGGCAAGGCCGCCGGCAACAACTCCGCCAAAATTGCCGACAAGCTGTATCTGGGCAGCCGGTTCGATCAGGACAAGAGTGGCTATGTGACCGGCACGGTGAACGCCGACGGCACCACCACCTTCGTCTTTACCGTGTCCAGCGACAAGCAGGGCGTGTCCATCCCCGCCGTCACCGGCTTCTCCGACGGCAGCTGGGACACCACCCAGACCTATTTCCTGAACATTCCGAACTTTGGCCGGACCTTCGACCTGTCCTACTACACCGACGGCACCTACGACCTTTTCGGCAACGCCTATGCCCAGCTGCAGCGGAGCAGCAACCGCAGCTTCCCGGTGGACAGCGATTCCAAGCTGATCGTCTCCGGCGATACCGTCACCATCCTGTGGGTGTGCCGGTCCAAGACCTACGACAAGCTGTACTTCGGTCTGCTCTCTGACGATACTTCCCTGCGGGATGCCAATGCCGTGACTTATGAGGACTACACCCCCATTGGCTTCGGCTACAAAATTTACACCGTCACCCTACCCAAGAGCGCCCTGGGGAGCCCCATTCCCTTCCTGCGGCACAGCTCCTCCGGCTGGCTGGAAAAGCAGGATTACCTGGTCCTCAGCGACTACCTGCCCCGCATTGGCTCCGCTCCCGTAGACCCGAGTGAACCGGATACTCCCAGCGGCACCGTGGCCGACGGCGTGTACAATGTGCCCGCCCAGACCGGTGCGGATATGTTCAAGGTGGTCCGGGCCATTCTGACCGCCAAGAACGGCAAATACTCCCTGACCCTGACCCTCAGCGGCACGGGCTACGATTACCTTTACGCCGGTACCGGCGCTCAGGCCGATACCGACCAGGGCAACTGGGCCCCAGCCAAAATTGTCAACTGCACCATCAATGGCGAGACCCGCGGCTTCTACACCTACACCCTGACGGTGGAGAACCCCGGCAAGCCAATCGCCATCGCTTCCCACAGCAAGAAGAACGACAAGTGGTACGACCGGTCTGTGACGCTGGACCTGTCCGCCAAGAAGCGCACCGCCACCGACGGCAGCTACACCGTCACCACCCGGTGTGATGCGGACATGTTCAAGATCGTCAGCGCCAAGCTGGATGTGCTCAACGGTGAAATGGTCGCAACCCTGACCCTCAGCGGCAGGGGCTACGATTACCTCTACTCCGGTACCAGTGCCCAGGCCGACGCAGCGGACAAGCGTACCTGGTCCCCCTTCCAGACCGATGCAGAAGGCAAGTACACCTACACCGTGCCTGTTTCCGAGTTGGATGCCCCGCTGAGCATCGCCGCCCACAGCAAGAAAAATAACAAGTGGTATGACCGAACCGTGACCTTCCTGTCCGATTCTCTGGTGAAGATCGGCGACGTGGACACCCCCGACGTGCCGCCCACGCCCACGAAACCCGACGTGCCCGTGACCCCCGTAGACCCGGAGAAGCCCGACGACGAGTCCCGCAACGAGATCGATACCTCCGGTTCCACCACCGTAGTGAACAACTCCACCCCCCTGAAGGACGGCGTGTACGCCCCCGACAACTTTTCCTTCTCCGGTGGCTCCGGCCGGGCCCGCATCGTCTGCACCAAGGTGACGGTAAAGAACGGCAAGGCCTATGCCACCATCCAGTTCGTCAGCGCCAGCGGCTCTCCCACGGCTTACGCCTATGTGAAGGCCTCCGGCAGCATCTATTACTCCGCCGGCAATTCCGTCTTTACCATCCCCGTGGAGCTGAACAAGAACAACCGCATTCTGGGCATGACCACCAAGATGTCCGCCGCCCACGAGATCGAATACACCATCTTTGTGGAACTGAAGGACACGAATGCAAAGCCCGGCAGTACCACGAAGAGCGACACCCTCAGCACCGAGGCCCCCGACATCATGGGTCTGACCTTCGTGGAGGAGATCAAGCTGGAGCACGCCGAGTACCTGAAGCTGTTCCGCTATGAGGACGGCATCGTTCTTGCCGAGATTGATCTGACCAAGGACACTGTTCTGGACACCGACGAGGCCCGGAAGGCCCTGGCCGAAGCCGACAAGGCCGCTCAGGCTGCCTCCGGCAAGACGGTGGCTGTGGAGGAGGAATCCACCGACAACGCCCAGATCAAGGCCGACTACATTTCCGAACTGTACAAGCAGCCCATCCTCCGCTACCTGCTGGTCCCTGAGGACACGGAGCTGCCCGCCGGTCTGGAAAAGGAATACCTGATCGTGCCCCTTCCCTCCAAGAGCCTTTTCCTGATGGACGAAGTGCCTCTGGACACGCTGGAAGCCTTTGACTCCCTGGGTGTCATCAAGGCCCTGGGCGTGAAGGAGACCGAGAACAAGACCCTTTCCAAGGCTCTTGCCGACGGCGACCTGGTCTACGGCGGCACCTGGGACAAGCCCGACTACAAGGCCCTCATCAAGGCGGAGATCGACCTGGTTCTGACCTCCGGCAAGCTGCTGCCCCTCAGCGAGGAGACCCTCAAGGAACGCAAGCAGGAAGCCGGCAAGGACCGGGAGGATCTGACCGCCGTGGAATTCCGGGACCGCTATTATGCCCTGGCCGACCGATTCGCCGTGCTGGACGTCCCCATGCTCATCGACCGCTCCGCCGACGAAAAGGACGCCCTGGCCCAGGCCGACTGGCTGCGGCTCTATGGCATCCTGCTGGGCAATGAGGACCTGGCCGACAAGATGATCGAAGAAATTACCGCTCAGGAGGAAAAGAACGCATGAACAAAGTTTTTCAACGCCTGACGGCGCTGGTTCTGGCGCTGGTCCTGACCCTGACGCTGGGTGCCTGCGCAGCCGACACCCCCAAGGCCACAGATGCCGCCACCACCCCCGCCACGCAGCCCTCCGTCTCTTCTTCCACCGAAAACACCACCGCCCCGGCCACCGAGCCGGAGGCGGCGGCCCCGGAGATCAGCGGTCTGACCTTCCAGGAGGAGACGGAACTGCTCTACGCCCAGTGCTTCCACCTTTATCGCTATGAAGGCGGCTACACCCTCATCCGCATTGTGGACGGCGGCGATTTCCTGGTGGTCCCGGAGGGGGCAGCGGTCCCCGATGACCTGGACGGCAGCATCACCGTGCTGCAGCAGCCTCTGAACCGGATTTATCTGGCCGCCACCTCTGCCATGGCCCTGTTCAGCGCCATGGACGCCGTGGATGCCATCCGCATGACCGGCGTGCAGGCTTCTGGCTGGTACATCGATGCCGCCATTGAGGGGCTGAACAACGGCAGCATTCTCTTTGCCGGGAAGTACAGCGCCCCGGATTACGAAATGCTCATCAATGAGGAATGTGACCTGGCCATTGAGTCCACCATGATCTACCACACTCCTAAGGTGAAGGAAATGATTGAGGACCTGGGCATTCCCGTGCTGGTAGACCGTTCCAGCTACGAAAGCCACCCCCTGGGCCGGACCGAGTGGATCAAACTCTACGCTGCTCTGGTGGGAAAGGAAGCGGAGGCAGCTGCCTTCTTCGACCAGCAGGCGGACATCATCCGTCAGCTGGAAAACTTCGAGAACACCGGCAAGACCGTAGCCTTCTTCTATGTGAACTCCGACGGCTCCGTAGTCATCCGCAAGCCCACCGATTACATTCCCAAGATGATCGCTCTGGCCGGCGGAAAATACGCCTTTGAGGACCTGGTCACGGACCAGACCGCCACGTCCATTTCCATCACCATGGAGAATTTCTACGCCACGGCGGTAGATGCGGACGTACTCATCTACAACGCCTCCATTGATGCCCCCATTTCCTCCATCGAAGAACTGGTGGCCAAGGACGCCCTGTTCGCAGACTTCAAGGCCGTAAAGGAGGGAAATGTCTGGTGCACCGGCAAGTCCTTCTATCAGGCCACGGACATCGTGGGCGAAATGATCCGGGACATCCATCATGTGCTCACCGACGGCGACGAAAGCGCCATGACCTTCCTGACAAAGGTTTCTTAACATGAAAAACAACACTTCTATCCCCGCCCCGGCTTCGGCCGGGGCGTACCGGGTTTCTCAGACCCGGCGGCGGGCCAGGTATGTGCTGGTCTTTCTGGTGCTGATTCTGGCCTTTTACTGCATCACCGTGCTGAACATCAACATCGGCAATGTGCCCATCCCCCTTTCCCGTATCGTGGAAATTCTGCTGACGAAAGCCGGAAATCCCACGGAAGTCAACATCATCTGGAAAATTCGTCTGCCCCGTATCTTCATGGCGGCGATTCTGGGCGGAGCCCTGTCCCTGTCCGGCTTTCTGCTGCAGACCTTCTTTGAAAATCCCATTGCAGGCCCCTTCGTGCTGGGTATTTCCAGCGGTGCCAAAATGGTCGTGGCCTTTGCCATGATCTATTTCATGGAGGCTTTCGGAATCGTTTCCTCCTACACGCTGATTCTGGCGGCGTTCATCGGTTCCCTGCTGTCCGTGGGCTTCATTCTGCTCTTTTCCCGGCGGATACCGAATATGTCCACCCTGCTGGTGGCCGGCATCATGATTGGCTACATCTGCACGGCCATTACGGATTTCACCGTGACTTTTGCTGCGGATTCCGACATTGTGAACCTCCACAACTGGTCCAAGGGCAGCTTCTCCGGCATGAGTTGGAGCAACGTAGGCGTTGCCGGCAATGTGGTGGGCATTACAACCCTCATCACCTTCTTGATGGCAAAGCCCATCGGGGCCTATCAGCTGGGCGAAGCCTACGCCCAGAGCATGGGCGTGAACATCAAGGTATTCCGCACGGCCCTCATCCTGCTTTCCAGCATTCTCTCCGCCACGGTGACGGCCTTCGCAGGGCCTATTTCCTTCGTGGGCATCGCCGTACCCTTCCTGATGAAGCACAGCCTGAACACCTCCAAGCCCCTGGTGGTCATTCCTGCCACGTTCCTGGGCGGCGGCGTGTTCTGTATGCTCTGCGACCTGATTGCACGAACGGCTTTCGCCCCCACGGAGTTGAATATCAGCACCGTGACCTCCATTTTCGGCGCACCGGTGGTCATTTACATGATGCTCCGGAAGAAAGGAGGGCGGCGGTAATGGCCTATTTTTCCATCAACGACCTGACCATCGGCTATCACAAGGTCCCGGTCATCCGCAATATCTCCCTGGAGGTCCAAAAAGGCGAAATCATCGCCCTGATCGGGCCAAACGGGGCAGGAAAATCCACATTGCTGAAAACCATCGCCCGGGAACTGGCCCCCATTTCCGGCTCCATCTATCTGGAAGGCCGGGATATGCAGACCATTTCCTACCGGGAGCTTTCCAAAAAGCTGGCGGTGATCCTCACCGAGCGCATCAAAGTGGACCTGACCACCTGCCGGGACATTGTGGCCACCGGCCGCTATCCATACACCGGCCGCCTGGGCGTGCTGACCCACGAGGACGAAGCGGTCGTAGATGCGGCCATGGAGACGGTCCACGCCCTGGACCTTTCCGACCGGGATTTCAACGCCATTTCCGACGGCCAGCGCCAGCGGATATTACTGGCCCGGGCCATTTGCCAGGAGCCGGAGATGATTTTGCTGGACGAGCCGACTTCTTTCCTGGATGTGCGGCACAAGCTGGACCTATTATCCATCCTCACCCGCATGGCCCGGAAGAAAAACATCACCGTCATCATGTCCCTGCATGAGATTGACCTGGCAGAGAAAGTGGCCGACCGTATTCTCACCGTCAAGGGGGACACGCAATTTGGCTACGGAGAGCCGGGAGAGATTTTCGAGGAGCAGGCCATCCGGCGGCTCTACGACATTGAGGACGGCTATTTTGATCCCCTGTTCGGCAGCATTGAACTGAAAAAGCCCGCCGGAGAGACCCCGGAAATCTTCGTGCTGGCGGGTGCCGGAACGGGCATCCCCCTTTACCGGAAGCTGCAGCGGGAAAACATCCCCTTCGCCACCGGCATTCTGTACACCAACGACCTGGACCATCGGCTGGCCCGGCTGCTGGCGGCGGAAGTCATTTCCGTCCCGCCCTTCCGGCCCATCCCGGAGGAAACGCTGCAAGAAGCACTGAACAGGATGCGTCAGTGCCGCCGGGTCGTTCTGGCAGGGCCGGAGGCGGAACTGCCCAATGCGCCCCTGATTTCCATAGCAAAAGCGGCGGGCATTCCCGTAGAACATTCCCTTTGATTGGAGAACCTGTATGAACAACGGAACCTTTTACGCCGTGGGCGTCGGCCCCGGGGACCCGGAATTGCTGACCCGGAAAGCCTGTCGAATCCTGTCAGGCTGCCCGGTGATCGCCGCACCCCGGACCGCTTCCGGGGAAATGCTGGCCCTGGACATTGCTAAGGGCGCAGTGGACCTGACCGGGAAAGAAATTCTGCCCCTGGAATTTGCCATGGCCCGGCAGGTATCCACCCGGCAAGCAGGCTACCGGAAAGCGGCGGAGCAGATTGCAGCCGTTCTGGAATCCGGCCGGGATGTGGCCATGGTGAACCTGGGGGACGTGTCCATTTACGCCACCGCCTACTATGTGCTGGACGTGGTCCGGTCCATGGGCTTCCGGACGGAAATGGTCCCCGGCGTGCCCAGCTTCTGCGCCGTGGCCGCCGCACTGGGCCGGAGCCTGACAGAGCCGGAGGCCCCCCTGCACGTTTATCCGGCGGGAAAAACCGACCTGGATGCCGCCCTGGCCCAGCCGGGGACGAAAGTCCTGATGAAGTCCGGCAGCACCATGGCCGCCACGGCCCAGGCCCTGGAACGGCAGGGGCTGGCAGGAAAATCCGCCATGGTAGCCGACTGCGGCCTTCCCACGGAGCAGGTATTCCAAACCATGGAGAACCTGCCGGAGAAAATCAGCTACTTCGCCACGGTCATTGTGCCGGAAAAGTAAAAAATCCCCGGTGAAAATCAGCATTCTGGCTTTCACCGGGAATTTTTATGCCTTTTGGAGCAATTTTTGAATGGTCTGCTTGTCCGGCTTGCCGGAGGGGGTCAGGGGAATGCTTTCCGTAAGCCAAATTCGGACCGGAATCTCATTTTTCGGCAGCTTTTCCGCCAAATCAACCAATAATTCCACCTCGGTCCGGTCGGACACCGCCATGGCCGCCGGGACCTCGCCCTGCTTTGCGTCCGGGATGCCCACCACCGCCGCAGCGGACACGCCGGGGACCGAAAGCATGGCTTCCTCAATGCGCCGAGCGGACAGGTTCACGCCGTTGCGGATGATGATCTCTTTGATGCGACCGGTAATGTGCAGGATGCCGTCCCCGTCCAGATAGCCCAGGTCCCCGGTGTGCAGGAAGCCATCGGCATCAATGGCGGCTCTCGTGGCCTCCGGGTCCCGGAAGTAGCCCAGCATCCGGCTGGCGCCCTGGACGGTGATCTCGCCTTGTTCTCCGGGTTCCACTTTCCTGCCATCCGGCCCGACGATCTCCACCCGACTCAGGGGGTAAATATGCCCCACACCGCCGATGCGCTTTTCCAGAGGGTCCGCCGCGCTGCTGATGCTGATGCTCACGCACTCGCTCATGCCGTAGGCGTTCAGCAGCTTCATGCCCAGCTTGGCCTCAATGTCCCGAATCTCCCGGACCGTGCAGGGGCTGCCGCCGATAAAACCCACCCGGAGGGTGGAAACATCGTAGTCCCCGGCCTTTTCGGCCATGGCCTTATACAAACTCGGCACGCCGTTCATCCGGGTCACGCCGAAGGTCTCCACGCAGCGAAGGGCAGCGTCCGCCGAAACGATTTCCGGGAACAGAATGGCATAGTCCAGAATCAGGCTCCCGAACAGCAGCACCTGGCCGAAAATGTGAAACAGGGGCAAAATCCCCAGGGCCAGGTCTCCCGGCACATAATCCCCGAACGCCGCAGCGTCCACCAGATTGTTGACGATGTTATACTGACTCAGGACCACGGTTTTCGTCTTGCCCGTGGAGCCGGAGGTGGAAATGAGCACCGCCGGGGCCATGGCGTCCTGCTTCGGCGCAGCGAAGGGCCGGTCCGATTCCGTCAAAGGCCGCTCCGTGCCGTCATTCCGAATCAGCACCCAATGGCCCGTTTCGTCTGTCAGATACCCGTCCAGCCCGGCAAGATCGCCCCCTGCCAGATAGGTTTCCTTGGTGGCGTGGGGGTCCGTCAGCAGCGCCGCCGCCCCCAGGGTCAGCAAGGCAAACTCCACCAGTGCTGCCGAAGCGGTCCGGGGGAACCGGAGGGCCAGAACGTCCCCCGCCCGGACCCCCAGATCCTGCAAGCCTGCGGCCATGGCGTCCACTTTGGCTTTGGCCTGTCCACAGGTCAGGGACTCCCCGGAATCATCCCGGAAAAGTGGCTGATCTTTGGTTTTTTCATTCAAATATTCATAAATGGTTTTCGTGCTGGGCTCCATAGTCCCCCGCCTTTCCGATTATTCTTCTTTCTTGGCTTCCCCTTCCGGGAAGATGATCTTATTCACGAAGAAGAAAATCACCATGCTCACGCCGCCGTTCAGGACGGTGGTGCCGATGTTGTAGAGCCACGGGGCCACGAAATGTCCGGCCACCGCCGCCCACACGCAATTGATGGAGTTCACGATGCAGGTGACGATGCAAAATGCAATAATGTACCACATCCCCTGATAGGCCATGTTGCCCTTGCTGCGGAACACGAAGCTGCGCTGAATGAAGAAGTTGATGACCTCGCCGATGACCATAGCAATCATGTAGGCGGTGAAGTAGGCCACGCCGCCCTGGTCCGCACCGTAGCCGATGATGTACCACTTGAAGGGGATGCCGAACAGGGTCACATCAATGCCAGGGAAGCCGAAGTCCCGGTTGCCCAGGTAGGCAAAGGCAGCGGGCAGGAAGGTCAGAAGCAGGTATTTAAAGACCGTGATGAGATTGCTGACGATGACGAACAGGCCGCCCTCCCGGATCCATTTGGATGCGGCGGGGTGCTTTTCTGCGAAGCGGCTCCAAAGGGAAGTTATTTTATTCATGTTCCAGTGCCTCCAGCTGTTTGATAAATTTTTTGTTTGCGCTCTGATTCCGGAAGAAGTCGGCGATGACCTTGCCCAGGCCCTTCCAGAAGTGGCCGTTGACCATCCGCAGAATGTCCGCTACCATCTTCTCATCCACCATGCCGCCGGCCATTTTCGCCATGGCCCGGAAGGGCATATTGTAGATAAAGAGGATGTTCAGATCCGGCTTGCCCTTCTTTTCGGACTTGTCCTTCAGGTGCTTGAGGATTTTATAGGCAAACCGGGCCACGGCACCCTTGGCATAGGAAAGCTGGCAAATGGCGTCGTTCTCCGTCAGCAGGCCGTTCCAGCTGCCGTCGGGAATGGGGCGGCCCAGAATGGCTTCAAATTCTCCGTCCGTGACTTGATTCACCTGGGTGGAGCAATAATGGGGCAGGTCCCCGTAAGGCGCCGGGGCCTTGGTCCCGGCCAGGGTCAGCTTGCCCTCCAGCTTCACCTCCGCTACGCTGGCGGCAACGGTCAAGGTGTACTCCCCGGCTTCCACCTCCCAGCGGTTGGTTTTCACGTTGAAATACCGGAACGCCTTGTCGTCCAGAGGAATTTCCACAACTTTGCTTTCTCCCGCTTTCAGAAACACCTTTGCAAAGCCCTTCAATTCCTTTTTGGGCCGGAAAATGTCCTTTCCCGGTGCGGACACATACAGCTGAGCCACCTCGGCCCCGTCCAGCTTGCCGGTGTTGGTCAGGGTAAATGTGACCTTTTCCTCGGAAACCGTCAGGTCGGAGTAGGCGAAGGTCGTGTAGCTGAGGCCGTAGCCGAAGGGATACCGGACCGGAACACCCGCCGTATCATAATACCGGTAGCCAACATACACGCTCTCCCGGTATTCCGCCGTGCGCTCCTTGCTGGGGAAGTAATTATAAGCAGGGGTATCTTCCAGATTTTCCGGCCAGGTCTCGTTCAGCTTGCCGCTGGGGGTCTCGTTGCCCAGCAGCACATCCGCCATGGCCTCGGCCCCGGCCTGTCCGCCCAAGTAGCCATGGAGAATGGCCCGGCAGTTGTCCAGACGGGGAATGCGGAAGGGCGCGCCGCCGGAAAGCAGGAAGATGATATTGGAATTGGCCTTGCCAACCTCCTCGATCAGGTCCAGCTGGCCCTGGGAAAGCTCCAGATGGGACCGGTCCAGACCCTCGGACTCGGCAATTTCGTCCAGACCGATGCACAGGAGAACCACTTCCGCCTGCTTTGCCAGCTTCACCGCCGCCTGGATAAGGTCCGGCTGGGCCTTGGGGTCCGTACGGGAGTAGCCGGGGGCGCAGCCCAGCAGGTCCACCCCCTGGGCCATCAAAACATCCTGCAAATTGGAAAGCCGTGTGGGGTTCACCATACTGGAACCGGCACCCTGATACCGGGGATTTGCGCCGAAATCCCCAATCAGGGCCACATTTTTGCGAATTTCCAGGGGCAGAATGCCGTCGTTCTCCAGCAGGACGATGGACCCGGCGGCGCACTTCCGGGCAACGGCATGATGGGCCTCCCGGTCAAATTCCCTGGGTGCTTTCGCCAGGGCGGCGCTGGTGGACCGGACCACCGGCAGCAGCTCCGCCAGCCGGGCATCCAGCACGGATTCAGAAACACGGCCCTCCCGGACCGCCTGAACCAGATCCCGGGCCAGGTTGGCACCGGGGGCGGGCATCACCAGGTCGGACCCGGCCTTCACGCCGGCCACATGGTCATTATCGCCGCCCCAGTCCGTGACCACCATACCGTCAAAGCCCCAGTCGGACCGGAGAATGTCCTGCAAAAGATGAGGGTTTTCGTTGGCGTAGGTGCCGTTGACCTGGTTGTAGCTGGACATGATGGCCTTGGGGCGACCTTCTTTTACGGCGATCTCAAAGCCAGTAAGATAAATTTCCCGCAGCGTCCGCTCGTCCACCACGCTGTCCATGCTCATGCAGCGCAGTTCCTGAGAATTCACCGCAAAGTGCTTGGGACAGGCGGCCACGCCGTTGGCTTGAATGCCCCGGATGTAGGCGGCGGCCATTTTGCCGGCTAAATAGGGGTCCTCGGAGAAATACTCGAAGTCCCGGCCGCACAGGGGACTGCGCTTGATGTTCAGTCCCGGTCCCAGCACCACATTCACGCCGTTGGCGGCGGCTTCCTCCCCCAGGGCCTTGCCCAGTTCCTCGCCCAGAGCAGAGTCCCAGGAGTTGGCCATGGTGGCTGCCGTGGGGAAGCAGGTAGCCTTTACGGAGGCCCCCAGGCCCAGATGGTCGCCCTTTTCCGCCTGCTTGCGCAGGCCGTGGGGACCGTCGGACAGGAACATGGCCGGAATTCCGGCGTGCTGCACCTGCCGGGTAGTCCAGGTGGTCCAGCCCTGCAGCAGCGCCGCTTTTTCTTCCAGCGTCAGCTTTTCGTTCATGTGATATGCGCTCCTCCCGATGATTTTTGCAAAAGAGCGGTACACCTACCGCCCGGATTTGTTCCCAGTGTACAATAATCGCCGGCGGCCTGTCAAACGCATTGCCACATACGGCAAGAAATCCGGTACAAACGGCAAGCTGCACCGCCTGTTCCGGGGGGAATTTGGAAGGAACGGAACGGCCGTTTTCCCGCTCTTTCGGCAAAAACGCCCCGCTCCCGAAGGAGCAGGGCGGAATCGCAACGGGGGATTTTTCACGGAACCCCTTTTCCGATAAGAAATAGGATGCTTTTTCCTGGGTTCTGTGATATAATGAGGAAAAATAAAGCTGCGAGGCGTTTCGCCCGCTTTTCCTGAAAGAGAGTTCTATATGGTCAAGATCCTTTTCGTCTGCCACGGCAACATCTGCCGGTCGCCCATGGCGGAATTTATTCTCAAAGATATGGCCCAACGGGCCGGGGTTGGGCAAAATTTTGAAGTGGCCTCGGCGGCGGTGAGCCGGGAGGAGTTGGGCAACCCGGTCTATCCCCCCGCACGGCGGGAGTTGGCCAAGCACGGCATTTCCTGTGCCGGAAAGACCGCCCGGCAGGTGACTCCGGCGGACTACGCCGATTACGACCGCATTTACTACATGGACCGCAGCAACGCCCGGTATCTGGCCCGGATGCTCCCTGCCGACCCGGAAAAAATCCGGCCCCTGCTGGACCGGGACGTAGCCGACCCCTGGTACACCGGTGACTTTTCCGCCACTTGGGCGGACCTGGTGGAAGGGTGCAGCGCCATTCTGGAGGAATTCAAATGATGGACAAAAACCGCCTGGAACAGGCGCTTTCCGAACTTCCCCTGTATATTTACAGCGATATTGACCCGAAAAGCCTTGAATTTGCCCAGCGGGTCCGGTACATCTGCGAGCACGACTGCCCCATGTATGGCAAAAGCTGGGCCTGCCCTCCGGGGGTTGGCAGCGTGGAAAGCTGCAAACAGAAGTGTGAACGATACGCCAACTGCCTGCTCATTGGGACCATCACCGAAGTCCCCGACATTGCGGACACCCAGGCCTGTCTGGCCACCCGGCCAGCACACGAAAAAGTCACCAATCAGGTCCGGGACCTGTTCCGGGAGCAGGGGGTGGAGCCTTATGTGCTGTCCACGGAGTCCTGCGCCATCTGCGAGCGCTGCGCCTATCTGGACGGACTGCCCTGCCGCCTGCCAGGGAAAATGCACCCCTGCGTGGAGAGCCACGGCATCAACATCCTGCCCACTCTGGAGACCCTGGGGGTCCCCTTCCAGTACGGGGAAAACGTGGTCAGTTGGTTCTCGCTGCTTTTTTATAATGACTGAAAAAATCGCCGTCCGAACAATTTCGGATGGCGATTCGCTTATTTCGATGTTTTCTCCCCGGAACGGCGGCGATAGCGGCGACGGCGGGGCCGGGGTGCTTCCGGCTGGGCCTTGTCCGCACGGCGGGCGTAGGCCTCGGCAGCCTGGGAATCCGCCTCATAGGTCAGGCGGCTGACACGGACCGTGCCGTCCTCCCGGTCGGAAATACGGACCCGGATGAGGAATTTCCCATGGTCCGGGCAGGCGGCCAGGTCCATATACCGGTGTCCCGGCTGGGCAAACCAGCGGGAACCCAGCATCTGCCGCTGGCAAATGGGGCATTTATTCTCCGAAGTGGCCATAGCAGACAATGCCTGCTCCCGGCTCTCGTAGCCATAGTAGACCTTCCGGGCGATACAGCCGGGCAACTCCGCTCCGTGGAAGCCGTCCTCATGGCTTTTCAGGGCCCGTCCGTACTCCCGGATGCCCCGTTCCAGGTCCAGCCGGGCGCAAATGAGGGCCGTATGGTACGCATCCCCCAAAGCGTCATGGGCCGGGCGGGTGCTTTCGATGCCGAACATCTCCATGGCGGTCTTTAACGCCTTCTGGGCGGTGGAGCCGTCGGTCTGGGCGTTGAAAATCATCTGGGCATTGTACCAGCGTTCGGTCCAACCCTCCGGCAGGTCGAAAAGCCGCAGATTTTCCCGCAAAATCATAATATCGTCGAAGCCCCAGGTCAGAAACACCGGGTCCTCCCCGCACCAGGTCTCAAAATGCTCCATGGCCTCCGGGAAGGGGATGCCTTCCTCTTTGAGCCGGGTCTCCTTGATGCCGGTAAGCTTGCTGACCCGCTTATTTAATTTCCGGTAGAATTTCGGCCGCACCATCACCTGAAATTCATCCGCCACCTGCCGGTCCGCCGTTAAGCGCACGGCACCGATCTGAATGATCTCCCCACGGATGGACACGGGCAGAACTTTTTTGGCGGAGGGAGAGCCGGGCCAGGGCTGATTCCACTCCATATCCAGCACAATATAATTCATAGCCGCAACCTCTTTACACATTCTCTCCCTATCCTATCACATTCCGGGGGAAGTGTAAACAGGAAGTTCCGAAAAAGCTCATTTTTTCCCTTCCGGCTGCTGCCAGCCGGGGCCTTTTCCGCAGACCGGGCAATGCTCCGGCAATTCGGCGGTCTCATAGACGTAGCCGCAGTTCATGCAGCGCCACATTCCCTCCGGGACCTCCGCGGTGCTCATTCCCCGCTCCAACCGGCGGAACAGCCGCTCGTGGCCTTCCTCCGCACGGGAAATGTGCGCCCAGAGCCGGGCGGCGCTGTCGAAGCCCTCCTCGGCGGCCACACGGGCAAATTCCGGGTAGAGAACGCTGTACTCCTGCCGCTCCCCTTCCGCCGCATAGCGCAGGTTTTCCGCAGTGGTTCCGGTCTCCATGGAGAAGGACTCGGTCAGGTCCGGGACGGTCCCCGGAATGCCAAGCGCACGCAATTCCCGCAGGAAACACTCGGCGTGGACCGCTTCGTTGGCGGCAGTTTCCTCAAAAAGCCGGGCCACCCGTTCGTTCCCTTCCTGCCGGGCGATACCCGCATAGACGGTATATCGGGTCCGGGCCTGGGACTCCCCCAGAATGGCACGGGCCAGATTGGCAGCGGTCTTTTTCTCCGGGGCCGGTGCCGTTCCCGCCTCCGGCGCAGGGGCAGGCGTCTCGGCGGGCAGGGCTTCCTTCTTGATGCCCCGGTAGTTTTCCGCCGCACGGGTCACGCAGGCGGCGATTTCTGCGGCGCTGTTGGTGGTAAAGGCCTTGGACAGGTTCTGCCGCATGGTCTCCAACCGCTCCGGGTCGTGGGCCAGGCTTGTGGCCATGGTCACCACTTCATCGGCATCCTCGCTGCCCACTGCGAAGCCGCTTTTCAGGAAGAAGTCGAAATTCCGGCCCTCGCAGCCGCCCACGGCGTTGATGAACACCATGGGCAGGTGCTTATTAGCCGCCTCGGTAGAACTGAGACCACCGGGCTTGGTAATGATGAAGTCCGCTGCGTCCATGTACTCGTCCACGTTGGTGGTGTAGCCCAGGGCCGTCAGCCGGGGGTCTTTTTCCTCGGACAGGGTCTCCAGAAGCCGCTCGTTCCGGCCGCAGATGGCAACCACACGGCCGTTTTCCGGCATATCCGCCGTCAGCTTCCGGACGATCTTGTGCATGGGACCGGCACCCATGCTGCCGCACATGACCAACGCCAGCACGCCGCCCTCCGGCAGGCCCAGCTTCTCCCGTGCTTCCTTCCGGGGTGCGCTTTTATAAAAGGCCTGCCGCACGGGAATACCCAGGGGCAGCAGCTTGTCCGCAGGCAAACCGGCATTGACAAATTCCCCGGACAGTTCCGCCGCCGGGATGATATAGCCGTCCATAATGCACTGCTCCACGGTGGGGGAGCAGGTATAGTCCGTGGCCACGAAGAAGCAGGGAATTTTCACGCCCCAGGTCCGTCGGACCTCGGTCATCATCATGCCGGAGAACACATGGACGCAGACCACGGCGTCATACTGCTCCTCCAGCAGCAGCTCCCAGAGCTTTTCGGCACCCAGGGAGAGAATATCATAGATAGACGTATCCGCACCGGCCCCACGCTTTTCCATGGCCCGATAGCTGGCGTCAAAGAGCCGGGGGGCATAGCGGTAAATACGGGTATGCCAGGAGCAGATAAATTTAGAAAACCGGGGGGAAAGCCAGGCCAGCACGTCCCGAATTTCGCAGCTGGCACCCTGGGCCTCCAGGACCTCCATAATGGCCTTGGCCGTAGAATTATGGCCCTCGCCGGTATTGCAGGACAAAAACAGTATCCGCATTGCTTGCAGCACCTTTCTGAATCGGTTTTTTCTTATTATAACCGATAGCAGCGCCCATTGCAAGCAGAAAGAGGCCCCTGCCTTTACAAAGCAGGAGCCTCTAAAGAAAATTTTGTTTACAGCAGGTCCTTCACCAGGGACAATGCTTCCTCGTCGGCCACGATGGTGCAGTCGGGGTGCAGCTGCAGAATGGAGCCGGGGACCTTGGGGGTGATGGGTCCGAAAAAAGCGTCCTTCACGGCCTGAGCCTTCTTGGCACCGTTGACCACCAGCACCAGCCGCTTGGCCTGCAGAATACCACGGATACCCATGGTGTAGGCATAGCGGGGCACGTCGTTCTCGGAAGCGAAGAACCGGGAGTTGGCCCGAATCGTCGTCTCCGTCAGCTGGACCTTATGGGTCTCGGCGATGAATTCGCCGCAGGGCTCGTTGAAGCCAACATGGCCGTTGGGGCCAAGGCCCAACAGCTGCAAGTCGATGCCGCCCAGGGAGGCGATGAGGGCCTCGTAGCGGGCGCACTCCCGCTTCTCGTCGGGCTCCATGCCGTTTGGCACGTTGGTGTTGGCCTTGTCGATGTTCACATGGTCGAACAGGTGGTCGTTCATGAAATAGCGGTAACTCTGGTCGTGGGTCACGGGCAGACCGACGTACTCGTCCAGATTCACAGTGCGGACCTGGGAGAAGTCCAGTTCCCCGGCCTCATACTTTCTCACCAGCTCAGCGTAGGTGCCCTCCGGGCTGCTGCCGGTGGCAAGACCCAGCACGCAGTCGGGCTTCAGCAGGACCTGAGCGGCGATCAGGTCGGCTGCCTTCTGACTGACATCGGAATAATCTTTTGCAGAAATGATACGCATGATGCGAACCCCTTTCGTCTGTTATTTACAAAGCCATTGTATCATTAAACTTGCGTTTTGTACAGTGTTTCCAGAAAAATAGTCCTTTCCGGCAAGAAGAAAATTCGGTGGTATAAATTTGAATTGCTGCCCTTATTTTTTAGTATTATATTGGCACTGGATTTATTGTCAGAATTGGGTATAATGGCCACAGATTCCATTTGGAGGCGATCCCCATGAACAAGAAAACCTGGACCGCCCTGGCGGCAAGCATCGTTGTCTTTGCCGCAGGACTGTTCGTGACCCTGCAGACCCGTGCCGATGCCATCGTCAAGGGCGCAGCGGCATCCGCTACCGTTTCCTTCGCCCTGGGCCTGATCCTGACCCTGCTGGGCCTGTTGGGTGCTGTTGTCAGCCTGCTGCCGGAGCGCAAATCCACCGACGTGCGGACCCTGACCCTGGCGGCTATTTTTGCGGCTCTGTGCTACGTAGGATTTACCTATCTGCGCATCGATATTCCCGTGGGTACGGAAAAAACCGCATTTCATCTGGGCAACGTGTTCTGCGTGCTGGCGGCCCTGTTCGTGGGCGGCTTCTGGGGCGGCATGGCGGGTGCCATCGGCATGACCCTGGCAGACCTGACCACCGCCTATGTGACCTCCGCACCCAAGACCTTCCTGCTGAAGCTGGGCATCGGCCTCATCACCGGCCTGCTGGCCCATAAGGTTTTCCATATCAGCCATGAGAAAGCTGAGCGGAAGCTGCCCCTGCCCGCAGCCGTGGTCCTTTCCTGCGCAGGCGGCATGGCCTTCAACATCGTGGCCGACCCGCTGGTGGGCTATTTCTACAAGATGTACGTCCTGGGCGTTCCCCAGGAGGTCGCCACCATCTGGGCCAAGATGGGCGCTGTGACCACCGCCGTCAATGCGCTGGTGGCCGTGGTCGTGGCTTCCGTGCTGTACCTGGCTCTGCGGCCTGCGCTGAAGCGCTCCCGGCTGCTGCGTGAGATCTGATTTTGCATCCTCCCTCTCCCTTTTGTCCGGCGCTCCGGGGGCTCCCTCCCCGGAGCGCCCCTTTTTGCGCAAAAAGTCCCCCGGATACGCTGCCGTATCCGGGGGACGCCGGTTTAATCGTATTCTCTGATGACCGCCTTCACAATACCCACAATGGTGGCCTCCCGGCCGTCGATGGGGGGATAATGGTCGTTTTCCGGCATGAGCCAAATTTCGCCGTTCCGCTTGCGGAGGGTCTTGACGGTGGCGTTGCCCTCAAACCGGGCCACCACGATCTCCCCGTCCTCGGCGGTCTGCTGAGGACGGACCACCACCAGATCATCCTCCAGAATGTGGGCGCCGATCATGCTGTCTCCCACCACACGCAATGCAAAGCAGCCGGGAGCGCCGTTCCAGGGAATGCTGCCCTCCTGGTCCTCAAAGGCCAAATTCGGAAGACCCGCCCGCACGGCCCCCAGAATGGGAATCTGCCCCGGCCGGGCGGCTGTGACGGTGGCCCGCTTGGCCCCCTTGGTGCCGGTGGCCCGGAGCTTCCCGGACTCCTTCATGTTGTTCAGGTGATAGCTGACGGATGCGGTGGACCGAAGGCCAACGGCCTGGCCGATCTCCCGGACAGAGGGGGCATAGCCGTTCTCCTGGATGAAGTCGTTGACAAATTCCAGAATTTTATCTGCTTTGTCTGTGGTTCTGGGCATGGGGACACCCTCCTTCTTTTTTGTTTTCTTAATAATAGCACAAATGGGTGAAAAAAGAAAGAGTCAATTTGCATTTTCCCCTGCTTTTTCTGAAAAAACATGGCCGGAGGCATTCCCCCGGCCATGTGCTTCGTTATTTTGACCCGTCCAGGTCCGGATTCATCCGTTTTCGGCCCTGTTTTTTCAGCTTGTACAGCTCCTCTGCAGCCAGGCGGGTTTTGGCCACCACATCGCCGCCCTGGGGGAAGCAGTAATAGAGGACGTCCTGATTGCCGATGCAGATGATGTCCCCCAATTCGTACCAGAAGTAGTCGGCGTAAAGGCCATAGGAAGCCAGCGGAGGCTGGGAATAATCCAGTTTCCCGTCGCAGCCGGTGAGCCGGAAGCCGTTGGCATCGTGCCGGAGCCGTCCCTCCCCTACCCGGTAAATGGCCTTGTAGTCCACCATCATGGCGATCTTCACGGGAATATCCAGCAAATAGCTGCCGTCCAGCAGGCTTTTCCGCACGTTTTCCCGCTCCCAGGCGTACCAGTCCGGGATGTGCGGGAACTCCGTGTCCCCCTCCTGGGCTTTCAGATAGCCCGTGGGGGTCAGCTCGTAGGTCTTGCCGCAGGCGTGGCAGGTAAGGGTCGTCCCCTTGCCCTCCATGTGGCCCTCCCGGCCGCAGTGGGGACATTGGTACAGGACCCGCTGGAGGCCGTCCGCCCGGAAAGGCTCCGTGACGGCAATATGATTCTCCTCCTGCTCCCGGAAATTATCAAAGGAAAAGACCGCATCCAGCGCTGCATCCAGTTCCGGCACACTTTTTTCTTGAATCTCCGTCGGGGTAAACAGGCAGGAAACCTCCGCCCGGACCTGGGCCTTCCGTTTCTGGAGCATATTGTACAGGGGGTCCCGCAAAAAAGCCCCGTGGGTGATGACCGTCACCACCGGCACGTTGAGTTTTTTCAGCAGCACACCCATTTTCCTCGGCAGCGGCGTGGCCCTGCCGTCAAAGGAATAGCTGGCCTCCGGGAACATCAGAATGCTGATGTGCTTTTTGTGCAGCATGGTATCCATATCCCGCACCAGTCCCAGATCTGTCACGAATTTCCGGGTCGGAATGCAGCCCAGGGCCCGCATGAGTGCTTCTTTGCCCACAAAGCCGTCCGATGTGCAAACGATGCCGTAGGGCCTGGGGAAAAACAGTTTATTGGCAATCTGCAGGTCCAGGAAGCAAGAGTGATTCATCAGAATCAGCACCGGCTCTTTGGGGCCGATTTTTTCCATATCCCGATATGTAGCCGAAAAGCCCACGCTTCTCAGTTCTCCTGCGGAGATCAGCCGGATAGCCGCTCCCAGCAGCCAGGAGGGCCGTCGGGGCGCTTTCGGCTTGGGGCGTGGCAGAGCCAGGACCTGCTCATAGGGAAGGGTCTTAACCTTCGTTTTCATGGAATTCGTCCTCAGTCTTGGGGGCTTCCTCGGATTTTGCTTCTTTGGCCTGATTCACCAGCATTTTCGCCGGGTCATGGGGCCGGAAGCCCTGCCACAGCAGCACGGCCACCGCCGCCACACAGCTGATGCCCGCCAGCACCTGGCTCACCCGGAAGGGACCCCAGTACAGGCTGTCCATCCGCAAGCCCTCGATGAAAGCCCGGCCCAGGCCGTACCAGGCCACATAGCCCAGGGCCACCTGGCCATCATATTTCCGCTTTTTCGACAGGAAATGCAGCAGCAGGAAGCCCACGAAATTCCAGAGGGATTCGTAGAGGAACGTGGGATGGTAATACTCCACGGCCCCGGTGGCAGTGTTGTACAGGCCCATCCGCAGGAAGGAATCCGTAGGCGCCCCGAAGGCCTCCCGGTTCATGAAGTTGCCCCAGCGGCCCACCAGCTGGCCGATGAGCAGTCCCAGGGACACCACGTCCATCATGGCGGTGGCTTTGATCTTCCGGACCTTGCAGAACACGCTCAGGCCGATGACCGCACCCAGCACGCCGCCGTAAATCGCCAGGCCGCCGTTCCAGATGTAGAGAATGGAAATGGGATTGGATGCGTACTGATCCCACTCGAAAATACAGTAGTAAAGCCGGGCGCAGATAATGGCGAAGGGCGCCACCCAAAGCACGCCGTCAATGAGGTCGTCCTCCTTCAGACCGAATTCCTTGCTGCGCTTGCTGGCGTACAGTACCGCCAACAGCATTCCCACGGCGATGATGAGGCCGTAAAAATGGATGGTCAGAGGACCTAGCTGAATGGTGGAGGGCGGGTCCAATTCCAACCCCAGGCCGGGGAAGGAGATCAGGGTATAGGATAGGGCAGTCATTACGGTTCCTCCTTATCAATGGGGTCCAGAATGGTCATGGAGCAGTTGTCCCGGCGGATGGAATCTTCCAGGAATTTTCGAAGGTCCTCCGCCGTCAGGGAAGCATACAGCTCCGGGAAGTTGAAATAGTCGTAATCGCTGAGGGCGTAGGCACACAGCCGGTAGCAAGTGCCCTCGAAGCTGTCCAGGTCCCGGATACGGCGGCCCAGGGCGCTGCGGCGGATACGCAGGAAGGCCTCCTCCGGGATGCCCTCCCGGCACAGCCGCTGATTTTCGGCGAGAATATCCTCCCGAATCTGCCCCGCCTGCCGGGAATCCCCGGAGCAAAGGACCATAGCCGCTCCGTCCACACTCTCGCAGCCGCCCCCGAAGGAGGAATCGATGATTCCCTCCTCATAGAGCCGCAGATACAGCCGGGAACTTTCTCCGAACAGGGCCTCCGTGGCCAGGTCGCCGAGAATTTCCAGCCGGATGGCCTCCGGGCCGTCCTTGGGGGCGGGCAGCTTGAAGCCCATCTGGAACATGGGCATGGCCACATCCATGGGGATGTGCCTGGGACCGAAGGGGCAGTCCGCCGGTTCCGCCGGGAAGGGTAGCTTCTCTCCTACTTCCTTCTGTTCGTCCCCCAGCACCTCCAATGCCAGGGCCAAAACGCTTTCCGGGTCCACATCGCCCACCACGCACAAGACCATATTGGCCGGGGCATAAAAGGCCTCGTGGCACAGATGCAGCCATTCCGGGGTAATTTCGGCAATGGTCTCCCGGGTACCGAGAATGGGCACATGAAGGGGATGGTTCCGGTACATTTCCTCCATCAGGCTGTCAAAGCTGACGGAATCCGGGTAATCCAGATTGGAGTCAATTTCCTGACCGATGATCTCCCGCTCCTTCTCCACAGTCTCCTCGGTAAAATACGGGGTGGACACGAAGGTCAGCAGCAGCCGCAGGCAGTCCGCAAAATGATGAGTGGTCGTAAAGTAATAGGCCGTCAGGTCATGGCTGGTAAAGGCGTTGGCGCTGGCGCCCATGGCGGCGAACTCCGGGTACACATCATGGCCTGGCAGGTCGAACATCTTGTGCTCGAGATAATGGGCCACCCCTGCCGGGGCGTGATATTCTTTTCCCTTGAAGCGGAAATCCGTATGCAGGGAACCGAAATTTGTGACGAAATAGGCGCTTTTCCGGGTAAAGCCCGGTCTCGGCACCACCAGCACCGTCAGTCCGTTGGGAAGAACGCGCCGATAGAGCCGCTCGCCGATGGCAGGATAATCCTTCATGCCTTCACCCCCCTGAGCAAAAATTCCGAGTGGAAGCGCACATGGTTGGCAGCCTCCACCACTTCCTCCAGCGTCACCGCATCCAGCCGGGCATGATATTCCTCCGGCGGGAGCAGGCTGCCGGTGAGCAGACCGTTGAAATAGTAGCCCTCCATGTTGCTGCCGCTGTCAAAGGTGGCCCGCAGGGAGGAATGCATGGCTTCCCTGGCGCTGTTCAGCTCCTCCACCGTGATGTCCCCCTGTTGGCACAGGGTCAGCTGATGGAAAATTTCCTCCCGGACCCGGTCGGTCTGGGCATTTTCGATGCCGGTGCTGACAGTCAGTAAGCCTTTCCCGGCGTGATAGGCCGAGGAAATGTCGTAGCACAGGCTCATGGTCTCCCGGATAACCCGGAACAGCTTGTTCTGCATCCCCGCTCCGTAAATGAGATTGAAAAGCCGCATAGGAATGCACAGAGGGTGGTCCAACGTCACATCCGACACGAAGCCCAGGTCCAGCTGGGTCTGGGTCAGAGGCTGCTGCTCGGCCCAGGTGCCGCCGCCTGCATCGTGGAAACGGATTTTGCCGGGAGCGTAGCCCTTCCGGGGACCCAGGGCCTCCGCCAGGGGCATCAGCCCCGCCGCCACGGTGTCCGCATCCAGGTCGCCCACGCAGAAAATCTCCACGGGGCTTTCCTTCAATACCCGGACGTAGTAATCATACAGCTCCGCCGCCGTCAGGTTGGCAATGTCCTCCGGCTCCCCCAGGCGGCTCAGGCCGTAGGGGTCCTCCCGGCACATCCGGGCAAGCAGCTGCTGCATGGCATAGACCGCCTTGTCATTCCGGCGGGACTCGATGGCGGAAATGAGATTTTTCTTCTCCCCTTCCACATAGTCCTTCCGGAAAATTCCCTGGTCCAGCCGAGGTTCCAGCAGCAGCTCCCCCACGAATTCCGCCATGGGCCGGAAAATGGCATCCCCGGCCAGAGCGAACCGGTCCGCCAGGAACGTCATGCTCATGCCGCTGGCCTGCACGTCCCCCACCCGGCGGACCATGGCCCCCATGCCGGCCCCGTAGAGGGAATCCAGGCGGATGGTAATATCCCGCAGGTCCGGGTAATTCCGGCTGCCCCGGAGCAGAACGCTGCTCCAAAGGGCGTTTTTGGCGCTCTCCTCCCGGCACATGGGCCGGAGGAACTGCACCGTCATCAGGCTCTGCTTGAAGCGGGGGTCACGGATGAAATGCAGCCGCACCCCCGGAAAAAGTTCCGTTGTTTCGATCATAGGTACTCCTTTGGTTTTGAGAATACCAGACTATTATACAACCATTCGCCGCAAATAGAAAGTGGTACACGAAAAATTAAAGAGTTTTTGGTTGCGATTTTTTCCTTCATGGAGTACAATAGGATAAAACACGAATGACAATCGGAGGAAATTTCCATGAATTGGTTGGAGATCACCCTGAATACCGCCCCCGGCAATGTAGAAGCCCTGGCTGCCGAGCTGACCGCCAACGGCTTTGAGGAACTGGTGCTGGAGGACCAGGGGGAATTTGAGTCCTTCCTGGAGGAAAACCGGGACTGCTGGGACTATATCGACGAGGAATTGCAGCAAAAATTGCAGGGTCTGTCCCGCATCAAGCTGTACCTGGACCAGGCGGACACCGCCGCCCATGACCGGCTCTGCGCCCTGTGCGCCGCCCACGGCATTACCCCCGTGGAGAGCGTACTGGCTGAGCAGCAGTGGGAGCAAAGCGGCCAGGAGAATTATCCGCCCCAGGAGATCGGCAACTCCCTGGTAGTCCTGCCCGTGTGGCTGGCGGATTCTTACGAAACGAACCGAAAAAAGATCATTCTGGACCCGGGCATTGCCTTCGGCACCGGCTACCATCCCACCACCCAGATGGTGGTGGAGGAAATGGAGGACCGGCTCTTTCCCGGCTGCACCTGTCTGGACCTGGGCAGCGGCAGCGGCATTCTGTCCATCGCCGCCCTGCGGCTGGGGGCAAAAAGCGCCGTAGGCGTGGACATCGACCCTAAGGCCGAGAAGGCCGCCGGGGAGAACGCCGCCCTGAACGGCTTCGGCTTCCCGGAATTTCAGGCCTGCACCGGCAGCGTCACCGAGGACCCGGCGCTGATGGAAAAGCTGGCCGGAAACGGCCATGACTTTATTTTCGTGAACATCGTGGCAGACGTCATCATTTCCCTGGCCCCCGTACTGCCCAAGCTGGCAGGAGACAAGGGCACGGTCATCCTCTCCGGCATTCTGGACACCCGGCTTGCAGAGGTGGAGCAGGCTCTGACCCGCTCCGGCATGGACATCATCGCCTGGAAGGCCAAGGAAGAATGGCGCTGCCTGACCGCAAAAAGGAGACAAGCATGAAACTATCCTATCGGGCCCGGCGGACCTGGCACCGGGTAGGCATTGCCGCCCTGGCCATTGCCGTGCTGGCAGCCCTGATGATTTTTGTATGGACCGTGTGGCTGGGCCGGTATGTGGTCTACACCCGGGACGGGGCCACGTTGGATTTTAACAGCAGCGCCGAGATGATCGACGGCGTGGTGGCTCAGGAGCCGCCCACCCAGGAGACCGTCAGCGTGGTGTACAACGAAGGCGAGGACGCCATCGACACCGGCTCGGAAATGACCCAGCTGAACGGCTTCTTCATCAGCGCCTTTGACCTGACCGACGATCTGGCCACGGTCCAGGAATTGGCGGACAGCATTCCCAACGGCAGCAGCGTGATGATCGACGTCCGCAGTTCCTACGGCTATGCCTACTACTCCTCCACCGTCGCCCCGACGGCGGACAGCGTGAACGTCACCGCCGTGGATGCGCTGATCGCATCCCTGAAAGCCCGGAATGTCTATCTCATCGCCCGGCTCCCGGCGTTCCAGAACTATTATTACGGCCTGAACAACGTCCCGGCGGGTCTGGCCGTGGAGGAAGGGTATCTCTGGATGGACGATGAGGGCTGCTACTGGCTGGACCCGGCTTCCAGCTCGGCCCAGAATCAGCTGGTGCAGACCGTCAGCGAATTGAAGTCCCTGGGCTTCCGGGAAGTGGTGTTCAGTCAGTTCTGCTTCCCCTCGGATATGTCTTCCATCGTCTACAATGCCGAGGACCGGCAGGCGGTGCTGGATGCGGCGGCAGCCAGCCTGGTCTCCACCTGCGCCGGCTCCACCTTCACCGTATCCTTCCAGGCAGACGTTGGGGACCTGACCATTCCGGAGGGCCGGAGCCGTCAGTATGTGGCCAATGTCTCCGCCGTGAACGCCTCCCGGACCGCCGAGAGCAGCGGCTTCGGAGAGGATGCCCCCATCCGGCTGGTGTTCCTGTCGGAATCCAACGACTCCCGCTACAACGCATACAGCGTCCTGCGGGCCATCAATCTGATTCAATCCGCCACTAACGGATAAAGAGATCCCGGAGTTTTTCTCAAACTCCGGGATTTTTCTGCACTTTTAATAAAGAATGATGGTCATGCCGTAATAGAGATAGCTATACAGCGTCGGGGCCACCTCCGGGGGCAAATTCACGCAGCCGTGGCTGCCGTTGTTCACATAAATGTCCCCGCCGAATTCCGTCCGCCAGTTGGCATCGTGGAGGCCGTAGCTGCCGTAGAAGCCCATCCAGCAATCCACCCAGTCGTTCCAGGTGGGGCCGGTGAGCCACACATCCCGGTCCAGGTCATAGAAGGAATACACGCCGGTGGGGGTGGCGTCGCCGTTGGCCAGGCAGCCGGTGACGCAGGCGGTCTGCAAAACCAGATCGCCATTCCGGTAGCAGTACACGGTCTGGTTGGGAATGTCCACCTCCACATAGTCTCCGCCGAAGTTGTCCACCACCGTTCTCCCCGGCTCTCCGGGCAGAATGTCCGCCTCGATGGTCTTTTTCTCCCCGGACAGGATGCCGGTACGCAGGGCCTCGGTCAGGCTTTCCGCATTCACGCTGTACCCGCCGTAGGCATTCTGCAAATAGATGTTTTTCCCGGACGTGGTCACGAACACCCGTGCGTCCGAAGCCGCCACGGAATGGGCCTGGGCCATATTGGCGGCATAAGCCCCGATGGCGCTTTCGTCCAGCACCGGCGTCACGCCGTCAGCATCTACGCTGACCCATTCCAGGATGTTCGTCCGGTCCACTTTTTCCTCCCCGTCCGGGAAAGAAAGCGTCAGAACAGAATCCAGCCAGGTATTGGCCGTGGCCGCACCGGGCAGAGGGTCTTTTTCACCGGAGACGGCGATTTTCTCCGGGGCAACGGTCACTTCGGATTTTAATTCCCGTGCAGCGGCAGACAGGGCCTGCACCGCCGGGGAATAGTCGTTCCAGGTCCAGTCCTTGCCGGTCTGGGTGGTGTAAGATTGGGAGGTCGGGTCAAAGACCAGCTTGGCCTTTTCCGTGCCGTCCTTCCGGGAGGTGTCCACCCCATGGAGCCGGGTGAGAATATCCGAAGGCAGGGTGATGTCGTAAATATCCTCCGCTTTCGTGCCGATGGCGTTGCGCAGGTCCTCCGGCAGATGGCAGGTCATAGATAGGTCCGCCCCGGTAAGGACCGTTGTCTCCCCATCCAGCGTCACCGTCAGGGTGTACGCCTCCGGCAATGCCTCCAGCTTTTCTGCCGCTGCCTCCAGGTTCAGTCCCGCCACGTCTACGCCGCCGATGACCGCTCCCTCCGGGAACCGGTACAGGGCGGCGCAGCCGCAGAGGACAGCCGTCAGCAGCACGAATACGAATAACAACCGTTTCATGGGCGCTCCCCCTTTCTCTCTTGGGGAAATCATACCATACGGAAGGAGAAAATACAAGAAAACTCTTTCGTCACTTTGTATAATATTGCGCTTGCGCCTGCCAGAGACGGGCATATTCGCCATCGGTGTCTGCCAGCAGGGCCTCGTGGCTCCCCTGCTGAATGACGGACCCATGGTCGAAAACGGTGATCTGGTCGCAGAACTTGCAGGAGGACAGCCGGTGGCTGATGTACACGGCGGTCTTATCGCCCACGATGCTGTTGAATTTCTCGTAAATTTCCGCTTCGGCAATGGGGTCCAGGGCCGCTGTGGGTTCGTCCAGCACCAGGAAAGGCGCATCCTTATAGAGGGCACGCGCGATGGCAATTTTCTGGGCCTCGCCGCCGGAAATCTCCACGCCGTCCTTATCCAGGTCCTTGTAAAGCTCCGTGTCCAGTCCATGAGGCATGGCAGCCAGCCGGTCGGCAAAGCCCGCATCCGTCAGGCACTGCTCCACCCGGCGGCGGTCATATTGGCTCCGGCCTGCCACGTTTGCCCCCAAAGGCTGGGCCAGCAGCTGGAAGTCCTGGAACACCACGGAGAAAAGGTCCAGGTAGTCCCGGTAATTATACTTACGGATGTCTATGCCGTTCAGGAGAATTTCGCCCTCCTGGGGGTCGTAGAGCCGGCAGAGCAGCTTGATAAACGTGGTCTTGCCGCTGCCGTTCTCCCCCACCACTGCCATGCGCTTGCCGATGTCAAAGGTAAAATTCACATGCCGCAATGCCCAGGTTTCCGCCCCGGGGTACTGGAAGGAAACATCCCGGAACTCCACCTGATAATTCCGGTCCGCCCGCTTCTCCGTGGTCAGGCTGCCCTGGTACATGGCGTTGGGAATGTCCAGAAATTCATAGGTAGTCCGCAGGAATTCCGTGTTCTGCCGCATCATTTCCAAAGCCCCCAGAAGCTCGGAAAGATTCGAGGAGAGGGTCGTGGCTGCACCCACATACTGAGTAACGCTGCCCACACCAAAAGCGCCGCCCAGGGCTTTCAGACAGGCAAAGATATATACCAGTCCGGAAAACAGCGCACCGGAAGACTGGGTAACGGCATTTCCGACACCATAGACACCCCTGAAAATACGGTCAAGGTCCTTTCCGGGTGCAAAGGGATTTTCCCGTTCCTTTTTTTCCCGCATCAGGGGGTACTGTCCATAAAGGCGCAGGTCCATCCACCGTTTCCGTTCCCGCGGCAGGTCAAAGAAGACGTTGAAAAGGCGATTTCCGAAGGTCGCTTCCTCCGACCGCTGCGCATAGAGTCGGTTGCCGACGGCCGCAACCCGCTGCTGCAGCACGACGATCCCGCCCATAACGAGCAGGAGGACCAGCGCCGCCAACGGGTTATTCAGGAACTGCATCCCGCCCTGGTTTACCCTGGCCGTGAACAGGCTCACCGTCAGCACGGCTGCACCCAGAATGCCCAGCACTGCCTGAACAAGCCGAAAAGTGCTCTGCACTGCCTCGTTGATACCGAATCCGCTCCATTGTTCATTCTCGCGTATTTTTGTCCGAAGCTGCCGGACCCTCTGAGAATCCGCATCGGCAAAATCCATGCTCAGCATTTTTTCCAGGAACAGCCGCTCCTTCATGGGGTTGTGCATACTGTTCAGCGCGTTCATCCACCGCATCAATCCTGCTTTCAGCAGGCCCAGCAGCGCACTCACGCCCAAAGTCAGCGCAGTCCAGCGCCAGAGCATTTCCGGCCGTCTGGCCCCGGCCAGCTCATTGACCAGCTGTGCCGAAAACCAAATGGTCACATAGGGCGTCAGGGCCACCACCAGGCTCACCGGAAGCAGTGATGTCAATCGCCCCGGCACACAGCGCTCCACATCCCGCAGGCACCGGAGCGTATATTTCCAGCAATCCTTCCAACCGTTTTTCTTCTCAGTCACGGAAATCCCTCCCTTCCTGATAGTAGCGGCTCTGTATCTCAAAAAGCTGGGCATAGCCGCCGTTTTTCGCCAGCAATTCTTCATGGGTGCCTTCCTCGGCAATAACACCATCTTTCAGATACAAGATCCGGTCACAGAACCGGGTCGATGCCAGCCGGTGGGAAATGAACACAGAGGTCTTGCCCTTGGTCATGGCATTGTATTTTTGGTAAATATCGCTCTCGGCCAGGGGGTCCAGCGCTGCCGTAGGCTCATCCAGCACCAGAATGGGGCCATCTTTGTAAAGTGCCCGGGCCAGCAGCAGCCGTTGCGTCTGTCCACCGGAAAATTCTACACCATCCGGGTAAAGTTCCTTACCGTAATGGGTGTTCAGCCCCTTTGGAAGAGCGGATACGAATTCCGTCAGTCCCGCCTTTTCGATACAGTCGTTCACCTTTTCTGTGTCCGTTACCGTCTCCGAAAGCGTGATATTCTCCGCCACAGAGCCGGGAAGCAGGGAATTGTCCTGGAATACGCCGGAAATGCACGCATAGTATTCCCGCCGGTTCAGCTCCCGAATGTCCACGCCGTTCAGCAGCACCCGCCCCTCGACAGGGTCCAGAAGACCGCAGATCAGCTTCACCAGGGTCGTTTTGCCTGCGCCATTCAGGCCCACCACCGCCAGCTTTTCTCCGGGGTGGATGGTCAAATACAAATGTTCAAATACGGGCTTTTCCGCCTCCGGATACCGGAACGACACATCTTCCAGCCGCAGTTCATAGCCGTCCCCCTTGGGAATGGGCTTGCCCCCCGTGAAGCGGAAGGGTTCCGGGTATTCGATCCATTCCAGCACGGAACTGATCTCCCGACATTCCTTCTGGACCTCTACCATGTTATTCAGAATCTGTCCGACCCAATCCGCAAAGCCACTGGCAGCGGCAAAGTACAACAGAAACTGTGCAGTGGTCAGCTGTCCTTCGATGGCCATAGAGATCAGATACCAGTAGGCCAGGCCGTTCCGCAGCAGCGTCAGCAGCACATCCAGCAGATCCCCCCAGACCAGAACCCGCTCCCGGCGGTGAACGAAGTCCTTATGGAGCCGGATGCTTTTCTCGTAAAGCTCCATCAGCCAGTCCCGCAGACCAAATAGACGGACATCCTTGGCCAGCTTATCAGACTCTGCCTTGTTCGCCACATAGTTCTCCCGCACATAGCAGCGATTCTGCTCCTCCCGGTGATCCTGCTGCCAACGGGTCAGCCGTCTGGTGACCAGGTAGCCCACGAGCGCCATCGCAATGACCACCACAGCCAGCACCGGGTTCAGGTCGGTCAACAGCGTCAGATATACGGCAAAGCAGCCGACGCCGGAGAGCAGCGTTTCCAGTGTCACCCAAATATGCTCCGTTCCGCTGTTGTTGTCCCCCACCGCCATATACGCTCCGTTTTTGACCTCAATGGCTTTAGAATCGCTGCAAAGGCAGTAAGACATGGTGCAGGCCTTCTCGATCACACGGTCAATGAGTACGCAGCGAACGGCGATACGTCTGATCTGTGCGCTGTACGCAAAATATGTTTTGAACGTGCCGACCAGCAGCATTCCCAAAGAGAACATTAAGATCACCCGCAGCAGGTCCGAAATGCTGTCCTGCCGCTCTACACTGGCCAGAATTTCCGGCGCTGCGTAAAGCTGCATGGCCTGCAGACCCACTGCGCAAGCAACCGCCAACACAAGCCGCCACAGGACATCCCGCTGATGCTTCCAGGCGGTCTTTACCATATACCCCAAGCAATGGGGCGTTGAATAAACGCTTTTGTCTTTTCTCATATCCTTCCCTCCTTGTGGTGCTATCCTATCATGAAAAATCGTCCCCGGAGGATTTCGGGGACGAATGGTAAAACTTTGGTGACGAACCGTTATTCCTGGGGCAATAGGATTTCCGTGGTGAAGGCGCCGTCCTCGGAATTCCGGCTCAGATACCCGTCCAGCCGGGCCACGATGGCATCGATGCGCACCAGGCCGAAGCCGTGGCCCTCCCCCTTGGTGGTCCGGAACCGGCCGTCGGCCTTGGGCAGCTTCTTCCCGGCGGTGAAATTGGTGAAGGAGATATAAAGTTGGGTCCCCTTCATGTCCATGTACACCCGGATGAGCCGCTGGTCCTCCGGCAGAGCAGCGCAGGCATCCATGGCATTATCGAAAAGATTGCCCAGGATGCAGCACAGGTCAATTTCGGATGTCCGCAGCTTCACGGGAATGTGTGCATCCGCCAGCACCCGGATGCCCTTGCTCTTAGCCAGGGAAATTTTGGAGTTCAGAATGGCATCGGTCATGGCGTTGCCGGTCTTGATGACCGTGTCCACGGTGTTCAGATCCGTGTCCAGGGCGTCCAGATAGGTCTTGATGGCCTCCAGGTCCCCCTGGGCGGCGTAGGCCTTCATGGTCTGGATGTGGTTCCGGTAATCGTGCCGCCAGCCACGGATCTGCCGGTACATATTGTCCACTTCCCGGTAGTGGGTCTCGATCAGCTCCTGCTGATAGGTTGCCAGCCGCCGGTCGATGCGTTTGGATAGAAATGACATAGTTTTCTCCTCAGGTCCGCTCAATAATGGCCCGGTTCAGGGGTTCGTAGGCCCCACGGGGCAGGGGCAGCACCGTGCCGTCGGACAGCCGGACCTCCGTCCGGGTCACCCGGCGCACGTCTTTCAGGTTCAGAATGAGGCTTCGCCCCACCCGGAAAAACCGTTGGTCCAGTTCCTTTTCAAACTCCCCCAGGGTCCGTTTTACGGTGTATTCCCGCTTGGCGTGGAGGGTCACATAGTTCTGCCGGACCTCCAGGTAACGAATTTCATAAAAAGGCAGCCGGACCATTTCCCCGGACAGTTCCAGGTTCAGGCACCGGTCCTGCTGCTTCCGTTTTTCCGCTGCCCGGTCCAGGACTACCCGGAGTTTTTCGGATTTGATTGGCTTCATCAGGTAGTGCAGCGCCGCAACCTCGTAGCCCTCGGCGATATAATCCGAGTAGCCGGTAAGGAACACGATTTGAACGGCTTCATTTTCCTTCCGGACGGTCTTGGCCATGGAGACCCCGTCCAGCGCACCCATTTCAATATCCAAAAGCAGAATATCCCAGTCTTTTTCCTCCGCATATTGGAACAAGAAGGCCTCCGCAGAGGGAAATTTCCGCAAAATGAGCGAAATTTCCCGGTCCCTGGCCCATGCCTCCACCATCCCGGCGGTATAGTCCCGGTCCACGGCAGAGTCATCGCAAATGGCGATTTTCATGGCTGTCACTTCCTTTGCTTTCATTATACATTCTTTCCATACTTTTGCAAGAGAAATCCCCGCTCCGGGAAGGAACGGGGAAAAATCTGAAGGTGAGGCGCAAAATAGCCTTCCCTAGGGGAAGGTTATTTGCGTCCCGCCGGCTCTGCGTATGGAAGTCTGGCGTCATTCCTCCTGCAGCAGGCGGAAGGTGGTATCCAGATACAGCTTGAAGGTCACGGACAGCAGGGCCGCACGAAGGAGTTCCTTTTCGTTGGACTGGGAAATGCCCACCTGCTCCGGCTTTTCCCGGCTGCCGAAAATCACCTGCATGAGATTTTCAAATTCCGCACAGAAATAATTGTAGGCCACTTCAAATTCATAGCTGCTCTTCTGAATGTCGATGAGGGAGCGGATATCCTCCATGCTGACCACATTTTTCACGCAGGCCACGAAAATCAGATAGGCGATGCTCTCCGCCCGGTAGGCTTTCTTCTCCGGGCCGGGGATGATGTGCTGCTTCACATAGTTGCTGACCATGGAAGCCGTCAGCGGCGGGATGCCGCAGCCCTCCAGCACTCCGTTCACATACCGGGTCACCTGCTCTAAGTACAGCCCCACGTCGGGAATTTCATGGAGCCTGGGGATATGAAACGACCGGACGGCCTCCGCCAGCCGGGCACGTAATGCTTCTTCCATAGGTTCCTCCTTGGCATTTTTCTATATCTTATTCCCAATTTCGACTTTTGTCAATCCGTTTTTTAAAAACCGATTGACAGTTTTTGAAAATCGTGTTATGATAGACAAGGATTTACAAGACCACATCACCGGTTTTTCAAAAACCGATTCCATAGGAGGCATTTTTATGCGAAAGATCATTGCCGATTCTTCGGCGAACCTGCTGAGCCTCAGCGGCGCCGCTTTCCAGTCCATCCCCATGGTCATCCACGCCGGGGAGCGGGATTTTCTGGACGACGCCCGGCTGGACACCGGGGACATGATGGACTACCTGTCCACCTTCAAGGGCCGCTCCGGCACTGCCTGCCCCGGTCCCGACGGCTGGATGAACGCTTTCGCCGGGGCCGACGAGATTTTCGTTGTGACCATCACCAGTGGCCTGTCCGGAACCTACGGCTCCGCCATGGCCGCCAAGGACCTCTATGAGCAGGTCCACCCCAAAGTCAAAATCCATGTGTTCGACAGCTTGAGCACCGGCCCGGAAATGCAGCTGCTCATTGAGAAGCTAGCCTCGTTACTGGATACGGACCTGAGTTTTGAGGAGATCCGGGATGCCGGAGAGGCCTATCTCCGCTCTACCCGGATGTTTTTCAGTCTGCAGTCCCTCCACAATCTGGCTCAGAACGGCCGGGTGAACAAGCTGGTGGCCGGGGCCATCGGCATCCTGAACATCCGCATTCTGGCCACCGCCAGCCCGGAAGGCACCATCGCCCCTGTGGAAAAATGCCGGGGCGAGAAAAAAGCCCAGAGTGCCATGGCGGCGAAAATGCTGGAAGCCGGGTACAAGGGCGGCAAGGTCCGCATCCACCATGCAGAAAATCCGGAGACCGCCCAGGCCGTCAAGGCGGCGCTGCTGGAAAAGTTTCCGGCGGCAGACATTGAGATCGGCACCTGCCGGGGCCTTTGCAGCTATTATGCGGAGCGGGGCGGTGTGCTGACGGCCTTCGAGACAGCGTAATTTTTTCCCCATTGGCGCATAAGATGTTCCATACATCGAACGTTGAGGTGGTACTATGGAACATACGGAAAACGCCATTACCCTCCGGGGGCAGCTGACGGGCCTGCCGGAATTTTCCCATGAAAATCACGGAAAACGCTTCTGCCGCTTTCTTCTGGAGGTCCGGCGGCTGTCCGGGGCGGCGGACCTGCTGCCCGTCGTGGCAGAGGAAGCTCTGGTCAATGACCTGGACCCCGGCGCCGGGGATATGATCGCCGTCACCGGCCAAATCCGCTCCCACAATCGCCGGGAGAATGGGGTCCGGCGGCTGATGATCTTCGTATTTGCCACGCAGGTAAACGTAGAATCCGGCGAAGCCATCAATGATCTGGACCTGACGGGGATTTTATGCCGGGAGCCGGTCTATCGCCGCACGCCTCTCGGCCGGGAAATCTGCGACGTGATGCTGGCGGTCCCCCGGGCCTTTCACCGGGCGGATTACATTCCCTGTATTCTCTGGGGTCGCCTGGCCCAGGAAGCCCGGGACCACCACGTCCGGGACCTTTTATCCATCCGTGGGCGGCTCCAAAGCCGCATATACACAAAGCTGACCCCCGACGGAGCCACGGAGCGGACCGCCTACGAGGTCTCCGCACTGGAAGCCTGGTTCCCGGAGCCGGAAGAATAGATTTTTCAAGCCGGAGGCGGCTCCCGCCGCCTCCAAAGCCACGCAGAGCCTCCCCCGCAGCCCTGCGCCCTTTCATGCTACGCACGCCCCCGCTCTTTTGTGCGGCGGGGCTTTTCTTTTTCCCGGCGGCGTGGTATAATGGAGAAAAACGCAAAAAGGAAGGGCATTATGGAGGAAAAAGTTCAGGCCATCATCGACCTTTTGAAGCAGCGCTATCCGGAGAGCCAGTGCGCCCTGCACTACGAAAAAGATTACGAGCTGATGATCTCCGTGCGACTGTCCGCCCAGTGTACCGACGCACGGGTCAATCAGGTGACGCCTGCCCTGTTCGCAGAGTTCCCCACTCTGGAGGCCATGGCCAGCGCCCCCATCGAGCGGGTGGAGGAGCTGGTCCGCTCCTGCGGATTTTATAAGCACAAGGCCCGGGACATCGTGCTGGCCTGCCAGATGCTCCTGTCCGACTACGGCGGAAAGGTCCCCGGCACCATGGAGGAACTGCTGCGGCTCCCCGGCGTGGGCCGCAAGACCGCCAACCTACTGCTGGGCGACATTTACGGCGTGCCCGGCAGCGTGGTCTGCGACACCCACTGCATCCGTATCTGCGGCCGCCTGGGGCTGACCGTGGGCAAGGAGCCGGAAAAAGTGGAGCGGCAGCTGCGCTCCATCCTGCCCCCGGAGGAATCCTCGGATTTCTGCCACCGGCTGGTGATGTTCGGCCGGGAGGTCTGCACCGCCCGGTCCCCCAAGTGCGGCGAGTGTCCCCTGTCCCCCTTCTGCTCCGCCGTCACCGGACAATAACGCATATACGCCCCCTTTGGCCCATAGATTTGGGACAAGGGGGGATTCTTTTGCCCATTTTCTACGCTACCCTGCTGCTGACCGGGGTCAATCTGCTGCTGCGATTTCTCTCCACCGCTTTTCAGGTGTTTCTTTCTTCCCGGCTGGGCAGCGCCGGAATCGGGCTGCTGCAGCTGGTGATGAGCGTTGGAATGCTGTCCATGACCGCCGGAATGGCAGGGGTGCGGACGTCGGCCATGTACCTGTGCGCCGGGGAACTGGGCCGAAAAAAGCCGGAAAACGTCCGGTGGATGCTCCGCAGCGCAGGGCTGTACAGCCTTCTGTGCAGCGGGGCCGTGGCCACGATCCTGGCCCTGGGTGCGCCCTACATTGCCGTCCATTGGGTGGGAAACGGCGCTGCCGCCCCGGCCCTGCGGCTGTTCGCCTGCTTCCTGCCCGTCACCTGCCTGTGCGGCTGCATGAGCGGGTATTTCACAGCCGCCAACCGCATCGGTGTTCTGGCAGCCGTGGAAGTCGCCGAGCAGCTACTGTCCATAGCCGTCACCGCCGGGTTGCTGCTGACCCGTGCCGGGTCGGACCCGGTCCGGGCCTGCCAATGCGTGATCTTCGGCAGCGGTGTCGGCGCTGCCATGACGCTGACGTTGCTCTGTATTCTCCGGTTCCGGGAAAAGGCCCCGAAGGGTCCCCGGATTCCCGTGACCAGGCGGCTTCTGGAAACAGCCGTACCCCTGGCCCTGGCGGACGATCTGAAAAGCGGCCTGTCCACGGCGGAAAATCTCATGGTCCCCAAGCGGCTGGGGGTGGCCGAGCCGCTGGCGGCCTTCGGGATGCTCACAGGCATGGTGTTCCCGGTGATCATGTTCCCGGCCGCCATTCTCTTCGGCCTGGCCGAGCTGCTCATTCCCGAACTGGCCCGGTGCGCTGCCGCCGGGAGCCAGCGGCGCATCCAATATTTGGTGAAACGGTCCCTGCGAGCAGGTCTGCTCTACGGCTGCTGGGCCGGGGGACTGCTGGTGCTGCTGGCAAGGCCCCTCTGCCTGCGGCTCTACGGAAGCAATGAGGCCGGGCAGCAAATGGCCGCCTATGCGCTGCTGGTCCCCATGCTCTACTGCGACGCCGTCACGGACGCCATGTGTAAGGGACTGGGCCAGCAAAAAATCTGCGTCCGGAACAACATTTTCACAGGCTTTCTGGACATTGTTTTTCTCTACTTTCTCCTGCCGAAATTCGGGCTTCACGGGTATTTCGCCAGCTTTTTCCTGACTCATGCCCTGAATTTCCTCCTGAGCATCCGCTTGCTGCTCCGGGTCTCCGGGGTGGTCCTGTCCCCGGCGGCAGTGCTGAAAACCCTGGCCGCTGCAACGCTCAGCGTGGCCCTTTGCCGCCTACTGTCCCCTCCCCCGATCCGGGCCGGGGCATTTGTCGCCGCATTCTTTGCCGCCCTGACCCTGCTGGGGATCCTGGACCGGGAGGACCTGCGCTGGCTCCGGGGACTTCTGAGGCAAATCCCCAAAAAGGCATAAAAAGTCCCTTCCGAATCTGAACAGCACCCCATTTGTTAGACAAGTATGATATACTATCTAACAAGTGGGGTG
>UQVA01000011.1 GCA_900544405.1 uncultured Eubacteriales bacterium
AGCATCGGGAGGAAATCGATGAGGTGTTGGATACCCATACGCCGGTGCTGACCGAAGAGGCGGATTTGTTCATCGACCACGGTGGGCAGATGAATTTCTTGCTTGAAGGGGATAACCTTGCCGCACTGAAACTGTTGGAAAAGACGCATCGTGGTAAGATTGACCTCATCTATATTGATCCCCCGTATAATCGTGGTATAAATGATTTTATGTATGACGACAACTTTATCGTTAAGGCGGACGGGTATATTCATTCAAAATGGCTTTCGTTCATAAAGATGCGGTTTGAAATTGCGAAGAAACTATTATCTGCGGCTGGAGCTATTTTTATTAGCATTGACGATAATGAACAGGCAAACTTGAAACTACTTTGCGATTCGATCTTTGGAGAAAATAATTTTGCAGGTATGATCCCGTGGCGAAAGAGAACTGCAAAGACGGATGTCCCTTTTGGCATTTCACAGGATTATGAATGGATACTGATTTATGCCAAAAGCGATCAGTTTAACGCTTTTACAAAACGAGAAAATCAGAGGAAATATTTTGCTACGGATGATATCCCGGGGCGTGAGTGGAGAGCGCATGATTTAACTACGCAAAGGACAGCAGCGGAACGCCCCAACAGCGCTTTTACATTGATAGACCCCAAAAGCGGGAAAGAGTATCCTGTAAATCCGAATCGTGTGTGGGCGGTAACAAGAGACACTCTTCCTCAATATCTAAGAGAAAACAGAATTATTTTTCCAGATGATTATGACTTCTTGAAAATTTCAAAGCCGCAAATGCGCTATTATAGAGATGAAGACGAGGCAAAGGCAATGAAAAAGACTGGAAGTACAGCTGGAGTGTCTGCGACAACTACACAACTTCCTACTGAAGTTGGAATGACTAAAGAGGGCACTGCAGATCTAGGAAAGTTGTTCACGGGCAAAGTTTTTCCATATCCAAAGCCAGTTGAATTAATTAAGTATTTGATACAAATCGGTACGGTGAATAAAGAAAATGCACTGGTGTTAGATTTCTTTGCGGGCAGTGGTACAACAGCACAGGCTTTATTGCGACTGAATGCGCAGAACGAGAGTAGCAATCGTCGCTTCATTCTGTGCACCAACAACGAAAACGGCATTTGTCGGGATGTGACCTACGAACGCATCCGCCGTGTCATTGATAAAGAAGACTATGCCGCCAGCCTGAAATACTATAAAGTTGACTATGTACCTATTTCGGATCGTATGTACTACGAGTACGTCGATGAACTGCTCCGTCATATCCGGGAGCTGGTGGAGCTGGAAAACGGCATCAATTTTACGGGCAACGAGGAAATTGCCATCGTGCTGACCGAGGATGAATTAGCCGCATTGAGCGATATTTTGAAATGAGGTGAAAGTCTTGAAGATAACTGACCATAAAGTGCTAATTGAGTTTTCTCCAGCAAAAGTTCAGTTTTTTAGAATAGATCCCGAAGATATCTCGGTCACTTTAAAAAGTATTTTGCGTGTGCTCATGGATCTCTCTTGGCTCAGTAAATTCGATCAAGACTTTGAACAAAAAGCGTTTGAATCTCGGGCAACTAAAACCATAGAAGATATAAAAGCGAAGTTCGATCAATGTGTCGATGACGGTATCACCAAAGATGCTGGCGAGTATGTAGTATCTGAATTGGCCAGAGAAACTATGATCTCTAAACTGGATTATTTGGACATTCCTCTTGCTGAACTTGTTGGGAAAAAGCGGTCAGGTAACCCTGGATTCGATTTCCATTCGCAGAATAAAACCACGGACACGGTTATATTTGGGGAAGCAAAGTACGTTACTGCTACAACAGCGTATTCATCAGCATTGCCACAAATTGTGGATTTTATCGGGGATGAAAAAGATGTTGAGGATCTTCCGGAATTAAAGCCTTTCTGCACAACATCAGCTTTACAAAGAGCAGCCAATGGCATCAAAGGATTTTCTGCGGCATTTTCGGCGAAAACTACCAGCACAGATAGAATAATTGCTAATATCAAAAAACGCTCTGACTTTCAAGCTCTACTTCAATATGAAGAACTCATTTTGGTGGCGGTGGACTTATGAATACTGTTTTGGAAAAGGGCAATATCATTGCAAAAATTCGAAGAGGCGAAGATTTGAATCAGATTATCGACTATGTCAAATCTGAAATCTATCAAAATGGGCCCCGTAGCTCGGTTGTTTTAGAAATAGCGTCATACTTCAAATTATTTCAGCCAGAGTATTTTAAAAAGTATGAGCAAGAGATCATTACCACGATGGGGCTGTTTTTCAAACACCCTCAAATTGAAAACCTTGCAGGATCAGTATTCGAAATGTATCATCAAGAACTCAAGGGTGAGTTCGGCAATGATTATACGCCGATGCAGGCGGATATTCTTAAAAAGATAAGAGATTTGCAGTACTTCAGTTTTTCAGCGCCAACAAGTACAGGAAAATCTTTTGTGTTTCGACATCTTATTTCTGAATGTTCCAATGATGTGGTTGTTATTGTTCCATCAAGGGCTCTTATTAACGAATATTATGACCGATTGAACCGCCTCGTAGATAGAAAGAGTGTAAATGTTTTAACATTTGTTGACAGGATAAACACCAAACACGTTCACCGAAATATTTTTATATTGACACCTGAGCGTGCGAAAGAGCTGTTTAAAAACAAGGATTGGCTAAAAATTGATCTGATACTATTTGATGAAGCCCAACTCAGTGATGAGCATTCGGTCCGTGGCCTTTACTTTGATAGTATTGTGAGACGGGCACTTAAGTATTTTCCGAATTCGAAATTCGTTTTTGCCCATCCGTTTATTGAAAACCCTGAGGCGCAATTGCAGAAAAATGATATTGAAATCATCAATACAACTGCAACATACAGCAATTATGAATTAAAAAATGTTGGACAAATATTTTATACCCACGACATCACAAGCCAGAAATTCTATCATTTTGGAAGTGATCCTACAACATTAGGAAAGCGCAAGTTAGAAGCAGACTTTGATCCCATTGAATCGGCGTTGAAAAAAGGCGGCAGTGTGCTGATCTATGTTCCAAAGTCCCATATTTACAGCAAACAGATATATGGTCAATTTCAAAAGTATATTTCTATGTGCCACCCCATTGATGATCCAATTGCAATAAAAATGATAGATGAGCTAAAGGATTACATAGGCGCTTCAACAACAGATAAGCTGTTTTATAACTCGGATATGCTTGAAAAACTGAGGTGCGGCATTGTAGTTCATCATGGCTCAATGCCCTTGACAGCTCGTTTGATATTAGAGCATTTTACGCAACAAGGCTTCTGTAAAATCTGTTTTGCAACTTCTACGCTGGAGCAAGGTATCAATATGCCATTCGATGTAGTCTATCTTGACCGCTTTGAAGAAAGCAAAACGCTTTCTGTAAAAAACCTGATAGGCAGAGCTGGTCGATCTACAGCCAAGCCCATATTTGACTTTGGAAGTGTCATTTTGCGACCGAATGCAATGAGCAGATTCCGAAAAGTGTATCAAAAGAAGAACATTCTCTCGTCAAAATCTCGATTGGATATCACAGATGATAAAATGGATGAGAAATATGAGGAATACAAAGAAGCAATTAAAACCGGAGAGTTCTCAGATGAGTATAACCTTACGAATAAAGATCTTGAGAAACTAAAGTCCGACAGCGTTACTACTGTTGTCCCCACATTGCTGGATATGATGTTTACCGGGGCAGATTTTGTATTGCCTAATGCGGTGGCAAAAGAAGTATATGAAGATTTTCAATGCTTATATAAGCAGTATCTGGGACGAGAGCTAACTGCGGCAGAGAAGTATGTTTTTGATTCAGCAATTAAAATAATGATTTGGAAAGTGCATGGCAAAACGTTTAGCAAAATCTGTCAAGAACGATATGCTTATGTTTCTAATGTTGCCCAGCGGCGATTTTTAGCAAAAGCGGGTCAGCAAAATCGTGCGGATAATCTACCAGTTCGGTACATTGCGGGTTATAGCGATATCCCGGATAAAGAATTACGTGCTTATCCTCTGTTTCCGGTTGGGACAAAGGGGAAGGATGTTGATTACGACCGTATTGTCTACGATACATATGATTTTCTTGATAAACTTATAGGATTTAAATTGAGCGATTTGTTCTATGCGATTTTTCATCAGTACTATCTTGCATATCAAGACAATCGGTCTGAAAGGTTAGCAAAATATATCAAGTATGGAACAGAGGATTCAACCGAGATATGGATGCTTCGATATGGATTTTCGTTTGAAGAAATTGAGTGGCTGAAGCCTTGTGTCGAAAGCATTGATCAGACGGAAATTCGTTTTAATGGGGAAATTGAGAGCCTAGATGATTTCCAGAGAAGCAGTATAGCCCAATACTTGTTTTAGCTTTTCAAATAATAATTTCCGTTTTTAAGATACTTACAGCAAATATATAATAGCGGCAGGGACATATGTTCCTGCCGCTATTATCTTTATATGGGTATACTAGCAACTGCAATATAAAACTGAATATCCAAGTGAGCGTCTGCTTCTGCAAAGAGGCAGGCGCTCACTTTTTTGCCTGTCTGCAAAAAATTTTGAAAATCAGTGGGAAGATTCGAAAAAAATTCGGCAAAGAGAAAGTGAAAGGAGAAATCTTCAAAGCCGAAGAAAAATTATCGGAAACACCCCCTCAAACACCACCCCTTTTTTGAGAGTAAGTGCAGGGCGTTTTGAAGTTATTCAATTCACTTTGCCAAAGCCGCAAATAGTTCTCGTTGATTTGTGAGAAGATCATTTCAAAATTTCTTCAAAATCTATTTGTTATTTCTCTGAAAAGTTCCCAGTTGGTTAGTAGGAGCGGTTTTCAGAAAATTTTTCAATTCAAGGGCCACCCAATACCCACTCCTTTTGAAAATAAGTGGACCGTTTCTTCAAAAAAATTTAAAACAGCTTCGTACAAATCCCAAAAAATTCCCCAATTGATTAGTAGAAGGGGCGCTTAAAAATTTTCTTCAAAATTCTTTTTGTTTTTGCCGGAAAAATTCCCAATTAAGTAGTAGAGGGGGACGCAGAAAAATTCTCAAAAGTTTTTTCGTTCAAATCCGAAAAAATTTCCCAGTTGGTTAGTAGAGAGACTTTCAAAGAATTTTTTCAAAATTCCTTCGTACAAATCGAAAAAAATTTCCCAGTTGATTAGTGAGGGGGTCTATAAATTGCCCTTCTCGCTGGCTACCTATTGAGGGAACTCTCTCCCTGTGTACCTTGAAAATTGAATCGCCGCCTCCAAAGGATATGCTTCCGGCAAGTGCCGCCACGACTTCACGAAAAAGGAACGAGCGCACCAAAGAAGCGATACGCCGTGGTGAGACTCCGGGGCAGGAACGATACAGATGAGCGGCAGCAAGCAAAAACCACCGCAGAAATGCGGATTCAGAACAAGCAAAGGAGGTTCAAACCTATGAAGAAAGGAGAGCTCAGAGAGCTTTATCAGATGATGTTTCCGGAATACCCGGACATCGTGACCGTCAAAGAGCTTCGGGAGATGCTGGGCATCAGCCGCAAGCTGGCCTACAAGCTGATCGACTATGGGTACATCCACGCCGTGAAGATCGGCACGACGCTGAAGATCCCGAAAATCAGCGTCATCAACTATGTAATGGAGAAAGAGGTGAAGAAGGTTGGATGAGATCAAACGCCTGACGCCCGCCCAAAGGGCACGCTGTAACCGGTTAATCCGGCGGCTGTGCGCCAACTATGATGGCGGCAATTGCATGCCGCTGGACGACGGCGAGGGCTGTGTGTGCGTGCAGATGATTTCTTATTCGCTGCTGTGCAAATACTTCCGGCGGGCGGTTCTGCCCGCCGACAAGTCACTCTATGCCGACATTTACCGGCAGCGCACACGGGGCTCTGCGACCGATGCGGAAAGCCCTTTGCACCCGGCAGCAACCGGCAGAAATACTGCCCGGAATGTGGGCGCTCCATCCGGCGCAAGCAGAAGGCGGACTCGGCCAGGCGGCGGCGCAGCGTCGAACATTAAGCGTCTGAAAAACCTTGATTTCCAAGGCTTTTGGGATAGCAAAGCGGGGGCGGGTGACCGTTTCCATCCGCCCCCGCCAAAATCCACTTTTAACATTCTACAAAGGAGAATTCTATGGACAACAAACTGAAAACCGTGGATGCAGAGACCTTGCTGTCCACGCCGATGAGCAAGACGATGTTCATCGTAGACGGCCTTATTTCGCAGGGTGTCAATGTCATCAGCGGTGCCAGCAAGATCGGCAAAAGCTGGCTGATGCTGTGGCTGGGGCTGCAGGTGGCGCAGGGAAACTCTATTTGGGGGCTGCCTACACTGCAATGCGATGTGCTCTATCTGAGCCTTGAGGACACCCAGCGCCGCATCAAAGACCGACTCTACAACCTCACCGACAGCGCCCCGGACAACCTGTATTTTGCCGTGACCTCCGGGCTGATCGGCGGCGGGCTGGAGGAGCAGATCACGGATTTCCTGACCGAGCATCTCGCCACCAAGCTGGTCATCATCGACACGCTGCAAAAGGTGCGGGACTCCAAGGGCAGCGCCGGAAAAGCAGGAATGTACGGCAACGACTACGACGACATTTCCTCCATCAAGCGCATTGCCGACGGCTTCAACATCGCCATTTTGCTGGTGCATCACCTGCGAAAGCTGCAAGACAGCGACGATCCCTTTAACGATGTCAGCGGTTCCACCGGCATCATCGGCGCTGCGGACACCAACTTTATTCTGCGCCGTAAGCGCAGCGGAAACGCTGCTACGCTGCTGGTCAGTGGGCGGGATGTGGAATATCAGGAACTGACCTTGCAGTTTAACGACCTTGTCTGGGAGCTGGTGGAGCGCAAGAACAGCGAGGATATTCACAAGGCAGAGCTGCCGAAATTTCTGTTTCGGGTGGTGGACTTTATGGAGTGCCGCACCGAATGGGTAGGCACGGCCACGGAGCTGCTGACCGAAATGAAGGAGCAGGAGGTCACGCCCAATATGGTCACAAAGTATCTCGGCCAGTTCGCCTATGAGGTGCTGGAGCCGCTGGGCATCGAGTACCGCACCAAGCGAACGGGCAAAAGTCGGCTCATCAAATTTCTGCGCTGTGACGGCGATGACGCAAATGACGCCGGGATCGCTATATAAGGAAATCCCCGTCACAACCGTCATTGCCGTCACAAACCGAAGAAAGGGGGTGAACAAATGCGCAGCAAAAACTACGGGATCAATGTCCGTGTGACCGAGCAGGAGAAGCAGAAGCTGCTGGAAAATGCCCGGTTCTGCTCTCTGACGCTGTCGGAATACTTGCGGCGGCTGGGGCTTGGAAAAGAGGTCAAAGCGGCCATCACGGAGCGGGATTACCACCTGTTTCGAATGATGAACGGCCTGAAAGCGGAGCTTCCACAACTTCAGAAAGAGGAAATTCTGAGCAGGCTGGAAGCAGTTTTGAATGAATTAAAGTAAGCGAGAATTACGCCTGCGCAGTCTAAGCGAGCAGACTGTTTTTACTCCTGTCGGAGCCAAACAGTGTATCCGCTTGCGATGCCTGCGTCATCTGAGCGAGCAGTGCGCTTTTACTCCCGGCAGGGCCGGAGCGCAAAAACACTCGTTAGGGCGTGCCCTAAAACCCCGAAAGAAAAAACTATGAAAGTGAGGACAACACAATGAGAAAATCGGATTTTACTTTACCCACGCTGGACGACCTATTCTCCACGCAGGCGGAGCGGGACGATGCCAAACTGGAGCGGGTACGGAATATTCCACTGGCCGAGCTGCACCCGTTCAAAGGTCACCCCTTCAAGGTGCAGAACAACGAGGAGATGCAGCGGATGATCGAGAGCATCCGCAAGGTGGGGGCCATCACCCCGGCGCTGGCAAGGCCGCTGCCGGACGGCGGCTATGAATTGATCTCCGGTCACCGGAGGTTGGCGGCGTGTCAGGTACTGGGCGTCGAGACGATGCCCGTCATCATCCGGGAGCTGTCTGACGATGAAGCGGTGATCGCAATGGTGGATGCCAATTTGCAGCGGGAGACTATCCTGCCCAGCGAAAAGGCGTTTGCCTACAAGATGAAGCTGGATGCCATCAAGCATCAAGGTGTCACTTCTGCCCAAGTTGGGCAGAAGCTGCTCAGTGTAGAAAAAGTAGCTGACGATGCCGGCGAAAGCCGTAATCAAATTAAAAGATATATCCGCCTGACCTACCTGATCCCCGAACTGCTTTCGATGGTGGACGACGGCAAGATCGCCTTCAACCCAGCGGTGGAGCTTTCCTACTTAGACTCGTATCAGCAGCGGGCGGTGCTGGACGCGATGGAGCTGAACGACTGCACCCCGTCCCACGCCCAGAGCATCCGCCTGAAAAAGCTGGCGCAGGAGGGCTTGCTGGATGACCAGATAGTCTACGCCGTGCTGGCGGAGACGAAGCCCAACCAGCAGGAGCAGCTGAAATTCAAGCGGGAGGAGCTGCGGAAATATTTCCCCTCCGGCTACACCGAGGAGCAGATGCGCCGTGACATCATCAAGGGGCTGGAATTGCTGAAGCGGCAGAGAGAACGGAACCGGGACGCCCGCTGATTCGTATTGATGCGGCTGTAATCAAACAAATCGCAGAATAGAGAGAACTCCAAACCGATGGTATACTGATGCTGTCGGTTTGGAGTTCTGTTCTGCAAATAGAAAGACAGGAGGAAAACAAAATGGTAGCAGGACATCTGACTTTGAAAAACGGCAGGTATTACGCCGTGCTGAACTATAGAAACGCCGGAGGGCAGCGAAAAACGAAATGGATCTCGCTGGGGCTTTCCGAAAAGGGAAATAAGCGCAAAGCCGAGTCAGAACTGGCAAGGCTCCGAGCGGAATTTGAGCCGCCCAAAGAAGTGGGCGACCTGAGCAGTGATATGCTGTTCGCCGACTATCTGCTGGAATGGCTGGAGATCGCCAAGGGAAGGCTGGCTGTGGCAACATACAGTTCTTACGCCGCAATGATCAAGAAGCCAGTCGGGCCGTACTTCCGCCAAAGGAATCTGACCTTGCGGGAGCTGGAAGCCCGACACTTGCAGATGTTTTATTCCGAAATGCTCAGAAAGGTAAAGCCGAACACGGTCATCCACTATCACGCGATTATCCACTCGGCACTGAAATATGCGGTCAAAACCGATATGCTGGTGCAGAATGTGGCGGACAAGGTGGATAGGCCAAAGAAAAACAGCTTTCAGCCGGTTTTCCTTTCGGCAGAGGAGATGCAGAAGCTGTTTGAAGCCCTCCGGGGTACCAAGTTGGAGTTGCCGGTGCTGGTGGCCGCTTTTTACGGATTCCGTCGGGGCGAAGTGTTGGGATTGAAGTGGGACGCCATCGACTTTGAGCGTGGAACGATTTCGGTCATACGAACCGTTACGACCATTACCGTTGATGGCAAGCAGACGGAAATTGAACAGCAGTCTGCCAAGACCAAGTCCAGTCTGCGTACCCTGCCGCTGATCGGCAGCTTCCGGGAATACTTTTTGCAGGTGAAAGAGGCGCAGGAGCTGAACAAGCAGGTCTGCGGCAACTGTTACAATCACGAGTATGATGGCTTTGTGTTTGTGGACGAGCTGGGCGAGCGGATGCGGGCCAATTATTTGACCTCGGCATTCCCGAAATTCTTGGAGGATCACGGCCTGCGCCGGATGCGCTTTCACGATCTGCGGCATAGCTGTGCCAGCTTGCTGCTGGCCAACGGCGTGCCTCTCAAGCACATTCAGGAGTGGTTGGGACACAGCGACTTTACCACCACGGCGAATATCTACGCCCACTTGGATTACAAGTCCAAGATCACCTCAGCACAGGCGATGGAGACAGGGCTTGCTCTGCCGGAGGGCGGCGACTTCGGAAGTCGTTGGAGGGAGGGCTAAGCCGAAATCCGGAGAGAAAAACAAAAGTCTGCTTTGATCACTTACTCTTAGAAAAAGGTATAAGAAAAAAGCCCATAATCGGCTTGATTACAGGCTTTTTCGGTGGCGGAGATGGAGAGATTCGAACTCTCGCGTCGGTTTGAGCCGACCTACCGCATTTCGAGTGCGGACCCTTCAACCGCTTGGGTACATCTCCGTATATTTTCGCCTGTTTTTAACTCGCAAAATCTTTTGGAGAGAAAAGCAGGAGAGAAAACATAAAAATATTCGATTTGAAATTTTGAAAACCCGGAATTAGCAGGGGGTTTCGAGGGGACGAAAATCACAGGTTCTGCCGAAATTTCGAGTGTCGCACCTTCTACCTCTCGGACAACTCTCCGTATACCTCAAGTGTAATCCCTGCTCCGGAAGAATGCAAGAAAAACACGCAAGAACGATATGAAATTGTGAAATCCGAACCCGCGCAAAGCCTTGTGCGGCGGACCTCTTCAGCGGACGAAACGACCGGAGCTTCCAAAAATTTCGAGTTCTGCATCCATGGGCAATGTGATGTTCGAATTGGGGAAGAACGCCTGACCGGCTGGTCCACGGATGGGGAATTGCAGCGGGCCTTGAGGGGCTTCCTGGGTACGGCGGTGGAGGAAGCAGCGCTGGGGGCAGAGAATGTCCTGCGGCTTCGCTTCCCGGCGGGGGCAATCGAATTTTGTCCCATCCCGGACAGGGACGAGGCCTGGCGGCTTTTCTCCCAGGACCGGGCCAGGGCGCATTTGGTAGCAGCTTTTTCGGATATGGCATTTGAATAAGAAATCCGCCGGGGCTGTGCGCAGCCTCGGCGGTCATTTTATTCGGTCCCTTCTTCCGCAGCAGGTCCTAGGCCATGGTGCAGAGGCCAATCAGGAACAGCAGGAGCCAAAGAATGGACACGGGCTGGGCGTTCTGCAATTCCATAATGATATCAACATTTCCACCGGAAGCATTAAATGCGATGATGTTTGCAATCATCTATGCGCCCCCAGCCGAGAATGCCGCCCAGGAACAGAGACATCCCAAAAAGAAAGCGTTTGATTGTGTTCATAATGCAATACCTCCTGATGTTCTTCAGAATTGAATTTTTTCTGGGCTTTTCTGGTATGAACCGCAAAAAACCAGGAGAATGTCAATACGGGCGGTGAAAATTTATAAAAAATCCCCGGTGGGAACGGATAGACGTTCTCGCCGGGGATGCTCGCTATTTTGCTTATTCCTGATCCCACAGCTGGGCGCCGTAGGCGGTCAGCACCTGCTGGACCTCGCCTGCGGGCAGGTCCTTGGGCTGGATGCCCTCCTTGGCGCACAGGGCGGCGGCGATACCGGCCGCCTGACCGGTGGCCAGGCACACGGCCATGACCCGGTAAGAGGCATGGGCCCGGTGGGTGCCGGAAATACACCGGCCGCTGAGCAGCAAGCCGTCCAGTCCGGCGGGGACCAGGCTCCGCAGGGGAATATCGTAGGGGGTGGCGGGCTGAGAATGGCCCTCCGCCTGACCGCCGCCTGCGGGGTTGTGAATGTCGATGAGGAACCAGGCCAGATGGACCACCACGTCCGCAAACCGAGCGCCCTTCTCCACGTCCTCATCGGAAATGGTGTACAGGCCCTGAATACGACGGGTCTCCCGGACGCCCAGGGTGGAGCCGCTGGACTTCACCCGGCAGTTCTCATAGCCCGGCACATACTTCCGCAGGAACGCCACGATCTGAGGGATTTGCCCCCGGAGTTTCAGTTCTGCGTCGGTGATGCCCTCGGCATGGAGGGAATCCAGACCGTTTACTTGGGTGGCGTTCACGTTCCGCTCGCCGGGGTAGAAGGTCCGGTGGAGCCGGACGATGGTGACGTTTTCGGGCAGTTCGCCCCGGTCATGGGCCTCCCGGCAGAATACGGAGAACTTCTTCCCGTCGGGCATGGTCACCGGGTCGCTGCCGCCCCAGCAGGTGATGGCCCGGGCTTCATCCACGTTTTCCAGGGTGAACTCGGTGCTCAGGGGCTGGCATCTGCCGTCGCTCTCCCGGCCCACATGGTATTCCGCCCCGGCCCGGTAGGCTACGAAGCCGTCGCCGGTAGAATCCACCACGCACTTTGCGTTCAAAGTCACCAGGCCGTCTTGCGTGACTACGGTCACGCCGGTGACCCGGTCGCCGTCCTTGCACACGTCCGCAATGGGCGTTTGCAGATACAGCTTCACGCCGCTGTCGCAGACCAGCTTCAGCAGGCGGTACTTGGCTTCCTCCGGGTCCACATGAATTTCGGAGCCGTTGCGGGTGGTGTCCTTGGGCACGTTTTCGTGGCCCTCGTTCAGCAGCGCACAGACCTCCTGATACATGGTGTTGGGGGCCGTATTGCCCAGAATGGGATGAACGGCGCCGGAGGTCATCATGCCGCCCAGAATGCCGTAGCGCTCGATGAGGGCGGTATTGGCCCCGCACCGGGCGGCGGATACGGCGGCTGCAATTCCGGCGGGGCCGCCGCCGGCGACGATCACGTCGAATTGTTTTTCCATGGCATTACCTGCTTTCTAGGTGATTTCTGTCCAGTACGGACGCCCGGCACACCAGTCTCGGCGGCTGGGTGTACCACACCGGGGGACGGTCCGGGTCGTGGATGCGGGCAATGAGGGCCTCGGCCGCCCGGCGGCCCAGCTCTTCCTTGCCGATGTTGATGCTGGTCAGGTGAGGCACGGCGTAGCCGGAAAGCACAGAGTCCTCTCCGGTGATGAGGGACACGTCCCGAGGAATGCGGATGTCCTGCTCATAGAGGAACCGCAGAACGCCCAGCCCAAGATAGCCGTTTCCGGCAATAATTCCGTCGGGCCGGTTCCCGGCTTCCCAATAGCGGCGGAAGGCTTCGTAGCTGCTGCGGCCACAGTTGGTGGGGGCAATAATTTCCCAATCCGGGGACAGGGTCAGGCCACACTGCCGTGCCGTGGCAACAAAAGCATCGTGGCGGGAATGGCTGGAGCCAAACACGTCCGTGCAGTTGACCAGGCACACGTTCTTATGGCCGGTCTCGGCCAGATGCCGGAGGGCCAGGGTGATGCCTGCGGCGGATTCGGCCCAGAAGGAATCCACCCCCGGGGCCTGACAGTCCACGCCGACTACCACGAAGGGCAGACCGATGGACTGCAGGGTTTCGATAAAGGGCCGGGAGTAGGGTGAGGCCACCAGAAAGACCCCGTCCACCCGCTGGGATTCGATGATATGGGGCAGGGAACCGGACCGGGCGCAGTAATGCTCGGAGACCACGCCGTACTGGCTGCCCATGATGGACTGCATGATGCCGTTGACGATGCTCATGGAAGAAAGCCCCGCCGTGTGGTCGTCATTGTAGTCTGCGTAGAACATATCCTCCTCGGTCTCGCTCATATAAATGACACCGAGGGAATGGGTCCGGCCCTGTCGAAGGCTCCTGGCCCCGTTGTTGGGCACATAGCCCAGTTCCTTCACCACCTGCTGGACGTGACGGCGGGTCTCCTCTTTTACCAGGGGACTGCCGTTCAGAGCCAGGGACACCGTACTGATGGACACCCCGGCCTGCCGGGCCACGTCATGGATGTTGGTCATGGGGGTTGCAGACCCTTAGCCACGGGTCTTGCCGCCGGCGATGTTCAGAGTCACGCCGTCCACATAGCTGGCCCGGTCGGACAGCAGGAAAGCCACGGTATTGGCCACTTCCGTCAGCTTGCCGCTGCGGCCCATGGGGGTGGTGCTGGTCTTGGCATAGCCGGCACGCAGTTCCTCAATGGTGATGCCGCGGGTGTAAGCCAGAGCGGTCTCATAGCTCAGGGTACGCAGGCCGGTAGCCTCCAGGATTCCGGGGGCAGCGCCGACCACACGGACGCCCTTCTTGCCCAGTTCCTTGGCCCAGGAACGGGTCAGGGAGTTCACGGCATTCTTGCTGGCGGCATAAACGCTCTGGCCCTCGGAGCCTTCCAGACCGCTCTCGCTGGACATGTTCAGGATAACGCCGCTGCGCTGAGCGACCAGCACACGGGCGGCAGCCTGAGCGCACAGGAACACACCCTTCAGGTTCACGTTCATGACCTTATCCCACACGGCCTCGTCCAGCTCATACTGATGGCCCTCGTCCACCAGCAGGCGGGGAATGTTGATGCCGGCGTTGTTCACGATGCCGTCCAGATGGCCGTAGGTCTCCACGGTCTTGGCCACCATGGCGTCCACGCTCTCCTTGCTGGTCACGTTGGTGGGGATGTAGAGGACTTCGCCGTTCTCATAGGTGGGGGCGTTGGGGTTCATGTCGCAGACGGAGACCTTTGCGCCGTCGCTGAGCAGCTCCTCCACAACGGCCTTGCCGATGCCGGATGCGCCGCCGGTGACGATGAATACTTTGCCTTCCAGACCCAGCCAATTCTTTTCCATAACAGTTGCTTCCTTTCCTGCCAGTGTTACCGGCTCTAAAAATTGAAATACTACGTGAAAATAATGGGATACAGGAATTAAAAACGTTTTAAATTTCCGGGAAAGAAAAAGACGGACAAAACCGCCGGACTTTTTCAAACGTTTTAATTTCCATACAGCAACAGCATACACCCGAAACGGGGAAATGTCAATCCATATTTTTCAATTCCGGAATTTTCTCTCTTTTGCCGAAAAGAGACCCCCTCCGGAAAAGCTGCACAAAGGATTTTTCGGTCAAAACGACGAAGGGAGGGACACCGTGAAAAAGCGTCTCATGCTATGGGGATATTTGCTGGTCCTGGGCTGGCTGCTGCTCTTTGGCCGCAGGCCGGGAGCGCCGGGGCAGGGGAGTTTCGTCCCCTTTCTGGGGGTCTGGCGGGTGTACCTCTGTTGGCGGAACGTGGGCTTTCGGCTGGCAATCATCCCGCTGCGGGAGTTAGTGGGGAATGTGCTGTTATTCCTTCCCTTGGGAATCCTCCTGGGCCGGGAAAAATTCTGGCAGGGGAGACCCTTTCGGATGCTCCTGACGGGGGCACTGCTCAGCACTTTTCTGGAAATCCTGCAATGGACCACCGGCCTTGGCGTGGCGGATGTGGACGACGTGCTTTGCAATACCCTTGGGGCGTTTCTTGGGTGGCTGCCGGGGCAGAAAAAATCCCGGACCTGAAAACAGGTCCGGGAAATTTTATGCTTCCGGGTGATTGGGGTCCTCGTTGAGGTTTTCAAATTTGGACTTTTTTCCGCTGAAGGCCAGAATGTAATCCACAAAGGCCACCCACATAAAGAGACTGTCAAAAAGAACGATCCACCGGACAATGTCCTCGGACAGCTCCGGCAGCAACACCAGGGCAATGAGGCTGATGAACAGCACCGTGGTGCAGACCTTCCCAGTGATCAGCGCCCCCTTCAGAATGCGGCCGCTGCGAAGCAGGATCATACCGGCGATGGCCTGGAAGCCTTCCTTAATGACAAACAGGCCCACCAGATACCACAGTGCCGGGTGCTTCACGGCCAGACAGATGATGAGGGTGAACTGGGTAGCCTTGTCGGCCACCGGGTCCAGGATTTTCCCCAGGTTGGAGATCATGTGGAATTTCCGGGCGATCTTTCCGTCGATCATGTCCGTCAGGCAGGACACCGCCAGAATGGCGGCGGAGAGAAAATAATGCTCCATGGTGGTGGCGTTCAGGTAAATGGTCACATAGACCGGGATCAGCACCAGCCGGAACAGACTGAGCAGATTCGGGATGGTGAAAATCTCTTTTTTCCAATTCTTTACGAACATAGCTTCCTCCGGGGAACTTCCCCACTACTTTGGGGACCATTATACGACAAATCGGAGGTTTTATCAAGGGGGTTCTTTCCATGTTCTTCCGATTTAAGAAAAATTTAATCCTCCCCGGACTGCCGCAGGGCCTGGAGTGTATAAAGATGGGATAGGGAGCGCCAAGTGGCGGCATCCAGGCAGCCGGTCCTGGGGAGATTGGCTATCTTTTGGAGGGCCAGCAGGGCTTTTTCAGTGGCCTCGTCCAGAAGACCGGTAACGGCAGGCCCCGGCGATTGGCCTAGCCCGGGAGCCAGGAACAGAAGCATGGCTTGCGCCGGGTAGAGCCAGGGGCTGGCCATGCCGGGCCGCAGAATTTCTGTCAGTACCACATCGATGGACTCCGACGGGCCGATGTGCAGCAGCGCCGCCGTGTAAACGGGGACGATGGCGTCCCAGGTGGCCTGGTCCGCAATGCCCGTTACAGGTAAACCCATGAACCGCTGGAATTCCGACACCGCCCGGCGGGTCGTCGGGCCGAAAATCCCGTCGGGAATGACCATAGGCAGGCGTGGGTCCGCCATGGAAATGACCCGCAGCATGGTTTGGAGGCTTCGGACGCTTTGATTCTGGAAAGATTCTTCCGGTCTCATCGTACCACCTCCCGGACCACCGGGTCCCGGCTGCCCAGAGCCAGGTCTTTTCCGGGGAATTGGGTCAGTGCGGTCTTTTCCGGTGTGCGGCCCTGCCGGGCCAAGGCCGGGACCGCTGTCCGGCCTTGGTTGGGGAAGTTCTCTCCGGACCGGAGGGCGGTATTTTCAATGCCGGAATACTGATTGTAGATGGCCTCCCAGGTAGTGTTGTCCACACTTCCGGTCTCCGGAAGGCCGAAAAAGCGCTGGGCTGCCAGCACGGCGGCACGGGTGCCACTGCCGTAAATGCCGTCCACCGTGGGGGCGGGGATGGCGGAAATAAACGAGGACAGTACCGACAGCCAATATTGCAGCAGCCTGACCTTTTCTCCGCTGCTGCCCACCTGTAAAGAACCGGGGGCGGCATAGTTGATGGCATAGAATTGCTGGCCCTTGCTCCGCAGCTCGTTCAGCTGGGTCACGGCGGTGTACAGTCGGACGATGGCGTTCCAGGTGGCGGGGCCAACAATGCCGTCGGGGCTGAGACCGAAAATCTCCTGGAACCGCTGGACGGCGGCCTCCGTCCGGGGGCCGAAAATCCCGTCCACGGAATCCAAACGGGGAATGGCCGGGTAATTCTGGGCGATGCGGTTCAGAGCAACCTGAATGACCGTTACATCGGATCCCTGACTGCCCCGGCGCAGGGGCGTGCCCGGATAGGATGGGGAAGGGGAGCGGACGGGGGCGTTGGGGACAATTTCTACATTTCCGTAGTAGCTGTTGAGAATTTCCGGGGCGCTGTAGCCCTGCCGGGCAAGATTCTGACTGCCCCATTGGCTGAGACCGTCACAGGTGACGGTGGTGCCGTTGCAGAATTTTGCCGCCAGAGGCTCCACGAAGCCGGGACGGCGGAGATAGCTGGTGAGCAGTTCGTCGACCAGCCGGGATATATTGTCGAAAAAGCCCCGACCGTTGACAAAAGCCTGATCGTAGGCTGTGGAATTGGTGATGTCAAAATCGTACCCCCGACTTCGGTAAAATTCCGTGTACACCCGGTTCAGGGCAAAGGAGATGATGGCCAGAATGTTGGCCCGGAGGGCACTTTCGTCCCAGGTAGGGTAAATTTCGCTGGAGGCTACGTTTTTTACATAGTCGGAAAAGGGAACGGTCACATTGGCGGCGTTGGAATCCGGAGGACCCAGATGTACGGTAATGGTCCGGGGGATATAGGGTGCGACGACGGGCATAGGCAGCTCCTTTCTATAAATTCTGGGGCGGGGTGTTGAAAATCTCGGACTTATCATAGGCGTCCGGAAACTCCGCCAGGGGGATCATGGGCAGATTTTGGGTTGTAATGACCCCCGGAAAAATCTGGACATTCTCCGATCCGATCTGCTCGTAGGCTTCCTTCCGGGCAAACAGATTCACTTGGGTGAAGGGGACCACGCCGGTGTCCGGGGTCAGCCCGGCGGAACGATTGGGGACCTCAATGGGAATGGGGGTGTCCAGCATTCCGCTGCGGTTGGTGAGCCGGGCGGCCAGCAGCGTGCCCTGTGGGGTCTGGACGGAAACGGCCACATTGGCCAGGGGAATCCGGGCGGAGCTGACGAAGGCCCGGACCTGTAAGTATCCGATGGATGGCAAGAAAATCCCTCCTTAAATTCAGCGCTTCAGTTCAGGATATGCTGCCCCGGGCAAAATGGTGCCATTCCATGAATGGCGGAGCATAGTCCATGCAAGATACCATGCAGATTTTTGACGGACAAACGTCTGCGGTGCATTAAAATGAATGCGGACTTGCAAATCGGAGGGGGGAATGGGGCATGAACGGGCGGTGAAAATTATTTTAAGAAATTGTGAATTTTAATCTTGCATTTTCAGACAGTCGTCGCTATAATGATATATCATGTTCCAACATACGTCCATGACCTGCGGACAATGTCGGACAAAAGCGAAAGGATGTTGACAATGAAACGGACGAAGACACGTTTCCTGGCCATGCTTCTGGCGTTGGTCCTGGTGTTCACCTCTCTGCCGGCGACGGCTTTGGCGGCGACCACCGGCGCTTCCGATGACAACTGGGGCAAACTCAGTGTTGAGGATGTGACCGACGAACTGACCGATGCAGATCGGAAGAGTATGTTCGAGGAAAATATGGATACGGACAAGGTCTCCGAATCCGAGCTGCCCGACCCGGACGAGCTGGTCCGGGTGATCGTGGAGCTGGATACGGACAGCCTGCTGGATGTGCGTGACCGGGTGGATTCCGCCATGTCCATGATGGACTTCCAGCGGACCCAGGCGGCACAGGACCAGCTCTCCGAGATCTCTACCATGGAGGCGGACGTGAAAAGCGCCATCGCCGCCGAGGGTATCGAGCCGGAGTACGTATTCTCCTACGCAGCCATCATCAGCGGTTTCAGCGCCGAGGTTCCCTATGGCGACATCGAAGCCATTGAAGCCGTGGACGGCGTGGCCCGGGTGGTCCTCTGTGAGACCTACTATCCCGACGTGATGGGCGATGCCACCCTGGGCGAGGCCCTCAGCCCTGCCGAGGTAGCCGCTTACTCCAACAATACCGATTATAAGGGCGAGGGAATGCTCATCGGTATCGTGGACACAGGCCTGGACGTCAACCATGAGGCCTTTGCCAACGATCCGACCGTACAGAAGCTGCAGAAGGCCGCTCTGGAAAAGCTGCTCTATACCACCGAAGAGGTGGACGGCAAGACCAATGTTACCGCTTACAGCTACGCTGCCCTCTGGTATGCCCAGAACAACAGCACCTCCAGCCAGCTGAATCTGCTGACGGCGGATATGCTCTACAAGAGCGGCAAGGTCCCCTTTGCTTTTGACTACGCCGACAAGGATGCGGATGTTATCCCCTCTGCCGAAGCCGTTACCAACTACGGCAACGACCATGGCACGCATGTGGCCGGTATCGCTGCGGGCAAGACCGTGGACAGCGACGGCAACGTGACCTTTTCCGGTCAGGCCCCGGAGGCCCAGCTGGCCATCTTCAAGGTCTTTTCGGACAGTACCAGCGGCGCTTCCACCGACAATATCCTGGCGGCGCTGAACGATGCCCTGCTCCTGGATGTGGACGTCATCAATATGTCCCTGGGCAGCGGCGGCGGCTTCTCCCGGGAGGAGGACACCAGCGCCGTCACCAAGTATTATGACCTGGTGAAGTCCGCCGGTATCCTGCTGGACGTTTCCGCTGGCAACGCCTATTCCTCCAGCCGGGGCGGCGCACAGGGCGACTACGCCTCCACCTCCGACCCGGATACCGGCATCATCGGTTCTCCTTCTTCCTATGATGCCTCCCTGTCCGTGGCTTCCGTGGATACGGCGGCTGCTGCTGCTTTCCGCACCGATGCCGGGCGGGTCCCCTACAATGACGTCACCGGCCACGACTTCGCTTCTCTGCTGCTCGGCGGCGAGACCAGCAAGACCCTGGAGTATGTGGTCGTGGGCGGCAGCGGCGACAAGGCTGACTACGAGGGCCTGGACGTGACCGGCAAAGTGGCTCTGGTCCAGCGTGGCGGATTGTCCTTCGAGCAGAAGCAGATCAACGCTGCCGATGCCGGGGCTGTGGCCTGCGTCATTTACAACAATCTGGACGGCTATCTTCTGAATATGTCCGTCACCGATTACCGTATCCCCACCGTCAGCATCAGCCATGCCAACGGCGTGGCCATGGCGGAGCAGGAAAACAAGACCCTGACCGTGTCCTCCGAGGATAAGGGCACCGTCACCATGAGCGACTTCTCCTCTTGGGGCCCGCTGCCCTCTCTGGAATTGAAGCCGGAGATCACCGCCCCCGGCGGCGACATCTATTCCTCGCTGCCCTTTGCCCAGTACGGCTACATGAGCGGCACTTCTATGGCGGCACCTTATATGTCCGGTGTGTCCGCCGCAATGAAGCAATATCTGAACAAGATTGCTGCCGGCCTCTCCGATAAGGAAAAGCAGGTTCTGGCCAACCGGATCCTGATGAGCACTGCCGACATCCTCTACGAGGATTCCGGCGTGGCTTACTCTCCCCGGAAGCAGGGTGCCGGCATGGTGGACCTGTCTGCCGCCACTTCCACCCCTGCTTACCTGTACGTTCGGGATTCCGAGCGGACCAAGATCGAGTTGGGCGATGATGCCAACCGTACCGGCATCTATGACCTGAGCTTCGTGCTGAAAAATATGACGGCGGTTGCCCGCAGCTATGCCGTCGATGCACAGGTCCAGACCGAGACGGCCAGCGATGCAGGCTACATCCTTCAGCAGGGCCATGCCCTGAGCCCGGACGTGACCATCAGCGTGTCCGGCGGCACTCTGGACGGCAACACCGTCACCGTCAGCGGCAACGGCGAGGCCACCGTCAACGTAAAAGTACGCCTCTCCGACAGCGACAAGGAGTATCTTGCCAAGTTCCCCAACGGTATCTATGTGGAAGGCTTCGTGGAGCTGACAAACGACGATGATCCCAGTCTGTCCGTCCCCTTCCTGGGCTTCTACGGCGACTGGAGCGAGGCCCCCATTCTGGAGGATTCCGACATTTATAATGACGCCTCCACCAAGATGTTCCAGACCGCTCCCACCGGCGTGTACGCCATGATGTACCTGTTCCCGCTGGGTACGTATCCCTTCAAGGTCCCCGAGGGCTGGCCGGAACCCGGCACCTCCGCAGACCGGATCAGCGTTGACCTGGGCGGCGGCAACGGCATGGGCAACCTGTACTACCTGCAGGCCGGTATGCTTCGCGGTGCCAAGACTGCCATGGGTACCATCGTGGATGCGGATACCGGTGCCGTGTACAAGCAGTGGAGCGAAATGAATGTTCGCAAGGCTATGTACAACTCCAGCACTGGAAAGATTCGGGCCGGACTGATCGGTGAGGCATGGCCTGCGCTGACCGGCAAGGAGATTGTGCTGATCCCCAGCAACACCCACATGACCTACACCGTCACCGCTTATGTGGACGGCGTGAACGCGCAGAACAATAAGAACAATACATACTCATTCAACTTCACCTCCGACGGCGAAATGCCCTACATTCTGGATCGGGATAACCTGCGCTTCCGCAAGGGTGACGACGGACGGGTCTACCTGGATGTGACCCTGGCCGATAACTTCGCTCTGGCCGGCGCAACGCTATACTCCGCCGTGGAGAAGAGAAACAACTCCGGAAAGCTGGAGATCAGCACCGGCAGCAACTACTACGAGGGCATCTACCCGGCCGTGAAGGATGACGGCACGGTCCCCGGACCCTACGAAGAGTTCACCTACACCTTCGACGTGACCGACTTCTACAAGACGCTGACCAAGGGCTGCTTCTACGTGGTGGCTTATGACTACGCCATGAACCAGTGCGCCTTCCGGGTGCGTCTGCCGGAGCAGGCCGTCACCGGCATCAGCCTGGACAAGACCAGCCTGACCCTGCCTCTGAATGGCCACGACACCCTGACGGCTACCGTGACCCCCGATGATGCCACCGACCAGCACCTGACCTGGACCTCCTCCAACGAGGATGTGGTGGAAGTCCGCAGCGGTATCGTGGCGGCTAAGTCCACCGGTACGGCTACCATCACCGTATCTTCCACCGTATGGCCCGACATGATGGCTACCTGCGATGTGACTGTCACGGACGAGGTAGGTCCTGCCGTTTCCATCGAGGAGATGAAGCTCACCCGAACTGCTGTCTCCATGGTGGAGGGCGGCACCAATACCGATGTGCGACTTTACGCTTATGCACCTTTCTATGCCACCGATCTGACGCTGGAGTGGTCCTCTTCCGATACAAAGGTGGTTACAGTGGAGCCCAACGGTCCCGAAGGTGAATACTTCACCAGCTATGCGAAGCTCACGGCTGTGGGTGCCGGTACGGCAATTGTTACCGCCACCGCCAAGGCCACCGGCACTACTGCTGAGGTGGAAGTGACTGTCGCCAAGGCCTCTACAACCGGCAGCTTCCAGATTGTGGGTGATACGCTGGTTGCTTACAGTGGTGGAGAATCCAATGTTGTCGTTCCTGACGGCGTTCGGGTCATCGGTGAACAGGCATTCAAGGGCAATGCCGGTGTGATTTCCGTGACACTGCCCACCGGTGTTGAGGAAATCAATTATCGTGCCTTCTACGGCTGCTCTAATTTGAAATCCGTCAACCTTCCCGACTCCCTGAAGACCATCGGAGAGGGCGCTTTCCAGGGCTGCACGAGTCTGGCTAGTGTGAACTGCGATACTGTTCTTCCGGCCGGTGTGACCAGTGTGGGTAAGAACGCCTTCTTCAACTGCAAAGCCCTTGCAGGCGATCTGGTGCTCGGTGATGCACTGACTGAGTTGGGTGAGAGTGCTTTCTATGGCTGTGCGGAACTGACCTCTGTGACTATGTCCGACAGCTTCAACGGTCTGAATGCAGCAGGCGGCCAGTTCAACGGCTGCACCAAGCTGCAGCGTGCGGTCCTGTCCGCCGCTTTGAAGGAACTGCCTGCCCGGACCTTCTTCGCCTGCGGTCTTACCGAGCTTCCTGATTTGAAGAATGTCGCCAGCATCGGTCAGGCCTGCTTCCAGAGAAACAATGCGATGACCGCCGTTACGATTCCCGAGACGGTGACCTATCTGGCCGGAAATGCCTTTGCATACAACACTGGCTTGAAGGAAGTAACCATTCTGGGTACTCCGGAGATGGGCAGCGGATCGTTCTCCAAGGATACAGCCCTGGAAAAGTTTACGGCTCCCAAGCTGACCTATATCGGCGTATCTGCTTTTGACGGCGACACGGCACTGACGGAGTTTGTTGTACCTGATAACCTTACTTTTATCGGGGACAAGGCCTTCCAGAACTGCACGAACCTGACCAAACTCATCTTCCCGTCCACTTACAAGGCTCCCACATTGACCCTGGGTATCCAGCTGTTCCTGAAGTGCACGAAGTTCACGGGCATCGTGGTGGAGGATGGCGCAAGCATCCGGCTTGATGATGCGGGCGTTCTCTACACTGCCGACGGCAAGACCCTGATCGCCGCCACCGATTCCTTCAAGGCCACCAGTTACACCGTGGCCGATGGCGTGGAGACCATCAGCCCCTCTGCCTTCTATTCCAAGACCGGCCTGACCACCATCACCCTGCCCGCCAGCATGAAGTCCATCGGTGACAAGGCTTTCTATGGCTGCACCGGCCTGACGGCCATCACCTTCCCGGACGGCATGAGCAGCTTGGGCGTCAACGCCTTCGACGGCTGCACCAAGCTTGCAACGGTTGGCTTCGGCACGTCTCTGACTGCCGTTCCGGCGTATGCTTTCAATAAGTGCGCTGCACTGAAGACGGCAGATCTTCCTGCCAGTGTGACCTGCATTGGCGATCATGCTTTCAATAGCTGCTCCTCGCTGACATCCGTGACTTTCCCGGATGGTCTGACTGAGGTTGCAAAGTACGCCTTCAATGGCTGCTCCAAGCTGAAAAAGGCAATTCTGCCTGCATCGGTAACAATGTTGGGGGATTATGCCTTCTACGGATGCTCCGCACTTACGGATGTGGACTGCGGCAGCGCAACGGTCATTCCCATCCGGGCTTTCTACGGAGTGAAGGCTTTGAAAAACCTGGCGATGTCCGATAATGTTACGGAGATCGGAGATTATGCATTCTACAATTGCAATGTGCTGACCGATTTCGGCTGGCCCAGCAAGTTGGAGCGTGTCGGAAAGAATGCCTTCTATTGCTGCAGAATGCTGACGGACTTCGATTTTACTGGAACAAAACTGACAGACATTGGCAATTACGGATTCTATCAGTGCTATGAGGCCCGGACCCTGGAATTCCCGGAGACGCTGGAGAGGATTGGTTCCTATGCCTTTGCCTACCTGAACTTCAACAAGACGGCCTACATTACTGAGGTAACCCTGCCTGCCAGCCTGACCTCCATTGCGAAAAATGCTTTTGACAAGGCCAACAGCCTGAAGAGCATCTCTGTAGCAGAGGGGAACAAGACTTACACCTCCTCCGATGGTATCCTGCTGCTGCGGGAGACCGGCGACATCTACATCTGGCCTGCCGCCAATGAGATTACGGAATTCACCATTCCCTCTACCATGACGGCCATCCCCGATAAGATGCTGCAGAACAACAAGACCATCAAGAAGCTCTACATCCCCTCCACTGTGACTACCATCGGCGCTTACGCTTTCCAGGGGTCTGCCTTGGAGGAGGTCTACTTCGAGACTTCCGCCAACGGCCTGACCATCGACGACTACGCCTTCCAGGGTTGTAAGTCTCTGAAGGTCCTGAGCCTGCCCTACGGCCTGACTGCCACCGGCTCCTATGCTTTCTCCGGCACCGGTCTGGAGGAGCTGAATCTGCCGGACACCCTGACGACCATGGGTTCCAACGCACTGTCTGAGAATGCGTCCCTCAAGAAGGTGAAGCTTCCCGCATCCCTGACTGCAATCCCGGAACGGGGCTTTACCAATTGCGAGGCCTTGGAGGAAATCACTTTCCCGGCTTCCGTCACCAATTGGGGCGCCAGCGTTTCCACCAGTGCATTCTTGGGCTGCACCAGCCTGAAGAATGTGTATGCGGATAACCGCTCGCTGTCCTTCAAGAGTGTGGACGGTGTCCTCTTCGACTACACCGGAAAAACGCTGGTATTCTACCCCGCAGGACGCGATGCGGAGCAGTATGTGATCCCGGAGGGAACCGTTCGCGTAGGTGCCCATGCCTTCCGTGGCAACACCTACCTGAAGAAGGTCACTTATCCCAGCACCTTGGTGCGTATTGGCAACCACGCCTTCTTCGGATGCTCCAACCTGAAGGATTACTACTTCACCGGCATGACTGCTCCTCTGCTGGAGACCACTGCTTCTACCACCGGCCCCGTGGCCAACTTGGCTCTGTACTGCAACTTTGTGGGCATCTGGGCTGACTATGAGATCGGCGTGGGCTATGTCTACAATGACTTCGGACTGAACCTCTACTATCCGGAGGGCGCAACCGGCTACACTGCCTACGTGTGGGAGAAGTACTTCAACACCGAAAAGGGCAGCGTCACCGTTATGGAGTCCAGTTACTTCACGCCTATCGACCTGACCGTCACCGAGAGCGGCAAGCACAATGCCGCCCTGACCTGGACCGCTGCCAAGCAGGCGGACCTGGAAAGCGTCACCTACACCGTGGAGCGCTCCCTGGCCCATAAGGTCTCCGACGGCGAACAGGATACCTGGGTGTATGACGGCTTCGAGACCCTGGCCGAGGGCCTGACCGAATGTGCCTACACCGATACCACTACCCTGAACATCGGCTGCACCTACGCCTATCGGGTCACGACCTTCGCAGGCACCAAGACCGGCCCCGGCGCCATCGCCACGCTGTACATCGACGCTTCTGCCGACGATCCGGACGAGCAGGCGGTTCTGGAGATCATCAAGAAGATCGAGGCTTTGAAGCCCATCGACCTGCTGACCGCTGCCGACGAGCAGAGAGTTCGGGAGCTGCTGGCCGAGTACAATGCCCTGACCGATGCCCAGAAGGAACTGGTATTCAACTACCAGACCCTGCTGGATGCCATCGAGCAGGTGGGCCACAACCCCAAGCGCACAAATGTGAAGGATGCAACCTGCACCGAGTCCGGCTACACCGGCGACCTGGTTTGTGAGGTCTGCGGCGAAGTCCTGGAGACCGGCAACGTGATCGATCCTCTGGGCCACAGCTATGGCGAGCCCAGCTGGACCTGGACCGAGGACGGCACCGCTGCCACCGCTACCTTCACCTGCGGCAATGACGCAAGCCACACCGAGGTGCTGGACGGCGACATCACCAGCGAGATCACCAAGGAAGCCGCCTGCGGCGTGGCCGGTGAGGAGACCTTCACCGCAACCGTGACCTTCGCCGGTAAGACCTACACCGACAGCAAGGTCCTGGCTACCGCCGCTCTGGACCACGATCCCGAAGTGCGGAACGCCAAGGACGCCACCTGCACCGAAGACGGCTACACCGGCGACACCGTGTGCAAGCGCTGCGGCGAGACTCTGGCTACCGGCTCCGCCATCCCGGCTCTGGGCCACGACACCGAGGTGAAGAACGCCAAGGCTGCTACCTGCACCGAGGCAGGCTACACCGGCGATACCGTGTGCAAGCGCTGCGGCCAGACCGTGGCTACCGGTTCCTCCATCCCTGCCACCGGCCACCACTACGGTTCCGACGGCATGTGCAAGGACTGCGGCGAGAAGCAGACGGCCACCCCGGCCACCGGCGACACCTTCGATGTTGCCATGACGACCCTGGTCCTGATGACCTCCGCCGTTCTGGCTGCTGCTCTTTGGTTCTCCATGAGAAAGCGCAGCAAGTAATTCCATAACCCATGGCAAAGCCCCCGGTTCCGAAAAACCGGGGGCTTTTTCCGCTTTAGAGGAAGCTCTGCATCTGCCGGATGCCTGCGTTTTCGCAGTCCAGCAGCTTCTGGGATAGGCTCGTCACCTGGGGGTCCGGGCGGTTGAACTGGTGCAGCTGCTGTAAGCCCTTCACCATGCCCTTGGTGCTGCCCGTGATCATCATGGCGGCAATGCGGGAGTCCGTGCAGCCGCCGCTGAGCCGGGCCCGGGTCACCATATCCGCCATGCCCTTGGCCACCGGCTCCAGGTCCTGCAGTTCCCAGCCACGGCTTTCGGCAATGGACTGGGCTTCCCGTTCAATGCCGTCGTACTCCGAAAGCTGGGTCTCCAGGGCCCGGCGGAGGGTGGGGCGCATGGTGCTTTTCAGGGTGGAGCGGATGCCTGTCTGGCCCATCTGGGCGGTTTTCAGAATGGAATTCAAGAGATTTTGACTTTCCTGCATGATTCATCACCGGCATTAGCATAACCGCCGGACCGAAGGCTCATGCACACGCCCCGCTGGAAAAGCATACCATGAAAGGGAGAAAGGTGGGGTCAATGATGTGCGCCATTGCGGGAATTTTTGATGTTCCCTTTGACGGGAAAATTCTGAAAAAAATGCAGAGGACCATGCGCCGGCGGGGGCCGGACGGACAGGGCGTTTATGCCGAAAAAAATCATGCGCTGCTCCATACCCGGCTGGCCATCGTGGACCCGGCGGGGGGCGCACAGCCCATGGCGCTCCAATGGGCCGGGGAACGGTACATTCTGGCGTACAACGGGGAACTGTACAATACGGCGGAGCTGCGGGGTGAATTGGAAGGCCTGGGCCACGAATTCCGGACCCATTCGGACACGGAGGTGGTCCTCCACGGCTGCGCAGAGTGGGGGACGGCGGCCTTGGACCGGTTCAACGGCATTTTCGCCTTCGCCCTTTGGATGGAGCGGGCGGAAAAGCTGCTGCTGGCCCGGGACCGGATGGGGGTGAAGCCCCTCTTTTTCCTGCAAAAGGGCAGGGGACTGCTGTTTGCCTCCGAGATCAAGACCATTCTGGCCCACCCGTCGGCACAGCCGGTGCTGACGGCGGAGGGGGCAGGCGAAATTCTCCTGCTGGGTCCCGGACGGACCCCCGGCAGCGGGGTATTCCGGGACATCCGGGAGGTGGAGCCGGGGTGCTTCGGGATTTTTGAGAAGGGCGTCCTGCACCTGCACCGGTATTGGTCCTTAAAAGACCGGGAGCATCGGGACAGCTTCGAGGATACCGTGGCGCAGGTCCGCTTCCTGGTGACGGATGCCATCCGGCGGCAAATGGTGGCCGATGTTCCCATCGGGATGTTCCTGTCCGGGGGGCTGGATTCCAGCCTCATTACCGCCGTCTGTGCCGAAAAGCTCCACGCCGAGGGAAAGACTGTCGATACGTTTTCCGTGGGATATGCGGACAATGCCCGGTATTTTGTCCCCGGAAAGTTCCAGCCCAATTCCGATGAGGATTTTATCGGCACCATGGAAACGGCGGTAGGGGCCACGGCTCACCATACCGTCCTGACCCCGGAGGACCTGTCGGCGACGCTGGAAGCGGCCACGGCGGCCAGGGACCTGCCGGGCATGGCGGACGTGGATTTTTCTCTGCTGGCCTTTTGCGGGGATATTCGCAAAAGCGTGAAAATGGCGCTGTCCGGGGAGTGTGCCGACGAGATTTTCGGGGGCTACCCCTGGTTCCGGGACCCGGAGGTCCGGGCGGTGGATGGTTTCCCCTGGGCCCAGAATACCCGCTACCGGATGACGTTCCTGCACCCGGCTTTGCGGGAAAAGCTGGACGGGGAGGCTTTCGTTCAGGAACGCTACCGGACGACCGTCCGGGAAACGGATGTCCTGCCAGGAACGGACCCCACGGAGCGGCGTATGAAGGAAATGGTGAATCTCAATTACCGCTGGTTCATGCAGACTCTCCTGGACCGGAAGGACCGGATGAGCATGTACCAGTCCCTGGAGGTCCGGGTGCCCTTCTGCGACTATCGCATTGCCGAGTACCTGTACGGGGTCCCCTGGGCCTTCAAGGACTACCACGGGGAGGAAAAAGGCCTGCTGCGCCGGGCCATGGAGGGTTGGCTGCCGGAGAAGATCCTGCACCGGAAGAAAAGTCCCTATCCCAAGACCTGGCACCCCCGGTATCGGGACCTGATGGCGGAGCGGTTGGAAGCGCTGCTGGCCGAGAAAAATGCACCGCTTTTTGATCTGGTGGACCGGAAGGCGGCGGAGGACCTGCTTCATGGGGAAAGCAGTTGGCCCTGGTACGGCCAGCTTATGGGCGTGCCCCAGACCATGGCGTTCCTGCTCCAAACGGACTTCTGGCTGCGCAATACCGGCGTGAAGCTGGAATACTAGGGGAAATGACCAAAATAAATCTTTGACGAAGGGGGAAAAACCCCGAAAATTCGTCATTTTTCCGATTTGCAAGTTCCAGGAAATTCGGCTATAATAAAGATAGATTTACAAAGGAGGCGAACGCTGTGTTTTCACAGGACGACATTTTGCTCTACGGAGCGCACGGACCCTGCCGCTATCTGGGCTTGGAGGAGCGGCGGGTCAACGGGAAACGCCAGGCATTTTATGTGTTGGAGCCGCTGGCCAGGGCAGAGACCCGGTTCCTGATCCCTACGGAAAATCCGACGGCCGTGGGCAAGATCCGGCGTCTGCCCTCCAAGCCGGAGGTGGAGCGGATGCTTGCCTCCGAACGGGCCAGGGCGTACAGTTGGGAGGTCGACGAGAACAAGCGGAAAAATCTTTACCGGGCGCTGCTTTCCGGCACGGACCGGGCGGGTTTGGTGTCTATGATCTGTTCGGTGGAGTGCTACCGGCTGTTCCTGCGGGAGCAGGGGCGGAAGCTGCATCAGTGCGACGAAAACTTCCTCCGGGACGCTCAGCGGCTCATCGCCCAGGAATTGGCGTTGCCCCTGGGCCTGACTCCGGACCAGGTTGGTCCCTGGGTCCGGGAGCAAATGGGGGACATGAGCGCATAAACTCAACAGCCGGGGCAGAAATCACCGCCCCGGCTGTTGAATTCCATACGCAGAAACCGGCGAGGCATTATCTGGTGCTTCGACTTAGCACCTACCGCCCCTCATCCGTCTGCCCTGACGGGCAGCCACCTTCCCCCAGGGGAAGGCACTCCTCGGAAGTACCAAGCCCGGCGCTCAGGGGGAGGGCTATTCTCGGAATGTCCGAAACTCCTGCAAATCTAATTTCATGAACCGATCCTTGAAGTTTCACTCCCCCAAATAGCTTCGTCAGGTTGCACAAACAATATGTCAAATTGAACGAAGTTTTCCCTGACGGACAAATTTGGCGAAATGTGTCGAAAAGGCGTATTGACAAGGTTTTCTGCGGGTGATATGGTTATTCCTATGGAGAGAATCTGAGAAAATCAACAGGGAGGATCTTTTATGAGAAAAACCAATGTTAGCCGATGGAGCGCCATGATGATCGCCTTCGTGCTGATTTTGAGCAGTCTGGCCGCCCCGGTGCGGGCACTTAGGCAAAATTCCAGTGCGTCGCTCATCATCACCGGGCTGGACCCCGGTGCGAAGGCAACTTTCTACAAAATCATTGGGGTCAATTTGACCAACGGACAACCGGCGGACCCAATGTACATCTGGACAGACGAGGTGGCAAGCTACGTTCTGTCCGAATATCCTGCCTACGTCAACACCGACAGTGGCAAGAAGGCGGTAGCGGACAGCTTCTTTTCCATGGACGGCGGCACCCGTGCGGCGTTTTTGAAGGCGGTCCGGGACAACTGCAGGATTCAGTTGGATTCTACGGACCCTGAAAGCGCTACCGCAGATGAACAGGGGACGATTACCGCACGGCTTCCGCTGGGCTATTACCTGATCGAAGTGGGAGAAAATTACCTCCTCATGACCGGTTCTGTGTTCCCCAAATATGAAAACGGCGCCTGGGTGGCCGTGGGCAGCACTGCCAGCGCCAAGCAAGAGGCCAGCAGTGACCTGACCCTGACGACCGATGGGACCTCTGTCACTGTGGGCGAGCTGGTCAACTACACCCTGACTCTGAAAGCACCCAGCTATCCCGACGATGCCACCCAGACCGGCCTGTGCATCAGCGTGAAACTGCCGGAGCAAATGACCCTGAACGCCGGTTCCGTCCAGGTGACGGGCCTTCTGCAAGGCACCGAATCTGCCCTTTCCGGCTGCACTTTGGAAACCTCCGCTCCCACCCGTCCGGCGGGCAGTACCAATGGCCTGTCCTTCGCCGTGACCTTCCCCAATCACACCGGTTACCTCGGAAAAGACACCATTCAAGTGACCTTCTCCACCACGGCGGGGACCTCCATCCGGGATGGCGCTGCCATGACGGCCACGGCCTACCTGGATTACCATGCCAACGGCTATGAAGCCGCTTGGAGCGACACGGCCGCTTCCGTGACCAGCCACACCTACGGTATCGAACTGAGCCTCACGGACCCCAACGGCAGCGCTCTTTCCGGCAGCACATTCAAACTGAGCCGGGGCACGGCAGACCTGTCCTTCGTGAAGGACGGGAACGTGTATCGCCCGGCCCTGTCCGGCGAAACGGCGTCTGTGCTGACCACGGATGCCAGCGGCAAAATCCGCCTGACGGGTCTGGACCTGGGTACTTACAGCGTGACCCAGACCGGGGTCCCGGCAGGTTATCCCCAGCAGACCGCCACGGCGGATGTGACCCTGACCGACGAGAATTCCGACGGTATTCTGGACGGCGGCAGCGCCAGCTATTACGCCCTGCACCTGACCAATAAGCCCTCCAGCGGGATGCTTCCCGCCACCGGCGGCATGGGCGTGGCCCTGTTTGCGGCGGCCGGCGTGGTGCTGACCGGTACGGGCCTGCGGCTCCTGCGGAAAAAGAAATGAAACGGGCGATTGCCCTGATCCTGGCGGGGCTGGCCCTGCTGACCTATCCCATTCTGGCCCAGTATTTTGCCCGGAAAAACCAGATGCAGGCCGCACGGGCCTACGCCTCCGGGGTGGAGGAAATGACCCGGCAGCGGCTGGATGCCCTCTGGGCGGAGGCGGAAGAAAAGCGGGACGACCCGGCGGCTTACGAGGAACTTTTGGACCCGGAGGGCAGCGGCATCATGGCCACCCTGGAAATTCCAAAAATCAATTTGACCATTCCGGTGTATCATGGCGTGTCCGACACTGCTTTGCGCCGGGGGACCGGCCATTTGCCGGAAACGGATCTGCCCTTGGGCGGCAGGGGCCGAAAATGCGTCGTTACCGGTCATCGGGGCCTGCCCGGAGCGGAATTGTTTACCCGGCTGGACGAGTTGGAGCCGGGGGACCGGTTCACCCTGCGGGTCCTGGGCCGGACGCTGACGTATGAAGTGGAGGAAATCAAAACCGTGACCCCGGACCGGACGGAGGTCCTGGAAGCCGTCCCTGGGGAGGACCGGGTGACACTGCTGACCTGCACGCCCTATGGGGTGAACACCCACCGACTTCTGGTAGAGGGCATCCGGGTGGAGACCGTGGAAACGCCTATGCCGGAGGAGCCGCTGCCCACTCTGGGCCGATCCGACACTTGGGCCTTGCTGCTGGGTGTGAGCGCAGGAGTGCTTCTTTTAATGATAATGGGTCTTATCCGGCAAAAAAGAGCCGGGCGGTAAGGCTGGCCATGCAGAAGCCCACCAAATCGGCGGTCAGCGCCGCCGGAATGGTGTAGCGGGTCTTGCGGACCCCAGCGGCCCCAAAATAGACGCTGATGGTGTAAAAGGTCGTTTCCGTGGAGCCGAGCATGATGGCCGCTGTGCGGCCAATTTCAGAATCCGGGCCGTATGCGGCCATTAAATCAGCCCCCACGGCCAATGCGGCGCTGCCGCTGATGGGGCGGATGAGTACCAGCATGGCCGTCTCCGGCGGAATGCCCAGAAAAGAAAACACCGGCTTGGCCAGGGTCCCCAGAGTGTCTATGGCCCCGGAGGAGCGGAGCATGGACACGGCGGTCAAGAGCATGACCAACGTGGGAATGAGAGAAAAGAGCAGTTTTAATCCCTCTTTTCCGCCTTCTAACAGCAATTCGTAGGCGTTTTTCTGCTTTCTGAGGGCCGCAGTGCAGAGCAGAAGCAGGAGCATCGGAACCAGATAATCAAGCATCCTTCCACACCTTTCCCAGTATCCAGGCCATCAGCAGCCCCGCTCCGGCGGAGGCGAAGCTGGTGGCCCAAACCGCATAGAGAATGTCGAAGGGCCGCTGGCAGCCCAAAGAGGCCCGGATGGCGGCCACATTGGCGGGGATCAGCTGGATGGAAGCGGTGTTCAGCACGATGAGGCGGCACAGGCTGTCCCCGGCGACCTTTGGCCGGGCCGGGTCGATGAGCCGCTTGGCCGCCGCAATGCCCATGGGGGTGGCGGCGTTGCCCAGTCCTAAGAGATTGGCGCAGATGTTGCCGCTGAGGGCACCGGAAAGGGAAGCGTCCCGGCGGGATTCCGGGAACAGCCGCCCCAGCAGAGGGCGCAGCAGCCGGGAAAGGGCGTTTGTCGCTCCCACGGCTTTCATAAGCCGCCCCACTCCGCTCCATAGGCACAGGGACCCGCCGATGGAAATGGCCAGGGTCAGACCGCTTTGGGCCCCCTGGGCCACGGCGGCGCTGAGGGCCGGACCGGTGCCGTTCCACAGGGAAAAACCCACGGAACAGAAAATCAGCAGCCCCCATAGAATACTCATTGTCATACCATCGCCTCCCCCGAGCAAAGGCTATGCAGGGCACATTTGCAAAATGATTGTGAAAATGCACAAATATTGAATAATGTCCGATTGAATGAAAAAAGTTTTTGACATTTGTATTTCGGCACGTTATAATCAATTCAGGACAGGCAAGGGAGGCCGAAACTATGCAAACGACTGGCATCATACGCAAGGTGGACGATCTTGGGAGGATCGTGCTGCCGGTGGAGGTGCGGCGGGCCATGGGGATCCAGGTGGGAACAGAACTGGAGATCCTTGTGGAAAACCGCAGGATCGTTCTGGAGAAGATGGAAAATTGCTGTATTTTCTGTGGCGCAAGAGAAAATCTGCGGCAGTTCTTCGGAAAGAATCTGTGTAGCCGCTGCGTCGAAATGCTTCAGCAGAACTGAAAAAGTCCCAGACCGAAGGGAGATTTGGTCAAAAAGAGCCGGACATCCGCAAAAAAGCGGGTGTCCGGTCTTTTCTATTAAAGTGCATTCAGATTTGCAGAGACGCTTCGTAGACCTGATTCCGGGGCAGCCCCAGTTCCTGAGCGGTCTGCTTCACGGCGTCTTTTCGGGAAAGACCGGCGTTCATCAGGTCCCGGACCCGGCTGAGGGCGTCCTCCGTGGTGGGCTTTTCCTCCACCACCGGCTCGGCCCCGGCCACAACCAGCACAAATTCTCCCTTGGGGGGCGTTTCCCGGTAGCGGTCCAAGGCCTCGCCCAGGGTGGTGCGGACCACTTCCTCATGGAGCTTGGTCAACTCCCGGCACAGGCTGATCTTCCGGTCCGGTCCGAAAAATTCCGCCAGGTCCTCCAGGGTGTTCACCAGCTTGTGGGGGGCTTCGTAGAAGATCATGGTGCGGCTTTCCTGCCGGAGGGATTCCAGATGCTCCCGCCGGACCTTTTTTGTGGTGGACAGGAACCCTTCAAAGCAGAACCGGCCGGTGGGCAGGCCGGAAATGGAAAGGCCGGTGATCACGGCGCAGGGACCGGGGATGGCCGTAACCACGATGCCTGCTTCGGCGCAGGCACGGACCAGGTCCTCGCCGGGGTCCGAAATGGCCGGGGAACCGGCGTCGGATACCAGTGCGCAGTTTTCACCGTTCAAGATCCGCTGTAAAAGAGCGTCTCCCCGCTGGGCCTTGTTATGCTCGTAGTAGCTGACCAGGCTTTTTTTGATGCCCAGATGGTTCAGGAGCTTCAAGGTCACACGGGTGTCCTCGGCGGCGATAAAATCCGCCTGCTCCAGAGTCTCCCGGGCTCTGGGCGAAATGTCCCCCAGATTGCCGATGGGGGTGGGGACCAGATAAAGTGTACCGGCCATAGATGCCTCCTTAGGATTCTTCGAGATGATAAATTCGGCGGTAGTCCGCGGTGGGGTGGCCCTCCGGGTCCCGAAGGGCTTCCTCCTGAAAAATCAGGCCCTGTTTGGCTCCCTTTCGCATTTGCAGCAAAAGAAGGCTCACGCTGCCGCCGGATGTGTGGCGCACCAGCCGCAGGACCTTGGGAATCAAATCAAATTCCGCCCCCAGGGCGCACAATTCCCCCAGCCGCTCCGGCTTGTGGACCAGAAAGAAGTCCCCGCCGAACCGTAGACTTTTCGATGCGGCGGCGAACACGTCCCGCAGGGTACAGGTCTGTTCCTGCCGGGCCAGGGGGTGGGCGGCGCTGGCAAAGCCGCCGGAAAAATAGGGGGGATTGGAAACACAGCAGGAAAAGCTGCCGGGGACGATTTCCGAGGGCAGCAGCCGCAGGTCGGCGCATATACTGCCAAGACGGCGGTCGATGCCGTTGCGGGCAGCGTTTTCCAGGGCCATGGCGTGGGCCTCCGGGTCCAGCTCGATGCCCGTAACGGTGCAGCTTTCATTTTTGGCGCAGAGCAGCAAGCCCAATGTGCCGCAGCCGGAGCCTAAGTCCAGCACGCCGGCGTTTGGCCGCAGCCGGACGAAATCCGCCAGGACCATGCTGTCCGTACTCAGCGGGAAAGCGCCGGGGGAGAGGGCCAGGGTAAAACCGTTGAACAGAGTTTCCATGGATACCTCCAAAAAATCGGCCTGCGCGCCGGAAAACCAGCACACAGGCCGACCATGGAATCAGGCAATTAGCCCTCCTCGATCGCTTCGACGGGGCAGTTCTCGGCGCAGGAGCCGCAGGAAACGCAAACGTCGGCGTCGATCACGTACTGGTCGTCGCCCTCGGAGATCGCCTCCACGGGGCAGTTCTCAGCGCAGGTACCGCACTTGATGCAGGTATCGGTGATTTTGTAAGCCATATGTAACCCTCCCATTATGTGTGTGATGGCGTATCCAAGATGGGATACATCCTTATTCTAGCATGGATTCCGGAAAAAGCAATTCCTTTTTTTCTTTTGCGGTATATTTTTTCGTCCCCACGGGAAAAATTTTCCGGCAGGGGAGGGAGAAGCGTGGGATTTGACGAAAGCACACGGGAAATTCTCCGCCGCAGCGGCGAGGAAGCCCGTGCCATGGGACATAGCTGCGTGGGGTCCGGGCATTTGCTGCTGGCCCTGTCCGAAAGTCCGGGCATCGCCGGGGAGTTGCTGCGAAGCTGGGGCGCAGACCACGGACTCTTGCGGAGCCTGACGGCCCTGGAACTGGGCCTGGGGGCCACGGACCTGCCCCTGCCCCAGGGATGGACCGGAAAAGCAAAAAGAATTCTGCGCCTGTCGGCCAGGGAGGCCAAATGCGCCGGGAGCCGGGTCATCCGGCCCATCCATCTGCTGCTGTCAATGCTGCGGTTGGAGGGCTGTGCCGCCGGGGAGACGCTCTTTTGGGCAGGGGTGGACCGGACGGCGCTGTTTACCCAGGCGGTGGAGAATCTGCAATGGGGCGATATTGGGACAAAAAAGGAGGAGCGGATCCAAGTGAAGCTATTGGAGCAGTTCAGCGAGGACCTGGTGGCCAAGGCCGCCAATATGGAGCCGGTGGTGGGCCGGGACCGGGAGATCAATATGGTCATCGGCATCCTGAGCCGGAAGAACAAGAACAATCCCGCCCTCATCGGAGAACCGGGGGTGGGCAAGACTGCCATTGCCGAGGGCCTGGCCCAGCGGCTGGCGGCGGGCAGCGTGCCGCCCCAGCTGAAAAACAAGCGGCTTATCAGCCTGAATATGGCCAATCTGGTGGCGGGGACCAAGTACCGGGGGGAATTTGAGGAACGGCTCCGGGATGTGCTGGGGGAAATCCGCCGCAGCGCCGACGTGATTTTATTTGTGGACGAAATGCACACCATCGTGGGAGCCGGGGCGGCGGAGGGAGCCATCGACGCTGCCAACATTCTGAAGCCCGCCCTGGGCCGGGGAGAATTGCAGATGCTGGGGGCCACGACCCTGGAGGAATACCGGAAATTCATTGAAAAGGACCCGGCCTTGGAGCGGCGGTTCCGGCCGGTCCGGGTGGAGGAGCCGGATAAGCCCTCGGCGCTGGCTATTTTGCAGGGCTTGAAGCCCGGCTTGGAGCGGCATCACCGGCTCCGTATTACGGAGGAGGCCCTGCAGGCGGCGGTGGACCTGTCCGTCCGGTATCTGCCGGACCTGTACTTGCCGGATAAGGCCATCGATCTGCTGGACGAGGGAGCGGCCCACGCCCGGATGGAGGAATTGCAATGGGGCAAAAGCGAGGAGCGGCAGAATCTGGAACAGGCCCTTCACGAGGCGGTCCGGGAGAGCCGGTTCGAAGAAGCAGCTTTAATTCGGGATCGGATGAAAAAATCCGGGGAACCCAGAGAGAGCCGCCGGGCCCGCAGTGTTACGGCCTCCGATGTGGCCTGGGCGGTGTCCGCCCGGACGGGCATTCCCGTGGGGCGGCTTACCGCCAGCCGAAGGGAACAGCTGCTGCATTTGGAGGAAACGTTGTCCCGGCAGGTCCTGGGCCAGAGCGAAGCGGTGAACACCGTGGCGGAATTGCTGCGCCGGGGCTTGGTGGGGGTCAGGGACCCGGAGCGGCCCATTGCCTGTATGCTCTTTACCGGTCCCACCGGCGTGGGCAAAACGGAGCTGTGCCGGACCATTGCGGAGGAATTGTACGGCAGCCGGGAGGCCATGATCCGGCTGGATATGACGGAATATATGGAAAAACAGTCGGTTGCCCGGCTCATCGGTGCTCCTCCCGGCTATGTGGGCTATGAGGACGGGGGCAAGCTGACGGAGGCTGTCCGGCGGCGGCCCTATTGTCTGGTGCTGCTGGACGAACTGGAAAAGGCCCACCCGGACGTGACCGGGGTATTGCTCCAAATCATGGAGGAAGGGGTCCTGACGGACAGCACCGGCCGCCGGGTCAGCTTCCGCAACGCCATCGTGGTGATGACCTCCAACGTGGGCAGCCAGGTCTCCGGGGAGGGCCTGGGCTTTTCGCCTTCGGGCAGGCGGGAGAAAATGGAGGAGGCCCTGCGGGAGTGCTTCGCCCCGGAGTTCCTGGGGCGGCTGGACCGCATCGTCTGCTTCCGGAAGCTGGATGAGGAGGCCCTGGGGTCCATTGCGGCCAAATATCTGAATCAATTTCTCGCCCGCTGCCGCTCCAACGGTCTGACGGTGCTGCTGCCGGAGGAAACGCCCCAGTGGCTTTCTGAGGGCTGCCGTGGGAAGGACGGGGCCCGGCGGCTCCGCCGGGCGGTCCAGGACCGGGTGGAGGCCCCTCTGGCGGCATTTTTGCTGCAATGCCCGAAGAAGCCCGTCCGCATCCGGGGGCGCATCCGGGAAAATACCCTGCAATTCTTCTGATAATCAAACGATTGTTCTAAATAACACAAAAATCTCCCGGTTTTTCGGAAAAAATCGAAAAAAATATTGATTTTTTCAGGCGAAGCGATTATACTGTCCTTAAATGGAGAAAAAGGGTAGTAAAGTGGAGCGAAAGGGAGGGAAGGCACCATGATCGGCAAGTATCCGGCAAAGCTGGACGACAAAAATCGAATGTTTCTGCCTTCCCGGCTGCGGGAGGACCTGACCGGGCACTTCTTTGTGACCCTGGGGGTCAACTGCGGCCGCCGGTGCCTGACGGCGTATACCGAGGCCGACTGGCACACCCTGGAAGAACACTATAATGCCCTGCCGCTCTCTCAGCGGGGCGAGGCCACCAGTCTCATCTTTATGAATGCGGCGGAGTGCGTGCCGGACCGGCAGTTCCGCTTCACCCTTCCCGCCTACCTGCTGTCCTACGCCGGTATCCGGAAGGATGCGGTCATCGTAGGCCGGGCCGGACAGGCGGAAATTTGGGACGAGGCGGAGTTCAACGCCTTTGAACAGGAGAATCTGACGCCGGAGAAGCTGCTGGCGTCTTTGGAGGCGATCCGGCTATGAGCGAATTTCATCATGTTTCCGTGATGCTCCGGGAGTGCATCGACGGCCTGAATATCCGCCCGGAGGGCATTTATGTGGATGGGACCCTGGGCGGCGCCGGACATTCTTACCAGATCGCCTCCCGGCTCACTACGGGAAAACTCATCGGCATCGACCGGGATAATGTGGCCCTGGCCGCCGCCGGGGAGCGGCTGGCCCCCTTCCGGGACCGGGTGCAGCTGGTCCACAGTAACTTTTCCGACCTGCCCAGGGTCCTTGCCGACCTGGGCATTTCCGGCGTGGACGGCATTCTGCTGGACCTGGGCGTTTCCAGCCCCCAGCTGGACGACGGGGAGCGGGGCTTTTCCTACATGAGCGATGCGCCGCTGGATATGCGGATGGACAATACGGAAAATCTGACGGCAGCGGACGTGGTGAACACCTGGTCCCAGGAGGAGCTGCGGCGTATCCTCTACGCCTACGGCGAGGAGCGGTATGCGCCCCAGATCGCCGCCGCCATTTGCCGCCGCCGGGAAAATGCGCCCATTGAGACGACTCTGGAACTGGTGGACATTATCCGCAGCGCCATGCCCGCTTCCGCTCTGCGGGAGAAGCAGCATCCGGCCAAGCGGAGTTTTCAGGCCATCCGCATCGCCGTCAACGATGAGTTGGGGGCCGTGGAGCGGATGATGCCGGAGGCCATCGAGGCCCTGAACCCTGGCGGACGGCTGGCGGTCATTACCTTCCATTCCTTGGAGGACCGCATCGTCAAGACCGCCATGGCGGAAGCGGCCAGAGGCTGCACCTGCCCGCCGGAATTCCCGGTGTGCGTCTGCGGCAAGAAGCCGAAGGTGAAGCTCATTACCCGCAAACCCCTGACGGCCAGCGAAGAAGAACTGGCGGAAAATCCCCGGTCCCGGAGTGCCAAGCTGCGGGTCTGCGAAAAACTGTGATTCTTTACGGAAGGATGAGAACGTATGCAGCGTGATCGTTCGGACATTCAATATATTCGATACTCTTACGAAGGCACGGCGGCACGAAAGCCGGAATTTCGCCTTCCCAGCCCGGGCGGCCTGCTGCCCAAGCCCGTGCGGAAGCCGAAAACCGTCCTCCGCATCGACCCCCTGGCTCTGGCGGCGGTGGTGCTGTCTGTCGTGATGGCGGTGGTGCTGTGCGTGGGCATGGTGGAATTGGAGCAGGTCCGCAGCGAACAGCGGACTCTGCAGCGCTACGTCTGGGACCTGGAGGACCGGAACGAGGTTCTGGAGCAGAAGTACGGCGAGCAGTACGACCTGAACGAGGTCCGTCAGGCGGCGCTGGGCATGGGCATGGTCCCGGCAGACCAGCTTCCCCACGAGGCCCTTTCCGTGACCATCCCCCAGGAGCCGGAGACCCCGAACATTTTCCAGCGGTTGGCGGACTTTTTCCGGGGCCTGTTTGCATAAATGCCCTTTCGGCCAATAGGATACTACCAGCAGTATGGGCAGCGGGGGCTCTCCTGCTGCCCACTTTTGCGAAAATGGGGGAGTGCCTGTGGCCGGGAAAAAAACGGAATATCGCCGCATCCGTATGGACAGCGGCCACCACCGCCGGATCAGGCTGACGGCCGCAGTTTTAGGGCTGCTGGCCTTTGTGCCTATGGCCCTGCGGCTGTACGATCTGATGGTGGTGAATTATGATTATTACGCCCGGGAAGCCTTGCGCAACCAGACCCGGACCACTTATGTTACCGCCATGCGGGGGGCCATTTACGACCGGAACATGAATACCCTGGCCGCTTCCGTGGGGGTGGAGAATGTCTATCTGGACCCCCATGAATTGAAGCAGTCCAAGGCGGATTTAAGCGCCATTGCGGCTTTTCTGGGGGAACTGCTGGATGTGGACCCGGAGAGCATCGAAAAGAAGGGCAAGGACCTGTCCAAACGCTATCAGATGGTGGCGGCACGGGTGGACCGGGAGACCGGGGCCAAAATTCGCAGCTATATTCAGGAAAACGACATTTCCGGCATTCACCTGGAACCCAATTCCCAGCGCTGCTATCCCATGGGGACCCTGGCCAGTCAGGTGATTGGCTTTACCAACGCCTCCAACACCGGCTCGGAGGGGGTGGAAGCCGCTTACGACCGGTATCTGACCGGCGGGAACGATAAAGTGGTCACTACCAAGGGCAATAACGAAATGGATATGCCCTTTTCCTTTGAAAAGTTTGTCTCTGCCACCCCCGGATGCAGCGTCGTGCTGACGCTAGATTCCACGGTCCAGGCCTGTCTCGAAAAACGCATGGAGGAGGCCATTGCCCGCTATGACGTGCAGAACGGGGCTTTCGGTTTGGTGATGAACGTCAAGACCGGGGAGATATTGGCCATGGCCACCCTGGGTGGCTATGACCCCAATGATTATCAGACCATTCTCGACCCTAAGGCCGCCGCACAGGTGGAGGAACTGCGTCTTGCCTATTTGTGCGAGCCGGAGGGGAGCGAAGGATATACTGCCAAGAAAAAAGCCTATCAGGAGGCCATGACTGCCGCCAGATTAAAGCAATGGCGCAACCGGGTCCTCTCCGACGGCTACGAGCCGGGGTCCACTTTTAAGGTGCTGACCATGGCGGCGGCGCTGGATTCCGGGTCCATTGACCTGGACACCAATTTCTACTGCAAGGGCGCTGAGCAGATACCGGGCCGGTCCCAACTGCTTCACTGCTGGCGTTCGGCGGGCCACGGGTCCGAAAAGACCCCCCAGGCCCTGCAGAATTCCTGCAACATCGCCTTTGCCCACATCGCCCTGAAAATGGGTGGGGAGACCTTCTACGAATACGTCCGGCGGTTCGGAATCCTGGAAAAGACCGGTATCGACCTGGCGGGGGAGAGCAAGGGTGTGTTTTTTGACAAGGCCCTGGTGACGGACACGGACAAGTGGGGCACGGCCTCCCTGACCTCCGGGTCCTTCGGCCAGACCTTCAAGCTGACTCCCCTGCAGCTGGCACGGGCCATTTCCTCTGTGGTCAACGGGGGCTACCTCATGGAACCGTACATCGTTTCCGAGGTGCTGGATGCAAAGGGGAATACGGTCTTAAAGCAGGAGCCGACCATCGTCCGCCGGACCATCTCCCGGGAGACCAGCGACACCATGCGTGGGCTTCTTCGCTCCGTGGTCACGGAAGGAACGGCGAAAAACGCTTCCGTGGCGGGCTTTTCCATTGGCGGAAAGACCGGCACCAGTGAAAAAATAGACGTATTCGATGAAAACGGCAGCCGGGTCACGGATAAGATCGTGTCTTTCGTGGGGGTGGCCCCCATGGAGGACCCAAGCTATCTGGTCCTGGTGGCCCTGGACACCCCCTCCCGCAGTACGGGCATCTATATTTCCGGCGGCGTCATGGCGGCCCCCACCGTGGGGAGCGTGATGAGCGACATTCTGCCCTATCTGGAAGTGGAGCGGAATTATACGGAGGAGGATGCGGCGGGCCGGGAGATGGTTTTGCAGGACTGGACCGGGGAGACCCGGAAGAATGCGGAAAAAGCCCTGAAAGCCCTGGGACTGACGGCACGGGTCATCGGGGACGGGGAGACGGTCACGGGACAGATACCCGCCGCCGGGGAGACGGTCTCCGGGGATTCCCAGGTGCTTCTTTACTGCGGGGAAACGCCGGAGGCAGAGGACGTGACCGTGCCGGATTTCCTGGGCATGGACCGGATGAAGGCCGCTCAGGCTGCTCAGGATGCTGGATTGAACCTGCTGATTCTGGGCAACACGGACATTTCCCCGGAAGTGACCGCTGCGGAGCAGTCCGTACCGCCCGGAACGAAGGTCCCACGGGGGACCACCATCCGGGTGCAGTTTCTCAATACAAAAGCCGCCGATTAGGGCGAAAAAGGAGTTTCGTTATGAAGCTGAAGGAATTATTGCAGGGCGTGACCGTTCTGGAAACCAACGTTCCGGAGGATCTGGACATTTCCGGCGTGGCCTACGATTCCCGGAAGGTTACGGCGGGAGGCCTGTTTGTGGCCGTCTCCGGCTTCCAGACCGACGGGAACCGATTCATTCCCATGGCGCTGGAAAAAGGTGCCGCTGCGGTGGTCACGGCCAAAAAGCCGGAGGGGGACGTTCCCTACATTCTCGTCCCCTCGGACCGGCTGGCCCTGGCCCTCATCGGGGCCAATTACTATGGCCATCCGGCGGAGCAAATGACCATGATCGGCGTCACCGGCACCAACGGCAAGACCTCCGTGACATTACTTTTGAAGCAGGTGCTGGAAAAAACCCTGGGGGCCAAGGTGGGTCTCATCGGCACGGTGGAAAACTGCATTGGCAATGAAGTTTTGCCTACGGAGCGGACCACCCCGGAGAGCTTTGAATTGCAGGGCCTGTTCCGGCAGATGCTGGACGCAGGCTGCACCCATGTGGTCATGGAGGTTTCTTCCCATTCCATCGCCCTGGACCGGGTGGGGGGCATCCATTTCCAAGCGGCGGCCTTTACCAACCTGACCGAGGACCACTTGGACTTCCACCACACCATGGAGGCCTACTGCGATACAAAGGCGGAGCTGTTTGCCCGGTGCGACCAGGCCGTCCTGAACCGGGACGACCCCTGGTTCGACCGGATGAAGGCCAAAGCCGCCTGCCCCATCCTGACTACCTCCTGGCATCCCGGAGCGGAGCTGTATGCGGAGGATGTTTCCCTGCGGGCCGACGGAGTATCCTTTACCGCTGTGCTGGGCGAGGAGCGGGCTAAGGTGTCCCTTCCAATTCCCGGCAGCTTCGCCGTGTCCAACGGTTTGACGGTGCTGGGGCTGGCTGCGGTGCTGGGCATCCCCCTTGCCAAAGCGGCATCGGCCCTCAGTGAGGCTAAGGGCGTAAAGGGCCGGCTGGAGGTGGTCCCCACCCCCGGAAAGCCCTACACGGTCCTCATCGACTATGCCCACACCCCCGACGGACTGGAAAACGTCCTCTCCTCTGTGAAGGGCTACTGCAAGGGGCGGCTTATCGCCGTGTTCGGCTGCGGCGGCGATCGGGACCCTCTGAAGCGGCCCATTATGGGGGCCATTGGAGCGAAGTATGCAGATGTGTGCATCGTCACCTCCGACAACCCCCGGACCGAGGACCCGGAGGCCATCATCAAGCAAATTCTGGCGGGAATGCCGGAAAATTCCTATATCGCCATAGAAAACCGCCCGAAAGCCATCGGGTATGCACTGGACATTGCGAAAAAAAATGATATAATTGTCCTGGCCGGAAAGGGCCACGAAACGTACCAGGAGATCAACGGTGTGAAACGGCACATGGATGAACGGGAGATCGTGGCGGACCATCTGGCGGAAAGGTTGAAAAGCAATGGGTAAAATTACCTTGCGGGAAGCCGCCCAGTGGTGCGGCGGACGAGTAGAAGAAAAATATGCGGACCGTACCTTCTTCGGCGCCTCCAACGATTCCCGGAAAATTCAGCCCGGGGAGCTGTTTGTGGTGCTGCAGGGAGAGCGGGACGGCCATGATTATATCCCCGCCGCCATGGAGCGGGGGGCGGCAGCGGTGCTGGGCAGCCGCCAGGTGGGGGACTACCCCATGATTCTGGTGGAGGACACCCGAAAGGCCCTGGGCGACATTGCCCGGCAGGAACGGCTGCGGCTCAATATGAAGGTGGTAGCCGTCACCGGCTCCGTGGGCAAAAGCACCACCAAGGAAATGATCGCCTGCGTGCTGGACGGCACCTACCGGGTGGGCAAGACCCCGGCCAATCACAACAACGACATCGGAATGCCCATGGCCCTGCTGGCCATGCCGGAGGATACGGAGGTGGCGGTGCTGGAAATGGGCATGAACCACTTCCGGGAGATCGCTTATCTGGCGTCTATCGGACGGCCCGACGTGGCTGTCATCACCAACATCGGCACCATGCACATTGAGCATCTTGGCTCCATGCAGGGCATCCTGCAGGCTAAGCTGGAAATTCTGGAGGGAATGCAGGAAAACGGCCGTATCATCCTGAACGGCGATGATCAGCTCCTCTGGAACCGGCATAAACTCTATCCGGTACATACCCGCTATTTCGGCATCCAGAACCCGGAATGTGACGTGCTGGGCAGCGATATTTCCCAGCAGGACGGCATTTTGTCCTTCCAGGTCCACTCCGGAAGCCTGACCTTCCCGGCGGAACTGTCCCTGGAAGGGGAGCATTATGTGCCGGACGCTCTGGCGGCTATTTCTGTGGGACTGGAAATGGGCGTGGATGCGGCGAAGATTCAGGAGCGGCTGTCCCGGTTCCGGAATATGGCCGGACGGCAGGAAATCCTGGAAATTCGCGGCTGCACGGTCATCAAGGACTGCTATAATGCAGGTCCGGAGTCCATGGCGGCGGCCCTGAACGTGCTGGGCCACAAGCCCGGACGGCACATCGCCGTGCTGGGGGATATGCTGGAATTGGGCGTCTGTACCCAGGCGGAGCATTACCGCATCGGCCGCATTGCGGCGGAAAAGGCCGATGTGCTGATGGCCTACGGCCCCAATGCCCCCCGTGTCATCGGCGGAGCCATTACCGGCGGTATGAACGACCGGTGCGCCAAGGCTTACGACGACCAGAAGAAGCTGTCCGAGGCCCTGGGCCGCATTGCACGGCCCGGCGACGTGATCCTGGTGAAGGGCAGCCGGGGAATGCACATGGAGCGGGTGCTGGACCTGTTCGGAAAAGAAGATACAAAGGCGGAGGTTTGAACCTATGACGAGAATTCTGATCACGGCGGCTGTGGGCTGCGCCCTGTCGGGCCTTCTGGGCTATCTGCTGCTGCCGGTGCTGCGGGCATTGAAAGCGGGCCAGTCCGTCCGGGAAATTGGGCCCACCTGGCATAACAATAAGGCAGGCACCCCCCTGATGGGCGGATTGATGTTCATTTTTGCGGTCATTTTGTGCCTGGTGGGCAATCTGGGGTCCATGAAGGACTATACGGTCTTTTATGTGCTGGCCCTGAGCCTGTGCTTCGGCCTGGTGGGCTTCCTGGACGACTTTTGCAAGGTGAAGTACAAGCGGGACCTGGGCCTGACGGCCCTGCAGAAGGCCATGCTGCAAATGGCCGTGTCCGCCGTGTACCTGTATGTGCTGTACCGGGAGGGGACGCTGACTTGCGACATTTATGTGCCCTTCTTCAATGTGACCTTCTACGTTCATCCGCTGGTCTACATTTTCTTCGCCATGTTCGTGATGGTGGGCTGCGTCAACGCCGTGAACCTGACCGACGGCATCGACGGCCTCAGCTCCTCCGTGACCATTCCCGTGATGGTGTTCTTCACCGCTGCGGCCTACGCCATGGGCAAGTCCGACCTGGCCCTGCTGCCTGCGGCCCTGGCCGGGGGACTGGTCGCCTATCTTTTCTATAATTTCCACCCGGCCAAGGTGTTCATGGGCGATACCGGCTCCCTCTTTATGGGCGGCGTGGTGTGCGCCATGGCCTTTGCACTGGATATGCCGCTGGTGCTGATTTTTGCGGGCTTCGTGTATATCGTGGAGACCCTGTCGGACATCATTCAGGTCACCTATTTCAAGCTGACCCACGGCAAGCGCATCTTCAAAATGGCGCCCATCCATCATCACTTTGAGATGTGCGGCTGGAAGGAAGAAAAAATCGTCTTTGTGTTCGCCGGAGTGTCCGCCATCATGTGCGTGGTGGCCTGGCTGAGCATCGCCGGAAAAATCGGATAAGGTTCGGATAACATTCCCATCAAATCGGAAAGGAGCGCCCATGGAGACAGTGGCAGCTCTGTACCGTTTGGAGGACCGCCGGAGACGGCGGGAAGGCGTAGACCCTGTGTTCCTGACGCTGGTGCTGGCACTGCTGGCCCTGGGGCTGGCGGTGCTGTACTCGGCCAGCTACGCCCAAAGTGAGTATGATACCCTTTACACCGTCTCCACCCGCTATTTGCAGCGGCAGGCGGTGTGCGCCGCCATTGGTTTAACGGCCATGGCGCTTCTCAGCCGGATACCGGCGGAATTCTGGTTCCGGCTGGCCTGGCCACTGTATGGGGTCAGCATCCTGCTGCTTTTGAGCGTGCTGGTGTTCGGGGAATCCGTCAACGGCGCCCGGCGGTGGATCAACATTGCGGGCTTACAGTTCCAGCCCTCGGAAGTGGCCAAATTTACGATGATTCTGGTCATGGCCCGGCTCACCGCTCAATACGGCGGCCGGGCGGAACAATTCCGCTTCGGAGTCCTGGGCTTCGGTGCGGCACTGCTTGGCATTCTGGTGCCGCTGGCGTTGGAAAAGCATCTTTCCGCCATTATGCTCATGGGCATGGTGGCGGCGGTGATGATGTTCGTGGCCGGAACGCGGGTCCGGTGGCTGCTGGGGGCTGCGTCGGGAGCCGTGGTGTTCCTGGTGGTGTATGTGAGCCTCATGGGCTACGCCGGGGACCGTATCACCGCCTGGCTCCACCCGGAGCGGGATCCCGGCGACACGGGCTATCAGATCCTGCAGTCCCTGTATGCCATCGGCTCCGGCGGCCTGTTCGGCCTGGGGCTGGGGAAAAGCAGGCAGAAATATCTCTACCTGCCCTTTCAGTATAACGACTATATTTTCGCCATTCTCTGCGAGGAGCTGGGACTGGTGGGGGCGCTGGGCATTATGACCCTGTTCGCCCTGCTCATTCTCCGGGGCTATCGCATTGCGCTGAATGCACCGGACCGGTTTTCTACCGTTTTGTCTGCGGGGCTTGTGACCCTGATCGCCGTGCAGACCCTTTTGAATTTCGGTGTCGTGACCAATCTTCTGCCATCCACCGGGGTGGCGCTGCCCTTCTTTTCCTACGGCGGTACGGCACTGGCCGTGAATCTGGGGGAAATGGGCATTGTTCTGGCAGTTTCCAGAGGCCGGTACCGCCCAAAACGGCAGGAACGGCGCTTCGGTCTGCCCGACCAACAGGAGGAATCAGTATGAATGTGGTATTTACCTGCGGCGGAACGGCGGGACACATCAATCCCGCCATTGCCGTGGCCAATATATGGAAAGAACGCCACCCGGAGGGAAAGGTCCTCTTTATCGGCGGCGATGACATGGAAATGGAGTTGGTGCCCAAGGCGGGCTATGAGCTTGTGGGCTTCCCCAGCGCCAGCTTCTGCCGGGGACTGAATATGCGCGCCTTCCGGCACAACGCCCGTGCGGCGGGGCTTATTACCAGGGCCATTTCCAAATGCAAGCGTGTTTTGCAGGACTTCCAGGCGGATGTGGTCATCGGTACTGGTGGCTACGCCAGCTTCCCGGCGCTGGAGGCCGCCCGGCGGCTCCATCTCCCCACCTGCGTCCATGAAAGCAACGCCATGCCGGGGCTGACGACCCGGATGGTGGCGGACTGGGTGGACCGGGTGCTCATCTGCTTTCCGGAAAGCGCCAAGCACTACCGGCACCCGGAAAAGGCCGAGGTGGTGGGAATGCCCGTCCGGCGGGAGTTCTTGTTCAATGACCGTGCCAAGGCCCGGAAGGCCCTTGGCATTGGGGAGGACGAATGGGTGGTGCTTTCCGCCTTCGGCTCCCAGGGAGCCAGGGAAATGAACTACGCCGTGGGCCGGATGCTGGCTCTGGAGCAGGCGGACGGCTTTCCCTTCCGGCATATCCATGCCGTGGGCAGCTACGGCTGGGATTGGATGGGGGACTTCGTAAAGGACCAGGGCGTGGACCTGGCCAAGGCCCCACGGATCGAGATGAAGGAATATCTTTACAATATGCCCACCGTTATGGCGGCGGCGGACGTAATGATCAGCCGGGCGGGAGCCTCCACCTGCAACGAAATTGCGGCGGCGGGCATTCCCTGTGTGCTTATCCCGTCCCCCAACGTGACGGACAATCATCAGGAGAAAAACGCCCGTGCCTTGGAGCGGGGCGGGGGAGCGGAGGTCCTGCTGGAAAAGGACTGCACCGCTCAGGCCCTGTACGGCATGGTGACGGATCTGTTGAAGGACCCGGAGAAGCGCCGGGGCATGCGTGCGGCACTCCATAAAATGGCCGTCCCGGATTCGGCGGAGCGCATCTGCGACATTCTGGACCGGCTGGCCGCCGGAAAACGATAAAAGGAGCGATGGCCATGGATACAAAAGAACAGCGCCGTCCGGCCCCTGCGGGAAGAAGGCCATCGGCGGCAAAACGCCCGGCGAGAAAACCGGTGCAGAACGCCCGGACCCGGGCCCAGACCCGTTCCCGGACGGCTCCGCAAATCCAGGCGGCCCAGCGGCGGCCGGTGCGGAAGCGGAATGCCCCCCAGGTGGTCTACACCCCGGCCCAGACCATTTCCTTCCGGCGGATGCTGCTGCGGATATTGGTGGTGGCGGCGGTGGCCCTGGCCCTGTGCCTGAGCCTGTCCATTTTCTTCAAGGTCAGGACCGTAACGGTGGCCGGGGCGGAAAAATACACCCCCTGGTCCGTGATGGAGGCCTCCGGTATTCAGGAGGGAGAAAATCTCATCTCTTTGAATACCATCAGCGCAGCCGCACGGGTCCTGAAGGCCCTTCCCTATGTGGAAAGCGTGCAGGTGGGAATAAAATTGCCGGATACGGTCAATATTGAAATCAAGGAATATGAAGTGGCCTACGCCATCCGGGACCAGGGTGGTTTCTGGTGGCGCATCACCTCCGACGGCAAGGTTCTGGAACAGGTCAACGGCGGCCAGGCCACGGAGAATGCTCAGATTCTGGGCGTGGTGCTGGTGTCCCCGGTGGTCAACGAACAGGCCGTGGCGGGAAAGGCAGCTGCGGCAACGGCGGACACCGACGAGACCACGGAATCCACGGAGACCGTGGCCACTCAGCCCAGCCTCATCCAGCCGGCCCAGCGGCTCAGCGCCGTTCTCGGTATTCTGAAGCAGCTGGAAGCCAATGAAATCCTCGGCCAGGTGGCCAGCATCGACGTCAGCGACATGAGCCGCATCGTCCTCTGGTACGGCACCCAGTACGAGGTCATTCTGGGCGACGAGACCCAGATGGAGAAAAAAGTCGCCGCCATGACGGCGGCCATCCGGTCCTCTTTGCAGTCCTACGACTCCGGGACCCTGGATGTGAGCTTCACCATCTGGCCCGACAGCGTCGGAATCACGCCCTTTGCCCAATAAAGAAGGACAATGTGTAAATTTTTTCACGGATGGGCAGAATTTCTATTGACCAAACGGAAATTTCACGGTAGAATATAGGAGTACGAATATAAAAATCGTTTACGGGGTGTCTTTGCCCCGGATCGGATACATAGGAGGATAAGTAGTATGGCGGAAGCATTTCAGGACCGGGTCGTAAAGATCAAAGTCATCGGCGTGGGCGGCGCCGGAAACAACGTTATCAACCGGATGATCGAGTCCGGGGTCAGCGGCGTGGATTTCATCGTCGTGAATACCGATAAGCAGGACTTGAACAAGTCCATCTGCAAGAATAAAATTCAGATCGGCGAGAAGCTCACCGGCGGCATGGGCGCAGGCTCCAAGCCGGAGATCGGCCGCAAGAGCGCCGAGGAGAGCCGGGCCCAGATCGCCAAGATTCTGGAAGGCACCGACATGGTGTTCATCACCGCCGGTATGGGCGGCGGCACCGGCACCGGCGCAGCACCCATCGTGGCGGACCTGGCCCGGGAGGCCGGTATCCTCACCGTGGGCGTGGTCACCAAGCCCTTCAAGTTCGAGGGCGCCAACCGGATGCGTCAGGCCGACCAGGGCATCGCAGACCTTTCCGAAAAGGTGGATTCCCTGATCATCATCCCCAACGACCGGCTGAAGTACGTCACCGATCAGAAGATCACCTTTGCCAACGCCTTCGGCATTGCCGATGATGTGCTGAAGCAGGCCGTGACCTCCATCTCCGAGTTGGTGGGCTACTCCGAGCAGGTCATCATCAACCTGGACTTCGCCGACGTGTCTGCCGTTATGCGGGACGCCGGTCGGGCCCACATGGGCGTGGGCATCGCCTCCGGCCGGGACAAGGCCGAGCAGGCCGCACAGGCCGCCGTTTCCAGCCCCCTGCTGGAGACCTCCATTGACGGCGCTACCGGCGTGCTGGTGAACGTCACCGGTTCTTCCGAGTTGACCCTGGACGACGTGGAGAACGCCGCCGGCATTGTGCAGCAGGCTGCCAACCCCAACGCCAACATCATCTTCGGCGCCACCTCCTCCGATTCCTTCCAGGATGAGATGCGGGTGACCGTCATTGCCACCGGCTTCGATACCTCCGACAAGCCTCAGACCGAGGAGGCCGCTTCCACGGAAGCCAAGCCGGAGGATGCGCCCAAGGGCGACATCAGCGACATCGACGAGATCTTCAAGATCTTCAATCGCTAACATCATCGGCATCCCGGACGGCTCCCGTCCGGGATGCTTTTTTCAGGAGAGACTATGAACGCTTACCATGAACTTGCCCGCAGCTACGACCGGCTCACCAATGATGTGGACTATGCCGCCGTGGTGGATTTTTACCGGGAGATTCTGAAAAAAGAGGGCTGCCGACCACGGACAGCGGTGGATCTGGCCTGCGGCACCGGCTCTGTGAGCCTGCTGCTGGCAAAGGCGGGGCTGCAGGTCATCGGAGTGGACTGCTCCGAGGAAATGCTCACCGTGGCCCAGCAGAAATGCGCCGATTTGGAAAAAATGCCGGTGTTCACCTGCCAGCGGCTGGAAAAGCTGCGGCTTCCAAAAGCCGTGGACCTGGCGGTGTGCGCCCTGGACAGCCTGGACTATATTCTGGACCCCGCCGACTGTGCCATGGCCCTGCGCCGGGCTTATAAATACCTGAATCCCGGCGGCTGCCTGATCTTCGACGTGAACACCCCGGAAAAGCTCCGGGCCATGGACGGCCAGGTGTTCCTGGACGAGGATGATGACGTGTACTGCGTCTGGCGGGGCGAATTTGACGAGGAAACGAATATCTGCTCCTACGGCATGGACCTGTTCCAGCGCCGGGGAGATCTATGGGAGCGCTCCTTCGAGGAGCATCAGGAATACGCCTATTCCGAGGCTACCCTCCGGGGATTCCTGAAGGATGCCGGGTTCACCCGCATCGAAGTGTTTGCGGATCGGAAGCTGGAACGGCCCGGTCCCGGCGAACAGCGCATTTATTTCAAAGCAAGAAAGGGGACCATCCGATAATGGATTATTTGGTTCGGGGCATGAGTAAGGACGGCTTCGTGAAGTGCGTGGCCATCCGCTCCACGGAAACGGTCCGCCGGGGGGCGGAAATTCAGGGGACTACTCCAAACGCCACGGCGGCATTCGGCCGGGCGCTGACGGCGGCCTCCATGATGGGCAATATGCAGAAGGTGGAGAACGGCTCCATGACCCTGCAGATCAAGGGCGGCGGCCCCATCGGCACCATCGTCTGCGTGTCCGATGCGGTGGGCAACGTCCGGGGCTATGTGACGGAGCCGAAGGTCCCGCTGGTGGAAAAATATCCCGGCAAGCTGGACGTGGGGGCAACGGTCGGCACCGACGGCACCCTGACGGTTGTCCGGGATCTGCAAATGAAGGAGCCGTACATCGGTTCCGTGGCCCTGGCTTCCGGAGAAATCGGTGACGACGTGACCGCTTATTTTGCCCAAAGCGAGCAGACCCCCACCGCCTGCGCCCTGGGGGTGCTGGTGGACCGGGACCAAAGCGTCAAGGTGGCGGGCGGGTATCTTTTCCAGCTGCTGCCCGATGCGCCGGAGGCCACCATCTCTGCCTTGGAACAGGGGATCCAGAAGGCCGGGGCCGTGACGCCCATGCTGGATAAGGGCATGACCCCGGAGGAAATTTTGCAGACGGTCTGCGGCGAGCTGGGTGTGGACATCCTGGAAAAGCAGGAAATTGCTTACAAGTGCTATTGCTCCCGGGAGCGGGTCAGCGCTGCGCTGCTGAGCCTGGGCCGGGGAGAATTGGAGGAAATTATCGCCGAGGACAAGGCCTTCCCGGTGGAGTGCCAGTTCTGCGACACGGTGTACACCTTCACCCCGGCGGACATCCGGGAAATGCTGAAAAAAGCCTGATACCAGTGTAAAATTTGTAATTTTACACTGGCTTTTTGAAGCATCCAAGAGCTGCGCAAAGCGCAGTTGATGCTTCAAAAGCCGTCTCATACGAAATCTACGCCGCTGCGGCGGCTATGAAAACAGAAATGTTTTCATCAGATTTCTGTATGAATCCCGGTGGACAACCGGTGCGGCTTGTGCTATACTGGAAGAAATTTGAAGAACGAGGTGTTCGTCTATGAAATGTGAAAAACTGGCGGGTCTGCAGCCGGAAGGCGTGTTTGCCTGCTTTGAAAAGCTATGCTCCATTCCTCATGGCTCCGGGAATATCGAAGCCATCAGCAATTATCTGAAGGAATTTGCCGAAAGCCACGGCGTTCGTGTCATTCAGGACCCGGTGGGGGACATTCTCTGGTTCCAGCCTGCTACCCCCGGCTATGAGGACCACGCCCCGGTGCTGCTCCAGGGCCACATGGACATGGTCTGCGAGAAGGACCCGGACTGCACCATGGATATGGCCAAGGAGCCCTTGGACCTGACCCACGACGACCAATTTGTCTTTGCCCGTGGGACCACTCTGGGCGGCGACGACGGCATCGCCGTGGCCTATGCCATGGCCCTGCTGGAGGACCCCACCATTCCCCACCCACCCATTGAAGTCCTCATCACCGTGGACGAAGAGACCGGCATGACCGGTGCGGAGAACATCGATATGTCCCAGTTCTCCGCCATGCGGCTCATCAATCTGGACTCCGAGGACGAGGGCATTTTCACCGTGTCCTGCGCCGGCGGCGCCTCCGTGCTGACCAAGCTGCCCGCCAAGCGGAAGGCGGTCTACGGCCCCTGCATCCGTCTGACGGTGGAGGGCCTGAAGGGCGGCCATTCCGGCGTGGAGATCAACGAGAACCGGGCCAACGCCAACAAAATGCTGGGCGAATTCATGGGCCGGGTCCAGAAGCTCATGCCCCTGTGCCTGACCAGCATCTCCGGCGGCAATAAGAGCAACGCCATTCCCCGCTCCGCCAGCGCCACTATGGTAGCCATGGGCATCGGCCTGGAACGCATCAACGACATTGCTGCCGCTCTGCAGCAGGAGATTCGGGACACCTACGATGAGCCAAACGCCATCGTTCGGGCGGACGATGTGGATGTGTTGGGAGGCAACGCTATGTCCCCCCAGGACACCGCAAAAGTTATCGGCTTCCTGTGCGCCTGCCCCAACGGGGTCCAGGCCATGTGTCCGGATATGCCGGACCTGCCCCAGACCAGCCTGAACATGGGCATCGTGTCCATGGACGAGGACAGCGTGAATGTGCTTTGTTCAATCCGGTCCAGCGTCAACGAGGAGAAGATGGCTCTGGGCAAAAAGGTTATGGAAATGGCGGAATTTTATGACGGCAAGGCAGAACTGATGGGCCACTATCCCGCCTGGGAGTATAAGCACGAGTCCGCCCTCCGGGATACCATGGTGGCGGTCTACGAGAAGCTCTACGGCCAGAAGCCCCAGGTGGTCTCCATCCATGCGGGCCTGGAATGTGGTCTGCTCTCCGACAAGAAGCCGGGCCTGGACTGCGTTTCCATCGGGCCCCAGATGCACGACATCCATACCAGCCGGGAAAAGCTGGACATCGCCTCCACCGGCCGGGTGTGGGAATACCTGCTGGCCCTGCTGAAGGAACTGTAAAAAAACACGCAAAAGTCCCTTCCGAAGCGATTGAAGTGACCCCCAAAAGTTAGACAAAAATAAGAATAAAAATTGTTCAAGCAACCGAAAGGGCTTGCTGTCTGTGAATTGCAGGCGGCAA
>UQVA01000012.1 GCA_900544405.1 uncultured Eubacteriales bacterium
TATGACTGCCACCGGCAGTCATGTTCATTTCTATTCGCTGCGCGGGGCACAACCCTACACAGGGGAGCCTTTAGCCGGTGCGAACCGGTAGCCTCTACCGCCCCTCATCCGTCTGCCCTTGCGGGCAGCCACCTTCCCCCAGGGGAAGGCATCCCTCAGAAGGGGCGGTACATTTCTACGCCGTCCAACCGTACACCCCCTCAGTCACACCGAAAGGTGTGACAGCTCCCCCTACACAGGGGAGCCATTGGCCTGCATATACACGCCTCCCCCGGAGGGAAAAGTCTCCGGGGGAGGATGGTTTTATCTCGTGCCGTAATATTTTCCCAACAGGAACAGGAACAGCTGATCGCCCATCAAGTGGCGGCCCTTCACCAGTACGCATTCGAAGGGGTTGCCCGCCCCGTAGCGCAGCTTCGGCTTCTTTTTCTCCAGAATTTTCGCCACTGTTTTCACCAGAACCTCCGGCTTGGAGCCTCCGGTCTCGTCGGCCTCGATGCGCTTCAGGGCCTTCTTATGATAGGGCGTGTAGGGGGAATCCTCCGACAGGGCCATGACCCGGCTGCCGGTGAAGCCCGTGGCGAAATCTCCCGGCTCCAGCATGGAAACATGGATGCCGAAGGGCCGGACCTCGCTGTACAGGGCCTCGGTGTAGCCCTCCACGGCGAACTTGGTAGCGCTGTACGCTCCCTGATAGGGCAGGCCCGCCAGGCCACCCAGGGAACTGAAATTCACGATGCGGCCGCTTTTCTGCTGCCGCATCACCGGCAGCACCGCCCGGCACAGCCGGGTCATGGCGAAGAAATTGATCTGGAACAGGCCCGACAGCTCCTTATCTGTGGTCTCCTCCAGCGCCCCGCCGATGCCGGAACCTGCATTGTTGATGAGCACGTCGATGCGCCCGGCCTTTTCCAGTACCTGGGCCACCGCCCGCTCCGCCGTATCCGGCTGGCAAAGGTCCCCCTGGATATGTCCCGCCAGGCAGGCCATCACGTCCTCCCCGGGAACACGGCGGCTGACCCCGTAGACCGCATCGCCCCGGGCGGAAAATTCCTTGGCCATGGCCCGGCCAAAGCCGGAGGAAACGCCGGTAATCAAGATAACACGCATAAAAATGTCCTCTTTCGTTCTTTTTCGCTATTATAGCACGAAGCCCATTCCGGCGCAAGGGCATAAAAACCGCTCCCCGTCTCATCGGACAGGGAGCGGTTTTCTTGTCGGAAGGGGAAATTACTTGTTTTCCGGGTCCACATACAGGACCTTGCAGGCGTTGACCCGATGGTTCTTCACGTCGTCGATGAGGCCGGGCAGGCCGTCCAGGTCGGTGGTGTGGGAGATCAGGTCAGCGCAGCGGAAAATGCCCTTGTCCAGCATATCCACGGTGTAGCGCCATTCGTTGATGGGCAGATTGCTGAAATGGGAGTTCCAGATGCCGTTGATGGTCAGCTCTTTCCGGAGAATTTTGCTGTGCTGGACCTTGCCGATGGTGGTATCTCCGGCGGGGTTGCCCACCATGACCACCGTGGCGAAGGGCCGCACGCAGTCGATGGCGTTGTTCAGGGCGGAGCCGAAGCCGGTGCCCTCGAAGGCTACGTCGGCCAGCTTGCCATCAAAGGCGGCACGGACCTGCTGTTCCAGATTGCCGCTGCGGGAGTTCACGGCGGCAAAGCCGTGGGCCTTGGCAAAGGCGACCTTCTCGTCCAGCACGTCCACCATCAGAATGTGGCCCGCTCCGGCGATCTGGGCCCAACGGGCGGCCATGATGCCGATGGGGCCTGCGCCGAACACCAGGACATTGGCTCCGGCGTAAATATTGCTCCGGCGGAGCATGGCGTGCTGGGCCACGCAGGCAGGCTCGGCCATGGCCAACTCCTCAAAGCTGGTTTCCGGGTTGTTGGAAATGACCATGTGCCAGGCGCTGGGGATGAGGCAGTAGTCGGCGAAGCCACCGTCCCGGCGGGAGCCAAGATAGTCATAGTCCTCGCACATGGCGTAGTTGCCGGAGAGGCAGGGGTCGCACTTCCGGCAGGGGATCAGGGGGAAGAAGGTGCCCCGCTTACCGAGGAGGCCTGGGTCGGCCTCCTCGCCCACGGCGACCACGGTGCCGGAAAATTCGTGGCCCAGGGTCAGGGGATATTTCTGCTTGCTGGTGCCGGTGGTGTAAATACGGGGCAGGTCGGACCCACACACGCCGCAGGCGCCGATGCGCACCAGCAGTTCTTCCCCGTGAGGCACGGGAACGGGCACTTCTTCTACGGAAAATTCGCCGATGCGGTGCATTCTGGCGGCTTTCATCATTTTTTCCATTGGTTTTTCCTCCTTATGTTCAGCGGACGGCTGCACGCAGTTTCGCAATGTTCTCGGCCATGGGGGTCCCCTTGGCGAAGATGCTGGAGGTGCCGCCCACGAAAATATCGGCTCCGGCGGCACGCATTTCCCCGGCGTGGACGAAGCTCACGTTGCCGTCCACCTCGATGCGCACGTCCTCCCGGCCATGGGAATCCAGGTAGGCCCGGGTGTTTCTGATTTTCTCCGGCATACAGGGCACCATTTTCTGACCGGCGAAGCCGGGGTTCACGGTCATCAGCAGCACGCCGTCAACGTCGTCAAGCACATAGTCCAGCACCTCGATAGGGGTGGCGGGATTCAGGGCCAGCATGGGCTTGCCGCCCAGGTCCCGGATCATGGTCAGGGTCCGCTGGATGTGGGGGGTGCTTTCCCAGTGGACGCTGACGAATTCGCCTTCCCGGATGCCGAACCAGGGCAGCTTGTTGTCCGGCCGGTTGATCATCAGATGCAGGTCCAGCGGAATGGAGGTGTGGCTGCGGAGATATTTGCAGAAATCCGTGCCCAGGGTGAAATTGGACACGAACTCGCCGTCCATAATGTCCACATGGAGATATTCGATGCCCTGGGCCTCGAAGCAGCGGAGGGTATCGGTCATTTCCGCAAAGTCCACGCACATCATGGAGGGGGCAAGCTGACTGGGTTTCATAGGTTCCACCTTCCCGAAATGTTCTTTTCCTATGTTATAACATTTGCCCGCCGGGGCCGTCAAGGCGGCAGGGCAGGTTGGAAATCAAACTGAGAAACGGGAAAGAGGAACGATTAAAAATAATCAGAAATGAGCAAAAATGAGCGGCTTATTCGTAAATGAGCCGGTTGCCCAGGAGTTCTTCATAGAGCCGGTTCTCCGGCCGCTTGTCGGTGATCACATAGTCCAGTTCGGACAGGGAAAAGAGGTTGTAGAAAAACCGTTGGTCGAATTTCGTACTGTCGCAGAGGAGAATGTGCTTCCGGGATTTGCGGAAAAAGGCCCGCTTCACGGCCACATTGTCATCATTCAGTTCCATGGACCCCTGCTCGGCGGAAAATCCGGCGCAGGAGAAAAAGAAAAAGTCGGCGTTCATGGTCTCGATGGCCCGCAGGGCAATGTTTCCGGTGAGCTCGTCCCAGGGGGAGCGGAGATAACCGCCGCAGGAAATGATGGAAACCTTGTCGCTGCTGCTCATATCCTGCAAAATCGCCACGCCGTTTGTTGCAATTTTCACGTCCGGGTAGTCCGCCAGCCGCCGGGCCAGCATGGCGGAGGTGGAGCTGGAATCGAAGAAATAGGAACTGGAGGGCTTCAGAAACCGGCTGGCCAACTGGGCAATACGCTGCTTTTCGGCCAGCTGCTGGGTCCGGCGGAGCCGGGCGGGAGTGTCGAAGGTGCTGCCTGCCGTCAGCACCGCCCCGCCGTGAATACGCTTCAGGAAGCCCTGAGCCTCCAGTTCGCTCAGGTCCCGGCGAATGGTGCTGGGGCTGGCGTAAAGCCGCTCCGACAGCGCCTGGACCGAGACGGTGTTCTGCTGCTCCAGGCAGGATAAGATCTGCGCCTGCCGCTCACTGTTAAACATAAGGACTCCTCCAATGTGCTTATTTGTGCGTGTTTCATGGGATCACTGTACCATACTTTTGTTCCGGTGTCAACGGCTTTGCACGTTGCTGTCCTTTGCTCTCCAATGGGCGACAAATTGCCTTATTCTATAATGTAGCCGGAGGGCGGGGAAGTGGGGAGTGTCCACGAAAAGCGTTCTATGGGCATGGAACGGTTCTATGGGACGGGGGACGGTGTACGCAGGATGGGGACAAAGGGCGAAAAAGGTCGGAATGTGTCTATGTGATGTGGACGCTCGTCTATTTGCACAGAACTTCTTTAAGAGAATATTAAATTTTTGTAGACACGTTCGATTGACAGGTGTCCGTGGCTGTGCTACAATTTCTCACATCTAAAATTTTACCATTTTCTGGGAGTATTCCCGGAAAGGGTAGGACCCCGGCCCGTGCCGGAAGAAACAAGGAGCGTGAAGAAAATGTCCCATCCCACATCCTGGAAACGGCTTGCATCCTGGATCCTCGTTTTTGCGATGATCTTCAGCCTGGCGGTCCCGGCCTTCGCTACCGGGACGGACGGCAGCAAGTCCCTCTCCTTTGAGAAGGTTGATAACGACACCGTTTCCGTGAAGCTGCCCGTGAAGGACAGCAACAGCTTTGAATCTCTCGCAACGTCAGAATATGCGCCCACGGATATTGTCCGTGTGTCCATCGTTCTGGACGCTCCCTCCACTCTGGAAAAGGGTTTCAGCGCGGCACAGGTGGCTTCCGCCGATTCCGGCGCCATGCGCTACCGTGCCTCTCTGCAGAGCAAGCAGGAGAGCATGGAAAAGACCATTTCCAAGAAGGCTCTGGACGGGAAAGACCTGGATGTGGTCTGGAATCTGACCCTGGCCGCCAACATCATCTCTGCCAATGTGGCCTACGGCGACATTGAGAAGATCGAGGCCCTGTCCGGTGTCAAGGAAGTGCTCATCGAGACCCGTTATGAGGCCTGCGCTGCTACCTCCGATGCTGCCGATCCCAACATGGCCACCTCCGATGCCATGATCGGCTCCACCGCCGCCTGGGCCGCCGGTTACACCGGTGCAGGCAGCAAGGTGGCCATCATTGATACCGGTGCCGACACCGACCATCCTTCCCTGGATGCTGGCGCTTTCGAGTACGCCGTGAAGGACTCCGGCACCAAGCTGATGACAACTGAGGACATCGCCGATAAGCTGTCCTCCCTGAATGCTTACAAGCGTTACGACGGCTTGACTGCCTCCGACCTGTATGTGAACGCCAAGATCCCCTTCGGCTTCAACTATGTGGACGACAGCCTGTACATTACCCATGACGAGGATTCTCAGGGTGACCACGGCTCCCACGTCACCGGCATCGCCGCGGGTAACCGCTATGTGCCCGATGGCAAGGGCGGCTACGCCAATGCGCTGGACACCGTCAGCTCCCAGGGCGTGGCTCCTGACGCACAGGTCCTGGTCATGAAGGTCTTCGGTAAGGGCGGCGGCGCTTACGACTCCGACTACATGGTGGCCATTGAGGACGCCATGGTGCTGGGTGCCGATTCCGCCAACCTGTCCCTGGGCTCCGGCAACCCCGGCTTCAACCACATTTCCTCCGACACCTATGCTGCCATCCTGCAGCGGGTTACCGAGAGCGGCATGGTGGTCTCCATCTCCGCCGGTAACTCCGGCAGCTGGTACGAGAACTCTACCAACGGTGTAGCTTATGCCGACGGCAACAGCTGGGCCACCGGCGGTTCCCCCGGATCCTACACCAATGCCCTGACCGTGGCCTCCGTGGACAACGACGGTATCACCGATACCTACATGGAAGCTTACGACCACAAGATCTTCTATTCCGACACCAGCTCCAGCGGCTACAAGAATGCCCCCATCACCACCATCGCCGGTGAGCAGAAGTTCGTTTACGTGGACTCCGCCGGTACGCCGGAAGACTTCGAGGCCGTGAAGGACGTTCTGGCCGGAAAGATCGCTATCTGCAACCGTGGAACCATCTCCTTCTACGTGAAGGCCGAGAACGCCGTGGCCGCAGGAGCCATTGCCACCATTGTCGCCAACAACGAAGAGGGTAAGATCAATATGGATCTGTCGGACTACACCAAGACCCAGCCCGCCGTGTCCATCACCCTGGCCGATGCCAATTTCTTGAAGGAGCACGCCACGGCCGTCAAGGACGGCTCCGGCAAGATCCTCTACTACACCGGTAAGATCACCGTCAGCGGCAGCGCTGCCTCCGAGCATTACAACAGTGACTACTACACTATGAGCAGCTTCTCCTCCTGGGGCGTGCCCGGTTCTCTGACCATGAAGCCGGAGATCACCGCTCCCGGCGGCAACATCTACTCCCTGATGAATGGCGGCGGCTACCAGAATATGTCCGGTACCTCCATGGCTGCTCCCCAGGTCACCGGTATGGCCGCTGTGTTGGCTCAGTACATCAAGGCTAACAAGCTGGACGAGAAAACCGGCCGCTCGGTGCGGTTCCTGTCCCAGAGTCTGCTGATGTCCACCGCTACCCCGCTGACCACCGATCAGTATTACTACTCCGTGCTGCAGCAGGGCGCCGGTCTTGCCAATGTGGGCAATGCCATCAACGCCGGCAGCTACATTTCCATGGACGCCGATGCCACCGACTCCTATGCCGACGGCAAGGTGAAGGTGGAGCTGGGCGACGATGCCGACCGCACCGGTGTCTACACCTTCGGCTTTACCATCCACAACCTGAAGGATACCACCAGCGACTTCGCCCTTTCCGCCGACTTCTTCACGCAGGCCCTGGCACAGGAGGGCGGTATGAACTTCAAGGTGGACCAGACGGCCATCGTCGGCTCTACGCTGAGCTGGGTCGTGGACGGCAAGCGTGTTGAAGCCGAGAGCGCCGAAGGCCTGGAGAACTGCGACTTTGACGGCAACGGCTCCATCACCCTGGCTGACGGCCAGGCCCTGCTGGACTATGTGACCGGCGTGCGGGATGCCATTTCCCATGCCGATGCTGCCGACCTGGATAAGGACGGCGATGTGGATACCTTTGATGCTTACCTGTTCTATCGTCAGATGGGCAAGTGCAGCGTGGAGGTCCCCGCAAACGGATCCGTTCATGTGAGCCTGACCGTGACGCTGGACAAGGAGACCATGGACTATGTGGACGAATTCAGCAGCGGTACCGGCGCTTACGTGGAAGGCTATGTGTATGCCGATGAGATGAGCTCTGCCGAGGGCGTCACCGGTACTTCCCACTCCATCCCTGTGCTGGGCTACTACGGCAACTGGACCGACGCTTCCATGTATGACGTGGGCTCCCGTTACGCTTACCAGTCCGGTGAGGAGACCCGTGCTCCCTACCTGTATGCTTATCGCCAGACCACCGATTTCCAGATGATGACGGTGAGCTACGAGGGCGACAGCGGCGAGTATTACTTCGGCGGCAACCCCTATGTGGACGAGGATTACGATCCCGCCCGGGATGCGTTTAACCCGGAGACCACGACCTTTAACGGCTTCTACTACACCCTGATCCGGAACGCAGCGGCTACCCGTGTGACCGTTACCGATGATTCCGGCAAGACTTATCTGGAGCAGAGCGCCATCGGTGCAGATTACAGCGCCTACTATTATACCAACGGCTCAACCTGGCGGAATGTTCAGAGCAGCCTGAGCCTGGGCTTTGCGCCTGCCGATGCGCCCGAGGGCAGCAAGATCACGGTCTCCCTGACCAAGGCTCCGGAATACTACGTGGACTACACGGCCAAGACCGTTGACTGGGATGCCCTGGGCGCCGGTGCCACCCGCTCTTACAGCGCTTACGTGGATAAGACCGCTCCCACCATTTCCGGCGTGACCATGGCCGACGGGAAGATCACCGTCCAGGCTGCCGATAACCGCTATGTGGCGGCAGCCTTCCTGATTGACAACGACAAGCAGTCCATCTTGGCTCGCTCCGCAGGTTCTGCCAAGGGCGCAGAGCTGGGCAGCGAGGCTACCATTGAACTGGATGCCTCCGAGTTGGGTGATGCCAAGCACATCCTGGTGCAGGTGGCCGACTATGCCGACAACATCTCCACCTACAAGATCAACCTGAACCCGGATGAGCTGAGCGGCGACGTGAGCGTGAAGCTCAATGCTTCCAGCCTGACCCTGTACAAGAAGAACACCGCCAAGCTGACCGCTTCCGTGGAGCCCTTCGGCGTGCAGCCTGACACCGTGACCTGGACCTCCAGCGATGATGCCGTGGCTACCGTTTCCGACAACGGCCTGGTGACCGCCATCGCTGAAGGCACGGCCGTCATCACCGCTACTTCCGATAAGGACGCCACCAAGTCCGCTTCCTGCACCGTTACGGTTTCCAATGTGAACACCCTGATCTACGGTACCCTGCAGGATGCCGACGGCAATGCCATGATCTACAAGTGGGATATGTCCAAGAACGACACCTGGTCCAACTACAACGACCTGGAAGCCGGCAGCGCCATTTCCGCCACCATGGATATGGAGGACAACCTGTGGATCTGCGACGCAACCTCTGCCTTCAAGATCCACAAGGTGGACGTGGCCACCGGTAAGGACATCGCCTCCTACACCAATGCCACCGAGGTGCCCATCTGGGATATGGAGTACAGCTACGTGTTCTCCGCCGATAACGATCCCAAGGTGTTCTCCATCTACGCTTACTACCTGCTGGCCCCCAATTCTCCCACGGCTCTGACTACTGCGGCCTTCAACATGCAGAGTTACATGGCGAACTACTCCGGTGCCTCTTATCTGGCTGCCCTGGCCTCCGCCGGCGCCAGCACCGTCAACGACAGTACGGCCGAGCGGGTACTGATCCTGGACGATGCGGGCTATATCTGGATGTATCAGGTCTACGCCACCGACAAGGGCTACGGCGCAAAACTCAGCTACTTTACCTCCAACCTGGCCGAGCTGGGTGTGAAGTTCGGCATCGACGAGAACGAATGCAGAAACTCCTCCATGATCCTCACCACCGAGGGCGATGACCTGGTGCTGTATCTGTCCGCCTTTACCGGCAAGACCAACGACATCTATCGGATGGTGCTGGGCGATGACGGCGAGTGGATCGCTTCCAAGATCGGCTCCTTCGGCGAGAACGTCTGGCCTGCGACCATCATTCTGGGCGGCCAGGCAAAGGAGACCGCTGACGGCAACGCTTTTGCCGCTCTGGATACCATGGCCAACGTGGTCTCCGGGAACGAAGTTGCTTCCGAGCAGGACTTCAGCGCCGCAAAGGCCGCTTCCACTCCTGCCGCCGGCAGCCTGAACGCTTCCACCACCTCCTCCGACGGTGAGGCTCCCGCAGCTCCCGAGGCCAAGACCGAGGCCACCCTGTCCGAGGATGAAAAGACCCTGACCCTGACCGTGGCCGACATGGGCGAGGGCGAGACCACCAACGGCCTGTTCACCGTCAGCTACGACGCCTCCAAGTTCCAGCTGACCAGCGTGGCCATCGCCGCCGAGCACTCCTCCTACAAGGATGCGGACGGCACCGTGACCCTGGGCTATGTGGACACCACCGGCAAGGCCGCAGGCAGTAATCTGGCTACCCTGACCTTTGCCGTGAAGGACCCCGCCGCCGTGGACGGAACGGCCACCTTCGGCGTGAAGTTCCTGGAGCGGAACAACACTTCTCCCGACACCTCCGTTGATGTGGATGTGACTTTCCATACCGACACCGAGGTTCGGAACGCTAAGGATGCCACCTGCACCGAGGACGGCTATACCGGCGACACCTACTGCAAGACCTGCGGCGCTCTGGTTGCCGAGGGCAGCATCATCCCGGCCACCGGCCACCAGCATACCGAGATTCGGAATGCCAAGGATGCCACCTGCACCGAGGACGGCTACACCGGTGATACCTACTGCACCGACTGCAATGAGAAGATTGCCGACGGTACTGTGATCCCGGCCACCGGCCACCAGCATACCGAGATTCGGAATGCCAAGGAAGCTACCTGCACCGAGGACGGCTACACCGGCGACACTTACTGCACGGACTGCAATGAGAAGATTGCCGACGGTACTGTGATCCCGGCCACCGGCCACGACTTTGGCGAGTGGACCGTGACCAGGGAAGCCACCTGCGAGGCAGAGGGCGAGGAGAGCCGCACCTGCTCCAAGTGTGATGCCAAGGAGACCCGTGCCGTTCCGGCTACCGGTCATAAGCTGACCCATCACGATGCCAAGGCGGCTACCACCGAGGCCGAGGGCAACAAGGAATACTGGTCCTGCGACACCTGCGGCAAGCTGTTTGCCGATGCCGAGGGCAAGACCGAGACCACCAAGGATGCCCTGACCATCGCCAAACTGCCCAAGCCCACCGTGACCCCCTCCACCGGCGACAGCAACGCTCCGGCCCTGTGGCTGAGCCTGCTGGTGTTCAGCGCCGCCGCCGCTGCGGCCATGCTGACCCTGAACCGGAAGAAGGCCAACCGGTAAACCAAAATTCCGAGAAGTCCCCGACAGGTCCTCCTGCCGGGGACTTTTTTGGAAAAAATCTAAAAATTTTAGCACTCTGCCCTTGACAGTGCTAAAAAAGGGGGTATAGTATAGGCGTGGATGAGAAAGGGACCCCAAGAGGGGACCCGGGAAGATCATCCGCGAGGCCCCCGTGGAATGGGACCCCAAGATTTGGTTCCCGCCGGATGCGGGACGAAAATATTGGAGGAATGACTTATGTTGCCCAGCATTTTTAATGAGAATGTTTTTGATGATCTGTTTGACCAGACGATGAATATGGATATGTTCGGCCGCCGGAATCCTCTGTACGGCAAGCACGCCAAGGAAATGATGAAGACCGATGTGCGGGAGACCGAGGACAGCTACGTGCTGGATATCGACCTGCCCGGCTTCAAGAAAGATGAGCTTCAGGTGGAGCTGGAGAACGGTTATCTGACCATCCGGGCCGAGAAGGGCCTGGATAAGGACGAGACCGACAAGAAGGGCCGCTACATCCGTCAGGAGCGTTACGCCGGTGCCCTGAGCCGCAGCTTCTATGTGGGCGAGGGCTTCACCGTGGACGATATGCACGCCAAGTTTGAGGACGGCATCCTGCAGATCAGCGTGCCCAAGGAGGCACCCAAGGCGCTGCCCAAGAAGAACGTCCTGTCCATCGAGTGATGAAAGAATCGGCTGAATGAGCCAAAACAGAGATCCCGCCGGGAGAAGAAATTCCCCGGCGGGATTTTTTGCGATTTTTGCAGAAAAATCTCCTGGCGAGGGTCTGTAGGGGCGGCGGCATGCCCCGCCCGCCGACTTCTATACGCCAAACCGGCGAAGCGAAAGCCTTCCCCTGGAGGGGAAGGTGTCACGCCTTTTGGCGTGACGGATGAGGTCGAAGGTCACGGCGTCGTACCAACCTATGGTAAAAATTGATAGCTTCGACCTCATCAGTCAGCCCTTGTGGGCTGACAGCTTCTCCTCCAGGAGAAGCCTTTACTCAAAGTGGGCAAGCCCCTACTTCTAGGGGGTAGCACACTCCCCCAGTCACGCTTTGCAGCGTGACAGCCCCCTCTGGGAGGGGGGCCAAGAGACGGTGCAACATCGTAGTCCCTACCGTCCCTCATCCGTCTGCCCTGGCGGGCAGCCACCTTCCCCTCCAGGGGAAGGCTATTTTGCGTCCCGCCGGGGGGTGTTTCTCGCTATCGTTCCCCTTGCAACGTCCCTTCCCCGGTGCTATACTATACCCAAACACAAAGGAGGGGGTCATCGTGAACAGTATTTCCGATCTTCTGAAAGTTTCCCTTGGCAGCTTCACCCTGGGCAAGCTGCTCTCCGCCGCCCTGACGCTGGCGGTGTGCATTCTGGCGGTGCGGCTTCTCAACAAGCTGGCCGCCAAGCTGCTCTCCCGGTCCAAACACCTGAACGACCGGCTTCAGCGTATTCTTCTGACCGCCCTGAAAGCGGGCCTGTACATCGTTACCGGCATTCTCACCGCCGACGCGCTGGGCGTGAACACATCCTCCCTGACGGCGCTGGTGTCGGTGCTGACCTTGGGATTGACCCTGGCGGCAGAGGACATCCTGGGCAACGTGGCCGGGGGCATGATCCTGCTGTCCTCCCGGCCCTTCGCCATCGGAGACATCATCCAGTCCGGGGACATGACCGGCATTGTCCGGGAAATTAACCTGAACCACACCAAGCTGGAAACCTTTGACGGCCAGATCGTGTTTCTGCCCAATAAGGAATTGTCCGCCTCCCGCATTGTGAATTTCACGGCTCTGGGCAAGCGGCGTATCGTCCGCACCGTTACCGCTTCCTACGATGCCCCCACTGAGGACGTGAAGGCTGCCTGCCGGGAGGCTCTGGCCCAGGTGGCGAATAACCTTATCGACCCGGCACCGGAGGTCTATCTGACCAATTACGGCAGTTCTTCCATCGAGTATACCGTCCGCTGCTGGACGAAGCCGGAGGACTATGCGGCCACGGACCTGGCCCTGAACGAGGCCCTGCGGGTGGCGTTCGAGCATCATGGGGTGGAAATGACCTACGACCACCTGAACGTCCACATGGTGGACCGGTAACATGGAGGTCAAAATCGTCCGCAGCCGCCGCCGGACCCTGGGCCTGGAAGTCCGGGGAGAAACGGTGCTGGTCCGGGCGCCATACGGGCTGCCCAACGCCGAGATCCAGCGGTTTTTGACGGAGCATCAGGATTGGCTGGCCAAGGCCCTGGCCCGTCAGGCGGACCGGCAGGCCCGGCGGCAGCCACTGACGGGGTCGGAGATTCAGGACCTGACCCGGAAGGCGAAGGCGGTCATCCCGGAGCGGGTGCGCTTTTACGCCGAAAAGCTGGGGGTGACTTACGGGAAAATTACCATCCGCTGCCAGAAGACCCGGTGGGGCAGCTGCTCCTCCCGGGGAGATTTGAGCTTTAACTGCGCGCTGATGAAGTGTCCGCAGGAGGCTCTGGACAGTGTGGTGGTCCATGAATTGTGCCACCGGAAGGAAATGAACCATTCGGCCCGATTTTACGCCGAAGTCCTCCGGGCGTTTCCGGATTACCCCAAATGGCACCGCTGGCTGAAGGAAACCGGCAGCTTGTATCTGCCGGGCGGGGAATAGGGATACCCCCGGCGGGGCGTAAGCCTCCCGGCGTGTAGGGGGAGGTGTCACCGAAGGTGACGGAGGGGGTGTACGGTTGGATTTTGTGGAAGGCTGCCGACCCTTCTGAGGGCTGCCTTCCCCTGGGGGAAGGTGTCACGGGCCTTAGCCCGTGACGGATGAGGGGCGGTAGGGGTTGCCGGTTTGCACAGACCAAAGCCTTCTCCCTGGGGAGAAGGTGTCACGCCAAAAGCGTGACGGATGAGGTCGAAGGTAGCAATTTTGTACCGACTCATGGTGATGAACGATCGCTTCGACCTCATCAGTCAGCTCTTGCGAGCTGCCAGCTTCCCCTCCAGGGGAAGCCTTTCGCCTCGCCGGTTTCTGCGTATAGAACTCGGCGCATCGGGGCATGCCCACGCCCCTACAATGCCACGCCGGGGGAGGTACAAAAATCTCTCTCAAAAGCATCAACGGAGCCGTCTCTTGATGAGACAGCTCCGTTGATGCTTCTTTTTACCGGTGATACTCCACGGCCACGGCGGGGTGGAAGGGATTGCGGCCATTGGCTTCCGGGCCAACCTTGCACAGCTGGCCCCGTCCTGCCACCGGTTCCAAAGCCCCGTCCTTATCGGGGTCTACATAGGCTCGGAACCAGTCGAACAGCTGTGCGCGCAGTTCCCGGGCCTTTTCCTCGATGAACTTCGGCCCGTAGTTGAAGAACCGGTTCTCCGTAAGCAGGTTGAACCGCTCCGCCGGGTCGTGCTTCAGGTCGTAAAGCTCGTCGGGACCCTCTGGGTAGCGATGGATGTATTTCCACTCTTTGGTCCGGATCATTCGGTTGGGGCCGTACTCGTCGAACACCACCACGCTTTCGTGGTAGTCCTGATAGCCGCCTTCGGTCAGCAGCGGCAGAAAGCTTTTGCCGGGGAGCCGGTCCGCCTCCGGATTGTCGATGTGCAGGAAGTCCAGCAGGGTGGGCATGAAGTCGTAGGCGCTGAGCAGGGCGTCCGTGGTCACCCCGGAGCGGAGCGTCCCCGGCATGGAGAAAATACAGGGGACCTTCACGCAGGTGTCGAACAGATTCAGGGGGTTGGTAGCGTTGCCCTTGCCCCAGATGCCGTGCTGGCCGCAGCTGAACCCATTATCGGCGGTGAAAACAAGAAGTGTATTGTCCAGAATCCCCTTTTCTTCCAGCTTTTTCACGATACGGCCCACGTTGTCGTCCACCGCTTGTACGGCGGCATAATAGCCGGAAAGCAGGTCCCGGAGGGTCAGATATTCCCGGTCCTTGTTGGCAAAGGTCAGGCTGTAAGCAATGTCGTGGGGCATCTGGATGCTCCAGGGGCTTCTGGGGTCCTGAGGCACGTCGGAGAAGGTGCAGTGTTCCTGGTAGTAGCGGACGTATTCCTCCGGGTGCTGGTCTACATGGGGGCTGTGGGGGGCGGTGTAGGTCAGGTTCAGGTAGAAGGGCTTGTCCCCCTGGCAGCATTCGTCGATAAAGGACAGCGCGTCGTCGGTGATGACGTCCGTCAGATAGCCCCTGGTCCGGATGCGCTCGGTGCCACGGTAGGCCTCCGCGTCGTGATAGGTGCCGCTGCCGCCCAGAGTCACGAACCAGTGAGAATAGCCCTTCTGGGGATGACCGGTGGCGCCCAGGTGCCATTTGCCGCTGATGCCGCAGATGTAGCCGTTCTGGACCATCCGCTCGGTGTAGCCGGTGATGCCCTTCAGATATTCCACCGGGGCGTCCCCATGGACCTCACCGGCCCCGCAGCGGATCCAGTCGTGGACCCCGTGCTGGGAGGGAATGCGGCCCGTCAGCAGGGAAGCCCGTGCCGGGGAGCAGACCGGGGAGGCGCAGAAGAAATTTTCCATCCGCACGCCGTTTTCGGCCAGACGGTCGATGTTCGGGGTGCGGATCTCCTTGTTGCCGTTGCAGCCCAGGGACCAATAGCCCTGGTCGTCGGTGAGAATCAGAATCACGTTGGAGCGTTTTTCACTGTTCATGGGAGGACCTCCTGTTATTTTTTATCAGCATACCAGATTTTTGCGTCCATGGCCTTTGAAAAACTGCACAGAATCCGGAAAAATCTGCTTTTTCTTGCGCCGGGGAAAATTTTATGGTACAATGGGGCAGACGAGAGGAGGGGCGGCATGAATACGGAGGAATTGCTGGACAGCCTGTTTTCCCTGCTGGAGCAGCGCTGCGGGACCATCGCCGTGAAGGATTTCACGGGTTTTCTGAACAGGGAGCAGACTCTGGGCACGGCTCTGCTGCCCTATACCGGCCACCATGCCCCCTTCTGCGCCGCCGTGAAGCAGCATCCGGCCTGCTACGCCCGGTGCGTCCGGTGCAGCCGGGTCCATGAGGACCTGTGCAAAAGGGCCTTCGGACCCTTCGTGAAGCCCTGTTTCCTGGGGCTTTCGGAGTACGCCGTGCCGATTATTTCCGGGGGGAAATGTGTGGGGTCCCTGTCGGCGGGGCTTTGGTGCGCCGACCCGGCGGCATCCGAGAAGAAAATTCGGGCCATGGCGGAGCGATTTGGCCGGGACCCGGCGGAATTGCTGGCGCTGTTGGCGGAACTGCCACGGCAGGCTCCCTTTTCGGAGGGGGACCGGGGTGCGGCGGATTTTGTGGCGACACTGATCGCCGGAGGGCTGGGACCGGTGCCGGAACGGCCCTCCACCCGCCCGGACACGGACTTCGAGACCATCCTGACCTACATCCGCAATCATTATACGGACCCCGGCATCAACGTTGATGCCATTGCCAAAGCCTGCAATTATTCCCCGTCCTATGTGAGCCATGCGTTTAGCCGTCGGATGAAGCGAAATCTGCGAACTTATGTCAACCAACTTCGGCTGATCCTGGCCAAGCGATTGCTGCAAAGCGGCAGCAGCGTGGCCCGGACGGCCATGGTCTGCGGCTACACGGACGTCAATTATTTTGCCGCTGTTTTTCGCCGGACCGTGGGGGTGGCCCCCTCCCGGTATGCAAGAAATGCGGCAAAAGCCGAGAAAATATAATATAAAACGGACATTTTCGGAAAGAAGCCGAAAATGTCCGAATTTTTTCAGGGTCGCCGCCGGATGCTGCGCCGGGGGCTGTCGTCGGGCAGGTCGAATTTCTGGAACTGCTCCGGGCTGTCCTGGACCCCGGAGGTCCGGTGGGGAATGTCCTCGGCGGGGGCGTTGCAGGCCCGGTGAACCTTGTCCAGGACCCGCTGGGTCAGGGGATGGGCTTCCTCAAAATAGAACAGGGCATCCTCCGGGGCGGAAAGGACCTGCTGAGCGGTCATGGACGGGATGGCCTCCGCCAGCTCCGGCAGAGCGCAGATGCGGACCGACGCTCCGGATTCCAGGTCGTAGACCGTGAAGATGAGCCGCCCGGTCTTGTAGTAAAGCAGGTGCTTCCGGCCGGAGGTGCAGTGGAGGCCAATCTGGATGGCGTCCACGCAGCAGCCGTCATGTTCGCTGACGCAGACCAGCCGGTCCCAGCCGGGGTCGGAGAGGCCAAGGTGGGTCATGGCCGTGTCGCAGACCCGCACGCCCAGGGCCAGCAGGGTGCAGGGCTTGCCATGAAAGCGTAGGCTGTCCGTCCACAGCCGCCGGATGCGGCTTCGCAAAAACATGGCCCCACTCCTTTCTTCCTGCGCCGACCTCGCCAGCCGAGAACCACAGATGATTTCCGATTATAGCTGATTTGGGAAGGAAAGTCAAGGCAGCGCCGTCGGCGTCCGTCCTACCCGCCAGGGAAAGGCCGGAATGAAAGCCGGGCGCTGCCTTTTCACTGGGTCGGTCCGTTCTGTTCGCACAAGCAAACATCCTGACGGGTCCCACTGGGGAATAGAAGGCCGGAATGGGAAAAAATAAGGCTGTGCACGGCAGAAACGGAAAAACCGGCCGCTGGGCGGGGAAGGAGAAAACGGTAAAAATCGTTTGCAAATAAAAACATATCCTGTTCGGTTGCAATTTCGGACCCGAATCGGGGAAAACCGTGTGGAAGGCGAACGCAGAAACCTTCCTGTGAGCGTATCAGCAAAAGTTTAGGTCTGGAAGGAAATGTCAGATTCTTACGATGGAACACCGGAAGAAACTGATAATTCCGAACAGAAATCTGTGATTTTTAACCAAAAACGCTTCCGGAGCAAACGTGAGAAACCGGTATCTTATTTTGAAAAATGTGAGATGTCACAAAAACCGGGGTAAATTCTTGGTTGGTTTTGCCATTTACGAAACAGAGTTTCTTAACTAAAATATAGCCATACAGAGAGCAACAAGGCAACGGTGTCCACGGAAAGCCCGTGAGGGTACACCGGAAAAGGGAGGTCCCGATGGGCGTCACGATGGAGTATATCGCACGGATGGCCAACGTGTCTAAGGCGACGGTGTCACGTGTAGTCAACGGAAAGACAGAGGGGGTCGGCAAGGAGACCAGAGAGCGGATTCAGCGCATTATCGAGGAATATGGCTACACGCCCAATCTGGTGGCCCGTGGCATGGCAACTTCCCACTCCAAGACCATCGGACTGGTGATTCCCAATATCACCAATCCGTTTTTCCCGGATCTGATCCGGAGCCTGCAGATTCCGCTGCAGGCCTATGGTTATACGGTCATGCTGTGTGACACGGATTCCTCCCGGCAGATCGAGGAGAACATCCTCAAGACGCTGCAGGCCAAGCGGGTGGACGGCATCATCCTGGCAACGGTCCAGGAAGAAGGCCGGCATTCTCAGGAAACGGTCCGACTGGATGTGCCCTGCGTACTCATTGATCGGAAAAGCAACGTCATTGATTATGATGTGGGCATATTTATGGACAATGAATTTGCCTTCTGGTCTGCAACCAATCTCATTCTTCGCCACGGAAACCGGCGTATCGCTTTTATTAAGGGGCCGGATGATTTATCTACGACCAAGGAACGGCTGCTGGGGTTCCAGAGCGCTATGAAGCAGTACGGGGTGCCGATTGACCCGGACCTGATTCTGAACGGGGACTTCGGCTTCCGCAGCGGTTATACCGCCGTGATGATGCTTCACCGCCGGAGGATTCCTTTTACTGCCATTGTAGCTTCCAACGACATGATGGCTCTGGGCGCCATTCAGGCGCTGCGGGAGTTGAACATTTCGGTGCCGGAGGAAGTGGAGGTTATCGGCTGTGATGATATTCCCTTCAGTTCCCTCATCCAGCCGACGCTGACGACCATGCGGATTCCGCTGGAGAAATTCGGCCGTCGAGTGGCATCTATTATGATGGACCTGATCGCCGGGAATCCGGTGTCGGACAAAAATATCCGCCTGGAGGCGGAATTGATCCTGCGGGGTAGCACCCGTAAGACAAAACAGGAAACGAAAGGGACGTAAGCGTATGAAGATCCTTTGCATGGGCTCCGTCAATGTGGATAAGACCTACCGAGTGGATCACATTCCGAAGGAAGGAGAGACGATCCTGGCCCGAGGATTCCGGCAGGGCTGGGGCGGAAAGGGCCTGAATCAGGCGGTGGCTCTGGCGAAATCCTGCGACGAAGTCTACTTCGCCGGAAACGCCGGTGTGCAGGATGCCGCCCTGGGGAGCTTCCTGCGGCAGCACAACATTCACGACGACTACCTGAATCTTCTGGAGGACGCTCCCACCGGCGTGGCTCTCATCAATGTGGACAAGAACGGCCAGAACGCCATCGTGGTCTACGGCGGAGCCAACCAGACCTTCACAGAAGAATACATCGACCGGGTGCTGGGCCGGTTCGAGGCAGGGGATATGCTCCTCCTGCAGAACGAGATCAACGGTCTGGATTACATACTCCGCCGGGCAAAAGCGGCGGGAATGCAGATCGCCATGAACCCCTCGCCCTTTGAAGAAACGCTGAAAGCACTGCCCCTGGATCTGGTGGACCTTTTCCTGGTCAACGAGGTGGAGGGCTATCAGATCACCGGCTGCAAAGAGCCGGAGGCGATTTTGCAGGAATTGGAACGCCAGTACAGCAGGGCGGCAGTGGTGCTGACCCTGGGCGGCCAAGGCTCCGTGTACGCCAAAGGCGGAAAGCGGGTCCGTCAACCCATTTACCGTGTGCCGGTGGTGGACACCACGGCGGCGGGCGATACGTTCACAGGGTATTTTCTCTCGGCGCTGGCATCGGGCATGACCCCGGAGGCCAGCCTGGACCGGGCGGCCAAAGCCGCCGCCATTGCGGTATCCCGCAGCGGCGCCACCGACTCCATCCCCAGCCTGAAAGAGGTGCTGGAATTTCAAGAGGAGGAATGTTGACATGATTACTCAAATCTACGGCATCAAGAATCTGGACGATGCGCTGATGTGCGCCGAGCTGGGTGCAGACCACATCGGCGTGGCCTTCGGCCAGGTGAAGCACCTGGGTCCCCAGCAGAAGGACTGCGCACAGGCAAAATATATTTTTGACCGGCTGCCTTCCAATGTGGTGAAGGTGGGTCTGACCATCGCCAGCGACGTGGACGAGATCATCCACGATCTGTCTTTGTGTCTGCCGGATGTGTACCATCTTTCCGGAGATATCCGGGACATTTCTCCGGAGGGCGTCCAGAGAATCCGGGACGCTTACCCAGGATTGAAGATTATGCAGGCCCTGCCGGTGTACTCCGGCGTTTCCTACGAGGAGCAGTGGCCCACCATTCTGGACCTGATCCGGAAATATGAGTCCACCACGGACTTCTTCCTCATCGATACCAAGGACCCCAAGAGCACCATCGGCATCGGTGCTACCGGTGCCGTCCATGACCGGAACATCGACCGGGCCATCGTGGAGGCCACCAAGGTCCCCTGCATCGTGGCTGGGGGCCTGGATGCTTCCAATGTGGCGGAGGTCATCCATATCACCCATCCCTACGGGGTAGACTCCTGCACCCGGACCAATGCGGACAAGGCTGATGCCATCGGAAACGGCAAGGACCGGGAAAAAGTGAAAGCGTTCATTGAAGCAGCGAGGAATGCCTGAGCGGGAAAGGAGAGCCTAATGAGCAAGACCATTGCACAGATTTATAGCCTGACCAACCTGGCCGATGCTCTGATGTGCGTCGAGCTGGGCGCAGACCACATCGGTGTGGCCTTCGGCGACGTGGACCATCTGGGACCCATCCAAAAGACCTGCGCCGAGGCAAAATACATATTTGACAATCTTCCGGACAATGTGGTGAAGATTGGCCTGACCATCGCCAAGGATGTGGACGAAATTCTGGCGGATCTGGACAAGTGCTGCCCGGAGGTCTACCACCTGTCCGGCGATATCCGGGACATTCCGCCGGAAGAGGTCCAGCGGATTCGGGACGCCCATCCGGGATTGAAGATCATGCAGGCCATCCCGGTGTACTCCGGCGTTTCCTACGAGGAGCAGTGGCCCACCATTCTGGAGCTGATCCGGAAATACGAGCCGACCACGGATTACTTCCTCATCGATACCAAGGACCCCCAGAGTACCATTGGTATCGGCGCTACCGGCGCTACCCACGACCGGACCATCGACCGGGCCATCGTGGAGGCCACCAAGATCCCCTGCATCATCGCAGGCGGTCTGGACCCGGACAATGTGGCGGAGGCCATCCATACGGCGCATCCCTACGGTGTGGATACCTGCACCCGCACGAACCTGCCCAAGGAACAGCAGGACATTACCAATGGCCTGAAGGACCGGGAAAAGGTCAAGGCATTCATCGAGGCTACGAAAAATGCGTGAGACAAGGCCGGTAATTGTCATTGGCGATGCCTGCGTGGACGTGACCGTCCGCCTGGCGGATCTGATGGTTGGACACAGTGACGTATTTGATTCCGAGCGGCTCCTACCCACCATTTCCGGCGGCGGGACCAGCGCCAACACGGCGGTGGCCCTCAGCAAGCTGGGGGTGGCTACGGCCTTCATGGGGACCATAGGCGATGACTACGGCGGACGGTTCATGCTCCGGGAGTTTGCGGAACGGGGCATCGACACGGGGCTGACCATTGTGGATGACAGCAACACCATTTTCGTGTTTGCGTTCATCGACCCGGAAGGGGAGCGGACCTTGTGGGCGTTCCCCCGGGAGGGCTGCTCCTACGCCAACCTGGACTTGAATAAAATTGATCTGGACCGGGTACGCCGGGCCGGATGGGTCCATTCCTCCGGAATGGCTTATATGACCGGCGGTTCCACCCGGGAGAATCTCCCGAAGGTGTTCCGGGCGGCATACGAGGCGGGAGTCCCCACCTCCTTTGATCTGAACACACGGGTGGGCGAGCCGGAGAACCTGGACCCGGATATCCGCCGGGCGGTGGAGGAAACGCTGCCCTATGTGCGCTACCTGCTGGGTTCCGCCAAGGATGAATTCTACTCCTTCTGCCCCAAAGACGATTGGAAGGACTCCGTAAGGGCCTTCGCCGTGGACGGGCGGACGGTGATCTCCCGGATGGGCGGCGACGGTGCATTTACCGTAAGCCCGGAGGGGGAATTCTCCACGGAAGCGTTCCAAGTGAACGTGCGAAACACCACGGGGGCCGGAGACGCCTTCAACGCAGGCTTCATCGCCGGAATGCTCCGGGGACTGCCCCTTCGGGAAGCGGTCCGGTGGGGAAACGGCGTCGCCGGATATAAGGTCACGGGCAACAGCGCCCGCCATACCCCCAACGAGACGGAACTTTTGGATTTCATGGCCCATGTGCCGGGAAAGAAATAACATGAACGAGCAGAAAAAGAAAAGCCGATTTACCCTCCTGGGCATCCTGGCCTCGGTGATCTGGGGCTCCGGCAGTGCCTTCGGCCGGTCCATGGCGGAGACCTACGGAAACTTCTCCTCCACGGGCCTGAGCAACGTCAGCGCCGGTGTCATTCTGACGGCGGTGCAGATCAAGCGCAGCGGCCTGAAAAGCTACGGCCAAGCCCCCCTGAAATACTGGCTCATCTGTGGCCCCATTTATGTGCTCTACAAGCTGACCACCGGGTTGGCGGTAGGCGTGGCGGCTACCCGGGAGCAGGTCGTTACCTCCGGCCTTCTCCGGCTGATGTGGCCCATGATGACCCTCATCATGGCGGTCATTATGTTCCGGAAGGAAAATAAGACCTCCAAATGGTTCATCCCCAGCATCCTGCTTTCCATTGTGGGCATTCTGGTGGCCAATACGGATGTAGAGAATTTCTCCGTTCTGAATACTCTGAAGATCATGTGCGTGGATGCCTTCTGGCCAAGCCTTTTGTCGGTGGTGTCCTCCATTGCCTGGGGCCTGTACTCCAACCTGAACCGGAAGATTGTGGGTGATGCGGATTATGACGCCGTGGGCCTGTTCATGGTCATCACGGGCCTCCTGTCCTACGGAGTTACGTTTTTTGTGGCAGAGCCGCAGGTGTTCCACCTCCGGCAGATGGGCGAGCTCATCTATATGGTGGTGTTTTCCAGCTTCCTGGGAACGCTGTTCTGGAATCTCTCCATGCAGAAGGGCGACCACATGCTGGTGATTCTGGTTTCCAACTTCATGCCGGTGCTCTCCACGGTCATCAGTGCCGTGCTGCTGGGCGTGACGCTGACCTGGCCCATGGTGGCCGGTTCCCTGATGGTGGTGGCCGGAACGCTGTTCTGCAAGGCTTCCATCAAGCCGGTGATGGCAGAGGCGGCATGATGCACCGTTACAGTGCCGTTTTATTCGATTTTGACGGGACCCTGGCCGATACGGCCAAGGACGTGTGGGATTCCGTCCGGTACGGCTTCAAGAAAAATGGACTTTCCATCCCGGATAACTACGCAGCCGACGATCGGAACCTGGCCAAACTCAACGAGCAGATCGTTGCGGAGCTGTATCCGGGAAGCCCGGAGACTCTGGGTCGTCAGGTGGCGGCGGACGTTGCCCACCATTACCGGAATCTCAATACTTATCCCCGCACGCAGCTTTATCCTTACATAAAGGAATTGCTTTCGGCCCTTCGGGCGGCGCAAATACCCACGGGCATCCTCTCCAACAAGGGCCATGCTTCTCTGGGGCGCATCCTGAAAGAAAAGGGCTGGCTGGACTACTTTGACAGCTATCGTGGGACCCTGGACAGTGACGACGATACCCTGGGAAAAGTGGACCGGCTGAGAAATTATATGGCGGCGTTCGATACCTCGGACGCAGTTTATATCGGCGACTCGGCGGGAGACGTGGAGGCGGCCAAGGCCAACGGCCTGTACGTCATCGGCGTTCTCTACGGGGACGGCGACCCGGAGCAGGTCCGCAGGGCCGGCCCCGATGCGGTGGCCTCCACGCCGGAGGCGCTTCTGGAACAAATCATGAAAGGATGATGACCGTGTTGCAAGATTTTAAGTATTACATTCCTACTCACTTTGTTTTTGGCAAGGATGCGGAAGCACAGGTGGGGGCGGCTCTGTCGGAGGATGGGATCAAAAAGGTCCTGATCTGCCGCAGCTCTGATGCTTTCCTGAAAACCACCGGTCTGCTGGACCGGATTACCGGAGATTTGGATGCCCATGGCGTTGCCTGGGTCGAGTTGGATGGGATTGTGCCCAATCCCCGGCTGCGCCGGGTCTATGACGGCATCGCCCTGGCCCGTGCCGAGCAGGTGGACGCAGTGGTAGCCGTTGGCGGCGGAAGTGTCATCGATACGGCCAAGGCTGTGGCGGCTGGCGTTCTCTACGATGGAGACGTGTGGGACTTTTACAGCGGCAAGGGTCGCCCCAAGCAGGCGCTGCCTGTGGCGGTGGTGCTGACCCTCCCGGCAACCGGCAGTGAGTCCGGCGGTGTCAGCGTGGTCAACAATGAGGACATTCATATGAAGTCCCTGACCAGCGGCGACTGCCTCCGGCCCCGGTACGCCTTTATGGACCCGAAGCTCTGCTGCACGCTGCCGCCCTTTATCACTTCCTGCGGCATTGCGGATATGCTCTCCCATGCCATGGAGCGCTACTTCACCGATTCCGATGAACTGAACTGCATCGACTATATGTGCGAGGGCGTGATGAAAGCCATCGTGACCTTCGGTCGGAAAGTAGTCCGGGACCCCCAGAATTACGACTACCGGGCAGAGGTCATGTGGCTGGGCACCGTTGCCCAGAACGACATGGTGGGCGTGGGCCGGAACCAGGATTGGTCCTCCCACAACATCGCCAACGAGCTCAGCGCCCTGTACGATACCCCCCACGGAGCCAGCCTGACCATCATTACCCCGGCTTGGATGCGCTACGTGTACAAGCAGCACCTGTGGCGCTTCGCCCGGTTCGCCCGTGTGGTTTTTGACGTGACGGAAGCCGACGACGAAAAGGCAGCCCTGGAAGCCATCCGCTGCACGGTGGCCTTCTTCCGGGATCTGAACCTGCCCACCTCTTTTGAAGAGTTCCACATCCCCACGGACCGGATCGGCGACATGGCGGAGACTGCCAGCCACGCCTTCGGCTCCGACAAGATCGGCACCTTCATGGTGCTGGACAAGCAGGATATTATCCGAATCTTTGAAGATTCCATCCAAAAACAGGAATGAGGGAAAAATATGGAAAAAAGAAAAGTGATTCTCGATTGTGATCCGGGGCATGACGATGCCTTTGCCATCATGCTGGCGGCTCAGCACCTGGACCTGCTGGGTGTGACCACCGTAGGCGGCAACGGCTTCCTGGAAAACACCACCCGCAACGCTCTGCAGGTGCTGGACGTGATCGGCCGGTCCGACGTGAAGGTCTATCCCGGTCATGCGGGCCCCTCCACCAAGGAGCTGGTCATTGCCGACAATGTCCATGGCAAGACCGCCATGGACGGTCCCCAGCTGCCGCCTCCCAGCAAGAGCGCTGAGAGCAAGCACGGTGTGGACTTCATCGTGGACACGGTTATGTCCACGGACGATGTGACCCTGATTGCCACCGGTCCCCTGACCAACATCGCTTCGGCTCTGAACAAGGAGCCCCGGATCGCTCAGCGGGCCAAGGGCCTGTACATCATGGGCGGCGGCGCTTACTGCGGCAACTGGACGGCAGCCGCGGAGTTTAACATCTTTGTGGACCCGGAAGCGGCCTACAAGGTGTTCCACAGCGGGATGCCCATTTATATGTGCGGCGTGAACCTGACCCGGCAATGCCCGGTGCTGCGGGAGAACGTGGAGAAAATGCGTGCCCTGGGCAACAAAGCCGGAAAATTTGCAGCAGAACTGCTGGACTTCTTCGCCAGAGGCGGCGATGCCCACCTGCATGACCCCTGTGCGGTGGCCTGGATCATCGACCCCTCCATCGTCACCTCCGCTTATCTGCATGTTGACATTGAACTGGACGGCACTTTGACCCGCGGCATGACGGTTACGGACCTGCGGCCCCTGCAGAGCAACCGGCCAGAGGCGGATATCGACCTGGACACCATGAAGCGCTGGAACGATGCCCCCGAAGGCTCTCCCTTCCGTGGCCTGATGCCCAACACCCATGTGGGACTGCGGCTGGATGCGGATAAATTCAACGCTCTGGTCCTGGAGACCCTGCGCAACTACAACTAAGCATGCTCTTCCCCTTGTGCCTATCGCATGGATATGCGAAAAAATAAAACAAAAGGAGAAAAACAAATGAAGAAACTTGTAGCCCTGATCCTTGCGCTGACCATGATCGTTGGTCTGTGCGCCTGCGCCAAGACTGGTGGAGATGCCACCAAGCCCACTGACACCAAGTCCAACACGGACACCAAGCCCTCCGGTGAGAACACCGACGGCAAGAAGCCCCTGAACATTATGATGTACGTTATCCAGTCCCTGGGCACTCTGTCCTGTGAGGACCTGATCTACGCAGAACTGACCAAGTTCTGCGAAGAGACCGGTTCCACCCTGAACTACTACGAGTGCAACTCCGACGAGACCAAGCACGACACCACCCTGCCCGAGCTGTGCGCCGGCGGCGAGTATGACGTAATCGTCACCGGTTACTATTCCATCCCCGAACCCGTCCAGAGAGCCGCCGAGATGTATCCCGACCAGAAGTGGATCCTTTTCGACTGCAGCGTGGACTATTCCCTGCCTCAGTGCAAGAACATCGCTTCCTTCACTGCCGATCAGAACACCCTGGCTTTCATGGCCGGCGCTCTGGCTGCGCTGATGACCACCGAGACCTCCGATCCCCACATCAACGCCGATAAGGTCGTCGGCTGGGTCGGCGGCGGCGAGAACACCGCTGTCAACGACTTCCTGGTCGGTTACATCGACGGCGTGAACTATGTGGATCCCTCCATTGAAGTGCTTTACTCCTACGTTGGCGACTGGACCAACTCCGCAAAGGCCACCGAGCTGGCCAACGCTCAGTATGACATGGGTGCAGACGTGATCTTCGCCGTTGCCGGCGGCGCAGGCTTCGGTGCTTGCGAATCCGCTGCCGCTACCGGTCACTACGCCTTCGGCGTGGATACCGACTTTGCCGGTCAGCTGGAGCAGTCCGGCTCCGCTACCGCCGACTATGTGGTCTCCTCTGCTATCAAGCAGTTCGGCAAGGTCGTGTATGACGCCATGGTGAAGTTCTACAACGGCGAGCTGGAATTCGGCAAGCACACCAGCTGCGACGTGTCCTCCGGCTATCTGGAAATGCTGGAGACCAAGCAGTTCGAGAAGATCGTCAAGGAAGGCATGCCTGATGTTTACAAGCGTTACACCGAGATCTGCCAGGACCTGAAAGACGGCAAGATCGAGGTCGGCACTGCTGTCGGCGCAACTCCTGAGTATGTTGCTCAGAAGAAGGCCGAGGCTGCTGCTCACTAAATAGTTCCCAAACAGGGCCGGCCGTCCTGATAGCATGGGCGGCTGGCCCTTTCACAAAAGTCTTGTGAGCAAGCCATTCACAATACGGTTTATGGAGAATAACAATGGACAATAACGCTGTGAAGGACCCGGAAATCGTTCTCTCCATGGAGAACATTACCAAAATATATTCCAACGGCTTCGTGGCCAACAAGGACGTGAACCTTCAGCTCCGGAAAGGAGAGATCCACGGCCTCGTGGGCGAGAACGGCGCCGGAAAAACGACTCTTATGAAGGTACTCTTCGGCCATGAGCAGCCGGAAGGCGGCCGTATCCTGCTCAATGGCGAGGAAGTGCATATCGAAAGCCCGCTTCACGCATTGGATCTTGGCATCGGCATGGTGCATCAGCACTTCATGCTGGTCAACTCCCTCTCTGTTGCGGAGAATATGGTCCTGGGCGCCGAGCCCAAAAAGAGAAAGCTCTTCTACGACAAAAAAGAAGCCATCCGCATGACGGAGGAGACCGCCAAAAAGTTCAACCTGCCTGTGGACCCCAACGCCCTTATCAAGGACTTGACCGTTGGCTACAAGCAGCGGGTGGAAATTCTGAAAGTGCTGCTGCGTGGCGTCCACATCCTGATCCTGGATGAGCCCACTGCCGTTCTGACGCCCCAGGAGACGGAGGAACTGTTTCAGCAGCTCATCAACCTGAAAAATCAGGGCTACACCATCGTGTTCATCAGCCACAAGCTCCAGGAGGTCAAGCAGATCTGCGACCGCATCACGGTGCTTCGGCTGGGACAGGTCACCGGCAGCGCCGAGATCAAGGATGTGTCCATCCAGGACATTTCCCGCCTGATGGTGGGCCGGGACGTGATGCTGGACATTGAGAAGGACAAGGCAAAGCCCAAGAAGACCGTGCTGAAGGTCCGGGACCTGGTCCATACCAATGTGTTCGGCGTCAACGCCATCGATCATATTTCCTTCGATGTCCGGGCAGGCGAAATTCTGGGTGTGGCCGGCGTGGAGGGCAACGGGCAAAGCGAGCTGTCCGAGACCATTTGCGGCCTGATGCCCCTGCAGCACGGCACGGTGGAGATCGACGGCAAGAGCATCGCCCACAAGTCCATCCATGCCATCCGTGCCATGGGCGTGGGCATGGTCCATGAGGACCGGATGATCTACGGCGTCTCCAATCCCCAGCCCATCGAGGAGAACCTGATCTCCGACCGCTATGCCACCGAGCCTTACAGCAAGCGCGGTGTCATGAACTACAAGTACATTCGGGAATGGTCCAAGGAACGCATCAAGGAATTCAAGGTCAAGTGTGACGGCCCGGAGGCCCCGGTCAAGACCCTGTCCGGCGGTAACGTCCAGAAGGTCGTGGCGGCCCGGGAATTCTCCTCCGAGCCCAAGCTGCTCGTTGCCAGTCATCCCACCCGTGGTATCGATGTGGGTGCCACGGACCTGATCCGGCGGAAGATCGTGGACCTGCGGGACCAGAAGGATACGGCAACGCTGCTGTTCTCTGCCGACCTGAACGAGCTAATCAACGTCAGCGACAGCATCATCGTCCTTTATGAGGGCAAGATCGTGGCCTATTTTGAGGACCTGACCGGCATTACCCCGGAGGTCCTGGGCGAATATATGCTGGGCGTCAAGAAACAGGACGACGCAGTTATTGGAGGTGTGGTCCATGAATAAAAAGAACGGCAAGCCGCTGTACTTTTCGGCGGTACAGATCGAGAAGCGCTTTAATATTTTCCGGACGGCACTGGCTGCCTGCGTGGCCATTCTGTTCTGCTTCTTCCTGATTCTGTTGAGCAGTAAGGCTCCCGGAAAGGACATCATCACCTTCCTGACGGCGCCGCTGTCCAGCTTCAATCGCTTCTGCACCCTGCTCATCAAGCTCTCTCCGCTGCTCTTTACCAGCTGCGCTACCTGCATTCTGTTTGCAGCGGATACCCCTAACTGCTCCGTGGAGAGTGCTTTCTACATCGGCAGTATCGCTGCTACCTCCGTGGGCGTGCTGGAAGGCATCCCCGGCTTTATTCACTTCCCTTTGATGGTCCTGGCGGGCGTGGCCGGTGCTTCCATTGTGCTGCTGATTCCATCCATGCTGAACTATTTCTTCAACGCCAACATCCTGGTGACCTCTCTGATGCTCAACTACGTGTGCAACTATCTGGGCAACTATCTGGTCACGGGCCCCATGCGGGACCCCACCGCCGGCTACGAGGCCACCAAGCGCATTGCTGCGGCTGCGCGGCTGCCCAAGTTCATCAGCAGCGGTGCTTCCCAGGTCCATATCGGTCTGCTCATCGGCTTTGTTGTGGTCTTGGTTGCCTGGTTCCTGCTGTATAAGTCCAAGTTCGGCTATGAATCCCGGACCGTTGGCACCAACAAGGCATTCGCACTGTTCTCCGGCATTAACATTCGCAATGTCATCATCTCCGGCTCTGTGGTGGCCGGTATCATGACCGGTCTCGGCTCCGCCTGCGAGATCTCCGGCTTCTATGACCGGCTCCGCTGGGTAGCCTCTCCCGGATATGGCTGGGACGCCATTATGATTGCCACTCTGGCACGGAACAACCCGGCGCTGGTCATTCCCGCATCCATGTTCGTGGCCTACATCCGTACCTCTGCGGACATCCTGAACATCAGCTCTGTGGTGCCGCCGGAAGTGGTGGAGATCGCCCAGCAGGTGGTCATCGTGCTGATCGCCGCCAAGGGCCTGCTCAGCAGTGTGGAGAAGCGGACGATCGTCAAGAACGCCAACAAGCAGATCGCCTATGAGAAAGAGGAGGCTTGACCATGTCTTTTTTGGAAGCTGTTTTTTCTGAGAATACGCTGGTTGCCATCTTCCGTATGGCGACGCCGCTGATCTTCATTGCAATGGCTGCCTGTATCGGCCGGAAAGCCAATATCACCAGCATTGCCTATGAAGGCATGGCACTTTTTGCTGCCCTGTGCGGCGCCCTGGGCAGCCATTATACCAACTCCCTGTGGCTGGGCGCTCTCATCGGCATTGCCACTGGTATGCTCATCGCTGTGATCTTTGCCTACTTTGTCCTATATCTGGATACCAGCCCCATGCTCATCGGTCTGGCGCTGAACTCCCTGGGCAATTTCGGCACCATCTACATGCTCTTCCTCATCACGGGCCGGAAGTCCGATTCCAGTACCATGGTGTCCCAGAGCTTCCCGTCGCTGTCCATCCCGGCGTTGAAGGATGTGCCGGTGCTGGGTCCGCTGCTGAATCAGACCAACGTGTTGACCTATGTGGCGATCCTGGCTACCATCATTATCTTCATCGTCATCTACAAGACCCCCTTCGGTCTCCGGCTGCGGAGTGTGGGAGAAAGCCCCTCGGCCGCTACCTCCGTGGGCATCAACGTGAAAAAGACCCAGTTTATCGTCATGCTGATCTCCGGCTTCCTGGCATCTATGGGCGGCCTGTTCATGTCCATGGCCTACCTGCCCTACTTCACCAAGAATATGCTATCCGGCCGTGGCTTCATCGGTCTGGCTGCCTGTAACCTGGCGGCGGGCCATCCCATCGGAGCCTTTGCCTGTACACTGCTCTTCGGTGCTGCGGATGCCATCGCCAACGTGGCTCAGGCCTTCCGCCTACCCGCTCAGTTCGCTTCCATGCTGCCCTATATTGCCACGATCATCGGCCTGTGTGTCACCGGCTATCGGGTTTCCCATGTGAAGATCAAGAAGGCCAAGAAAGCGAAGGTGTGATATGCCCCATTTTGAGGTCAAGCTGTATCCGGGCTACCGCCCGGAGCAGCTCCGGACCCTGACGGACCACATCGTTCAAGCGGCTGTGCAAGACCTGAAGGTCCCGGAAAACGTTGTGTCCGTGGCTTTTCAGGAGATCGCACCGGAACACTGGCAGGAACAGGTGTACCAGCCCCTGATCCAGGACCGGGACGGTCTTGCAAAAGCCCCAAAATACAAATAAGTGCAAGAAAGGCTGGGAAGTTTATGCTTTCCGGCCTTTTTTGGAAGGGAGATGCTATGGAGTATATCGCCTACGGAGGAGTCATCACCAACCGGCTCCTGTATACCGACAAGACCTGCATTCAGGATATCATGGGCGGGAGCGGATTCTATTCCTTCTCGGCCCTGCGGCTGTGTACCCCCAAGGCCCTGCTGGTGGCCGGGGTGGGTCCGGATTTCGACGAATTTTACGGAAAATGGATGGACCATAATCTGTGCAGCCGGGCGGGCCTGAAGGTCAATATGGACAAGACCACCTACAATGAATTGGTCTACGCCCCGGACGGGACTTATGTGGAATATTCCATTTACGGTCCGGAATATGAGGCAAAGAACGCCCCGAAAATGAAGCTGCCCGGGGAAGACCTGCTGCCCTTCCTGGAAGATGCCAAAGGGATCTGCATCAATGTGGCCTTGGATGAACACTGTGCGGACCTGCTAACGGAGGCCAAGAAGAAGCACCCCTTCAAGGTCATGTGGGAGGCCCCGGCAAGCGCCATTTCCGAGTTGACTGCCATCTATGCCGGGGAGGGCCTGGATGGTCTGCGCCGGCGGCTGAAGGGTGTGGACCTGTTCTCCACCAACAAACCGGAAAGCTTTGAGATCTTCGGCGTTTCCACGGTGGAGGAGGCCATCACGCTCTATCAGGCCTTGGGGATGCCCGTTTACTATCGGGTTGGCACCAAGGGCGCCTACATGATCGAAGGGGCGGAGGTCGCCTATGTGCCCATGATCTCCCTGGTGCCCCACGAGCAGGAGATCGACCCCACCGGCTGCGGCAATTCCTCTACGGCGGCGGCCATGTGGGCCTACTGCGAGGGCTTCGACCTGCTGAAAAGCTGCATCGTGGGGAATGTGGTGGCGGCCTACAATGTGCGTCAGTATGGCCCTTACCCCAATTTGCTGGAAGAAGATCACCAGGAAATGATGGCCCATGTGGAGCGCATTTACCGGGATATCAAGAAAAAAACCAAGTAAGGATACGCAAAGGAGCTATGTATGGACAAGAAGGATTTTGAAAATTCTCTGACCCGGCAGGCACGGGATACGGAGAAAATGGTCCGGGTGGTATTTGACAGTGTGACCGCCCAGTTGGGCCAGACTCTGACCACCAAGGAGGTCTTTGACGCCCAGAAGATTTTCATTACCGGCTGCGGCGACAGCTGGCTGGCCGGTGTGGCCTGCAAGGCTGCTTTTGAGAGCATCACCAAGGTGGAGACCCATGTGATGCGGGCGGTGGAGTTCTCCCGGCACCTGAATGGCAAGAATCTGGGCTATTCTCCCAACACCCCCATGGTGTTGGTCATCTCCTACTCCGGCGAGGCCACTCGCGCGGTGGAGTGCGCCCTGCGGGCCACAGAACGTGGAGCCAACACCATCGCCATCACCAATGACCCCAACTCCCGACTGGCCAAGGCCTGCCGTCACACGGTCTGTGTGGGTCTACCGGAGGGCGGCGAGTATTTCCCTGGCGGCACCACTTACATTGCCTCCATGACGGCCCTGATGCTCATTGCCATGCGGGTGGGCCGCATCCGGGAGACCATTTCCGGTGAGACCTACCTGGATATGCGTCAGGCTCTGCTGGACTACGCCCATGACTTCCAGAAGGAAGTCGAGGGCTACACGGACCGGGCCTTTGCCCTGGCCCAGACCTGGAAGGACCTTCGGGCAGAGGACTTCATCGGCGACTACTCCGACTATGCCACGGCCTTCTTCGGCTCGGCCAAGATCATCGAGACCTTCGGCGGCTACACCACTTATGACGATTCCGAGGACTGGTGCCACATCAACTATTTCCTGGCCCAGCCGGAGACCATCGGCCGGGTGGTTATTACAAATCCTTCCACACCTTCTTTTGGGAGGATGCTGGAAACGCTGAACGCCGTGAAGCTGCTGGAAAGCCCCTGTATTGTGATCAGCGAAGGGGAAAAAGAGCTGTTCCCGGAGAGTTTTGCGGTGTTTACTACCCCCAAGCCCCGATATTTCTGGCTGAACCCCCTGCTCCAGCATATTCCCTTCAGCCTGGTAGCGGGTTACATCGCCGCTATGAAGGGGGAGCAGCCCTTCCGTATCGGCATTCCGGCCTTTGAGACGGAATTGGGAAAGAACCGCCTGAAAAACGGTACGGCCATCAAGATCCTGTGAGGTGAACGATATGGTATTTACAAAGGAATGGACTGTCCGGTCCGAAAAAACGCTGGATATTACCGAGCAAGTGGAAAAGACTGTCCTGGAAAGCGGCATCCGCAACGGACTGGTACAGGTGGAGACCTGTGAACTGGCCTCCGGTGTGCTTCGTGCCGACCGGAACGGGGATAAGACCCTGCTGGACACCGTGCGGGAAATGCGTTTCCTGATCCCCGCCCGGATCAATTTTGCCAATACGGAATCCCCGGAACACGCCGCAGGCTGCGTGAAAGCAGCGCTCTTTGGCAGCACCCTGACCTGCCGGGTAGCGGACGGCGCTCTGTGCGGGGCCTACGGCATCTATTTTCTGGACTACGACGGACCGAGAACCTGTGTGTTCAGTGTCTGCGTCGTAGGCGAGTGAGCGGGAGGACAATATGAATCACAATGATTATTCCAGCGCCCTGCTGGCGCAGATCCGCAATTCTGTCCGGGATGTGAACACCATCGCAGCGGCGGAAACCTTCGAGTTTTTTGAAAGCTGCATCCCGGCCAGCGCCGTCAAGACCTTCAGCCGTGTGACCCTGACCGGCTGCGGAGACAGCTATTGTGCAGGCATCGCCGCTAAGCCGGTGTTCGAAAACGCAGAGGCCTTTACCGGAACGGGCATGGTCCCCGGTACGCCTACGGAGGCTCTGCGGAACATCGATTGCAGCCGGTATCTGAATACCTATAAGGGCTGGGAACCGCTGACCCTCCACAACAATGTGGTCTGCGCCGTGTCCATTTCCGGTGCGCCCAAACGGCCCACGGAGGCGGTAAAGCGCTTCCAGGAAGTGGGTGCCCAGAGCATCGCCTTTACCACCAATCCCAACAGTGAATTGGCGAAAAATGCGGCTTTTGTGGTACCCATGGCTCTGCCCCCCTGCGACCACGCCCCCAACGTGACCTCCTATTACAGCTCCCTGTTCTCGCTGATGATGTTCGGCTTCTATATGAGCATGGTCAAGGGCCAGATCACCCGGGAGCAGGCGAATGCCTGTCGGATGGGCCTGCTGCAATATGCCAATTCTTACAGCGGCAAGGTCATGGACGAACTCTCCGAGAAAGCCTTCAAGCTGGCCCAGCAGTGGGAAGCCGACGGCGTGGACAACATGGACTTCGTGGGCGATGGGGCGGACTACGCCACGGCCTTCTTCGGCTCAGCCAAGATGGTGGAAGCATTCGGTGGCCTGACCACCAACGACGATTCCGAGGACTGGAGCCACATCAACTATTTCCTGAAGGATACAGACCACATCGGCACCTTCTTCGTGGCCAACACCCGTTCCCCGTCCTTTGACCGGCTGCAGGACAGCATCCGGGTGGCCTGCGAGCTTCGCAAGCACGTAGCGGTCATCACCGATGGGGAGCCGGAACTGTTCCCGGAGAATGCGGTGGTGTTCCGTACGCCTAAGGCCCAGGCCGGGTGGATGTCGCCGCTGATGCAGCATATCCCCATGGACTTTGTGGCGGCGTATATCGCCTGCTTCCGCAATACAGGGGCCTTCCGGCAGGACAGCCCCATCCATCAGCGGGACGCTGCCTGCGCCCGGTTCCGTCAAAGCAAGATCGAAGTGGTGAAGTGAGGGAAATGCCATGTCTTACATGAAAAAATACGCATTGCGGACCGAATTTGAAGGAATGCACGACATTACGGCTCAGGTCCAGGAGGCCGTGAAGGAAAGCGGCATCCAGGAGGGCTTCTGCATCGTCCATTGCAACCACACCACGGCGGGCCTGCTGGTCACGTCCTTCTGGGACAAGCGGGGCCATGTGGACTTTATGGAAGAACTGGACAAGATCGTGCCCACCCGCTACGATTATCGCCATCAGTTCGACACCCCTACCGATGCGGCGGGGCATATCAAGACGGCCCTGTCCGGCGTGACGCTGAATCTCATCGTCACCGGCGGCAAGGCCCTGTTAGGGTCCTCCCAGGGCATCCTGTTCGCAGAATATGACGGCCCCCGGGACCGGCAGTTCATCGTGAAGGTCATCTCCGACTGATCATTTTGAAACAAACGAAGGCGGTGCGGCGTTTGCTGCACCGCCATTTTTATGCTTTTTGCTCTTTTACGCCCGGAAGTTGGCGGAATGCGTGGTGGGAGCGTTGTATTTTGGCAAAGCAAATGGTATGGGGGGGGGACTTTGCCAACGCCCGGGAGGTCCGGAATTTCTTCGAGTCGGCGGTGGTCAGCCAGGCGGACCGGCTTTACGGGCAGACGGGCCTGTCCGACGAGGACCTGTGCAGGCTGGAAGAAAGCGATTTCAAGTACAACGAACGGATGATCGAGTGATCCTGCGCATTGCGGCGGATTTTCTGCGTTCATCGGATTTCAGCACAAAAAATGTCGGGGTCGGTGCCGCTGGGGCATCGGCTCCGATTTTTTGGTCCTGTCCGCCGGAAAAAAGACGAGCCGTCGGGAATAGAGTTTTCCCGGAGGTGAGCGGTATGCTCAGTGCGGTATGGCTGCTGTTGGGGAGCCTGACTTATTCCTTACAGCTTGCGCCGGGAAGCTTCCCCAAGGCCCTGACGGCCCAGGAGGAGGCCCATTATCTGGCTCTGGCCGGTCAGGGAGACCTGGAAGCCCGGAATGTGCTCATCGAGCGGAATCTGCGGCTGGTGGCGCATATTACGAAGAAATATTTTTCCCAGACCGGGGACCAGGAGGACCTAATCTCCATCGGGACCATCGGCCTTATCAAGGGCATTTCTACCTTCCGCAGCGATAAGGGGGTCCGGCTGGCTACCTATTGCGCCAGGTGTATTGAAAATGCTATACGAACCTAACGGAAGAAACGGCCTTGCAGGTGGCCGAACGGACGCCTTTTGAGGCAAAATGGCGTCTGCTGGCGCAAGTGGAAGTCCGCTGCTATATTCTGATTTCCAATGTATCAGGTGCGGTAAAAGTAGCCCCGCTGCAAATTCTTCAATTTCCGGTGATACTGCCGCACAAGTTTCAGGACGCGGAAAAGTTCAATTTGCAGTTCCCGGACTTCTCAGAAATCACCGAAACAGCGGACAAGCTGCGCTGGCTTCGCTACCAGAAAGGCCTGCGCCAGAGAGATGTAGCAGACTACGCCGGGATAGACCGGAGCACCTACGTCCACTATGAGGAATCCGGAAAAGACCTCTATCCGCCAGAGCACATGGAGAAAATCGCACAGCTTTTTGAAGTGCCGGTGGAAACGCTGCTGGATGACTATAATCGGTTTCTTCGGAAAGGTCAGGGTGAGCAGATCAAGGCGATCCGAACGAAGCTGGGGCTGACGCAGAGACAATATGCGGACAAGCTGGGCGTCAGCCTTGGCAGCCTGAAACAGTGGGAGCAGAATCGGAAGCAGATTTTCAAGTCCACATGGGAGAAGTATTTCAAGCAGGGTCTTGAAAACTATAAATAATTTTGATAGAATTATCATAGAATCATTCAGGAGGTGCTGACCCGTGATTATCAAATCTTCGACCGCGCTTCGTAATGACTACGGCATGATCTCTGATCTGGCGCATGATGAAGCGGAACCCATCTATATCACCAAAAACGGCGAGGGCGATCTTGTCGTGATGAGCATTGAAGCCTTTGAACAGCGTGAAGAAACCTTAAAGCTGCGCGCAAAGCTGGAGGCAGCAGAGGCCGCTCGGCTTTCCGGCGCACCTGCCTACACGTTGGAGGAATCCAGAAAACGGCTGGAGGCGATCTATCAGCGTGGCTAACCTTGTGATTCTGGAACCTGCCCAGCGGGAGCTTGAAGAAATCGCACAGCTTCACTTGAACCTTGTAGGGCCAAACTCAGCAAGGAACATCACCAATCTGATTTTGAATACGCTTTCCCGTCTGGAAATGTTTCCACTGTCCGGCCATATCCCGCAGGACAAGGAACTGCGAAACGGAGGATACCGCTATGTGATTGCGGGAAAGTATATCTGCGTGTATCGGCTGATCGCTGAGACGGTCTATGTCTACCATATCGCCCACGGCGCAAGCAACTATCCCACGCTGTTCAAGAGGCTTCTGAAAGAAGAAAATCAATAACGATTCGCAAGGAATATACGAAAAACGAGCAGACCGGCTATTGAATGCTGGCCTGCTCGTTTGCATTGAAGATGATGAGACTGAAAATGACGACGACGAAAATCGTCCCCAAGGCGGCAGAGGAGAAACGGTAGAAAAGACGGTTTCCACCACAGACCCGGAGTGCGGAATGTTCGTAAAGGGAGAGCATGAGCGGCAATTTGCCTATGAAGCGCACACAGCCTGTGACAAGAGAGGGTTTGTTCTGGGCATGGAAGTAACCGCCGGAAATGTCCATGACAGCGTGGCGTGGGACAAGATATACGACAACGTAACCAGCAAATTCGATGTTCAGTTCATGGCCATGGACGCAGGCTACAAGACGCCGTGGATCGCAAAGAAAACCATATCAGTGCTGCCCGAATTACACGAAATCCCCTGCTTTCGTTATTTGAAAGCAGGGGTTCTTTGACAGGCTGACTGCCGCAGGGGTTAACCTGCGGCAGTGTTTGTTCCCTTTTGGGGTGCTTTCGCACCCCCGGGGAGAAATGTGGTCGCTTAGTGCTTCTTGGACTTCTTGGAAGCCAGGGTCACGCAGGCCGCAGCGCCCAAAGCCAGAAGCATCATGCCGGTCCAGAACACGGGATCGAAGCTGTCGCCGGTGGCCGGTGTCTTCGTGTCGGCTTTCACAAGGCCCTCCATTGCCTTTTGCAGGGCGTCTGCCGCGGTGTCGATCTTCTGCTGGTCGACCTCGGTCAGGGTTTCGTCCGCAAGGAGCGCTTTGGCGGTCTTGAGGGTCGTTTCCACGGCGCGGAAGCTCTTCTTGGTGTAGTCCGCGGGCTTGAGCGCCTCGGCCTTCTTGACCAGCTCTGCAAGGGCGGTCTTATCGGCGGGCTTGACCTCGGGCTTCGCCAGTGCGGCGGCCGCATTGCGCAGCGCCTTGGCTGCCGCGTCGACCTCGCCTTGCTTGGCGTCCTCGTTGTCGAGGGTCTGTTTGGCCTCGGTCAGCGCCTTCTGGAAGGCGTTCCACGTTTCGTCGGTGTAGCCGTCGTTGGCGGTATCCTTCAGCTCCTTGTAGAGGGCTTCCAGCGCGCTCTTGTCCACGGGCACGGCCTTTGCCTTGACGGTCACGGTGCAGGTGGCGGTGAAGCCGCCGTCCTCGGTGGTGACGGTGACAGTCGCGGTGCCTGCGCCGACGGCGGTGACGTTGCCGTTTTTATCAACGATTGCGACGGTTTCGTCGGAGGACGTCCAGGAAACCTTCGCATTGTCCGCATTGGCAGGCGTGACGGTCGCGGTCAGCTTTGCGGTGTCGTTCACGGTCAGCTCCAGCTCGGTCTTATCCAGCTCAACGCCGGTCACGGGCACTGCCTGGCCGAGGTAGACGCGCACCCTGCGGGTTCCGGCAGGGATGAGAACGGTGCCGGCTTCTGCGTCGAATTCGCAGCCGCTTGCGCTCTTGATGTTGCCCTTCAAGGCAATCAGCTCGAGGCTGACGTCGTTTGCCAGCTCGTCGCCGGTGAGGGTGAAGTCAATGTATTCGGCGGTGGACTTCATGGTGAAGCCGATACGCTTGCCGCCGTTGCACAGCCAATCGCTGATCTTGATCTCCTGACCGTCTGCGTTCCATTCAGCGGGCAGACCACGGCCGGCGATGATCGTGCCATCGGCCTTCTCGGCGAGGAAGGAGTCGATCAGGATCTTCGTTGCCGTGGACTGACCCCACATATGCTGACTGGAGCCGGTGCCGGTGCAGCTCTGCTGTTCCCACGGAGATGTCGTGGAGGGATCGTGGATGCCTTCCCACCAGCCGAAGGGGGAAGACTGGGCATTGTTGATCATCCACTGATAGGCCTTGATGCCGCCGTCGCGCCACTTTTCGCCGGAGAGCGCAGCGGAGTAATAGCCTGCGTTGTAGGCGGAGGAGTAGCCGGGATAGCCGCCCATGGTGTAGGGAGAGGGCAGCACGCTGCTCTTCTGGTCGATGATGTAGTCGTAGGTCTTGTCGGTCATGCCGAGGAGCCAGGAACTCTGGTCAGCGCCGAAGAGGTAGCCGTCCCAGTTCCAGCGGCCGAAGAGGTAGTGCGCAGCCCAGTTACCGTCGCGCGGGTCCTTGCGTTTGCTCTGCTCGTTGGGTGTGACCATGCTGATGGGAATATAATCAAAGTCATATTTCTCCATCGTGTTTTTCAGCACAGCTTCCACGCTCAGCAGAAGGTCTGCATATTCTGCCTGCGCCCAGTCGTACTCTGCCTTGTAATAAGCCTTATCCGTGTCGTTCGAGGCATGGGCGGCCAGCTCGTCGCACAGATAGCTGTAGGTCGTCAGGCCGAACAGTGCGGCCCAGTTGTCGATCGTCCAGTAGCCTTTGCTGTCGATGGCGTTGGTGATCTTCATGATACGCGCGTCCTTGCCGTTGGCATCCTTGATGTTCGTGTCATAGACAGTGCGCTCGGAGGCGATCTTGTGGGTGTTGGACTTGATGCCGTCCTTGCCGCCCTGATTCTCAAAGAAGCTCAGGACCGTATCGTAGTCACCGGTCTTTTGCAGATAGAGCGCGAAGGGCCAGCTGAATTTCCACGCGGCATCCGGGTACTGGATGTTCTGGAGAATGAACTGTGCGTAGTCCGCAAAGTGCTCCGTATGGCCGGACTCGATCAGCGTCGCAAGCATACCGATCACGTCGTGGTCGTACACACGGTCGTAGCCGTTCTCGCCGACGTGCAGCTCATAGCCGTCGGAGATGATCAGCGTGTAGATGTAGCCGGCCTTGTAGGCGTCGATCAGGTCGGCATATTCTTCCGGAACGGACTCAATCTTGACGAGGGTTTCCAGACGCTTGTTCCAGTAGTTCTTCATGTGCTCGTAGTGCTCGGCCCAGCTGCCCTGGGCGGCAAGCACTTCGTTTTCGGGGTAGGCATAGGTGCCGCCGAAGCGGTCGGCGCCCACGCAGTATTCACGCACCACGGTCTGACCCGGTTCGACCGTTCTGGCGGCGGCATCCGTGTTCAGCGCGACCAGATCTCTGCTGACACGCGGCAGCCGCTGGATTTTATCGGTGGTGTTTGTGGTGGTCATGCGGGAATATGCGATCTCATAACGGTTTCCATTCACATAGACCTCGTCCGCGAAGGTTTCGATCTTGTGCTGCAGGCCGTCCTTGGCGTACTCACTGACAAAGCAGGGCAGGTAGCCTTCTGCGTTGTACCACTTCGCGGACTTGGGGGCAAGCTCATCGACACCGAAGGTGATCAGCTTGTTGCCGTTGTCGCGGAGCTGATAGGTACCGTCCACCCAGAGGATGGGCGCATCCTTATCGCCCTCCCAGCCGAAGGAACAGACAATGCCGGAGGCGTACTTGTTGGCATAGGACTTATCCGTATCCGAAGCCTCGGCCGCACTGATCGCGCCCTTCAGGAGCAGATATTGCAGATAAGCCTCGCTCTGCGTCAGATGCTCGTTGTTCAGCGCGGTCTTTGCTGCGGCCAGCGCTTCTTCCAACTGCTGGCGCTGGAAAGCACCGATCTCGTCGCCGAATTCATCCAGCAGCGTCTGTGCTTCTTCCACGGCCTCGCGCAGCTTCGCGATATAATCCTCCTCGCCGGAGTCGCTGCGGCTCAGGGTCGCGGCGCACAGGGACATATTGCCGTCGCGATATGCTTTTGCAGTCATTTTTCCGTAAACCTCGATCGAAGTGTAGGGCGCAACGGTGACGGTGTAGGTAAGCAGCTTCGAGGTCTTGCCTGCGTTCAGCTCGGCATTGCTGTAGACCGGCTTGCTCGTGTCGCCGTTTGCGTAGATATAGATTTCGCAGCTGGAATTCCACACGCCGGAAACGAAGGTCAGCGTCTGCACATCCGCGCTGGCCGGAACGCTCAGCTTCCAGCCTGCTTCCTCGGGAATGGTGCCGACGGTGCTCTCGTCGCCCTGCTTATAGTTCAGCACGCCGCCGGTGCGCAGGTTGCTGGCAGCCTTGGTGGGCATACCGTCCGTCCAACTGTAGGTCGCGGCAGAGTCGGACATAGTGGTGTCCATGGTCATTGCGCCGACCAGATCAAAGGACAGAATATTGACCGGAGTCGGCTCGACAATATCAGCGGGGTCGCCGACGATCACGCGCAGAGAGGCCGCAGTGTTCTTCTCCTGTACCCAGGAGCCGTCCTCCTTGATCTTGCCGCTGGCAAAGGAGGTAGTCGATTTGCACCAGCGGTATTCCTCCTGCCCGAGCGTCGCCTGCGTCAGAACAACGGCGTAGGTCGTGCCGGCTTCGAGGGCGATGTCGCTGCCGAAGTTCAGCGCGAGCAGTTCGTTATCGGTGATGTCCGATGCCGGAACGGTCACGGTGGCCAACTCTTCCTTCGTCTCGCCCATCTTGTAGAGCTTGGCGACAAGGTCGCTGACCGCGCCCTTCTTGATGACCGCGACCTCGACGCTCGAGAGCTTGCCGCTCACCTCGGGCACGAAGGTCTGGTATCTGGCACACTGATCCTTGGACTGACCGAAGGTACGGCCATTCTGGTCGGAAAGGTCATAGAATTCGATCTTCTCGGCCTTGGCTGTACTTCCGCCATAGATGCCCTTGCGGTCGATCTGCGGACCTGTTTCTTTGCCGGTGAAGTGCATCCAGTCGGCATTGCCCAGCTCCGTCAGGTCCATGGAGCCGGATGCCGCGGCGATCTCCACAACCGCCTCGTTCGCGGCGTTTACTCTGAGTCCCAGAACAGGAACGGCAGAAACAATCAGCGCGACGGCCAGCAGCAGAGAAAGTACATGTTTCATTTGTTTCATTTCTTATTCTCCTTTCAAATTGGTTGGATCTTATGCCGGGAAGTACACTACGCTTCGCTGCTGACCACCTCCAAAAGCTCAGATAATTCGCTTATCCGATATTGTGCAAGTGGGGACTTCACGGCGTCGCCGATCGCCGCACCGTGAAATCCGCCGCGATAAGCCGCTTCTATCCCGGCCTGTGCATCCTCAACGACGATGCATTCCGCCGGTTGCAGGCCGAGCATCTGCGCAGCCTTGAGGAAAACCTCCGGGTCGGGCTTGGAACGGGTGATGTTGTTCCCATCGGAAATGGCATCAAAAGCGTTTTCCAGCCCGATGCGCGAGAGGATCAGCCGTGCGTTCTTACTGGACGAGCCGATGGCAAGCAGCACTCCGCGCCCGCGCAGGGCGTCCAGCGTTTCCCGCGCTTCCGGGGCGACGTCGGCCGGGGTCATGTTTTGCAGGAGCAGGCGGTAGAGCTCGTTCTTGTCGGCCGCCATTTTTTCCTTTTCCTGCTGCGTATAGCGGTGCGCGGCGCGCTCGAGAATGATCTCCAGCGATGCCATCCGGCTCACGCCGCGCAGGCGGTTGTTGATCTCCCGGTCGAAGTAAATTTTCTCCCGATCGGCAAGCGTCTTCCACGCGCGGTAATGGTATTCGTCTGTGGAGCAGATCACGCCGTCCAGATCAAAAATAATGCCGCGATACTTCATGCTTCCTTCCCTCCAAGACCGAACACATAGACGCGCTCCGGGAAAAGCGACACGTCCTTCCCGCAGACCTGGATTCCGAGCTCCTCGCCGCCGTTGGAAATGCGCATTTCCGTCTGCGTTACGGTGATCTCGAGCAGCCGGCCCTGCCAGCTGAGGTCAAAGTGCAGCTCCCGCCACTGCGGGGGCAGATGCGGACTGATCGTGAGCCTGCCGCCCTCCTGCCGCACGCCGCCGAAGCCCATGACCACGGCCTGCCAGATACCGCCCATATTGGCCGCGTGGATGCCGTTGTCGCAGGAGTCGGAGATGTCGCCGAGGTCGGTTTCCGCCGCGCCGCGGAACATCCGGTAGGCCTCCTCGCCCATGCCGAGATCGCTTGCCAGAATGCTGTGAATCGCGCGGCTGAGCGAGGAATCGTGCAGCGTGCGTGGCTCGTAGTAGAGGTAATTCTTTCTGCGGATCTCGTCGGAATACTGCCTGCCTGCAAGATAGAGAAGCTGAACGACGTCGGCCTGCTTTGCCGCCTGATAGAGGTTCAGGTCGTCGAAGCTATAATCTCTCAGAATTTCGGCCACGCGGCCGGTTTCCTTGTAGGGCCGCAGGTCGAGGAACTTCTTCTGATAATAGCCGTCGAACTGCTCGATCAGGCCGGTTTCCGGGTCTGGCGTGGGCAGATAGAGCTTTTCCAGCCGCTCGGCAAAGAGCGTGCGCAGGGCGTCCATGGAGCCGAGCCGTCGTTCGAGCCGCGTTTTCAGCGCGCCCGTGACCTGCTCGGCGGCCTGCATCCCATAGCGCAGGTTCCACGCGGCAAGATGATTCGTGTAGGCGTTGTTGTCCACATCCACCTGATATTCGTCCGGGCCGATGACGTGCGTCAACTCGTACCGGCCATCGTGGGCTTCCAGCCGGTCCGCCCAGTATAGTGCGGTCTCCAGAAGCATCTCGTAGCCGCAGCGCTCCATAAAGCGCCGGTCGCCGGTGGCCTCATAATAGCGCTGCACGGTATAGGCCACGTCCGCCGTAACGTGCAATTCTATTTTGCCGGTTTCGCAGGGCACCTGCTTGCCCGTGATCAGGTCGACACCCAGCGTATCGGGCGTCACGTCGCCGTCCTCGACCCAGCCCGCTTCCCACGGGAAGCGGGCACCCCGGCAGCCTTCGCGCTGCGCGCTGCGGCGCGCACCGTCGAGATTGCGGTAGCGGTACTCCAGCAAGCGCCGGGCAAGTTCCGGATTGGTGTAAAGATAGCAGGGCAGGACAAATATTTCGGTATCCCAGAAGGAATGTCCCTTGTAGCCTTCGCCGGTCAGACCCTTGGCCGCGATGCCGATGCGGCTGTCGGATGGATTGGCCATGATGCGTAGATGATAGATCGCAAAGCGAATGGCTTTTTGATCAAAATCGTTTTCGGAACGGACAGAAATATCATGCTGTTTCCAAAATTCCGCCCAGTTTGCCGCGCTGCGGCGGAAGTGTGTGTCGTAATTCTCCGAGGCCAGACGGCGAAAGTCGGCAAGCGCATCGGGAAGCACGCGGCGGTTTGCCTCGTCAAGCGGAAGATGGGCGTATTCCTCGTCGCGCGCTGTGTGGATGGACGAGAGCTTTTCCAGCCGCAGCGTGTGCCCGGCGGGCACGGTCAGCGTGTAGCGCACACCAAGATAGCGCCGCCCGCCCGCGATCTTGGGCGAAACGGCACACGCCTCGCCGTCGAGGAAGATGCGGTGCGCCGCGTGCGTGACGGTGTGGATGCCGGATTGCAGCGTCTGCGCGGGATATTGCAGCACGCCGCCGTCGAGCACGCGGGAGTTGCCCTCGACCAGATGCTGCGTGCCGCTGTTGGTTACGCGGCCGTCTATGCCGCTGCACAGCGTCAGCTCGACCGCGCGGTCGGGCGTGATCTCCACGGCCGAGGCCATCAGATGCGGATTTTCCACCGAAACCATTCTCCACCAGCACAGCGTCAGCTCCGCGCCGTCCGGCGCGCGCCAGCGCGCTTTGCGGTGCAGCTCGGCGGTGTAGAGGTCGAGGCTACGCTCATGCTCGAGGGTCGTGCCCGTGAGCAGCGAAAAGCGCTCGCCGTTGACGAAAAGGTCGAGCCTTGTCACATCGGGCAGGTTCGGCAGCTCGCTGACCTCACTGGTATGGTAGCGGTCAAAGGTGCCGCAGACGAAAAGGTTGCGCGTTTGCCCGACATAGGCCTCATCCAGCGCGGCGCGCTGGCCGAGGTAGCCGTTGCCGAGGGTCAGGACGGTTTCATATTTTGCCAGATGCTCCGGCGAAAAGCCCGGCTCCGCGATCGTCCAGCAGGCGCAGCCGGCGGTATTCTGTTCCATAAGCGTATCCTCAGCCCTTCAGACCGGTCGAGGCCAGACTCTGCTGCACCTGCTTCTGCATGAACAGGTACAGAATAATGCCCGGCACGATGACCAGCGTCAGCGCGGCAAACATCTTGGTATAGTCATAGGAGAAGGATTGGTTGAAAAATTGCAGCGCGACCGGCATGGTGCGGGCGCTATCCGTGTGGGTGAGCATGGAGGCGTAGAAATATTCGTTCCAGTTGTTCAGGAACATCAGGATGCCCGCCGTGGCCATGCCGCTCCTGGCAAGCGGCAGATTGATCTTCCAGAAGGTGCGGAAGAAGCCCGCGCCGTCCAGACGCGCCGACTCGTCCAGCTCCTTCGGCACGGACAGGAAGGCCGCGCGCAGGATGAAGAGCGACATCGCCATTCCGCTGGAAACATAGACCATGGAAAGACCGCTGAGCGTGTTGATCAGCCCCATACGAACGATCAGCGAGAAGATCGGCTGGGCCTTTGCCGTTGCCGGCACGAGCAGCGTAATCGTAAAGAGCGTGAACAGCAGGTTTCTGCCCGGAAAACGGAACTTCGACAGGGCGTAGCCCGCCATGGAATAGATCAGCAGCGACACAAAGGTCGATCCGAGCGAAACCAGCAGAGAATGGAAGAAATAGGAAAGGAAATTGTATTTTTCAAAGATGTAGGAATAGGCATCCAGCGCGGTACGCAGGTTCGACGGCAGTGTGAACGCGCCGCTGAGAATCTCCGAATTGGTCTTGAACGAGGAGAACAGAACCCACAGGACCGGGAACACGGAGATCACAACGGTAAACACCAGAATGAAATACATGAAAATGCGGACAAGGAGCCATTTTATATCTTTTTTCGATTTCAAGCGGCAGCCTCCTCTCAGTAGTCGGCCTTGCCCATGCGGCAGACCTTGTTGACGACCAGCAAAATCAGGACTCCAAAGAGGAACATCACCACGCCGATGGCGTTGGCGAAGCCGTAGTTATAATCCAAAATTGCGCGCATCATCAAAACGGACAGGCTCATCGTGTCGCTGCCCGGACCGCCGGAGGTGGTCAGAGCGATCGCCTCGTACATGGCGATACGCGAGGTGATGGAGCAGATGATCGCCGTGCCGATGGAGTTGTGGCACAGGGGAAGATAGATATGGCGGATGATATGCCAGCTCGACGCGCCGTCGAGCTTGGCCGCCTCCGTCAGGGAAGAAGGGATCGCCATCAGGTCATTGTAGACGACCAGCGAAACAACGACCGCATAGAAAAGCCAGATAAACGTCACCGCCCAGAAGGCATAGGGCGATACGGAAAACCACTGCACGTTGAATTCCGGGAATATCTTGCGGATAATCACATTCAGGGTGCCGACCTCGTTGTTCAGCAGAAAACGGAAGATCAGCGCAAAGGCCGCAGGCGAGATCACGTTCGGGATCATGTACACCGCGCGGCTCAGCTTCCAGCCCTTGGGCTTGAAAAACCAGATAAATGCCACGACGACGCCATAGCCTACATGGATCACGAAGGCGAGGAGCGTCCAATAGAGAAGATTCTTTAAGGACATACTGGCCGCGCTGTTGGTAAACAGGCGGACGTAATTTTTCAGGCCGATGAAGCTCGGCGGGTTAAAGCCGTCCCATTTTGTAAAGGAAGTGCGGATGAGCACGAAAATGGGTTCCGCGTAGAAAAGAGCAAAAACGACAAGCGAAGGGAGTAAAAATAAATAAATCCACTTGAGGTCCTTCCGCTCCAGGCGGTCATAGCGCAGCGATCTTTTCTTTTTCACCGTCAGTTCTCCTTTCGCTGTTGCAGAATCATGGGGTCTGGGAATCCATCCAGACTTTTTCTCTCCTCCCTGCCGAAGCAGGGAGGAGACGCTAGGAGCTTACTTTTGAAGGAAGCAGATTACTTGGTTTCCTCTGCCTTGACGCTCAGGTCGTTGCAGAACTCTTCAGCAGTCATCGTGCCGTTGACCAGTTGAATAAGGTCGGCCGCAAACACCTGATTGCCCACGGACGCGGGCATGATGGTGGCCACGTTCGGGACGATGGTGGTGTCAGCGTTGATCGCGGCGGACTGCTCTGCGAGCAGGACGTTGGCGCTCAGCTGAGTCTTGAACTCCTCGGTGTAGTTCATCTTCGGGCACTGGCCGCCTTCGATCAGCATGAAGGCTTCCAGCTCTTCCTGGCTGTACAGGAATTCGATGAATGCAAGCGCGCAGTTTAGCTCTTCCTCGTTCTTGTAGTTGTTGGTCACGATCCAGCGGCCATAGGCGGCGGTGTTGGCAAGGGCGATGTTGCCGGGGTAGGCAGCGCCATGGACCTTCGCACCGTCGAAGTTGTTGCTCCAGCCGGAGGCCTTGTCAGTGCCGAACTCGGAATTCATCCACGGGCCGTTGCAGATAACGGCGGCGTTGTTGCTCAGGAAAGCGTTGGCAGCGTCGGCATAGGCAGCGCCGAGGGAGTTGGAAGCGGCGTTGGTTGCCCAGATGCTCTGGAGCTTCTTGACTGCATTGATGATGCAGGGCTGGTTGTAGTCGTAGAGGAACTTGCCGTCGTATTCGGCCAGCAGCTCTGCGCCGCCTTCTTCATTGGCGATGAGGGCGGAGAGGAAGAGCATGGAGGTCCATGCGTTGTCAACGGTCTGGAAAGCGAACTTTTTCTCGCCCAGCTCGTTCAGGAACTCGTCCATGGTCATGGAGCCGATGTCCTTGGAGGGCTTGAACTGGTCTTCATTGTAGAACAGGCCGACGGTCGGGACATAGACGGCGGGGACGCCGACGATGTCGCCGTTTTCCAACGTGCTGAAGCTCACGGAGGAATCGAGGCACAGGTCCTTGATCTCGGAATGGCTGTTCAGGAAGTCATTCATCGGATAGTACAGCTTCTGGGGAACCAGAACGGTGTTGACGAAGTCGGCTGCGCCACCGGGAGCGCCACAGATGAGCAGCGGGAGCTTGCCGGCCTGTGCCTGCATGGACATCTGCTGGAAGTAGTCATCCTCGGAAACCTGCTCGAGGACGATCTTGTAAGTACCTGCATACTTCTCGTTGAAGCGTGCGACGGCCGGCTCGAAATACACGGCTCCGACGTTTTCGCCGACCATGTAGGACGGGATGGTTAGGACAGTTTCTTCCGTAGGCTGCTTGGAATCATCGGAAGCAGTACTGCCAGACGGCTTGCTGGGGTCTTCGCTCGCATCGGGGGTCTTGCCTGTGCAAGCACCCAGCGACAGGATCACAGCAAGTGCAAGGATGAGTGCAAGGATCTTTTTCATTTTGTTTTCCTCCTGGTTTTTTAATATATGCAAAAAGAATGGACATCTTTTAGCACCAATTATATGTTATATTCAAGCCAAAAACGTTTTCGATTCTCTGCCAGAGAATAGGACGAAACCGATGAGGTACTTCGTCCTACGTTCAAAAACGCTGTTGATTTTTCTCTCTTACCTCTCCGAGGCTTCCGCCGAGACTCAGGCGGTACGGAATGGTCCGGCAGCGCGGCAGACTGCGCCTGTCCACGATGGCGTGCAGCAGCTCGGCGGCGGCAAAGCCCTTGCCTTCCATGTTTTGGTCGATCGTCGCAATGGCCGGCTCATTCAGGTCTGCAACGTGCAGACCGTCGAAGCCCGTCAGCGAAAAATCCTCGCCGACGCGGTAGCCGCATCGGTTGATCGCCTTGGCTGCGCCCAGTGCGATCAGATCGCTCGCGCAGAGGAAAGCCGTCGCGCCGGTCTTCCCATGGGTTGCCAGATATTCCAGCACCAGCGCTTCGGCGCACTCGGCGCGGAAGTCAGTGTAGAGATTTGCTTCCGGTGTCAGGCCGTGCTCAGCGAGCGCCGCCATCACGCCCTCGAGGCGTTCCGTGCAGACCATGGCTTCCTCGCGTCCATTCAAGTACACGATGCGCCGATGTCCTAGCGCCAGCACCTGCTGCGTCATTTCGTAGCACGCCTTGGCATTGTCCGTGCCGACATAGCCGATGTTTTCGCCCTCGACGCGCACGTCTACGGTCACGCAGGGCGTCTTGGAGCTTTGCAGGCATTTATAATAGACGTCTGTCGTTTTGATACCGAAGCACATGGCGCCGGCCAAACTGTGCTCACTGCAAAACTGCTCGTAGGTTTTTTCCTCCTGCTGCTCGGATGAGAGAATGTAGGTGGCAAACTCGATGTTATTTTCCTCGGCGTAGCAGCATGCGCCGCGCAGCATCTTAATGACCAGCTCGTCGGTCAGGCCGTGGTCGGCCATGAAGCCTGAGAGGATGATCGCCATAGTTTGACGGTTCTTGGCTGAAAGCGTCTTGGCGTGCAGATTGGGTACATACCCCATCTGCTTGGCGACGGCCAGAATGGTCTGCTTGGTTTCTTCTTTGATGTCGTGGTAATCGTTAAACGCGCGGGAGACGGTTCCGACAGAGACGCCTGCGGCCGTCGCTACGTCCCGAATCGATACCGGCATACTGCTCTCTCCCTTCCGAAAACGTTTTTGCTTTCTGATAATATTATACACGCTGCACCGCGCGGTGTCAACTGTGCATGTTTACAAAATTGGAATGTGATTTTTGTGCATTCTGTCCTTGATACGAATGCTTTCAGTGTCATCTCTCCGTTCCTCCGTGCAAAATTCCGTTGCCTTCGTTGATTCTGTGGATGGCTGCGCAGTTGAATTTCGGCCGATGGTCGAAGTCCAAAAGACCGTTTTTCTCCTGCTATCCATTGAGAGTGTGAATTTCGTTCTCCGTTTTCTGGAGAAGTCCGAACTATTTTGGATTTCTATCTCGGACAGCGGCAGCCCCCACGGCGCCCAGCGCCGGGCTGACAAGCTTCTTTCCTGTGCGTACTGAATGGTGCCCACACGGCCTGTACACGGGCCTCACGCGGGCTATTCCTCGCCCATGAGCGGGAGCGTGTCCGGCTGTCGATAAACCTCCGGATTTTCCATGCTCAACAAATATTGGGCGATTACTCTGCAGCTTCCTTCACGAGTTTCAGCAAAGACTATGGGTCTTGAAAGTTGCCTGACACATCTCGGTGACCTCAACGAATGGACACCGGTAATGTTTGTGGTGCCTGCTCTAAAATCGGTATATCACTGGGATCCTGCGCACATTTTAACATTGCTTGCTCATGGCGGTAGTAGGTAGAATAACTGATTCCTTGCTTCCGGCACCATGCCTTTACCGGAACACCTGAATTGCGGCACTCCACAATGCACTGCTTCCACCGTTCTTGGCGTATAGCCCGCTTCATCTGACTCACTCCCATGGCTACGACTCCTCCTTGAGACTTTTCAGGATTTCCTGATAGTTACCAAGAATTCTCGGTAATTCTTGATACCCTTATTATCTCACAGGCGCCGTTGCTTTCACAGGATGTCATTTATTATGCGCTTACGTTATCATTTACGAAATTTCCACATAAAACGAAAGCATGCGGAAACTTAACATCCCTTGCCCATAATACTCATTTGGTCGTCTGTGTAATCTTCCTGTAGCTGATTTCGGATATACTCTTGAATTGCCTTCCTGTTCGCTCCTACTGTACTTACATAATAGCCCCGGCACCAGAAATGCCGGTTCCCATACTTGTACTTGAGGTTTGCGTATTTTTCGAAAATCATTAGGCTACTTTTCCCTTTGAGATATCCCATTATCTGCGCGACACTGTATTTCGGTGGTACCGATATAAGCATATGAATGTGATCTTTGCATGCTTCCGCTTCTATGATTTCTATTCTCTTGTATTCGCATAGTTTTCGTAACATTTGCCCGATGTCCATCTTTATCTTCCCGTAAATAATCTGGCGTCGATATTTGGGAGCGAATACGATATGATATTTGCATTCCCACTTAGGTCAGTTTACAAGGAACTACACGCAGACCACGAAACGGGGGCTGCTGACAACAAATAAAGGCTGAGTATCAAGCACCGAAAAAGTGCGAGATATTCAGCCTGTTTTGTTGTCCGGGGTTTCCAAAGGGGCTTGCCCCTTGGCACACGACTTTGCTTGCAAAGTGTAGTGTGTTATACGCTCTGTCGGCGTTGCTGCGAAAATGAGGTTGCCGCCGGGTCGGGCAAGGGCATTTGAAGCAGCAGGAAAACAGGGCTGTGATTGCGTGTCGTGGAGCCGCAAGCGCAGGGCTGGTTTCGTCAGCAGACAGGGCGTATATGAAAGCCCCCGTTCCTCGTCCCACGCCGGACTTCGGGACAAAATGTCCCGAACTTGTGGACACACTCACAAAAAGCAAACAGATTTTTCTCTCAAAATTGGAATGGGCGGGGAAGCCATTTTAGGGCTTTGCTATCTCCCTGATAAATGAGAAGTTAAGTTTCGTCCATATATATTTTTACCTCGATGTATTCATGATTTCTTGCATAAGCAAACGACGCTGATTTTCTGATATAGTCAAATATATTTTCGTCTAAATCTTCGTCCCATGTTGTTTCGCTGAAAATTTTATTTTCAGCGGTTGGCTTATACAAGATGACTACATGGATTTGATAAAACTCTTCATCATCATTTGAAAACTGTCGAACTAATGAAATTTGAAAAAATGGTTCTTTTGAAAAAGCAGTAAATGTTCCGGTTTCAAATAAAACCATATCTTCTTCAAGCGGTGTGCTGCACATCTGCTCAAAAACATCAACTATTTCTTCCACAGACATTTTATCCGTTATCTTATCTTCTAAAAACTTAATCAAGTTCTCCATTGATTTTCCTCCTGTAAATTCTTATTTATTGTTCTCTACTTCCGTCCCCGCTGTGGATTTGGATTTTTCAGCAAATCTGACTTATCAGTTCTTAGAAATGGGCGGGAAGCCATTTTAGGGCTTTCCCGCCTTGATTGCCCATTAGCAAAGACGGGCGGGGCTGTCAACGGCGGCGCATGAAATGCGCCGTTCATCTTGACCGTTGACTGGCTCGACTGGCTTTGCTATCTCCCCAACAAGTTATTGTTTGTTGTTTTCCCAATTATCTAAACGGGCTTGCATAGTTTCTCGCCATTCTTCACTTGGACAAGCAGTAATCAATTTTCGATACTCTTCACTTGATGGTGCTTCTATCAAATAAGACTCTACCAACTTTAGCAAATCCCACTCTACTCCATACATTCCACCTTCGGGGAAAATGTCAATCAATACGCCTACTTCTTCTCTTGTCAATGGCGTTTTTACATTGGAGAGCAATTCGTCATACATGTTGATGGTTTCTACTGTAGGGTCATCTTTCACTGCGTCTGGCATTTGACCGAGAAGTTTCAATTTTATAATTGCCTCCTGCACCTTTACTCCCTCCAATTTCTCGTTCTCTATTTTCTCCCCCGCTGTGGCTTTGGATTTTTCAGCAAGTCCGACTTCTGTGCAATCTTTTTCAGCCACTTCTTTTCTTCTTCAGATAGCTTCTTCAAATTCAATTTGAGCCGCTTGCAAATGAACGCCAAAGCAGCTTGCTCCGGGTCGCTGTCTGGGCTGGCAGCTTCGTCAACGGTCTGCAAGAAATCTTCCAGTGGGTTGTCCTCCGGGACGCTGAAAAAATCGTCCTTATGCGCTTTCCGCAGGTCAAGAGCTATCTTGTTTATGTCCTGCTGTATCACATAGCAGCAAAAGCTGTCATCGTCAATATGGGCGGCGACAAGCTGTCTTAACTGCGGGTCGGTCAATCCGGGATTATGCTGCTTCATAATCGTTGCACTCACAGCGTCCACAATGGCGTTTGCACTCTGCACTTGTTTGCCAGCAATACCGTTCACATAGATTTCAAGGTCAGCCATCAGCCGGGGAAAATCCGGATGTGCCGCCAGCTCACACAAGAGGGAATTATCCACCCGCCCACTTTTCAATAGTTCAATCATATCATCACTCAAACACAGGTCTGCAAGATCGGCGTTTGGGTGATTTCTTGTTTGGGACAGCCCCAGCAGATAATCGGCAGTCACGCCGTAAAACTTCGCCAGCTTGATAATGGCATAGTGGCTGATGTCCTTGAAGTCCTTTGCTTCATCGCCCTCCCCCGGAAACACCGTCCTAACCGTCCACAAAACACGATATGACAAATACGATTTATATTCATCAGCCGGAGAAATCGGTCAGCTTCACACGCTTACCCAACTTCCTCTTTGAAGCCCCTACATTCACGCCTTTGTCCAACGAAGCGAAACTGCTGTATGCCTTTATCCTGCGGCGAGCGGAGTTATCCCGCAAGAATGGCTGGTCGGACGAGTACGGGCGCATTTACCTGTACTATCCCATCTGTGAGGTGGTGGACTTGCTCCACTGTGGGCGGCAGAAAGCGGTCAACACCCTGCGGGAACTGCAATATGCCGGACTGGTGGAAATCCAGAAGCAGGGCTGTGGAAAACCCAACTGTATTTACCCAAAATCCTATGAAGCGGTTTCAAACACCGACTTCAAGAAATCCGGTTATGGAACACCGGAGGACTGAAAACCGTACCTGACAAGTACGATAATCAATCCTCTTGGAGTACGAAAATCGGACGGTATATAGAAATACAAAGATTAAAAATATTTTATTTATATCTATTCCATTCCAATCCTATCAGAGATAATTTCGGCGGGATTTTCCCTGTGGAAAACCCCGGATAGGAAAGGAATGGGGAAAGGAGC
>UQVA01000013.1 GCA_900544405.1 uncultured Eubacteriales bacterium
AACTTTTCACTTGTTCAGGTCCTGCGCCCCAAAGCGCTTGCATATAATACACCCCTTCCCCACTTTTGTCAACCCCCTTTTTCATGTTTTTTCATTTTTTCTTAATATTTCCCTTCGCCGCCCCGGATGCCCTCCGAAATGCAGCTCAGAGCGTCCGCCGCATCCATCTCCGTTTCCGGATTCCCCGCCAGGTCTCCCAGCGTCACCATCCCTTGCAGTTTCCCCTGCTCTACAACAGGCAAGCGGCGGATCTGTAACCGTCCCATCAGGGCCGCAGCGGCGCTGGTATCCATGTCCCCCTCCGCCGTGACGGCGTTCCGGGACATGATCTCCCGGACCAGGGTCCGGCCAGGGTCCCGTCCGGCGGCCAGGCACCGGGTCACGATGTCCCGGTCCGTTAATAGGCCCACCGGCTTCCCGTCGGCGGAACATACCGGCAGCGCTCCCAGATCATATTGGGCCAGTGTTCGGGCCGCCACCGTCACCGGCTCCCCCGCCCCCACCCGGATGGCCGGGGCGGACATGATGTCCCTGAGCTTCATAAGCATCCCTCCAACGTGGATTCTCCCCGGCTCCCCTGCGGTTTATACATATAAAATATGCTTTCTTGCTTCTCTTTTTGTCTGCGTTAGCCAGGTGCGCAGATTTTCTTCCGAAAAGGCCGTCTTTTTCTGAAAAAACTGTTGCATTCAGACTCAAACTGTGTTATATTTCAGTGTCGAGATCAATTTGTGCCGAAAAGAGGAAAACGTTTATGGCTTCTCAGGAAAAAATCCGTAATATTGCCATCATTGCCCATGTTGACCATGGCAAGACCACACTGGTGGATGAAATGCTCAAGCAGGGCGGCATCTACCGGGAGAATCAGGCCACGGTGGACCGGGTCATGGACTCCGGCGATCTGGAGCGGGAGCGTGGCATCACGATTCTCGCCAAGAATACCGCCGTTCACTATAAAGGATATAAAATCAACATCGTGGATACCCCGGGCCACGCCGACTTTGGCGGCGAGGTGGAACGTATCCTGAAAATGGTCAACGGCGTCATTCTGCTGGTGGACGCCGCCGAGGGTCCCATGCCCCAGACCCGCTTCGTGCTGCAGAAGGCCCTGGAGCTGGGCCACAAGGTCATCGTGGCTGTCAACAAAGTGGACAAGCCCGACGCACGGGTCCATGAGGTCATGGATGAAGTTCTGGAGCTGCTGCTGGACCTGAACGCTACCGACGAGCAGTTCAACTCCCCCACCGTGTTCTGCTCCGGCCGTCAGGGCACCGCTTCCTACGGCCCCGACGAAGCAGGCACCGACCTGACCCCGCTGTTCGAAACCATCATCCACTATATCCCCGCCCCCACCGGCGACGAAAACGCTCCCCTGCAGCTGCTGGTCAGCTCTATTGACTACAATGAATATGTGGGCCGTATTGCCATCGGCCGTGTGGAGCAGGGTACCATTAAAGTGAATCAGGACGTGGTCATCTGCGACTACCACGACCCCAGCCTCCGTCAGAAGGGCAAGGTCGTAGCCCTGTACACCTTCGACGGTCTGGCCAAGGTCCCGGTCCAGTCCGCCAGCGCCGGTGAGATCGTGGCTCTGTCCGGTATTTCCGACATCACCATCGGCCGGACCCTCTGCGCTCCCGATGCGGTGGAGGCCCTGCCCTTCGTGAAAATCAGCGACCCCACCATTGAAATGACCTTTGCCGTGAACAACTCCCCCTTCGCCGGAAAAGAGGGCAAATTCGTCACCTCCCGGAACCTGCGGGACCGGCTGGAAAAGGAACTGCTGAAGGATGTGTCCCTCCATGTGAAGGAGCAGGGCACCGATGCCTTCAACGTGGCCGGCCGTGGCGAAATGCACCTGTCCATTCTCATGGAAACCATGCGCCGGGAAGGCTTTGAGTTCTCCGTATCCACCCCCCGTGTGCTGACCAAGGTCATTGACGGCACTGTCTGCGAGCCCATCGAGCGGATGGTGGCCGACGTGCCGGAGGACTGCATGGGTGCGGTCATTGAAAAGATGGGCCGCCGGAAGGGCGACCTGCTGGGCATGACCCCCATGGGCAGCCGCTACCGTCTGGAGTTCCTGGTCCCCTCCCGTGGCCTGTTCGGCTACCGGAGCGAGTTCCTGACCGATACCCGTGGCGAGGGCATCATGTCCTCCGTGCTGGATTCCTACGCCCCCATGAAGGGCGAGATCGAGCGGCGGCTTACCGGCTCCCTGATCGCTTTCGAGTCCGGCGAGGCCTGCTCCTACGGCCTCTTTAACGCCCAGGAGCGTGGCACCCTGTTCATCGGACCCGGCACGCCGGTGTATGCCGGTATGGTCGTGGGCATTTGCAGCCGGAATGAGGATATGACCGTCAACGTCTGCAAGAAGAAGCAGCTGACCAATATGCGTGCCGCCGGTTCCGACGAGGCCCTGCGGCTGACCACCCCGAAGAATATGTCTCTGGAGCAGTGTCTGGAATTCCTGGCCGACGACGAACTGCTGGAATGCACCCCCAAGAGCCTGCGTATCCGCAAGCGTGAACTGGATCACGCCGCCCGGATGCGTCAGGTCATGAAGAAGCGCTCTCAGGAGTAATGAAAAAACTCCTGACCATTCAAAGTCTTTCCGCCCTGGGCCGCAGCGGCCTGGCGGTCATGGGACCGGTCATTTCGGCCCTGGGCTGCCAGTGCTGCCCCCTGCCCACGGTGGCCCTGTCCACCCACACGGGCTTCCCGAATCCGGAGCGGGTGTCGTTTTCCGACGCCATTCCTCGGTATTGGAACCATTATGCCCGGCTGGGGGTGGAATTTGAAGGCATCCTGACGGGCTACTTCGCCGCCCCGGAGCAAATCGCCCAGGCCGAAGCCCTGACCGCCACGGAGCTTTTCATGGTGGACCCCATTCTGGGGGACCATGGAAAATTCTACACCGGCATGGGTCCGGCCCAGGCCGCCGGTCTGCGCCGCCTGTGCGCCAAAGCAGACCTGGTCCTGCCTAATCTTACCGAGGCCGCCATTCTCACGGGCCGGGAATACACTGCCGATCATCCGGAATCCCGGCTGAAAGCCCTGACGGAGGCCCTGCTGGAATTGGGGGCGAAAAAAGTCGTCCTGACGGGCATCCCCTGGTCGGAAACGGAGATCGGGTCCTTCGGCTTCGATGGGAAAACGTATTTTTCCTGCCGCCACCCCCGGAAGCCCTTGTCCATGCCCGGCACCGGCGACCTGTTCTCTGCCGTCACCGCCGCCTCGCTCCTGCGGGGCGAGAATCTGGCGGACAGCGCCGCTCTGGCGGGAGATTTCGTGTGCGCCTGCCTGGCCCCCGTCAAAGAAAGCAGCCCCTTCGGGGCGGAATTTGAAAATTCTCTGCCCTTTCTCACGAAAAGCGGCCCCTTCCGGGGAAATTAACTGTTGACCCGGTGGGCCTTTTCGGTTATAATAGTACGGCTAGGCCCAGGACCCACGGTCCGAAGCCGTTCAGAAGCATTGCTGCGGCCTGAAAAATGGCTGTCGAGCATAAGAAATTTACAGGAGGTGTTCTGCCAATGAAGCGTACCTACCAGCCCAGCAAGCGTCACAGATCCAAGGTCCACGGTTTCCGGAAGAGAATGGCTACTTCCAACGGCCGCAAGGTGCTTGCCCGCCGCCGTGCCAAGGGTCGTAAGGCTCTGTCTGCTTGATGCAAAGCAGTGCCGTGAGCGGACTTTGGGCCGTTCATTGCAAAACGGGAGTTCATGCGGGGTGAGCGATTCGCCCCGCTCCCTTTTTATCGGGACTTCCCAGGAGGAAATACCATGGAATTTTCCACATCTCTGAAACTGAATCACATTTTTCGCCGCCTTTACGCCACCTCCGGCCACGCCAACACCTATCTGGTGCTTTATGCCCGGCGGAACCGATCGAAGGAAAACCGGGTGGGCCTGACCTGCGGGAAAAAGCTGGGTCACGCCGTGGTACGCAACCGCACCCGCCGTCGCCTGCGGGAAATCTACCGGCTCAACGAGCATCGCTTTGCCCGGGGCTACGATATCGTGGTGGTGGCCCGTTCCGCCGCCGTGGATGCGGATTTTGCCGTGCTGGAGCGCGCCTACCTGAATCTGGCGAAAAAGGCCGGTATTTTATCGGAGGCCGACCGTTGAAAAGGCTCTTTCTGCTGCTGATCCGGTTCTATCAGAAATGCATTTCCCCCTACACGCCGCCGAGCTGCCGGTTCACTCCTACCTGCTCGGCATACTCCTACACCGCCATTCAAAAATACGGGGCTCTCAAGGGCGGGTATCTGGCTCTGCGGCGACTGCTGCGGTGCAACCCGTTCTATAAGGGAGACTATTTCGACCCCGTGCCCTAAGGAGGATGAGCAATGCTTGCATTCAACCTGTCCGACATCATCACCGTGCCCTTCGGCTACCTGATGAGCTGGCTCTATGACCTGACCAGCAACTACGGCGTGGCGCTGATCCTGTTCGCCGTCATCGTGAAGCTGGTCCTGTTCCCCATCAGCGCAAAATCCAAGAAAAGTACCATGAAAATGTCCCGCCTGACTCCCCGTGTACAGGAGCTTCAGGCGAAATACGCCAATGACCCCCAGAAGCAGAACGAGGCCATTCAGGCCCTCTATAAAGAGGAAAACGCCAGCATGGCCGGCGGCTGCCTGTGGAGCCTGATCCCGCTTTTGATTCTGCTCCCCCTGTATGCGGTCATCCGGCAGCCCATCACCTATATGCTCCATGCCAGCGCCGACGTGACCAACCAGATCATGGACACCATGAAGGCTGCCGCCCCGGAGCTGTTCACCGGCAACACCTATTACCACCAGATCATCGCTGCACAGCACATCCCGGACTACGCCCAGGCGCTGCGGGATGCCATCCCCGGCATCAGCGAGACCATCCTGGCGGGAATCAACTTCAATTTCCTGGGCATCGACCTGGGAACGATTCCGCAGTTCAACATCTTCGGCTGGGGTGTGTATGACTGGGCCCACATCGGCCTGTTCCTCTGCCCCCTGCTCTCCGCCGGTTCTCAGGTGCTGAGCATGGTCATCATGACCAAGATGAACAACTCCGTGGTCACGGATAAGGACGGCCTCCAGGACGAGGAGACCGCCAAGAACTCCCAGATGAACCAGACCAACAAGACCATGATGATCGTGGGACCCCTGATGTCCCTGTGGATCGGCTTCACCATCCCCGCCGGTCTGAGCATTTACTGGTTCGTTCAGGGCCTGGTATCCATCGTGCAGGACGTGTACCTGACCAACCGCTACCGGAAAATTTACGACGCCGAGGACGCCGTCCGGCTCCAGAAGAAGCTGGAGCGGGAGAAGGAAGAAGCCGAGAAGGAGCGCCAGCGTGCCGAGCGCCGTGCCGCCAACCCCGACGGCATCACTGAGAACACCAGCAAGAAGAAGCTGGCCCAGAAGCAGCAGAAGGAGGCCGACGCCGCCAAGGCTGCCGCGGCAAAGGAATACGCCGCCAAGAAGGGGCTACCCACCGAGCCGGAGGCCGAGGAGAAGCTGCCCCTGTCCGGCGTGAAGGATCGTCCCAACTGCAAGGGCCGGGCATTCGAACCCGACCGCTACCGCAATACGGAGGAATAAGCTATGGAAAAGACCATCGTGACTACCGGAAAAACCATCGAGCTGGCCGTGGAAGAAGCCCTGACCCGGCTGGGTCTGGATCGGGACAGCGTTTCCGTTACCGTGCTGGCTCAGGCCAAGTCCGGCTTCCTGGGCTTCGGCGCACAGCCCGCCAAGGTGCAGGTGACCTATGAGGTCCCCGATGAGGCCCCGGCCCCCAAGGCCGCTCCTTCTGCCCTGTCCGCCGCCTCCCGGAGCAGCAAGTCCCCCGCGGAAGCTCTGCGCAAGGGCGTTTCCCAGCCTCCCAAGGCCGAGAAAGCCCCGGAGGCACCCAAGGCCGAGGCAGCCAAGCCCGCTCCCAAGGCTCCCGAAGCCCCCAAGCCCGCCGCCGAGAAAAGATGCGATGCTCCTAAGGCTCCCAGAGCCCCCAGAGAGCCGCGGGAACCGAAGGCCCCCCAGGCACCCAAGGTGCCCAAGACCTATGCGCCTGCGGCCCCCGGCAGCGTGGAGGAGACCATTGAGCAGTTCCTGACAGGCCTTTTGAAGCACATGGATTCCGAAGCCGTGCCGCATGCCTGGAAGGATGAGGAAGGCGCTTATCAGGTGGACCTGGTGGGCGACGATCTGGGCTACCTGATTGGCCGCCGGGGCGACACCCTGGATGCCATCCAGCATCTGTGCAACTACGCCGTGAACCGTGGCGTGGAGGGCCATGTGCGGGTCCATGTGGATGCCGAGGAGTACCGGGTCAAGCGGGAGGAATCTCTCCGCCGCTACGCCCGGAAGAAGGCTCAGCAGGTGCTGAAGGCCCGCCGCCGCACCACGCTGGAGCCCATGAACGCCTACGAGCGCCACGTGATCCACGCTACCCTGCAGGACATGGAGAACATCACTACCCATTCCACCGGCACCGAACCCAACCGCCGTGTGGTCATCGAGTACGTCCGCTGAAATATCCATAAAAGCACGGAGCCGTCCCACCGACGGCTCCGTTTTTTTGCGTTTTCCGCAAATCCCCCGGCGTGGCAATGGCTCCCCTGTGCAGGGGGAGCCATACGCCCCGCCGGTTCTGCGTATGGAATCCCAGCGGGCGGGGCATGCCGCCGCCCCTACACGCAAAAACGATCCTGCGTCCCGCCCCTACACCCGCTCTTCTCTCTTCTCTTTTCTCTTATTAACATAATGCCGCTCCCCGAACTTTCGTCCGGGGAGCGGTCTTGTCTTTACTTCGTTCCGAAAATGCGGTCGCCTGCGTCGCCCAGGCCGGGGATGATGTAGGCGTTCTCGTTGAGCTTCTCATCCACAGCAGCCAGGTACATCTCCACATCCGGGTGGGCCTTCTGCACGGCCGCCACGCCCTCCGGGCAGCCGATAATGTTCATCATGATGATGTTCTTGCAGCCATGCTTCTTCAGGAAGTCAATGGCCGCCACGGCGCTGCCGCCGGTGGCCAGCATGGGGTCCACCACGAACACCTGCCGGTTGGCGATGTCGTCGGGCAGCTTGCAGTAATATTCCACGGGCTTATGGGTCTCCGGGTCCCGATAGAGACCGATGTGGCCAATCTTGGCAGAGGGAATCAGATCGACCATGGAATCCACCATGCCCAGTCCGGCACGGAGCACCGGCACGATGGCCAGCTTCTTACCGGCCAGCTTCTTGCAGTGGGCCGTCGCCACGGGAGTCTCTACATCCACATCGATCAGGGGCAGATTGCGGGTGGCCTCGTAGCACATCAGTCCGGCGATCTCGCTGACGAGCTCCCGGAACTCCTTCACGCCGGTATCCTTACTGCGGAGGATGGACAGCTTGTGCTGGATCAGGGGGTGGTCTAAAACATGAACAGTACCCATAACTTCTCTCCTTAATGTTTTTGCAGTCGCTCCCGTTCGGCCTGGGAAAGCCGCAGGTAGTTGGGCGTCAGCGTGATGCCGTTTCCGGGATCTCCCCGGTCAATCATCTCCAGTGCGGCCAGAGCCACACCGTCGGCACGCTGGTGCATCCGATGCTCCGGCGGCAGAACCAGAGCGGGAACGCTTTCTAACAGCGTATTATAGCACAAAATACTCCCGTCGCCAACCAGAAAAATCGGTTCTGAGCATTTTTGTAGAACTTCCCTTAAATCCTCGAGAGAAATGGCAGAATCCTCCATCACTCTTGTGTATTTTCCACAATCCGCATGGAACAGCCCCGCATAGACCTGGGCCCGGCGGGCATCCATGACCCCCAGCACATAGCCCTGATACACCCCCAGGGACCGGGCCATGGCCTCCAGGGTAGACACCCCGTAGCAGGGTAGGTCCGCCCCCCAAGCGAAGCCCTTGGCGGCGCTGACGCCGATGCGGACCCCCGTGAAGCTGCCGGGACCGGCGGCCACAGCCAGGGCGGTCACGTCGGCGGCGGTCTTTCCGCATTGCTTCAGAAGGTCCTCCGCCATGACCATCAGCGTCTGGCTGTGGGTCAGGCCCGTATTCTGATAGCTTTCCCCCAGCAGCCGCTCCCCGTCGTGGAGCGCCGCCGAACAGGCCTTTGCGCTGGTCTCAAAGCACAGGAGCAGCATGGCCGTCCCCTCCTTCTATGGTGATCTTCCGGCTGTCGTCGCCGGTTTTCTCTATTGTTATCCAAATGGCCCCGTCCAGGGCGTCCGCCACGTTTTCGCTCCACTCCACGGCGCACACGCCGCCCCGCTCCAGATAGTCCTCCCAGCCGATATCAAAGAGGTCCTCGGAGGATCGGAGCCGGTACATATCAAAGTGGAACAGGGGCAGCCGCCCGGAGGTATATTCGTTGACGATGGTGTAGGTGGGGCTTGTGACCCGTTCCGTGCAGCCCAGGCCCCGGCCCAGCCCACGGGTAAAGGCGGTCTTGCCTGCCCCCAGGTCCCCCCGGAAGGCCAGTACCGTACCGGGGCGCAGGGTCTTGGCCAGTGCCTCTCCCACCGCTTCCGTCTCGGCAGGGGAATGGGTAATGTATTCCAAAGTATTTTCCTTCTTTCTCACGCCTGGGCCTGCTTCAATTTTTCCGCCTGCTCGGCAGTGGCCAGGGCATCGATGATCTCGTCCAGGTCGCCGTCCATGACGGCATCGATTTTATAGAGCGTCAGGCCGATCCGGTGGTCCGTCACCCGGCCTTGGGGGAAATTATAGGTTCGGATGCGCTCGTTGCGCATTCCCGTGCCCACCTGACTCCGGCGCATTCCCGTCACGGCGGAATCCAGCTTTTCCTGCTCGATCTCATAGAGCTTGGAGGCCAGCATCCGCATACATTTTTCCCGGTTCTGGACCTGGGACCGCTCCTCCTGACAGGAAACCACGATGCCGGAGGGCTTATGAATGAGCCGCACGGCAGAGGATGTCTTGTTGATGTGCTGGCCGCCGGCGCCAGAGGACCGGAACACCTGCATTTCGATGTCCTCCGGGCGGATGGTCACGTCCACTTCCTCCATTTCCGGCAGCACGGCCACGGTGGCCGTGGACGTGTGGACCCGGCCCCCGGATTCCGTCTCCGGCACCCGCTGGACCCGGTGAACGCCGGATTCGTATTTCAGCCGGGAATAGGCCCCGGCCCCGGAGATCACGAAATCTGCCTCCTTCACGCCGCCAAGCTCCGTTTCGTTGTAGTTCATCAGCTCGATTTTCCAGCCCCGGGCGGCGGCGTACATGGAGTACATCCGGAACAGGCTGTGGGCGAACAGCGCGCTTTCCTCGCCGCCTACGCCCCCACGAATTTCCATGATGACATTCTTGCCGTCATTGGGGTCCTTGGGCAGCAGAAGCACCTGCAATTCCCGGTATAGGTTTTCCTTGTCGGTCTTGGCCTTCTGGAAGGTCTCCTGGCACAGCTCCCGCATTTCCGGGTCCGCCATCAGGTCCTGGGCTTCCTCCATGTCCCGGGAAGCCCGGTTGTAAGCCCGGAACGTCTCCACGATAGGCTCCAACTCGTTTTTCTCCCGCAGAAATGCGGCGGCCCGCTTGGGGTCGGCGTAAAAATCCGGCTGCTCCGAGCGGAAGCAGAGTTCTTCATAGCGATTCTCCACGGCCTGCAATTTTTCCAGCATGACTTCCTCCGAAAATTCCTGTTTCCCGTATTGTAGCAGGATTTTTGCGAAAAGTAAAGGCGCAGCTTGTGCGGCGGGGAACTTTTCCGCAACTTCATACTATCTTAATAACTTACCACTTTCTTTCTTCACATTTTCCCGGTATGATAAAGGAGCAAAGCAGAGATGCGGAGCAAAACTTCAATTGTTTCTTCTTTTTCATTTTTTCCTCTCCTCTTATTTCTTTCATACGGAAGCCGCAGGTGGTTCCTGCGGCTTTTGTATTTCCGCGCAGCGTGGCAGGGGGAGTGTACTAGGTTAGAAGTAGGGGGTCGGTTTCTCTGAGCAAAGGCTTCCCCTGGAGGGGAAGCTGTCGCAACTTTCGTTGCGACTGATGAGGTCGAAGCTACCAACCATCGCCATAGGCCGGTACGATGCTGTAACCTTCGACCTCATCCGGTCCGGCTTGAGCCGGACCACCGTAGTAGAGGTATGACTGCCACCGGCAGTCATATAGATTTTGGTTTCGCTGCGCGGAGCACCACCCTCCAGGGGAAGGCTACCGCCCCGGGGCAGGAGTTCCCCCGGGGCGGTTTCTTTGCTGCATGCTTATTTATCTTCTTTTTTGCTTGCCTTTGGGCTTTCTTCTTGGTTCCGCAGGGGCCGTCAGGGCATTCAACGCCGCACGGAGGCGGCCGCTTTTCAGGCTCTCTTTCCGGCGGTCCATATCCTCCGCCGTCTCGCTGATCCACCGGCCCCACTCCCCGGCGGTCATGTGGCCGTCCATACCCGTGGTCAGATACGGGCATCCCGGCAGACGCATGGCCCCGAACTGCCGGGCAAAGGCCCGGTCCACCCCCAGGGCAATGGCGTAGGGGTACAGGTCAAAGAAGAAATTGGGGTTCCGGCGGCTGAGCCGCTGCAATTCCCCACGGTTGATGGTTTTCAGATACTTCCGCAGACCCAGGGCCTGGGCAGCAGCCTGTTTGCCCGATTGGGTCCGCCGTCCGCCGAAGGCCCCTCCGGCCCCCAGCAGCAATTCACCCAAAACCAGCAGCACCGCCGTACCGGTCTGCCCGGCGATCAGTCCCAAAATCAGGATGGCTGCGCAATAACCCAAAGTTTCCAGCGCCAGGCGCCGGTTGGGCCGCAGCAGCAGAATGCCCGCCTCCTGGATTTTTCCTGCGGAATACATTCCGAGAATTCCGAACAAAACGCCCATCAGAATGGCGGGAATTCCGTTTTTCACCAGGCTGCATCCAATCAGAACGCCCCCGGCCAGGCCCATCAGCCTTCCCAGGAATTGCAGTACGTCCTTCCGGCCGGAGCGCCGGTCCACCCAGCCCCGGTAATGCCCCATCCGGGACACCTGGTCCGCCAGCATGGCATAGCTTTTCCCCGTGGCGTTGACCATGGGGCGGTCTGCAAACAGCCGCCGGAAGCATTTCTGCTCGAAGCTGCTGCGCTCGTTGCCCATGCCCATGCGCTTGTGGAGGGTCACTCGCCCGTCCTCCTCCAGATAGATGAGGATGTAGCCCAGCTGGGCCCAGGACAGGACCATCAGCGTCAGGTCCGCCCCCCGGCAGGTCAGGGCCGTGGGCAGCTCCCCGGCGGTGATGCCCTCCGGCGGGTCCGCCGTCCGCTCCGGGAAGAGAAGCGGGAAGCGCAGGAAGAAAATGTAATAGAGAAGCGCCAGCCCGGCGCAGATCATCAGCATGGGGGAGAAAATTTTCTCCGGATGGACCGCCGTGGGGTCCACCTCCGGGAACAGTTCCGTGGGGGCCTCCACGGTCATGGTCAGGGTCTCCCGGTCCCGCAATGTCCCGGTAATGGTGGCCGTCACGGAGCCAACGGCGCTGGAAATTTTCAGGCTGCCGTCAATGCCCGTCTGGTAATAGCCGCTGGAAAACACCGGCTTGGCGGTAAAGGCCGAGGGCAGGCTCACCCGGAAGGTGCCGCTCTGAATGGGCAGGTTGAAGCCGGAGAGCAGGGGCAGGGTCAGCTGGGCCTTGCCGTCGGACCGGTAGGCCACCTGAGAGGGAAGCGTGTAGCCGATCGTCGCTGAAAAGTCCCCGGAATCCCCGGTGAGGCCCGCCAGGCTCACCAGCTGGGTATCCCCGGAGCGGCTGGTTTTCACGCCATTGCCGTTCAATGTCACGTTTTTCGCCCCGGCGGGTATCGGGAAGGTCAGGTCGCTGTCCGGCAGGTCCAGATGGGCCGTCAGCAGCACCGTGACGGTGACGCTTCCGTCGGTGGAGACGGCGGCGGTCACATCCAGGCCGGTGGCCGCAGAGTCCGCCCGGACCGGCAAGGCCAGGGCCAGCACCAATATGGCGAGCAGCAAAATGGGGGTCAGCTTTCGCATCCGTCCGTCTCCTTTCCGGAATTTGCGCTTATTTTACCATAATCCGCCGGAAAAAGCAACCGCCGCCGGGGGCGAAGTGGGAATTCAGGGTTGAGAAACCGGAAAAAATCGTGTATAATAGGGACTTACCATAGAAATGCGATCGAAGGAGGTGGGCTCATGCCCGAAAACCGAGATGCCAACCAACGCAGAGCCCGCCGGGAGCAGCTGCAACGGCAGCGGGCGGCGGAGGTCAGGAAGCTGCGCCTTCGGCTGCTGGCTGCGGTGCTGGTGCTGCTGGCCAGTGCCGCCGTCATCATTGCCGTGTCCCGGAAGGGCGGCGCCGCGCCAGAGAATGGCGAAAGCGGTCCTGCCACAAATATATCAGCAGAAGCCCCAACGGAGGCTTCCACGGAATCCGCCACCGCCCCGGTCCGGGTGGACCAGCAGCAGGATGTTCTCCCCGACGAGCCTACCACTGTCATTCACATTGCCGCCGGAGGCGATCTGGTGGTCTGCGACGAGACGGTGAACGCCGTGGGCGACAGCGGCGATTATACCACGACTTTCCAGGACGTGATGCCCATTCTGGCCACGGCGGACCTGGCCTGCCTGAATTTTGAGGGCATTCTGGCCGGTCAGCCCTACGGCACCGCCAGCGTCTCCGCCCCGGAGGCCATGCTGACAGCGCTGAAGAATGCCGGTGTGGATGTTCTCCAAATGGCCAACTCCAAGAGCATCGCCGGAGGCATCAGCGGCCTGTCCGCCTCTTTGCAGGCGGTCCGGCGGGCGGGCCTCACCGGTGTGGGGGCCTACGCCACCAATGCCGACGCCCGGAAGGGCAAGGGCTACGTCATCCGGGAAGTCAACGGCCTGCGGGTAGCGCTGGTGGCCTTTACCAAGGGCATGGACAACATGACCCTGCCCGACGGCAGCGACAAATGCGTGAATCTCCTCTACACGGACTACGACGAGGACTACCAGACCGTCAACACCGCCGGAATCACGCAGGTTCTGAAGGCCGTGGCCAGCGAACAGCCGGACGTGACCATTGCCCTGCTCCACTGGGGCAGCGAATACAACGATCTCATCTCCTCCACGCAGACGACGATTCGGGACCTGATGTTCAACAACGGCGTGGATGCCATTCTGGGGAGCCATCCCCATTACGTCCAGCAGGTGGAGTTCAACGAGGACACCGGCAAGCTGGTGTGCTACTCCCTGGGGGACTTTTTCAGCGCCGGGGACCGGGCCGGTACGGAGTATTCCGTGCTGCTGGACCTGGAAATTACAAGGGACAACGCCACCGGGGAGACGAAGATCACTTCCTACACGGCCACCCCCATCGCCACGGTGGGGTCCGGTGCGGACCATCGGGTGGTCCGGCTGGAAACGGCCATGACCGCTTATGAGTTGGGCGCCCTGAACGCCGTCACGGAAGCTGAATACGCCGCCCTGCAAAACGGCCTGGACCGGGCCACTGCAAGACTCAAGGGAGAATAAAAGCGTTCCCCCGGCAGGGCTTTGTAGGGGCGGCGGCATGCCCCGCCCGCTAAGTTGGAATATTTGAGCAGTAAAAATCGGCGCAAGGGCCGACGGGACAGAGTCAATGGCTCCCCTGTGTAGGGGGAGCTGTCACACCGTCAGGTGTGACTGAGGGGGTGTACGCTATCGACACGGTAAAGGCCATCGTTCGATAGTCTCCTACAAAGTCCAACCGTACACCCCCTCCGTCTGCCCGAAAGGGCAGCCACCTCCCCCTACACAGGGGAGGCAGCGCCACGCCGGAAGATTTGCGAAAAAAGAGGAAGCCTCGGGGCTTCCTCTTTTTCTTCTTATATCCCGCTGTCGTGGGCGGCGGATTCGCAATACCAGCACCGGTAGACCCGGTTTTCCCGGTCCGTGAGCCGGAACACCTGCTCCAGCTCCTGCTCCACCGAGGTGATGCACCGGGGATTCCGGCAGCGGATGACCCCCCGGACCTCCGTGGGCAGCTCCAGGCAGCGCTTTTCCGCCCGGACCCCATTGCGGATAATGTTCACGGTGATGCCCGGAGCCAGATACCCCAGCACCGTGAAGTCCAGGTCCACGTCTGCGTCGATTTTCAGGATGTCCTTTTTGCCCATTTTCTCGCTCTGGGCGTTGCGGATGATGGCCACCTGGCAGTCCAATTTATCCAGTTCCAGTGCCTTGTAAATCTCCATGCTGCGCCCGGCGGGGATGTGGTCCAGCACGATGCCGTTCTTCACTGCGTCGATGTTCATGCTTCCGCCTCCTTCAAGAGCTTCAGAATCAGGGCCATCCGGATGAATTTGCCGTTTCGCACCTGCTTGAAGTAGCAGGCCCGGGGGTCCTCGTCGATTTTTACGGAAATTTCGTTGACACGGGGCAGCGGATGGAGAATTTTCAGCTCCTTTTTCGCCGTTTCCAGCTTGTCGGGGGTGAGAATGTAGCTGTCCCGAAGCCGCAGGTAGTCGTCCTCGTTGAAAAACCGCTCCTTCTGGACTCTCGTCATGTACAGCACGTCCAGTTTTGGCATGACCTCCAGCAGGTCCGTGGTCTTGTAGGATTCCAGGCCGTTTTTGTCGATAACGTCCCGCTGGATATAGTCCGGCAGTTCCAGTTCCTCCGGGGAGATCAGGACGATCTTGATACCCGTATACCGGGACAGGGCCGAAATCAAGGAATGGACCGTCCGGCCGAATTTCAGGTCTCCGCAGAAGCCGATGGTGAAGTTGTTGAGCCGTCCCAGTTCCCGGGAGATGGTCAGCAGGTCCGTAAGGGTCTGGGTGGGATGGTTATGGCCGCCGTCCCCGGCGTTGATGACCGGGACCTCGCTGTGCATGGAGGCCACTCTGGGGGCGCCCTCTTTGGGGTGGCGCATGGCGATGATATCGGCGTAGCAGCTGACCACATGGATGGTGTCCGCCACGCTCTCGCCCTTGCTGGAGGAGCTGCACTGGGCATCGGAGAAGCCCAGGACCTTGCCGCCCAGGTCCAGCATGGCCGCCTCGAAGCTGAGGCGGGTCCGGGTGGAGGGCTCAAAGAACAGGGTGGCCAGCTTTTTCCCGGCGCAGGCATCGGCATAGGCCGCCGGGCGGGCGATGATGTCGTTGGCGGTGGCGATCAGTTCGTCAATTTCCGCCACACTCAGGTCCATAATATCCAGTAAATGCCGCATAGGAGCCTCCTTAGTTGTGGATCCAGCTTTCGTCGGAGGGGTTATCCCGGAAGGCTTTCAGCCGGGTCACGTCCTCGGGCTTAATATAGCCGGTCTCGGCGGCGGTCTCCACCACGGCGTCGAAATCCGTCAGGCTGATGTTCTTCACGTTGGCCTCGGCCAAGCGGGTCAGGCCCTTCTTCATGCCGTAGGTGAAAATGCTCACCACGCCCAGCACGTCGGCTCCCGCTTCCCGGAGGGCGTCCACCACTTCCAGCACGCTGCCGCCGGTGGAGATCAGGTCCTCCACAACAACCACTTTCTGACCCGGCTCCAACCGGCCCTCGATGCGGTTCTGGCGGCCATGGTCCTTGTTGCCGGAGCGGACGTAGCCCATGGGCAGGTTCATAAGATGGCCCACAATGGCGGCGTGGGCGATGCCGGCGGTAGACGTACCCATCAGCACCTCCACCTGCGGGTAGTTCTCCCGGATGGTCTGAGCCAGGCCTTCTTCGATTTCGGTACGGACGGCGGGAGCCGTCAGGGTCAGGCGGTTGTCGCAGTAAATGGGGCTTTTGATGCCGCTGGCCCAGGTAAAGGGCTCGTCAGGGCGGAGGAACACCGCCTGAATGGACAGCAATGCCTTTGCAATTTCTTTTTTCATAGCTTTTTCTCTCCTTTTCTCAGCCCACAAATTCTGCCATGGCCCGGCGGTAAGCCGCCACCGGGTCCGCCGCCCGGGTGATGGGACGGCCCATGACGATGTAATCAGAACCCAGCTCCCGTGCCTTGGCGGGAGTCGTTACCCGGACCTGATCGCCCGCGTCTCCGTCGGCAAAGCGCACGCCGGGGGTCACGGTCAGGAATTCCTTTCCCAGCCGGGCCTTCACGCCGGGGACCTCCAGAGGGGAGCAGACGATGCCATCCAGGCCGCTTTCCTTGGCCACGGCAGCGTAATGGGCCACCACGTCCTCCATGGGCTTCTCAATGAGCAGGTCCTTTTCCAACGTCTCCTGAGAAGTGGAGGTCAGTTGGGTCACGGCAATCAGCAGCGGCCGGGTGCCGTCGGGCCGGGTCAGGCCGGTGAGGGCCTCGGCCATCATACGGCTTCCGCCTGCGGCGTGGAGGTTGGTCATGTCCACATCCAGCCGGGAAAGGCTGGCCATGGCGGAGCGGACGGTGTTGGGAATGTCGTGGAGCTTCAGGTCCAGGAAAATCTTATGCCCACGGGCCTTGATCTCCCGGACCACGTTGGGTCCCAGGGCATAAAACAGTTCCATGCCGATCTTTACATAGGGCTTTTCCTCCCGGAACAGGTCCAGGAAATCAAAAACCTCTTTTTCTCCGGGGAAATCCAGTGCTACAATTACGTCTTTCGCCATCAGTGGGCACCTCCGATAATATCTTTCAGATTTTCAATGTTGTACTTTTTCATGGTCTCCGGCAGGGCATCGATGATGCGCTTGCAGGCGAAGGGGTCCACCAGATTGGCAGCCCCTACCTCCACGGCGGAGGCCCCCGCCAGCATCATTTCCACCACGTCCTCAGCGCTTGCAACGCCGCCCATGCCGATGATGGGGATGTTCACAGTCTCGTAGACCTGATAGACCATCCGCAGGGCCAGGGGCAGCAGGCAGGGGCCGGACATTCCGCCCATTTTGTTGGCGATCACCGGGCGGCGGCGCTTCAAGTCAATCCGCATCCCCAGAAGGGTATTGATGAGGCACACGCCGTCGGCTCCCGCCGCCTCCACGGCCTTTGCAATGACGGTGATGTCCGTCACATTGGGGGTCAGCTTCACATAAACGGGCTTTTTCACGGCTTTTTTTACCGCTTCCGTGACGGCTGCGGCGGCTTTCGGGTCCGTGCCGAAGCTCATGCCGCCCCCGTGGACATTGGGGCAGGAGATGTTGATTTCCAGAATGCCCACACCCTCGGCATCGTCAAATTTCTTGGCGCAGTCCACGAACTCGTCAACCGAGAAGCCGCTGATGTTGGCCAGCACCGGCTTTGAATAGACCTGCCGCAATTTCGGCAGTTCTTCGGAAATCACTTTCTCCACGCCGGGGTTCTGCAGGCCCACGGAGTTGATGAGGCCGTCGGGAATCTCCGCAATGCGGGGGGTGGGGTTGCCGAAGCGGGGGTCTTTTGTGGTCCCCTTCATGGAAAGGGAACCCAGGATGTTGATGTCATACAGGTCCGCGAACTCATAGCCGAAGCCGAAGGTCCCGGAAGCGGGGATGATCGGGTTGGCCAGGTTCAGGCCGGACAGGTTCACGGTCGTATCAGGCATCGAAAATCACTTCTCCCTTCGTCAGCACCGGGCCGTCCTTGCAGATGCGCTTATTGCCATACTTTGTCTTGCAGGTGCAGCCCATACAGGCACCGAAGCCGCAGCCCATCCGCTCCTCGAAGGACAGCTCCCCGTCCATAGCCGTTGCTTTGTACACGGCTTTCAGCATGGGTTCCGGGCCGCAGGCGTAAAAATAGGTGGCATTTTCCGGCAGGATGTTGGTAACGAAGCCCCTGGTCCCCCGGCTGCCGTCCTCGGTGGCGATACGGACCTCGGCCCCCAGAGCCTCCAATTCGTCCACCAGGATCACGTCCTGACCGGACCGGAAGCCCAGGCAGACCGTCACTTGCTTTCCCTGTTCCCGCAGGTCTTTGCAAAGCTGGACCATGGGGGGTGTCCCCACGCCTCCGGCGATCAGGACCGGCCGGTCTCCGCTTTTGGCCGTATCAAAGCCGTTGCCCAGGCCGGACAGGGCGTTCAGCACTTCCCCGCCGGTCATTTTGGAAAGGGCCTCGGTGCCCTTTCCCACCACTTTATAGACGACGGTCAGGGTATTTTCTTCCCGGCAGCACACGGAGATGGGACGGCGCAGGTACAGTCCCTGAATGTGGAAATTCACGAACTGCCCCGGCCGGGTGATGGCGCTGGTATCCCCGGAAAGGGTCATTTTATAGGTGTCCGGAGCGATTTGCTCGTTGGTCAGGACGGTATAGTTGACTTCCTTCATGCCGTCCCCCCTTAATCTGCATCTACGGTGGAGATGCACAGCGTGGTCTCCTCCAGCACGTCCAGCAGCACCCGGACCGTGTCCAGGGCCGTGAACATGGTCACGTTGTTTTCCACGGCGCAGCGGCGGATGGCGTAGCCGTCCAGCTCGGAATCTGCGTTGATGTCTCTCGTGTTGATGACGTAAGTCACATAGCCCCGGCGGATGGAATCCAGAATCTCCTCGCTGCCCTCGGAGAGCTTCTTGCGAATGCGGGTGCGGATGCCATGCTCCTTCAGGAACACGGCGGTGCCGTGGGTGGCCTCGATGTTGAAGCCCAGTTCGTAGAACCGGCGGATCAGGGGCAGAGCTTCCTCCTTATCGGCGTCGGCAATGGTCACGAAAATCGACCCGTAGTTCATCACGTTCATGCCGCTGGACTGCAATGCCTTATAGAGGGCACGGGTCAGGGTCTTATCATAGCCGATGGCCTCGCCGGTGGACTTCATCTCCGGGGACAGGTAGGCATCCAGCCCCCGCAGCTTGGAGAAGGAGAAGGCCGGGGCCTTCACGTAATGGCGCTGCCGCTCGGCGGGATAGATTTCCGTATAGCCCTGACTCTTAAGGCTTTCGCCCAGAATGACCTTGGTGGCGATATCCGCCAGGGAGTAGCCCGTGGCCTTGGACAGGAACGGCACCGTCCGGGAGGACCGGGGGTTCACCTCGATGACGTAGACCTGCTCCTGCTTGTCCACGATGAACTGAATGTTGTAAAGGCCCACGATGCCGATGCCCAGGCCCAGCTTCCGGGTATAGTCCAGAATGGTCTCCTTGGCCTTCCGGGATACGGAGAAGGTGGGGTACACGCTGATGGAGTCGCCGGAGTGAATGCCCGTGCGCTCCACGTGTTCCATGATGCCGGGGACGAACACGTCCGTGCCGTCGCAGATGGCATCCACTTCCAGTTCCTTGCCCGCAATGTATCGGTCCACCAGCACCGGCTTGTCGGCATCGATTTCTACGGCGGTTTTCAGATAATGCCGCAGGCTTTCCTCGTTGGCCACGATCTGCATGGCCCGGCCGCCCAGCACGAAGCTGGGCCGCACCAGCACCGGGTAGCCGATTTCGGCGGCAGCCTTCACGCCGTCCTCCACATGGGTCACGGCCCGGCCCGTGGGCTGGGGGATGTGCAGCTCCTCCATGACCTTCTCGAACTGGTCCCGGTCCTCGGCCCGGTCGATGGCGGCGCTGTCCGTGCCGATGATCTTCACCCCCCGGCGCATGAGCTTATCCGCCAGGTTAATGGCCGTCTGGCCGCCCAGGGAGGCAATGACTCCCTCCGGCTTTTCCAGATCGATGACGTTCATCACATCCTCCACGGTCAGAGGCTCGAAGTACAGCTTGTCACCGATGGTGTAGTCCGTAGAGACGGTCTCCGGATTATTGTTGATGATGATGGCCTCGTAGCCGCTTTCCTTGATGGTCCGGACGGCGTGGACCGTGGAGTAGTCGAACTCCACGCCCTGGCCGATGCGGATGGGGCCGGAGCCCAGGACCAGGATTTTTTTCCGGTCGCTGACACGGGATTCGTTCTCGTCCTCGTAGGTGGCGTAAAAATAGGGGATATAGCTTTCAAATTCGCTGGCGCAGGTATCGATCATCTTGTACACCGGGCGAATGTTGTTCTTGGCCCGAATCTGAGCAATTTCGTCCTCAGCAGTCTCCCAGAGCCGGGCGATGGCGGCATCGGAGAAGCCCATGGACTTGGCATAGGCCAACTCGTCCACATCGAAGGGCTGCTCTTTCAGGGAAGCCTCCTCGTCGATGATGTTCCGGACCGTATCCAAGAACAGCATATCGATCTGGGTGGCGTTGGCCACCAGACCCACGTCCGTGTGCCGCCGCAGCAGCTCGGCGATGGCGAAAATACGGTCGTCCCGGCCGTCCCGGATATAATTCAGCAGCTCCGCCGTGTCCATCCGGTCGAATTTGGGCAGATACAGGTGGTCGGCCCCGATTTCCAGGCTCCGGACGGCCTTCAGCAGGCTCTCCTCGATGGTCCGGCCCACAGACATAACCTCGCCGGTGGCCTTCATCTGGGTGTTCAGCTTGTTGGAAGCGGAGGTGAACTTATCGAAGGGGAACCGGGCCATTTTCGTGACCACATAGTCCAGGGCAGGCTCAAAAGAAGCGGGGGTGTTGGCGATTTGAATTTCGTCCAGCGTCATGCCCACGGCGATTTTCGCACTGACCCGGGCGATGGGGTAGCCGGAGGCCTTGGAGGCCAGTGCCGAGGACCGGGACACCCGGGGGTTCACCTCGATGAGGTAGTAGCTGAAGGACTGCGGGTCCAGGGCAAACTGGACGTTGCACCCGCCTTCGATTTTCAGCTCCCGGATGATTTTCAATGCGCTGTCCCGGAGCAGGTGATACTCTTTATTGGTCAGGGTCTGGCTGGGACACACCACGATGGAGTCGCCGGTATGGATGCCCACCGGGTCAATGTTCTCCATATTGCATATCGTGATGACCGTGTCGGCGTGGTCCCGCATGACCTCGTACTCGATCTCTTTATAGCCCCGGATGCTCTTTTCCACCAGCACCTGATGGACCGGAGAGAGCTTCAGAGCGTTTTTCATGATTTCCCGCAGCTCGGTCACGTTGTCGGCAAAGCCGCCGCCGGTGCCACCCAGGGTGAAGGCAGGCCGCAGGACCACCGGGTAGCCGATCTCCTCCGCCGCCTGCTCAGCCTCCGGAATAGAATGGGTGATTTGAGAGGGCAGCACCGGTTCCCCGATGCGCTGGCACAGCTCCTTGAACTTCTCCCGGTCCTCAGCCATGTCGATGGAGTCGGAGGAAGTACCCAGCAGTTCCACCTGGCACTCGGCCAGGATGCCCTTGCGTTCCAGCTGCATGGCCAGATTCAGGCCCGTCTGGCCGCCGATGCCGGGGAGAATGGCGTCGGGCCGCTCGTAGCGGATGATTTTTGCCACATATTCCAAAGTCAGCGGCTCCATGTAGACCTTGTCGGCCATGGAGCTGTCGGTCATGATGGTGGCCGGGTTGGAGTTCACCAGAATGACCTCGTAGCCCTCCTCCCGGAGGGCGATGCAGGCCTGAGTGCCTGCGTAGTCGAATTCCGCCGCCTGTCCGATGACGATGGGGCCGGAACCGATGACCAGTACCTTCTTAATATCCGTTCTCTTAGGCATGGGGGGCCTCCTTCATCATATCCAAAAACTGATCGAACAGGTACGTGCTGTCCTGAGGGCCGGGAGCGCTTTCCGGGTGATACTGCACGGAGAAGATGCGATCCTCCAGACTTTCCACACCCTCCACGGTGCCGTCCAGCAGGTTCACATGGGTCACAGTCAGGCCCGTGCCCGCCAGTGTCTTTTCATCTACGGCGTAGGAGTGGTTCTGGCTGGTAATTTCCAGCCGGCCGGTTTTCAGGTTCTTCACCGGATGGTTGCCGCCCCGGTGGCCAAATTTCAGCTTATAGGTCTTGGCGCCACAGGCCAGGCAGATCATCTGATGGCCCAGGCAGATGCCGAAGATGGGGTATTCGCCCCGCAGCTCTTTTACCAGCTGAATCACCGGCTTCACGTCCTGAGGGTCTCCGGGGCCGTTGGACAGGAAGATGCCGTCCGGGTCCATCCGGCGAATTTCCTCGGCGGAGGTGTTGTAGGGGACCACGGTCACGTTGCAGCCCCGCTGATTCAGGGAGCGGATGATGTTCAGCTTGATGCCGCAGTCCACCGCCACCACGTTGAACTTGTGGTTGGAGGTCCGGGAGTACCACTTTTTCCGGCAGCTCACCTGAGCCACGGCGTTGTGGGGCACCGGCGTCACCGCCAGCAGGGCCAGGGCTTCTTCCTTGGTCGTGGTGGCCGCCGTGATGACCACCCGGCGGCTGCCCTTGTCCCGGATGCTCCGGGCCAACTTCCGGGTGTCAATGCCTGCAATGCCGGGAATGTGGCTTTCTTCCAGAATCTCGGAAAGGGTCTTGGTGTAGCGGAAGTTGGAGGGGTTATCGTTGTAATTCCGCACCACCAAAGCCCCGATGGTGGGTGTGCGGCTCTCGAAGTCCTCGTCGGCGATGCCGTAGTTGCCAATGATGGGGTAGGTCATGACCACCATCTGATTGGTGTAAGAGGGGTCGGAGGCAATTTCCTGATACCCCACCATGGAGGTGTTGAACACGATCTCACAGACACGGGTCACTTCGGTGTCGCCGAAGCCCCAGCCCAGGTATTCGCTGCCGTCCTCCAAAACGATCTTTCGGTCCAGTTCTTTTCTCATGCGTTTCTTCCTTTCTCCAGCAGTTCGCCCCGGTAGACGGTACCCACATGGGCGGCGTGTACGCTCCATCCGGCAAAGGGGGTAGCCCTTCCCATAGATTGAAAGCGCTCCGGGTCGATTATTTCCTGTGCGTTCAAATCAAATATGGCGTAGCAATCCTGATTGTCAATACCGAAGCGGCGGGCGGGCGCCAGGCTCATCCGCTCCACCAGGGCTTCCAGGCTCAGCTTTCCCGTCTCCACCAGGCCGGTGTAGAGTACCGGGAAAGCACATTCCAGGCCGACAACACCCATCAGGCTTCCCGCCAAGCCTCTGGATTTTTCCTCGGCGCTGTGGGGAGCGTGGTCCGTGGCCACCATGTCCACGGTGCCGTCCTGCAGGCCCTCCACCAAAGCGTCCCGGTCCTCCGGGGAACGCAGGGGCGGATTCATCTTGAACCGGCCGTCCTCCTGCAGGTCCTCGTCGCAGAGGAGCAGGTAGTGGGGTCCGGTCTCGCAGGTCACGTCCACGCCGGATTTCTTTGCCTGCCGGATCAGATCCACACTTTTCGCCGTGGACACGTGACATACATGGTAGGCACAGCCGGTTTTCGCCGCCAAGTCCAGGTCCCGGGCAATGGGTCCCCATTCGGATTCAGCAGAAATGCCCTTATGGCCGTGGGCGGCGGCGTAGCGCCCGGCGTGGATGTAGCCCCCGTGGAGCAGGGAATTGTCCTCGCAGTGGGCGGAAATGACCTTGCCCAGGGACTTGGCCAGCTTCATGGCTTCCAGCATCCTTTCCTCCGACTGGACGCCCTTGCCGTCATCGGAGAACCCGGCAACATAAGGCGCCATGGCCTCCATGTCGGAAAGGGTCTCGCCTAATTCCCCACGGGTGATGGACCCGAAGGGCAGGACCTGAATGGCCGCATCCCGCCGGATAATGTCCAACTGGACCTTCAGATTTTCATAGGTGTCGGGCACCGGAGCCAGGTTGGGCATGGAGCAGACCGCCGTGTAACCTCCGGCGGCAGCGGCGGCAGTCCCGGTTTTGATCGTCTCCTTATAAGAAAATCCCGGCTCCCGAAGATGTACATGAACATCAACGAGACCCGGGATAACAAATACGGAATCGGAAACACTGGGTGCCTTGCCCTTGAAGAAAAACTGGTTCCGGAAAACAAAATGCCCGTCCTGAAAGAAATTCACATTACTCAGGGACTGCATCATTTTCCTTGACCTCCATCGGCGTATTTCGGCTATTGTATCATGGCAGAAGTCCATTGTCAAGGGTTTTCTTTTTCGGAATACTGGTGTATAATTACGACAAAGGAGGGAATTCAATGGAATCTCTGACACTGCTGAACCTCATCATCCCCTGCGTGACCCTGCTCGCTGCGCTGTTGCTGCGAAAACACCCGGCCAAAAGGATGGCCCCACGCAGTGGCTACGGTTACAATACACCCCTCGCCCGTTCCACCCCGGAGCGCTGGGCCTATGCACAGGAAATCGCCCCGCCGGTATTCTTCCACGGAGGCATGGGCCTGCTGGGTGCCGAATTGGCCCTGAGCGCATTGCTTCTTTCCTGGGACGTGACTGCCTGGGTCGTGGTCCTCATCGGGACCCTGGTGGGCTTTTTCCTGCTGGGCCTGTGCTTTGCCAACGTGGAAAAGAAGATCCGAAAGAAATTTCCTTAAAATCTGAAAAAAGATACGAAAAGACCTGCTGTGAAAAACAGCAGGTCTTTTTTATACCAATTCGTAAATGACCACCAAAACGACGGATAGGGCCGTCAGGACCAGTCCCACCCACAGCGTCCCATAGGGCGGCTTGCGACATGCAGCCTTCCGGTCCCGATAGGTAAGAAAATCTTCCTTTTCGTCCCGGGCGTGGCCGATACTGGCACCGGGCACATGGGTGTGGAACACCGACGTGATCCCATAGGTCAGCAAATCAAAAGCGCCCCGGTTCCGGCACCAGGTCAGCCCCGCAGAACCCAGCAGCAGGGCGCCGGGCGTAAAAAAGGCATCGCAAATCCGCCGGAACAGATCTCCACTGCCCTGGGGGTTGGTGAAAAACACCAGGGCCCCCACGGCAATGGCGAAAATTCCGCTTTTCAGAATACTTTTGGTCCGTGCGGTCATTTCTTCATTTCTTCCTGATACCGGGCAAACTCCTCGTCATTGCACTGGACGAAGTGACCCGGCACGATCTCCCGGAAGCTGGGCTTATCCACGGAGTAGTCATGCTCGGCCAACGGATTGTAGGTGATCCGCTGACGGGACTTCTCGTAGATGGGGTCCGGCAGGGGGATAGCGGAAAGCAAAGAACGGGTATAGGGGTGCAAGGGATGAGCAAACAGTTCATCGGAGGAAGCCATTTCCACCATTTTGCCGAAGTACATCACGCCGATGCGGTCGGAGAAGTACTTAACCACGGACAGGTCGTGGGCGATGAACAGGATCGTCAGGCCAAACTTTTCCCGCAGCTCGTTCAGCAGGTTGATGACCTGAGCCTGCACGGAAACGTCCAGAGCGGACACAGGCTCGTCAGCAATGATCAGTTCCGGGTTCATAATGACGGACCGGGCCACACCGATACGCTGCCGCTGACCGCCAGAGAATTCGTGGGGATACCGGGTCGCATGCTCCCGGACCAAGCCCACCAGCTCCAGCATCTCATTGACCTTATCGTCAATGGCTTGCTTGTTCCGCTCGCCCTGAATGACAAGGCCCTCAGCAATGATGTCCCGGACGGTCATACGGGGATCCAGAGAAGCAATGGGGTCCTGGAAGATCATCTGGATCTGAGTGACCAGCTTGGCGTTCCGGGCCTTGCGCAGCTCGTTGCGGTACTCGCTCTGGAGGGCGGCCTTCTCGTCGCCGGTGGCCTTCTCCAGCAGGGGCGCATACTTGGCCTTCACGGCGGCAGTCTGCTGCTTGGCATATTCCTTGTCGCAGTTTTTCTGCTCCTCCATGGCCACCTTCATGGCTTCCTTCTGCTCAGAGACGGTCTTTTCCATGGCGGCCTTCAGCTGGGCCTCCTGATCGGGATGCTCCTTCACGGCAGCCTTGTAATCAGCCTTGGCCTTGGCGATGGCATTTTCATAGCCACGCTTACCTGCAGCGATTCGAATGCCCTTGAAGAACACGTTGCCACCGGTGATGTTGTACAGCTTGATGATCGAGCGGCCGGTAGTCGTCTTGCCGCAGCCGGACTCACCCACCAGACCGAAGACCTCGCCCTTCTTGATCTCGAAGTTCACATCGTCCACGGCCTTCAGCTCGCCGCCGTCCATCTTAAAATACTGGCACAGATGCTCGACCTTCAGCAAGGTCTCTGCGTTGTCAAAATTTCTCTTGGCCATGTCCTCACGCCTCCGTTCTGTTCTTCATTCTGGCGATCCGATCCTGGATGGCCTTGGGCGGGTCAATCTTTGGTGCATCGGGATGCAGCAGCCAGGTGGCAGCGAAGTGGGTATCGCTGATCTGGAACATGGGAGGCTGCTTCTCAAAATCGATCTTCATGGCGTACTTGTTCCGGGGCGCAAAAGCGTCGCCCACGGGGGGATAAATCATGTTGGGGGGCGTGCCGGGGATGGCTTCGAGCTTTTCATCCGTATCCAGATCCGGCATGGAGGACATCAGCGCCCAGGTATAAGGATGGGCGGCGTGATAGAAAATATCCTCGGCAGTGCCGTATTCCACGATCTTACCGGCGTACATAACGGCAACACGGTCGGCCATGTTGGCCACGACGCCCAGGTCATGGGTGATGAAGATAACGGACAGCTGACGCTCCCGCTTCAGCTTGTTGATAAGCTCCAGAATCTGGGACTGGATGGTCACGTCCAGAGCGGTGGTGGGCTCATCACAGATCAGGATATCCGGGTTCGCCGCCAGAGCGATGGCGATCACGATACGCTGGCGCATACCGCCGGAGAACTCGAAGGGATACTGATTGTAACGCTTATGGGGCTCGGCAATACCGACCTCATCCATCAGCTTGATGGCACGGCGCTTGGCCACCCGGTGGGTAACCTTCTCCACAACGCCGGAAGCGTTCGCCTTCAGGTAGTCGATGACCTCCACGGTCTGAGCCTGATAATCCCGCTGGCTGCGCTGGTCCAGAATGGTCTTGTAGTTCTCGGCCAGCCGCTCGATCAGGTGAACAATGTTCTTCTTCACCAGCTCCAGATCGATGATGGCTGCGGCAGCCACTTCCCAATCGGGTACCTTGCCCTTGGCCAGCAGACGGTCATACTTCTTCTGGTCCTTCTCGTGGGCCTTTTCCGCCTTGGCGTTGAGACCGATGGCAGCAAAGTACCGGTCGATCTCACTCTTGACGCTGGAGCCGAAGGTAAAGGTCAGACTATCCTTGTGGATGTTCAGGGGGTCCACGGTTGCCATGACGGCGCCCTGCATGATCTTGTAGGTCTCGTAGGCTTCCTTCTTATTCAGCTCCTCCCGCTGATACACGGGAATAGCGGCTTCCAGCGTCTCCACCGCCTTGGCCATGTTCTCATAGGAAACACCGGCGGTGTACTCCAGGGCGGCCTTGGCGTTGGAAATGAACTCCAGCATGAAGTTCTCGTCCAGATACTTCAGCAGGAAATCATTGAGCTGATCCACCGGCATATCCGGCAGGGGCTGACCGCTGAAGGTCACATAGTAACCCATCCGGAAGAAGTTGGGCACGTCCTTGCTGACGGCCTTGCGCAAAATCTCCCGAATTTCGTACATGGATTTCAGAATTTCCGCATACTCGTGGTCCTTCTTGGCTTTTTTCCACAGGCCGTTCAGGCCGGAGGCCAGGGTCTTGATCCGGTCGGCATCCTCTTTGACCACATAGTCATTGACGGAAGCCTTGGCCTGGGTGGCAATATCGTTGATGCGGTCGGTTGCATCCTTGGTGGAATGCTTTTCCAGCTCAAAGATCTCCACTTCCAGATCGTCCAGTGCCTCCAGAGCGGCCTCATGGGCATCGGAATATGCGGATTCCAGGTCAATGTGCTTGAACTCAAACTTATCGAAGTTCTTGCACATGGTCTTGATCTGGCTTGCCTTGGCGGGGTCATTTTTAGCCAAGACCTCCACCATGGCGTTGCTCAGGCTTTTCAGATAGGTGTTGAAGTTGCTGCGGCTCTCCCGCTGGCGGGCCTTGCCCTTCAGGATCATGGCCTCCGTCAGCTGACGGCCGATCTTCACGATGGGGTTCAGGCTGGACATGGGGTCCTGGAAGATCATGGCAATCTTGTCGCCGCGGATCTTGTGGAACTCCTCCTCGGAGATTTTCAGGAGGTCCTTGCCGTCATAAATGATCTCTCCGGACTCGGTGAGGGCGTTGGCCGCCTGAATGCCCAGGATGGCCTTGGAGGTCACGGACTTACCGGAGCCGGACTCGCCCACGATTGCCAGGGTCTCGCCCTTTGCCAGGTCGAAATCGATGCCACGGACAGCCTGAACCTTACCGTTGCTGGTACGGAAGGAGATCCGCAGGTCTCTTACTTGCAGTTTCGTTTCCATTAGTCATCCTCCCCTCTGGTAGTCGGGTTGAAGGCATCCCGCAGGCCGTTGCCAAACAGGTTAAAGGAGATCATCAGCAGGCTCAGGAACAGGCTGGGCCAGAGCAGCGTGTGGGGTGCAGTGGTCACGGCGGCGTTGCCCTGAGAAAGCAGCGTACCGATGGTGGTACCTGCAAAGGAAGACAGGTCCACAATTCCCAGGTAGGTGATGGTCGTCTCAGAACGGATCACGTTGGGAATGACCAGGGCGCAGGAGGTGATGATGGTACCGATGGCATTGGGGAAGACGTGCCGGAACATCAGCCGGCCGTCGGATGCGCCCAGGGTCCGGGCAGCCATCACAAATTCCTGACTCTTGAAGCGGTAGAACTGTTTCCGGGTCAGCGCAGCCATGCCGATCCAGCCTGTCAGCACAAAGGCGAACAGGAACGACGGAACGATACCCACCTTCTGGGAAAGGTGCCGCTGGAACAGCGTGATCACGACTACGAAGGGAATACCGGACAGAATATCGGAGATACGGTCCATATACAGGTCGATCTTGCCGCCGTAGTAGCCCTGGATAGCACCGTAGATGGCGCCGATGGTCAGGTTAATAATGGAAACGATGATGGCGAAGATCAGGGAAAACCGAGCGCCGATACCGACGCCGCAGAACAGATCCTGGCCCATGGAGTTTGTACCGAAAATATAGGTGGGCTCATGGCCGTTCAGGTAGGTATAGTAGTTGTAGTAGCACACACGGGCCTGCACGGCACCGGACTTGGCGGTAGAGTAGATGTAGCTGCCGTCATCGCCCGCAATCCGCAGAGAATGATACTCAGCACCTTCAATGGACTTATTGGTGGAGTAAACCGGAACGAAATTGCCGTCCTTATCCTTCTGTGCGGCGCCCTTCCCGTCCACCTTATACCAGATATTGGGGTTATCGGTGATGCCGTTGATGTCGGCCGGGTCCACATAGGGATAAATGACCTGGATACCGGTCTCATCCTGCCAAGCCTGAATTTTTTCAAACTCGGCGTAGGAGAATACCCGGTACACAACACCCAGTTCATAATAACGGTTCACTTCCAGATCGTAGGCCTTCCGGTCCACCATCTGGCCCCGGAACTTGACCTGGGTCACATGCTCGCCCACCACACGAAGGGCAGGGTTCATGCCGGTCTCCTGTGCGATACCGGCCCAATAGTCCATGGAAGCATCGTTCTGACTGGAGTGGACCTTGGCACCGTCCATGATGCCCAAGCCCAGCTTTGCAACGGCAGGCACGTAGGAAGGATAGTTGATATAGAGCTTGTCCTTGTCGTTGATGTTATACATGGACAGCATGGGGGATACGATGGAGAAGATCACCAGGAACGCCAGAATCCAGGTAGCAACCACGGAGGACTTGTTCTTGGCAAAGCGGCGCATGGCGTCCTGCATGAAGGTGCGGGACTTGGTTTCCAGTCTCTGATCGTGGAGATGGGCGTCCATCTGTACGAACTGGAATTTTTCCTGAGGGATATGCTCAAATTCGTTATTCATACTCATTTTTTCGACCCCATTCTGATACGAGGATCGATAAGGCCGTAGCTGATATCGACCACAAGGCTGGCTGCCAACCCGATTGCAGTGTAGAAGCAAGTTGTCAGCATGAAAATCGGATAGTCCTGACCGTTAATGGCGTCAATGGTCAGCCGGCCCACGCCGGGGATGGAGAAAATACGCTCGATGATGAGGGAGCCGCCCAAAATGCTGACGAACTCACCAATAATGGCAGGGACGACCACAACGAAGCAGTTCCGCAGGGCATGGCGCACGGTAGCCTGTGCCTTGGTCAGGCCCTTGGTCCGAGCCAGCAGCATAAACTCACTGGTCAGCACCTCGGTCAGCTCTGCACGGGTGGTCCGGGTAAAGCCCGCGATGGTGCCAAAGGCCAGAGACATAATGGCCGGCAGCATACTCACAAACATAGCCGGGCTGAACCAGTCGGTACCGGACTTCATCAGGAACGGCAGCCAGCCCAGTTTAAAGCTGAAAATATACTGAATCAGGAATGCGTAAACAAAGCTGGGCACCGATATGACCACCATGGTCAAGGTTGAAATCAGATAATCCACCCAGGTGTTTTTCTTCAATGCGGCAAACACGCCCAGTGCAATGCCGATGGGGATTGCAAAAATAATGGAGTAGAGGTTCACGATGACGGTAGCGGGCAGTCTCTGGGTAAAGATGTCCAGCACGTCCCGGCCAAGGAACAGCTTGTCGCTGACGCCCCAGTCAAACTTCGTCACGATGTTTTTCAGGAAAATCCAGAACTGCTCCAGATACGGTTTATTATAGCCCATTGCCTCCCGCCGTGCCTCCACGATCGCCGTGTGGGGATCGCCTGCGGGCAGGGGTGCCAGCGGCAGCATCCGGATCAGCACGAAGCACATCAGCGTGATGATCATGAAGACAACGAACATATAGAGGATTCTTTGAAGCGTATACTTTAACATTTGCCTTCCTCCTGTTTTCGTATTTTTGGGGTCAGTGGGGAAGAAACCCACCCTGTACCAGAATAGGGAATGGTCTCGCCCGTTCCGACATTTTTCGTCGAGACGGTCCAGACCGTTCCCTATACTATGAAAGAATGTCCGATATTTAACTCTTTTCCGAAAACCGACTATAGCAGGGGCCCGAAGGCCCCCGCTAAAAGTCGGTTCAGAAGTATCCTTTTTGCCGTAAGGCAGAGCTTAGTACTTCAGCTCGCCACCCTGCTCAGCGACATAAGCAGTCCACTCAGCATCGGTGTAGTTATACTTCGTGTAAGCCAGTCCGCCGTAGCCCAACATTGCGTTGTACTCGTCGGTGACGTAGAACATCTGCTGGGACAGCAGCTGCTGGCCGGCGTCCTGCAGCATAGGCAGGTAGTCGTAGGTTTCCAGAACCTTGCCCTCGATGCCAGCCAGGATGGTCAGACGGGTTTCCACATCGGCAATGCCTTCGCCGAAGCAGTAGTCGGTGCCGTCCACGGTAACGGTAGCGCCGTTCAGAGCGTCGGACCATTCTCTCATGTTCATGGTCAGCTCGGTATCCTTGCCGTCAACAGGCACAGTCAGGGTCAGATCCACGGTGGTAGCATCGAACCAGCCGGCATCATACTGGTGAGTGGGGTTCACATACAGGTCGGTCAGGCCAAACGGATCGAACTTGGAGCCGGTCCAGCCAGCCAGGCTAGTATCGGACATACCGCTCTTCAGCATGGTGCTCCAGTCGTTGCCGTAAGCCGGGGACTTGGTGAACATGATCTTGCCCTCGAAGGGAGTGCCGGCAGTGACCTCAGCCAGCTTCTCGTTCAGGTAATCCAGAGTCTTGGTGTAGAAGTCACTATCCGTGGACAGGGTGTAAACGATGGTCACAGTCTGGTCGGAGACACCGTCACCGTCGCTATCGGTGATGTAACCGGCCTCGATTGCCTCGTTGTAGGCCTCGGTGAACAGCTCCTTAGCTTCCTCGGGATCATAGCCGGTGATGGAAGCAACGGCATCGTCCAGAGAAGCAAACTTGCTGGTATCCACGGAGTAGAAGTCGCACAGGACCTTCTTGGCCTGCTCGGTGGAGCGGTAGGTAGCACCGGTCTCGGGATCGTACACATAGGTCGAGCCGATGATGCCATAGCCGCCGGAACGGGCCGGGGAAATCGTAGCGGCGAACAGTTCCTTATCGAAGGTAACTGCCATAGCCTTCCGGAAGGACTGCAGGGTCATAGTCTGCAGGTCGGTGGTGTTCTGATCGAAGTCGGAAGCAGCCTCACGTTCGTTGAGAGCGTCCATGTTGCCGTTCAGGATCAGGAAGAAGATGGTCTCAGAGGGCACAACGTGGTTGTACTCGGACTGACGGTAGGTGGCAAAGTCATCGGCCTGCAAGCCGTAGGTAGCCAGCTCGCCCTTCAGGAACATCATCTTCCGGGTGGAAGCCTCAGCGACCTCCTCGCAGGTGATGTTGGTGGTCTGGTACATGTCGTAGGTCTGGCCGTCGGCGGGATCCACATAGGTGTGCTTGCCGTCGGTGTAGCCGTACCACTTGTCGTTCTTCTCCAGGCTCAGAGCCTTGCCGCTCTGGAAGGAGGTCAGCTTGTAGGGGCCATAGGACACGGTGGTCTCAACGCTGGTGTTGTAGTTGCTGGTCTTGACACCGTTGGTCTCGGTGATGCAGGAATCGTACAGGTCGGTCTTGACCAGCCAGTTGCTGGACAGGTTGTAGAACAGGTTGAAGCCGGCCAGAGCCTTGCCCAGGACCAGGGTGATCTGATAGTCACCGGTCTTGTAGCAGCCGACGGTGCTGTAATCGGTCACAGCCCACTCGTTGGCATAAACCAGGTAGTCGGGCAGAGTGGTGCCGTCCTCCTCACCCCAGGCCGGATTGCCGGTGACGGTGGTGGTCAGAGCGTCCAGAGTCTCGTCGGTCAGAGGAGCCACGCCGTCCTCGGTGGTGGCATTGGCAATGGTCTCCCACTTGCTGGTGTCGAAGTACTGGTCGCCATATTCTTCGACCAGCTCGCCCAGCAGATCGTCGCCCAGCTGCTTGCAGGTCACATTCACGGCAATGAAAACCTTCTTGCCGTCGGGATTCACATACTGGCCGTCCTCGCCCTTGGTGAGCTCGTCGAGGCTGTAGGTGTTGCCCTCATAAGTGGTGGTGCCGCCCTTGGCATAAGCCTCAGCGCCGGCAATGCACAGGCTGCCGGAGTAGAAGTCAGTAGCGCGGTAGTTCAGCAGGGTCGGATCCAGCAGCCGCTTCATGGACTCAACGTAGTCATCGGCGGTGATGGGGGTGCCGTCCTCCCAGCAAGCGTTCTTGTTCAGGTCGATGGTGTAAGCATAACCTGCGGTAGCGCTCTCGGGGATGTTGAACTCGGGATGCTCGGCCTTAACCTTCTCGGTCACGTCCACAGGGTCGCTCTCGGCCATCTCAGGAACGATCACGTAGCCGGCATAGTCCTCGGTGCCCTCAATGGGATGAGAAGCATCGTTGTAGAAGAATCCGTACAGGCCCACACGAATGAAATCGGCCAGATAGGAATCATCCTGAGTCTGATAGGTGTGGGGATTCCAGTTGGCGCACAGCGTGCTCACGGAATCCTTATAGGTGTAGGTAGCGTCCGCTGCCGGAGTGGTAGTAGACGGTTCAGTGCTCTTGGTAGAATCGGTGCTGGGAGTGGTGGGATCCGCAGGCTTCTTGGTGCAGCCGGCGAAGGCAGCCACGACCATGGCCAGAACCAACAGCAGTGCAAGTGTCTTCTTCATTTTGTTACCTCCTTATTATTTCCTATGAAAGCGGACCCGGTGAAGATCCGAACCATAGTCTTTGCAAAAACCTTGCAGGAGATCCCTCCGGAACTTTCATTCCATTGGGTAATTTCCAAGTCCCCCTTTAGGTTTGTGCATATTCTAGCACATGCCATCCCGGAATTGCAAGCCCTAATTTCCGGTTTCGTGAATAATTCACGATTTACCCAAATGGATTTGAGAGCCTTTCCGGGTTCTTGTACAACATACAGGGGCAAAAAAGACAGGTATAGATATCTGTTTCCCGTTGAAAGACACCCAGATTGTTTTTCTACGGAAAACGCATGGTAGCCGTAGGAAAGAACGTCCGGTTTCGTCCCTTTTGCTTCCTCCTCGACGGTTTGTATTTCTATGCACACCGTTTTTCACCCCGTCGGGGTCCATTATGCAAATTGGCCGCCGGAGGCTTTCAAACGCAGCCGGAGAAGCGCCTCCGCTGGGCAAAAAAGCATCCCCATACAGGGGATGTCCGTCCTTCTGAGGATCGCCTTCCCTGGGAAAGGCCAGAAAAAAAGCGCCCACGGGGGGCGCCCTTTTTCATTCCGGCTTGCTACTATAAATGTATCTCACTCGTTCTTTTCCAGGAACGCCCGGTACCAGGCCTGGGTATGCTCCGCCTGGCTGTCCGCATAGTAGATCCCGCTGAACAGCACAGATTCCTCGTCGGGCGTATTCACGGTCACGTCGATCAGGAGGGTCTCTCCCGTCCATTCTTCCGTAGCCACCGGGCCCTGAACGGTATACCCGTCATAATCATACGGGTACATGGTACTCACATGGCCTTCCCTGGCATCCGCCATCACGGCCTCCGCCAAAGCCCGCCGGTCCTCGCCGTCAGTGGGCATGGCCGTCAGGCCCTCATCGCTGTACACAAGGATGGTATTCTGGGGCCAGGCAATCACGCCCGCCACGTCCTCCAGCCTTTGTCCGGTTGCATCCATCATGCTGCTGAATACAATGTCCGGCCGGGAGAAAAGTGCGCGGATATTCTTCTCTGCACTGCCCCAAGACGTGTAGCAGCGAGTCATTTTCGTGCCGTCCTTCAGCGTATAGACCACGCTGCCGTAGCCCCAGCCCTGGTTCGGCTTTTCCCGGACTACCGTCTTGTGGGCGTCCAGAATCCCGGCAATATCCGCCGGGTCAGTAAAAGTTGCGTTGGTGCGCGCATAGCGCAGGTCCACGGCGACCACATCAACTTCCTCCGGTACCCGGTTTTCCAGATTCAGAGGGTCCAGGTCCGTGATAAACATACTCCCGGCGAAAACCAGGGCGATGATGCCCAGCCCTAAGAAGCTGCGCAGAGAGAACACCGCCACCCTCCGTTCCAGCAGCATTTTTCCGCCGAAGTACCCCGCCACCAGTCCCAAAGCCAGGAACAGATAGGCGTTGGTACCGATGCTGAACAGCAGATCGGACAGCAGGTACAGCACCACGCCTGCGCCCACGGCGAAAATGGTCTGCATAACGGGCGTCAGACCCCGGACCGCCAGGAAATCTCTGGCGGATTCCAGTTTCCGATGCCTGTAGAGGATCAGTCCGCCAACGGCGGCCGCAATGCCCACGGCGGCGCAGATGGCCGTATAAGCCCAGGCGGACCGCATATCGGCGCTCAGCTCCGAAAAGAGGAGATAGTCCGTGTTATCGTAGCTGTAATCTAGGGCCATCAGCGCCTTCACCGGGGAGAAGTTGTCCAGCCAGTAGGCATTCACTTCGATGCCGTACAGCAGCGGCGTATAAAGCTGGTCAATGGCAAACCGGGCCAGCAGGGCCAGGAACTGGACGACGACATACACCGCCAGCGCCGCAAACCGATTTCCCACCAGTTGGCAGCACAGAAGGCCCGTTCCGAAGAAGAACAGGAAGGTCAGCGTGGCGTAGAGCAGCCACCAGAAGGGTATGGTCCCCCGGCAGGTGGAATACATGACCCCGCAGACCAGCATATTGGGCACGAAGCTGAACAGGAAGCCGCTGACGGCGTGGCTCCCATACCAGCCCTCCCGGCAAAGGGGCATGGCGTGCAGGGCGTTGCACAGCCGGGCGTTATAGAGATCCGAGCTCAACAGCACCGCACAGGCCCCGCCGTAGAAAAAGTTGATAATGCCCATGGCATCGATGCACCCATTCCACTGCCCAACGGTCTTGGAATTGCTGATGCCCACGGTCAGGAGCATGATGAGCATGACCACGCAGTAGCAGGCCCAAAGGGGCGCATAGCGGGTAATGTCCTTCCGGACCACCGCCCATTTACAGTACGATTTCCTTGATGGCATAGTCCACACCTCCCAGTTCGTAGATAAAAATTTCTTCCAGGGACAGGGGCAGCACGTCAAAATAGGCAGGGTTCATGGCCTCCACCCGTTCGCCCACTTCCTTGGCACTCCCCCGGACCACCAGGGTCCTGAGCCGCCCGGACTGGCTCTCGTGCAGCACGTTCAGCCCCTCCGGCACGTCGCCCACCAGCTGCACCTTCACGGTGCTGCCCTGCATATCCGCAAGGCTGCGCTCCAGAAGCATGGCTCCCTTGTCCATGATGCCCACATGGTCGCAGATGTCCTCCAATTCCCGCAGATTGTGGGAGGACACCAGCACCGTAGCCTCCCGGCTGGCCACGTCGGAAAGCAAAATGCTCCACACCTGCCTCCGCATTACCGGGTCCAGGCCGTCCACCGGCTCGTCCAGAATCAGCACGTCCGGCCGGAGGCACATGGCCAGGTGAAAGGCCGCCTGCTTCTGCATACCCTTGGAGAACCGGCGGATAGGGCCGTTCTCCGGCAGCTGAAAGACCTCCCGCAGGCGATGATAGAGGTCGTCGTCAAAATGGGGGTACATTCCCTTGTAGAAGGTCCGCATATCGGAAACAGACGCCGAGGGGAAGAAGAAAATTTCATCGGGAATGAACCCGATGCGGCTTTTCAGCGCCTCGTTTTCATAGATCGGCACCCCCTCCATGCTGACAAGGCCGGAATCCTGCCGGTAAACGCCGGTCAGATGGCGAATGGCGGTGGTCTTGCCGGCGCCGTTGGGGCCTACCAGGCCGTACACGCAGCCTCTGGGTACGGTCATGGTCAGGTCGTTCAGGGCCGTGAAGGTCCCGAAGCGCTTGGTAACGTGCTGCATTTCAAGCATTGTTCTCTGCTCCTTTCTCAGGGATGCGCTCCCGCAGGGCCCGTGTAGTGGCTCCGGCCGCCAGCAATTCCAGCGCCGTCCGGTCGAAGCGGTCGTAAAGGTCCCGCATTTCGCCGGTGGTGGGGATGGTCCCCACAAAGCTTCCCTTCCCGGGGACGGAAACGATCCACCCCTGCAATTCCAGCTCCCGATAGGCCCGCTGGATGGTGTTTGGGTTGATGGTCAATTGGCTGGCCAGCTCCCGGACCGAGGGAAGCCGGTCACCGGTCTGCAAAATGCCGGAGAGAATTTGCTCCCGGAAGCCATCAATGACCTGGGTGTAAATCGGCCGGGCATCCCGGTAGTCCAAGTGGATCATGTGGTTCACCTCCAAGGTGTATGGCAGTGTGTGAATTGTACTAATACAGTTATACACGCTTTTCAGGGAATTGTCAAGCGGCAGGGGTTTAAGATTCGTTTAAGAGTGCGGTAGGGGCTGCCGATGAAGCACAGGCCAAAGGCTCCCCCTACACAGGGGAGCCAGCGCCCCGCCGGGGCTTTCTCTCCCCTTTACTTTTCCGCCATTTCCGGGTATAATGAACCCAGAACCCCCATTTTTCTACGGAAAGAGCGTGATCCCATGACCGAAAAAATCAAAAACGCCCTGCCCGGCGGGCTTGCCTTCCCCCTTTTCGGGGTGTATCTCGAATGGCTGCTGTTCTTTGCCGACGGAGCCGGGAACCCCTCCGCTCTGGTCCTTTTCCGGCTGGCCCTGGCGGGAGCCGCCTTCGGCGCTTTCCTCTGGCTGCTGAGCCGATGGCTCCCCAACAAAAAAGCTGCCCGGTGGGTCACGGGCATTGGTTGGTTCCTGGCCGGGGTGCTGGTCATCGCCAATCACTGCTGCCATGTCTTTTTCGGAACCTATTTCCAGCTTTCCTTCATGCTCTCCATGTCCACGCAAGTGGCCGGGGGCTTCTTCCGGGAGACCATGACCACGATTCTCCACAACCTCTGGTTCTTCCCTCTGGGCTTCCTGCCCATGATCCTGACGATTGTTTTCCGGAAAAAACTTATCCCGGAGGGCCGGGACGGGGGCTTCGTCAGCATCGGAGTGTTCGCCCTGCTGACCTTCTGCGCCGTACTGCTCTGCCATACCGGCGCTGACGGGCGCTACTATACCTACGCTTACTCCGCCAGCGACGCCACCCCCCGGTTCGGCCTGGTGAATTCCCTACGGCTGGAAGGGCAGTATGCCCTTTTCGGCCAGCCTGCCAAAAAGCCCGCCGCCACGGTGCCGACCGTCCCCGCAACATCGCCCACCACCGTCCCCAGGTCGCCGGTCGAATCCACCGCCGCCACGGAGGTCCCGGAGGCGACGGAGCCCATCGTCTACGGCAAAAACGTCACGGATATTGACTTTTCTTCCCTTTCCGCCGGATTTGAGGACATGGACGCCTATTTTTCTTCTCAGGAGCCTACTTCTCAGAACGCCTACACGGGCCTGTTCGCTGAAAAAAACCTCATTTTCCTGACGGCGGAGGCCTTCTCCACCTCGGTCATTGACCCGGTGCGGACCCCCACCCTCTACAAGCTGGCCAACAACGGCTTCGTATTTACCAATTTTTACCAGCCCGGCTGGACCCAATCCACCACCGGTGGGGAATTTGCCAACATGACCGGCATCATCCCCACCTGGGTCAACGGCACCACGGCCTTTCAGGCCAGCATTTCTGACGCCATGCCCCTGGCCATGGGCTGGACCTTCCGGTCCCTGGGCTACCGGGCCCGGGCCTACCACAACAACGACTATACCTACTACAACCGGGACCTGACCCACCCCAACCTGGGCTACGACTACAAGGGCTACGGCAACGGCCTGAACCTGAACCATGTGAACTGGGTCCCCTGCTCGGACCTGGACATGATGGAAAACAGCGTGGACGAGTATATTTCCGACTATCTGGAAACGAAAATTCCCTTCCACACCTACTATATCACCGTTTCCGGCCACGCCTATTACAGCTTCCTCTATAATGACATGGCCATTCTCCATCAGGAGGAGACGGCAGACCTGCCCTATTCCACCACGGTCCGGGCCTATCTGGCCGCCCAGATAGAGCTGGAAAACGCCCTGACCTATCTCATGGATAAGCTGGACCAGGCGGGAATCTTAGAGGATACGGTCATCGTCCTGGCGGCGGACCACTACCCCTACGGTATGACCCAGGACTGCCCGGAGGATTATTATGCGGAAATGACAGGCATTGACGACGATGAAAACAAAACCACCCGCTACCGGAATACCCTGATCCTGTGGAGCGGGGATATGCCGGAGCCGGTGGTGGTGGAAAAGCCCTGTTCCTCCATCGACATCGTGCCCACCCTCTACAACCTGTTCGGCATTTCCTACGATTCCCGGCTCCTGAGCGGGCGGGACATTCTGGACGATTCCGTGGCCCCCGGAGAAGTCTCCACGGCCATGGGCATCGTGGTGTTCCCGGCCTACGGGGGCTACGGCCAGAGTTGGGTGACCAATGCAGGGATTTACGAGGCCTCCGAAGGGGTGTTCAAGCCCTTCGATGGAGTCACGGTCAGCGAGGATTACGTTTCTCAGGTGGATGCGCTGGCGGAGGACCGGTGGTACTACGCCCGGCTCCTCATTCAGCAGAATTATTTCGCCCACGTTTTTCCCGACTGGGAAAAGCCGGACATCGGATAAGGAGGAATTTCCGTGAAAAAAGGACTGGTTCTGGAAGGCGGCGGCAGCCGGGGCGTCTTTACCTCCGGAGTGCTGGACTATCTGCAGGAGCAGGGCGTGACCTTTGACTACTGCGTGGGCGTGTCCGCCGGAGCGGGCAACGCCATGAACTTCAAATCCGGCCAGACCGGCCGGGCCCACCGGATCGTAGGCAAGACCGACGCCCATCTTTACTACGGCGTGTCCCAGGCCCGCCACTCCGGCAAGCTGCTGGACCTGGACTATCTCTACCGAACCATGACCTATGAAGGGGACGCCCCCTTCGACTTTGCCGCCTACTACCGCAATCCCATGGAGTGCGAGTACACCGTTACCTGCTGCGAGACCGGTCAGGCAGAATACTTATCGGAATCCGTATACCAGAACCGGCTGCTGGACATCGTGAAGGCCAGCTGCTCCCTGCCGGGCATCTGCGCCCCGGTGGCCCTGGACGGCAAGCACTATCTGGACGGGGGCATCGGGGATTCCCTGCCGGTGTTCCGGGCCATGAGCAAGGGCTGCGAGAAAGTCATTCTCGTGACCACGAAGGTGGCCTCCGACGTGCACCCCACGGATTATTCCCGGGTCCGTCCCTTGATGAGCCGGCTCTACAAGCGCCGCTATCCTGCCTTTTTTGCGGCCCTGATGACCCGCTGCAAGCGGTATTTTGCAGAATTGGATGAAATTCTGGAGCTGGAAAAAGAGGGCCAGATCCTGGTGATCCGGCCCGAGGTGTGCAATGTAAAGACGCTGGAAAGGGATGCCGAGGCCATGCAGGCCTTCTACGAGCATGGCCGTGCCATGGGCGAAGCCTGGCTGCCGAAGATCAGGGCCTACCTGAGCGAGGAATGAGTCAATCCTCCAAATGGCCCAGCTGGTAAAAGGCCACGGCGCTGGCCGCCGCCACGTTCAGGGAATCCGCGGCGTGGCTCATGGGGATCATCACGGTGTAGTCGCACCGGGCGATGGTATCCGGGGCCAGCCCGTCCCCTTCCGTACCCAACACGACCGCCAATTTTTCCGTTTCCCCAAGCCGGGGGTCCGAAAGCCGCAGGGAATCCTTCCGCAGCGCCATGGCTGCGGTGGTGAAGCCCAGGGAGCGCAGGACCTCCGGCCAATTTTCGGGCAAATAGGTCCAGGGGACCTGAAAGACCGTGCCCATACTCACCCGACTGGCCCGGCGATAGAGGGGGTCGCTTCCGGCGCTGGTCAGCAGCACCGCATCCATGCCCAGGGCCGCCGCCGAGCGGAATACCGCCCCCAGATTGGTGGGGTTCATAATGTTTTCCAGCACCGCTACCCGGGTAGCGCCATTCAAAACCTGCTCCAAAGTAGGCAGTTCCGGGCGGCGCATGGCGCAGAGCATCCCACGGGTCAGGTGGAAGCCGGTCAGCTGGGTCAGGACCTCCAGGCCGGCCGTGTACACGGGGATGTTTTCCGGACACCGGGCCAGGATTTCCGCCCCGCGGCCCGTGACGTGCTTCGGCTCCATCAGGAAGGACACCGGCACACAGCCCCCGTCCATGGCCCGGCCGATGACCAGAGGGCTTTCCGCCACAAAAAGGGCGTTGGCCGGGTCCGCCCGGTTGAGAAGCTGATTTTCCGTGAGCCGTGCATAAATGTCCAGCTCCGGTGCGGAAAAGTCCTGAATTTCGATGATATTCGCCATGGTTTCACCATTCTTTCCATAATTTCGACGGCCCCCGGGCCGATTTTTTCTTTTTCGCCCCTTTTCGCAGGAAATGCGAAGAGCCTCCCGGCGTGTAGGGGTGTCGGTCCTTCTGAGGGGAGCCTTCCCCTGGGGGAAGGTGGCTCACGCTTGCGTGAGACGGATGAGGGGCGGTAGGCAGTTGGTTATTCAGTGTAGGGGCGGGGCATGCCCCGCCCGCCGAATTTCATACGCAGAAACTGGCGGGGCGTTTGCCTCCCCTGTGTAGGGGGAGGTGGCTGCCCGTCAGGGCAGTCGGAGGGGGTGTACGGTTGGATTTTGTAGGAGACTATCGAACGATTGCTTTCACCGTGTCGGTAGCTTACACCCCCTCAGTCACACCGAAAGGTGTGACAGCGCAGTAGAGGTATGACTGCCACCGGCAGTCATGTAGATTCTTATTCGCTGTGCGGGGCACAACCCTACACAGGGGAGCCTTAACTCAGAGGAACCGGCCCCGTACTTCTGAGAAAAGCCTTCTCCCTGGGGAGAAGGTGACAGCCCTTTAGGGCTGACGGATGTGGGGTGTATCGTATTTCCGGGCGGTCCTAAAATCGCACCGGGTCCCCTCCACACCCGGCCCCTTTGGGGCCACCCTCTCCAGCAGGAGAGGGCTTTTCCTCTGTCCCGGAGGCTTTTTCGTCGATTTTTGCCGCTCAAATGTCGGCAGCTGGCGGGCGGGGCATGCCCCGCCCCTACATTCATGAACGATAGCCCCTACCGCCCCTCATCCGGCCGGAATTGCGATTCCGGCCACCTTCCCCCAAGGGAAGGCTTTTTCTCTATCCTGTCAGCCTCTGCGCCGATTTATCACGCTCAGTCATTGCAGCTTCGCCCCTACAAGAATTCTCCGGCATTTCCCTTATTATACCACCCCATCTTCTTCCCTGCAAGTTAGTACCGCAGGAATCGCCTGACCTTTCCCTCCGCCCGATGGAGGGTCCGGGACACGGTGCTTTTCGCCACGCCCCGCTCTGCGGCAATGGTCGGGATATTCTTCTGCTGGATGTAATAGGCCAGCAGCGTCTCCCGCTGCAAGGGGGTCAGTTCCTCCTCTATGACCCGGGACAGCCGCTTTTGCAGCAGTTCCGGCGTGAGCCTTGGCCCCTGGTAGCCCTCATAAAGTGTATTTTTCATTCCGATGATACCCCGGCTCATAGTACCGGCGGGTCAGCTCCGCCAGTTCGTTCATTTCCGTCAGCATCGGCGTGAGTTCCGCAATACGCCGCTTCAAATGCCAGATTTCCTCTGGGTCCTTCTCCTGGGCCAGCAATTTCCTCAGTTCCGCCAATCTCGCCCGCAAAGGCCGGGCCGCCGCCTCATAGCTTTCGCTCAATTCCCACAGGTGCATCCTTCCCCCTCCTTCCGCACCGGCAGCACCAAAGCCCCGGCCAGTAGACCTCGCCGCCGCAGATTTCGCAGAACCCCGCAGGCCTTGCCGCCTGAGGGTCCACATACAAAACGCCCTGAATTTCCATAATGATTCCTCCCGTTCCAGTTTTTTCCATGGAACAAGAATATCACACGCTGCGTGTGAAAAAACACGAATCGTGTAGTTCCCGATTTCGATTTTTATTTTTTTCCGGTTCTGCTACAATGGCCCCAACGGAGGTGAAGGAAATGCTGGGCGCACGCATTGCCGCTCTGCGGCGGCAGGCCGGAATGAATCAGGGGGAATTGGCGAAAAAACTGGGCATCAGCCCCAGCACTGTGGGGATGTACGAACAGGGCCGCCGGGAACCGTCGGCAGAAATGCTGGTACGGCTGGCAGATGCCTTTTCCGTGTCCACGGACTTTTTGCTCACCGGTTCCCCGGCCCCGCCGGAGCGGGAACGGCTGGAATCCCTGCTGGCCCATGCCCTTTCCGGGGCCGAAAGTCAGCTGTCCCGGCGGCGGGAACCGCCCTTCACCGGGGAGGAATTGACCCTGCTTCTCTCGGCGCTGCTGCGCTGCCCTTGACGAACGGCCCCATCCGGGGTATGATGTTAGGAAAAGGGGGCGACACCATGGATGATCGGGATTTTATGGAAGCGGCGCTGGCGCTGGCCAGGGAAGCCGCCGACGCCGGGGAAGTGCCGGTGGGCTGCGTCATCGTGCGGAACGGGGAGATCGTAGGCCGGGGCCGGAACCGCCGGGAGGAGGCCAAAAACGCCCTGGCCCATGCGGAGATCGAAGCCATCGACCAGGCCTGCCGGACCCTGGGGGGCTGGCGGCTGTGGGAGTGTACCCTGTATGTCACGTTGGAGCCATGCCCCATGTGCGCCGGGGCCATTCTGCACGCCCGCATCCCACGGGTGGTCTACGCCGCCCCGGACCCGAAGGGCGGGGCCATGGGGGGCCTGTGCGATTTGAATGAGATTCCCTTCAACCATCATCCTGCGGTCGAAAGCGGCCTTTTAGAGGCGGAAGCCGGGGCTTTGCTGCAGGATTTCTTTCAGAATTTACGTCTGACGCTCCACTCCCGCCCCAAATGGCGGCGGCCAGCGTCCACACAAAAGGAGGACCCACATGACCCATGATCGGGTGCTGCGGACCGGTGCGGCGGCCATCGCCCTGGCGGTGGTGCTGAAAATTTTCACCTCCGTTCCGCTGCCCACGAAGCTGTTCAACGCCCAGTCAGTAAGCCGCTGGGTGATCTATCTGGAAACGGGCCGCATCCTGGCGGAAACGGTCCCCGCCACCCAGGCCACGGAGCCAACCCCAACGGTCATAGAGAAAGAGCCACCGGAAGAACCCCGGCGGCTCTCTTTTTCGCCCTCGGACGGCGATCTCGTGAACATCCGCAGCAGCTGGGACTGCGCCCTGACTCCCCGGGAGCTGGTCATGGAAAAACTGGACTGGGATCTGACCGGGGACGAGCCCACGGTGCTGATTTACCACACCCATGCCATGGAAAGCTACACGCCCCAGACCGGGGAGGACTACACCGAGGAGGTTCCCTTCCGCACCGCCGATCTGGACTACAACATGGTAAGCATTGGCACCCGGCTGGCGGAATTGCTGGAAAATGCAGGAATTTCCGTCCTTCACGACACCACCCTCCACGATGCGGCGTCCTATAATGGGTCCTATGCCTCCTCCCGGGAGACGGTGGAGAAATACCTGGCCCAATATCCCTCCATCCGGCTGGTGCTGGACATCCACCGGGATGCAGCGGAGGACGGCAGCGGCCATCAGGTGGCCACCACCGCCGAAACGGCCCAGGGGGACACGGCCCGGCTGATGCTTGTGCTGGGGTCCGAGGCCGGGGGACTGTACAATCCGAATTGGCAGGAGAATTATGCTCTGGCGGTGAAATTACAGGCGGTTCTGGAGCAGGAAAGCCCCGGACTGTGCCGGGAATTGCACCTCACGGACCAACGGTATAACCAGGATTTGTCCCCGGGAGCCTTGCTCATCGAAGTAGGCGCCGCCGGAAACAGCCATGACGAGGCCCTCCGTGCCATGACGCCCCTGGCTGAAGCCATCGCTGCCTTGTCCAAAGGGGCGAATTGACAGCGAAGCGGAAATAGCCTTCCCCTGGGGAAAGGCTATTTTCGCCCCACCGGGGGATTTTCCCGCAATGAACAGAACGACGCCCCGGAGGGGAAATACCCTTCGGGGCGTCTTGTAGGGGGAAGGTCCGGCAGAGGGGAGAGTGACCCTCTGCGGACGATGAGAAATTAGCCGTTCTTGCGCTTCTTCAGCAGCACGAATGCCATGGCCATCATACCGGTCAGCGCAACTGCCGCCATGGAAGCCATCAGGGCCAGGTCGGCGGGATCGCCGGTGCCGGGGGTCACGGTGGGCTTCGTGGGCTCCGTGGGAGCCTCAGTGGGCTTGGTGGTCTCCTCGGGTTCGGTATCCTTGGTCGGCTCGGTGGTCTCGCTGGGCTTGGTCGGGTCGGTGGGCTTCGGCTCACTGGGCTTTGTGGGCTCCGTGGGAAGCACGTCGCCGTAGTAGAAGAACTTCTCGGTGCTCACCTCGCCGCAGTTGGCGCAGGTGTACCAGTAAGTGGCCCGCTCGGTGGTGGTGGCGTCGGAACGCTTGGTAGCGGCGCTGACCACCTCCTTGGAGAAGTCATGGCCGGTAGCCTTAACGGTCACGTCGGTGATTTCGGTCTTGCCCTCTGCATCGGCAAATTTCTTGCCGCAAACAGAGCATTCCCAGTATTCCTTGGTGCCGTCCTCGGTGCAGGTGGCCTTCACAGCCTCATGGTGGGTCAGCTTATGGCCCGAAGCCGGGATGGTCACGTCGGTGATCTCGGTCTTGCCCTCTGCATCGGCAAATTTCTTGCCGCAGACGCTGCATTCCCAGTATTCCTTCGTGCCGTCCTCGGTGCAGGTAGCAGCCTTGGCCTCGTGATGGGTCATGGTGTGGCCCAGAGCGGCAATGACCAGGTCAGCTTCGGTGGTCTCGGAGGTGCCTTCGGCATCGCTGAACAGCTTGCCGCAGACATCGCAGCTCCAGTATTCCTTCATGCCGGTCTCGGTACAAGTAGAGGCCTTGGCCTCATGATGGGTCAGTTTATGGCCCGAAGCCGGGATGGTCACGTCGGTGATTTCCGTGGTACCGGCCTCGTCGGAGAAGTTCTTGCCGCAGCGGCCGCAGGAATAGTAAGCCACGTTACCGGCCTCGGTGCAAGTAGCAGCCTTGGCTTCGTGGAAGGTCATCTCGTGGCCCAGAGCGGCAAGGGTCAGGGCTTCCAGAGTGGTCTCGGTAGTGGCAGCCTCGTCGGCGAACAGCTTGCCGCAGACATCGCAGCTCCAGTATTCCTTCATGCCGGAGGCGGTGCAGGTAGCGGCCACGGCCTCATGATGGGTCAGGGTATGGCCGTCGGCGCAGGGGTCGGAGGAGCCGGAAACCAGCTTCACGTTGTCGATGGCGAACATGCCGTCGTAGTCATCGTACACGGAGCCGCTCTTCAGCCGGAAAGCGAACTGGACGTTTGCGGTCCGGTAGGCTTCAGGGACCTCCACTTCGGCAGTGCCCTTCAGGTAGATGCCGCCGGGATTGCCCAGCTCCGTGGCGTTCCAGATAGCGGTCCAGGTGCTGCCGCCATCGGTGGAGGCCTCGAAGGTGAAGTAGGCGTACTTGTTCAGGATGGTGTAGCGGTGCAGCAGGTAATCGAAGAACACGGTGGCGCTCTTGCCGGTCAGATCCACAGCCGGGGAGATCAGCAGCTCGTCCTGCTTGGCTCCGTTGGTCATGGGCTGAGCATCGCCGTCGGCGCCGTTGGTGCTGTAATCGCCGTAATCGGACTCATAATAATCCAGATCCACCCGGGCCTGCTTGGTGTCATTCAGGTTCCGCTGGGTTCCCTGATGCCAGCTATAGGACATGGCGCTGGTATTGGTGGACTTGACGGTCCAGCCACCGCCGGGGAAGTCGTCGTTTTCGAAGTCATTGTCAAACTTGGCGGCTGCCTTGGCGAACTTGGCTTCGATGGTGTGATTGGCGGACACATCGGAGAAGGTGTAGCTTTCCACCTTGCCAACGCTTGCGCCGTCCACGGTCACGTCGCTGATTTCATAACCGGAGGAAGCGGCGATGGCGAAGGTCGCGCTCTCGCCCTTGGCCACGGTCACGGTGCCGTTGGGGGTAATGACGCCGCCCTGGTCGGCGGAGGCCGTGATGGTGAACTCCTCGGTGGGCCGGTAGAAGGTGGCCGCAATGGTGTGGTCCTCGGTCACAGCCTTGAAGGTATAGGTGCTGACCTTGCCCACGCTCTCGCCGTCCACGGTCACATCCGCAATGGCGTAACCCTCGTCGGCGGTAATGGTGAAGGTCTGGTCCAGACCGTTCTTCACAAACACGGTACCGTCGGGGGTGATGGAGCCGCCCTGTCCCGCAGTCGCCGTGATGGAATGCTCGGCGCCGCTGGCTCCGGTGGTGATGAGCTTCACATTGTCGATGGCCACGGGACCTGCGTCCTCGGTATTGCCAACATAATGGAAAGCGATCTGGATGTTCTTGGAGGCGTACTCCACGGGAATTTCAATGGTGGCAGAGCCGTCCAGAGCATAGCCCGTGGTGCTGTGGTAGGTGCTGTACATATCCCACAGGGAGGTCCAGGTGCTGCCGCCGTCGGCGGAAATTTCCACGGTAACGGTGTTGTCCTTGTAACGGATGCCGCCGACACCGTAGCAGTAGTCGAAGGTCAGGGTCCGGGTCTTGCTGCCGCTCAGGTCCACAGCCGGGGAGATGAGCCATTCGTTCTGCTTACCGCCCTTCCAGTCGCCCTTGATATAGGCGTGGTTGGTGGTGTTGCCCAGGTTCTTCCAGTTGTAGTACACGCCCTTGGCCCAGATGTAGTCCGCATTGGTCTCAGTGCCCTGGACCGTCCAGCCGTGGCCGGGGAAGGTGTCGGACTCGAAATCGTTCTCGAACTGGGTCTGGTCGGCAGCCGCAATTTCGGTGAAGGTGGCGGCCACGAAGTAACTCTGATCCATGGTCAGGGTGTAGGTGTTGTCGGTGACGGTCACGCTCCGGCCGTTGACCTTCACGCCGGTGAGCTCATGGCCCATGTCGGGGGTAAAGGTCAGGGTTACAGCCGTACCCGCAGCGTAAGTGCCGGACCCGGCAGGGGTCACGGTGCCGCCTGCGGTTGCGGAGGTGGTCAGGGTCACATCGGAGGAAGCCGCAGTGCCGGGGGCGGTCAGCTTCACGTCGTCCAGAGCGACCTTACCGGCATCAGCACCCGCAGTCTTGTAATAGTGGAAGGCGATCTGGACGTTTGCCGTCTTGAACTGCTCCGGAATTGCCAGTTTCACGGTGCCAGTCTGGTTATATTCGGACTGCTTTGCCTCGTTCTTGGCATTCCAAATCACGGTCCAGGTCTTGCCGCCGTCGGTGGTGGCCTCGGCGGTGTAGGACATCGCACCGCTGTACAGCTTGCTTCTCTCAAAGCCATAGACGAAGTGCAGGGTAGCATCCTTGCCGGTCAGGTCCACAACGGGAGAGATCAGCCACTCATCCTGCTTGGCACCACCGCTGTAAGAGTCCTCATCGTACTCGTCCACGTCCACGCCAGCCTGTTTGTTGGTCTTGTCGGTGGTCGGGGAGATATAAGTGACCTTCATCTGCTTCCAGGTGCAGGAACTGTTGGTCTTTTTCACCGTCCAGCCCTGGCCCAGCAGGCTTGCGTCGAAGTCGTTGGCGAAGACAGTCTCCTCACCGGCGGCCGCAGCGACCTTGAAGGTAGCGGAAATGGTGTGATCCACGCCCGCCCGCTCGAAGGTGTAGCTGGTCAGGGGGCCCATGCTGGTGCCGTCCACCACCACGTTCTCCACCTGATAACCGGCGGCGGGGGTAATGGTAAAGGTCTTGCTGGTTCCCTTCTTCACCAGGGTCTCGCCGGAGGGGCTGATGGTGCCGTTGTCGCCTGCGGTGGCGGTGACGGCCACATAGTTCTCCCGCACATCGGCGTAAAGGGTCACGTCGTCAATGGACAGGGTGGAACCGCCCTTGCCACGGTACACAAAGGCAAAGCGCAGATCCTTGGCATCCTGGAACTTGGCCGGGATGGTCACTTTTGCCTGGGTGGGGACCCAATCGGTGAACAGGCCCGCATTATCCCACAGGTTCCAGATCTCCTCCCAGGTCTTGCCGCCGTCGGCGGAGACCATGACCAGCAGGTTGTTGTGCTTGTACTGGGTGGTGAACCAGTAGTTGGTGATGAAGTTGAAGACCATGTGAACGTCGGTGTTCACGCCGGAAATATCGGTGGTCCGGGAGATCAGCCACTCGTCCTGCTGGTTGTCGTTATCGTAGTCCACGCTGGCAGTGTAGTCTTCATCCCGATACCAGGTGTTCACGGAACTGCCCTTGGACTCCTTGCTCCAATCCGCAGGCAGCCAGGCGCTGTTGAAGTCCTCGGTCCAGAGGATGTTGGTGGGCTTGATGGTGGCGTAATCATCGGTGTTGCCGGGCACGGTGACGGTGTAGGTCCGGGAGTTGCCGGCGTAGTCATGGACGATCATGCCGAAGCGCTCGCCCATACCGGTCACGTCCGCTTCCTGCACATGGGTGGTCTGGCCGGGCTTGGTCTCGCCGATGCCGTCGCCGCCGTAGAGCAGGCTGGAATTGCTCAGATTGTAGAAGATGTAAGCGGCCACATACTGGTTGTCGCTGACATCAAAGCTCAGGTAATACCGGCCCTCATCCTCCGAGACCTTCAGATTTCTGGCCTCGGGCTGCTCGGTGTCCACGGTGATGGGGAACTCCCAGGAGGATTTCAGGTTGTTGGAAGCATGGTCCGCATAGGGCAGGGTGGCCTCGATCTTCACGGTGGCCTTGGTGTTGTTGGGCAGGCTCATGCCGTTCTTGTCGGTGCCGTACCAGGGGGCGATACCGGTTCCCTCCTCGCCGCCAACACCTGCGGGAGTGATCTGATAGTAGCTGTAGGAGTAGATGGATTTACCCACATACTCGGCAGTGTTGTCATAGTACACTTCGCCGTTCTCGCCGGTGATGGTGTAGTGCAGGGTCTTGGCGTTCCGCAGCAGACCGGTGTAAATGCCGCTGAGGTTATCCAGGAAGTCATCGCCGTTGGGGGAGATGGCATTCCGGTCGGCCAGATAGGGAATCTTGAAGTAGTTATTGTCGCCCAGATAGGTGTCCACGGTGTTCTCGCTGGAGGACAGGTAGGCAGTGTTGGTGTAGGACTGGGCCTCGCTGGCGGAGCCGTCCAGATGGTCCCAGTAGGTGTCGCTTTCCATGATGGGGGCCTTGGTCCAGTCGCCGTAGAAGGCCAGGAACGGCACGCTCAGATCGATGGCGTCGGGCAGCTCCTTGCCGTCGGCGTCCACCTCAGCCAGGGTCACGAAGCCGTCCACATAGAAGCCGTTGGTGAAGGTCTTCAGGGTCTTGGCCGGGTCGGTGAGGGTCACGGTGACGGTCACGTCGGCGGTAGAACCGGCGGCCACGGCCACCCGGTTATCGGTGCAGTTGGTGGTAAAGGTATGGTCCAGCACCACGGCAGTCTCGGAGCTGGTGGTGTAGGTCTTGCCCTCGGCATTGGTGTACTCGGTGGAGCCGTCGGTCAGCACCCAGGGGGTGATGTCGTAGTACAGGGTGGTGTCGCCGGTATTATGCACCGTGAAGGTCATGGTGTACTTGCCGGTCATGTCGGGATCGTCCTTCAATTCCAGCTTGGGCTTGGTCTGACCGGCCACGGACAGATAAGCCTCGGTGCTCACGGCGTCATGAATGCTGATAAGGCCTGCGCCCTGCTTCCGGGGAGAAACAGGCACGCCGTCCTCGCCATAGATGATGTGGGCGGTGCTCATCAGCAGGGTATCGGTCATGTGCTTCCGGTCGGCGGCGCTCATGTCCGGATTGCTCTTCTTCAGGGCCTGCTGCACGATGGCCATAGCGCCCGCCGCATGGGGGGAAGCCATGGAAGTGCCGTCCATGCTCTCATAGGAACTGCCGGGAACGGCTGCATAGATGCCGCCGCCGGGGGCGGTGATCTCCGGCTTGATGGTCAGCTCGCCGGTGGTACCCCAGGAGGAGAAGTCGGACATACCGTAAATGGGGGAAGCCACGGTGCCGTCTGCCCTGGCTACGGTGATGGTCTTGTTCTCCAGCTTCTTCAGGGCCTCGCCGGTGGCCTGAGAAATGAACACGGCGGGAATGCTCCACTTGGCAATGGACATATAGAACATACCCTCGGTGTTGTTGTAGCAGAGCATACCGATGGCGCCGGCCTTGGCGGCGTTCTCCATCTTCTTTTCATAGTAGATGCCGCCCCGCTGAACCAAAGCGATCTTGCCGTTCACGTCCAGACCTTCGTAGTCTTCTTCGTTGCCCTCGCCGGGGATGACCACATACTCCAGCTCGCCCTTGTTGGCCAGAGTCCGGAAAGCGATGGCGTCGGAGGAAGCGCCCTCGATGGTAGCGCTGTCATAGTAAGCATAATTCTCGCCGCCGGCCGTAATGTAGGGGCCCTTCATCATGCTGTTGTTCACGGAAGCCACGGACATGGACTCGCCCCAGGTAGAGGGGTCGCCCACCACGCCGTAGTCCGGGTTGGTGGCCAGAGCCTTTGCGCCGAAAGCGTTGCCGTAAGCGGCGCTGTAAGCATTGCCTGCAGCCACGGCCAGAGAAACGCCGTTCTCGCCGCAGCGCCGGAACACCTTCAGGATGTTCTGGGTGAACTCGTCCTCGCTGTCGTAATCGATGAAGCCGCAGTCGGAACCGAGACTCATGTTGGCCACGTCCACGCCCAGGAAGATGCAGTCCTCCAGAGCCGCCAGGATGTTGGCAAAGGATGCGCCGCCGCTCTCAAAGAACACGTTCATGTTCAGGATCTGGGCCTGAGGAGCCACGCCCATCACATCGGCATTCACGCCGGTGTTGCCCGCTGCCGTCGAGGCAACATGGGTGCCGTGGTCGCCCCGGGCGCCGTTTGTCTTGTCCAGCTTGCCCTCGCCGTAGTCAAACTGGAAGGGAACCTTGGCGCTGTAATACAGGGACTCGGCGCTGAGGCTGGAAACGTCCTTCTCGGCGTTCAGGTCGTACTTGTCCAAGATCGCCTGGAGGGATTCCTTCGTCATGGAGGGGTTGGTGGGCGCATCCTTGAAGATGGGATGGTTCACCTGAACGCCGGTATCCAGAATGGCGATGAGCATCCCCTCGCCGTTGAAGCCGGTGTCGTTGTACACTCCTCCGCCGATCATCTTGTCGCTGTTGGCCGTGTCGGGCAGCAGCTCAAAGGTCGGGGACAGGAACACGGACTCCACGCAGTCCAGGTCCTTGATCTTCTTATAGTCGCCATAGGTGACCTTGGCGGAGAAGCCGTTGAGCAGGGTCGTGTACTGCCGCTCCGGCTCCAAGGCCCGGCCGTTCATGGCCATGGTGGAAATAGCGGAAGCCGCATCGCCCTGGCTGCGGAGCAGGGCATCCACCTGCGCCTCCACGCCGGGAGCGGCCACCTGGTCGTCCACCACCACGATGATCTCGACCTCGTCGGAATCGTCGTACTCTTCGGTGGTGTCCACCTCAATTTTGTGATCATCCTTGTCTTTGCCGCCCCGGAGCACCTGCTTGGCCACGTTGGACGCGATGTCGTCCAGAGTGGTCTCCACCAGGGAGCCCTGGGTGCTTCCGTTGTCGGAAGCGGCGGCAAAAACCGTGCCGGGAATTGCTGCCAGCAGCATCACTACCGCCAGAAACAATGCACAGCTTCTCTTGAATGCCGTCATTTTCATATTCCTCCTACTTGTGTTCTCGCCAGACGGGCATACGTGCCCTTCTTATGCTATGGCCATTATACTATCCATTCACATTCCCGGCAAGAGGAGGATTTTCCAAAGATTCCCAGAGGCTTTCCCAGTCATTCCGGCAGATTGCACAAATATTTTCTCTCTTTGTGCTTTTCTCGCGAACAAAGGGGCCGTAAAGCAAGGACTTAACCGGTGTTTTTCGTGGGTTTTTCCATCGACGCTTGGCTATTTTAACAACAAAGTCTATCATATGTGGACTGTTCCATATTCATGGAACATAGTTTTTATGGCTTTGTGAAGAATATTTCGTATATTTCAATGCTTTATGCACATATTTATTCACAGCTTCCCTGTTGAATGCCTGTAGCGGCGGGGCACGCCCCGCCCGCTATCTTGCCATATTTGAGCAGTAGAAATCGGCGCTGAGATGAACGGGACAGAGAAAAGCCTTCCCCTGGGGGTTGTGCCCCGCGCAGCGAATAGAAATATTCATGACTGCCG
>UQVA01000014.1 GCA_900544405.1 uncultured Eubacteriales bacterium
CCCCACTTGTTAGATAGTATATCATACTTGTCTAACAAATGGGGTGCAGTTCATTTTGCCTTCAGCGGGGGAAGTTTCTTTAGAATTCTACCGGCGGATGCTCATGGTCGGCCAGGTGGTCCGGCTGACGGCGGGGCATTCCGGTATCCTTATCCCGGTTGCAGAACAGGAAGAAGGGCCGGGTCACGGGGAACAGGATGGTCAGCACCAGGAACAGCGTCTCGTTGCCCAGACTGGTGGAGGCGTACACATCGTACAGGGCGATGCAGCGCAGCACGAACAGAGCAAGGCCCACACCCAGATTGATGACCGCCACAACGATCACGCTGCCCAATGCGGACAGCGCCGCATAAAGGATTGTGTCGATGTCGGTGGCTATAGCGTGGAGCAGCACATTGAAAATGGCGCCGACGCTGGCCACCACCACGGTGGCGTTCATAAAAAAGCTCACGATGCTCAGGGCCAGCAGTGCCTTCCGGCGGCTCCTGACCTCCCCACGAGCCAGGTAACGGTACTGGTCAGCGATGTTGCCAATGGTCCAGTCATAGCCCACAGGCAGCCAACTGAGCCAGCCGTTTCGCAGGCCCCGGCGATTGGCGATGGTGGTCAGACCGATGGATGCAAGCACCCACAACAGGATGCCCAGCAGGCCGGAAAAGCCCATGTAGCCCAGGGACCGCAGCACAGCGGTAACAACTTGATAATCCGTTTGATAATCCGTCATAGGAATACCTCCCTTACTTTATTTCGTGTTTAGTGTATCACACTCCCCGGCAGATTTCAACAATTATCGTACCGGAAAAAACCAATGTTTTTCTTGCCGTCCGCCCCTTTCTGTGATATACTTTTGAAAAAGGAGGGGTTTCCATGCCATACGACGACTTTTTCACTTTGTTCTGGTGGACCTTCTGGGGGTACTTTGCCTTCTGGATGCTGATCGCTCTTGCCATCTATGTTTTCGTTGCCATCTCACTCTACAGTATGGCCTCCCGGAGGGGCATCCGCCATGCCTGGCTGGCCTGGGTCCCCATCGGAAACAATTGGATTCTTGGCAGTCTTTCCGACCAATACCGCTATCTGGTAAAAGGCAAAATCTGCCGCAAGCGGGTGATCCTGCCTGCGCTGTCCGGCGGCGTTCTCCTGCTCATTCCGGTGATGTCCCGGATGGTCACCGTCAACGCGGCGCTGGGTGCATTGTTCGATTGCTATTTTTCCGCTGCCTCCACGCTCCTGGGCTCTGTGTTCCTTGCGCTGGCCGTCATAGCGATTCTGATCGTCGTGCAGGTCTTTTTCTACATAGCCGTTTATGACATTTACCGCTCCTGCGACCCGGACAATGCCGTTCTGTTTCTGATTTTGACCATTGTGGTGCCGCTGTGCTACCCCATTCTGCTGTTCTGCTGCCGGAAGAAGGAACTGGGGATGCCGCCCCGGCGGCCCATACTCCCGGAGGACGGCCAATGAATGAAGTGAATGAGACTTGGGCGCCGGTGTTCCTTTTTCTGGTGGCCATTGCACTGATTTTCGTCTATCACTGGGTCCTGGAGGGCATCGCCTATCAGGCCATGGCCCGGCGGCGGGGCCTGCGGCACCGTTGGCTGGTGTGGCTGCCCGTGGGCCGGGACTGGGTCCAGGGCAGTCTTTCGGACCAGTATCAGTACCTGGTCCGGGGACGGATACAAAGCAAACGGAAGGTCCTGCCGGGCCTCTCTCTGGGAAAGCTCCTGCTTTGGGCAGGGGTCATTGGAACGTATCTCTGGCCTCTGTCCAAGCTCCTGCAATACACCAGCAACATCGTCCTTTGGGAAAAGTTTGGCATTCCCGCTTTAATGCAATGCACCGCCGAGTTGACGCTCCTGGCATCTTTCTCGCTGCTCCGATATCCGGTGCGGCTGATGCGGGCCATTTTTCGGACCATTGCACTTTATGATGTGTACGCCTCCTGTATGCCCGGCAGCCAGGCCACCTACCTGGTGCTTTCCCTGCTTTTCCCCGTTACCCGGCCCATCTTCCTGATGTCCTGCCGGAAAAAGGGACTGCAATATCCGTGAAAATACCCCCTCCCGAATACTCTCCGGGAGGGGGTCGTTCTTTTGAGAAATGCCTTCCCCTGGGGGAAGGTGGCTTTGCGAAGCAAAGACGGATAAGGGGCGGTAGGCAGTATCGTTTTTGCGTGTAGGGGCGCCGGGGCTGTTTTTACCCCTTCACGCTTCCTGCGGTGACGCCCTTGATGATGCTCTTGGACAGGATGATATACACCACCAGCACCGGCAGGATGGCCAGCAGGATGAACATATACACCTTGCCCAGGTCGAACTTGGAATAGTCCGCCGCACGAAGCTGGGCAATCATAATCGGCACGGTCTTTTTCTCCGCCTTATTCAGCAGCAGGGCCGGGAGGAAATAGTTGTTCCAGGATTCCACAAACGAGAAGATCATCTGCACCGCCAGGGCAGGCTTGATCATGGGCAGGACGATGCGGTTGAAGGTGGAAAACTCTCCGCTGCCGTCCACCCGGGCCGCATCCACCACCTCCATAGGCAGGACGCTGCGCATATACTGGAGCATATAGAAGAACACCACCGGCGCTGCGATGCCCGGCAAGATCAGCGGCAGGTAGCTGTCCGTCAGGCCCCACCGGAAGCACATCTGCACGAAGCCGGAGGCGGAGACCTGCTTGGGAATGACCATCACCGCCAGAATGAAGGTGGTGGCCGCTTTTTTCAGCTTGAAGTCATAGGCATAGAGGCCGTAGGCGGTCAGGGCCGAAAAATAGGTGGTCAGCAGGGCCGTGCAGGCCGCCACGAAGAAGCTGTTGGCCAGGCCCCGGGGGATGCTGATGGAATCGTCGTTCCAGGCGTTTTTCAGGTTCGTCAGGAAATTCGTGCTGGGCAGCAGCCGGAAACCTCCCTGCAGGTCCGCATTGGACCGGGTGGCATTGATGATGAGCATATAGAAGGAAAAGAGACACAGGAAGCTCAGAAAAATCAGAATGGCGTAGACCACGATGCGGCTGACCGTCAGCATGGCTCTGGCCTTGCGGCTGTCGGAAGAATTGGTTTTCATAGTCGCCCCTCCTTACTGCTCGTCCTTGTTCAGGGTCTTGAACACCAGAATGCTCAGAAGGCCCGTAATGAGGAAGATGATGACCGACACGGCTCCCGCCATGCCGTAGTTCTTGCTGGTTTTCAGGAAGTTGTTCAGGTACATGATGAGGGTGGTGGAGGACCGGTTGGGGGTGCCTGCACCATTGGTCAGCACCTGGGGTACGTCGAACATCTGCAAGCCGCCAATGAGGGCCGTGATGATGGTGTAAACCAGCACCGGCATCAGCAGCGGCAGCGTCACCCGGAAGAACACCTGCAAGGAATTGGCCCCGTCAATGTTGGCGGCCTCAAAGAGGTTCTGGTCGATGCCCATGATGCCCGCCATCAGCAGAATGGTCGTGTTGCCGAACCACATGAGGAAGTTCATGGTGGCCACCAATCCCCGAACCGTGACCTGCTTGTCGAAGAAGGGAATGACTTCATCGGACCAGCCCAGGGCCACGATGAGCTGATTCACCGGACCCACGTTGGAGAACAGGGTGAAGAACAGCATAGAAAAGGCCGAGGCCATGATGAGGTTGGGCATATAAATGACGGTCTTGAAGAACTGCTGGCCCTTGATCTTCAGCCGGTAGCTGGTGAAGAACACGCTGAGCAGCAGGGCGATCAAAATCTGCGGGATAGCGCCCTCGATCCACATGATGAGGGTATTCCCGGCGAAGCGGAGGATGCTGATGGAGCCGTTCTTGTCCGGGGTAAACAGCTTTACATAATTCTGAAAGCCCACGAACCGGGGACCCACCTGCTCCAGCCCCTCCCGGTAATTTTCAAAGAAGCTGTTGTAAATGGTCAGGATCTGGGGCGCCAGGGAGAAAATGCAGTAGGTCAGGAAGAAGGGCAGGATGAACAGATACCCCCATTTGGCATAGCGGACGCCCTTTTTCCGGCGTAGGCGGGGTGCGGACTTGGTCATTTCCATAGCGGTTGCCTCCTTGAAATATGTTGCTTTTTCGGGATTCCCAAATCCCGGCCTTTTCCGGGCCTTGGGAACGCCGAAAATCACGTTTCCGGGGCAGGACAACCGCCCTGCCCCGGAGATGGTCCTATGCAGTTACGGGGTGGTGATGGTGGGATAGTTCTCGCTGACCAGGGCGTAGAAGTTGGCCATGGCCTGCTCCTCGGTCACGTCGCCGTCGCAGTATTCCCGCCAGCTCTTCTGCAGGCTCTCGTTGATGACCTGGTCGTAGTGGGTGTGGTTCTCGAACACGATGTTCTGAGCCAGTTCGCAGTAGAGGGCCGTGTCGTTCTGGCCGCCCAGGAAGGCGTTGCCGAAGGAAGGATCGTTGGCGAACTTCTCGTTGACGGTCTTGTTGTTGGAGAACTGCATATCGTCCTTCACCAGCTTGGAGCAGGTGTCCTCATCGTTGATGAACTGGTTCATGATGTCCCGGATCATGGTGGGGTTATCGGAACCGGCAGCGGCCAGCAGCCAGGTGCCGCCCCAGAAGTGGGCCTGAGGACCCTGGCAGATGGCCCAGTCGCCGGAGCAGCCCTTTTCGGGGTCCTGAGCGTTGCCCATGGAGAAGTTATAGTACCAGGCGGGGCCAAAGAAGCACATGGTCTTGCCGTCGGCAAACATCTGGGCGGTGCACTCGTCGGACCAGATGTCGCAGGTCTGGGTGTAGCCCTTGTCGGTAAAGTCCTTGGCCTGCTTCATCCATTCCTGGATGGCGGCGGGCATCTGCAGGTTCTTGTCGGCGTCCACCCAGGGCTCCGTCACGTTGTTGGAGAACACCCGGTAGGTGGCGGATTCGGAAGCGGTCATGTAATAGCCCTTTTCCTTGGCCTTGGCGGCGACTTCATTGAACTTGGTCCAGTCGGACAGGGCCTTCTGGACTTCTGTGGGGTCGTCGGTGCCCAGCACGTCCTTGGCGATGGACCGGCGGTAGATGAGGGCGGCGGGGCAGCACTGGAAGGAAACGCCCTTCACGACGCCGCTCTCATCGGAGGCACACTGGACGGTGTACTCGTAGGTGTTGGAGAAATCGGTAACGCCGAGGGCGGTCACGTCCTGGGTGCAGCCGGAGTGGGTGTACTTGGTGATGTAGTCGGCTTCGGCCAGGAACAGGTCGATCTTGTCGTCGTCGGCAGCACCGGCCTGAGCCATCAGGGCCTGGTCCAGCTTTTCCTGATAAGCGCCGCCGTCACTGGGGGTGATGATCCAGTTCACGGTCACGCCGTCGGGGACCTTGTAATACTTCTCGAAGAAGCCCTTGAATTCTTCGTTCCATGCGTAGATGTTGAAAACCTTTCCTTCGGTGGAGGCAGCGGGGGTGGTGTCCGCAGGCTTGGTGTCCGCTGCGGGGGTGGTGGACTTGGTGTCCGCCGGTTTGGTGGCGGAAGTGGTGCCGGGATCGCTGGTGGTCGCGCAGGCTGCCAGGGCAAATACCATGGTCAGCGCCAGGAGCAGGGATAGTGCCTTTTTCATTTCGGTTTCCTCCTTAAAATATTGTTTCCAATGGAAATACGGAATCTATGTGCACTGCTTTTCGCAGTTGTCACCGGATGTCCTTCACGCTCTCCCGGACCCGCAGGGAACCGGAAATCACGATGCGGTCGGGAATCGTCGTTTTGGGCCGTTCGACCAGATCCACCAGTCCCTTTGCGGCCGTGCGGCCCATGGTCAGGGTGTCCTGATGGTAGGTGGTGAGCCGGGGAAAGAAAATATCCGCCAGGGCAATGCCGTCATAGCCCGCCACGCTGATGTCCTCGCCGATTTGAAGCCCCGCCTCCCGGATGGCGTTCATGCCGCCGATGGCGGAATAATCATCCGGGAACAGGATGCAGGTCGGCCGGTCCGGCAGGCTCAGCAGCCGCCGGGTGGCCTCGGCGCAGGATTCTGCGTCCTGATAGGGGCTGCCCACCAGATATTCCGGCGGCAGGTCCAAGCCCAATTCTTCGCAGGCCCGGTAGAAGCCGGTCATCCGGTTCTCCGCCACGGCGGAGCCGGTGCCGTGGATAAAGGCGATCTTTCGGTGGCCCCGGTCAAATACATAGCGCATGAGGGCCTCCACACCGTGGACATTGTCGGAGATCACCGACAGGCGGTTGTTGAAAACATGGTCGATGGTCACCACCGGCAGGTCCGAATGAATCAGCTCCAGCACCTGGGGGTCCGTGAAGTTCACGCAGGCCACGATGACCCCGTCCACCTGCCGGTAAAGGCAGTGCTGCAAATAGGTGGTGCTGCGATTGCCCACATTTTTATTGATGAAGGTCACGTCGTAGCCGTGGGCCTCCGCCTCCACCTTCAGGCTTTCCAGCATGGGAGCGAAGTAGGGGTGGGTCAGGCCGCTGTTCTTCTCGTCGGCAAAGAGGATGCCGATGTTGTAGGTCCGGTTGGCCTTCAGGGCCCGGGCCGCTGCGTTGGTCACATAGCCCATCTCGTCCGCCGCCCGGCGGATGCGCTCCCGGGTGTCCTCGCCGATGTCGGACTGGTCGTTCAGGGCCTTGCTGACCGTGGCCACCGACACCCCGCAGCGCTGGGCAATATCTTTCATAGAAACCATTGGCTTCGCCTCCGGTGATTTACTTAATCGTTATCGTGGCTTTAGCATACAGCACTTTTTCTGAAAATGCAATAGCAAAATCGCAGAATTTTGGGCCAAACAGAAGATTCGGCGGGCTGTACAGATTTTCAGCGAAAATTTAGGCAAGGTGACAACGAAAATTTTCGTGGCCCGGAAAATCCTGCACAATTTCCGGGGGCAGAATTTGGACGAAACCACGAATTTCAGGTTTTTTTCGGTTCCCTATTGCTTTTTCCGGAGAAATCATGTACTGTAATTAGGAAATATACGTTCCTTAATCGATTTAGGAATACGATTAAGTAGATTTTCAAGGAGGAATCGCCATGCAATACGGACACTTCGATGACCAACGGCAGGAGTACGTCATTGAGACCCCCTGTACCCCCCTGCCCTGGATCAACTATTTGGGCAGCGAGGATTTTCTCGGCATGATCTCCAACACCATGGGCGGCTACTGCTTCTACCGGGACGCCAAGCTGCAGCGGCTGCTGCGCTACCGCTACAACGCCGTCCCCGGAGACCTGGGCGGCCGGTTCTACTATATGAAGGAGGCCGGCAAGAAAGCCTGGAACCCCGGCTTCCTGCCCACGAAAACGCCCCTGGACCGGTACGAGTGCCGCCACGGCATGGGCTACACGGTTTTTGACAGCGCCAAGGACGGGCTGGCCGCCAGAATGACCTTTTTCGTCCCCGTTGGGGAAAACTGTGAAATTCACGACCTGGTGCTGACCAATGAGACTCAAGAGGACAAAGAAGTCCATCTGTACGGCTGCATGGAATGGTGCCTGTGGAACGCCGTGGACGACAGCACCAACTATCAGCGGAACCTGAACATTGCCGAATGTGAAGCAGAGGACCGGATCCTCTATCATAAGACCGAATACCGGGAGCGCCGGGACCACTACGCCTATTATGCCGTGAACCGGGACACCGCCGGTTGGGACACGGACCGGAACACCTTCCTGGGCCCCATGGGCGACTGGTCCGCCCCGGCGCTGGTGGAACGGGAGTCCAGCGCCTTCTCCTGCATCACCGGCTGGTATCCCATCGGCTGCCACCACCTGAAAATCGCCCTTGCCCCCGGTGAAAGCCAACGGGTCATTTTCCTGCTGGGCTATGGCAAGAACCCCAGGGACCGGAAATTTCTGTCCCCCGGCGTTATCCGCAAGGACGACGCCCACGCCGCAGCGGCAAAATACGCCGACCCCGCCGCCGTGGATGCAGCCTTTGCGGCCCTGGGCCGCTATTGGGACGGCCTGCTGAGCAGCTATCAGCTTCGCTCCGGGGAAGAAAAGCTGGACCGGATGGTGAACATCTGGCACCAGTATCAGTGCATGGTCACCTTCAATCTGAGCCGCTCCGCCAGCTACTATGAGACCGGCACCGGCCGGGGTATGGGCTTCCGGGATTCCTGCCAGGACCTGTACGGCTTCATGCACATTGTCCCCCAGCGTGCCCGGGAGCGGATTCTGGACATTGCCTCCATCCAGTTCCCCGACGGCTCCACCTATCATCAGTATCAGCCCCTGACCAAGCGGGGCAACAACGACATCGGCGGCGGCTTCAACGACGACCCGCTGTGGCTGGTGGGTGCCGTGTGCGCCTATGTGAAGGAGACGGGAGACTTCTCCATTCTGGACCACCCCACCCCCTTCGACAATGTTCCCGGCTCAGAGGCCCCGCTGATGGAGCACATCCGCCGGAGCATCCGCTTCACCCGGACCCATCTGGGCCCCCACGGCCTGCCCCTCATCGGCCGGGCGGACTGGAACGACTGCCTGAATCTGAACTGCTTCTCCACGGAACCCGGCGAGAGCTTCCAGACCAGCGGCCCCAGTGAAGGCCCCGTGGCGGAATCCGTATTCATTGCGGGAATGTTCGTGAAATACGGCGGCGAGTACGCCGACCTCTGCGGCCGGTTGGGCCTGGTCGATGAGGAAGCCGACGTCCGGCAGGCCATCCGGGACATGGAAAATGCCGTCCGGAAGGACGGCTGGGACGGAGAATGGTTCCTGCGAGCCTACGACGCTTTCGGCCATAAAGTCGGAAGCCGGGAATGCACCGAGGGGCAAATTTTCATCGAGCCTCAGGGAATGTGTACCATGGCGGGCATCGGCGGGCCGGACTACGGTGAAAAAGCCATGGCCTCCACCCGGAAATACCTGCTGGGTGAGTACGGCGTGGAATTGCTCAGTCCCTGCTACACGGAGTATCATCCGGAACTGGGCGAAATTTCCTCCTATCCTCCCGGATTCAAGGAAAACGGCTCGGTTTTCTGCCACAACAACCCCTGGATCGTCTGCGCCGAAGCCGCTCTGGGCCACGGGGACGCCGCCTTTGACATTTACCGGCGCATCTGCCCCGCCTATCTGGAAGAAAAAAGTGAAATTCACGAAACGGAGCCTTATTGCTACGCCCAGACCGTCACCGGCCGGGCCTCCGGCGCACCGGGCCACGCCAAAAACAGCTGGCTCACCGGCACCGCCAGCTGGACCTTCCTGTCCGTTTCTCAGGCCATTCTGGGCGTTTCCCCGGACTACGATGGCCTGCGCGTGCGGCCCTGCGTACCGGAAAGCTGGCAGGAATACACGGTTTTCCGGAAATTCCGGGGCTGCCGGTACACCATTCATGTGCGCCGCACGGGCGTGCGCTCCCTGAGCGTAGACGGAAAGGCCCTGACCGGGGACCTGGTGCCGATCTCCACGAAAAACGAATGTGCTGTCGAGGTGACGTTATGAAAACTCATTTCCCCGAAAACTTTCTCTGGGGCGCCGCAACCAGCGCCTACCAGATAGAAGGAAGCCCCACCGCCGACGGAGGCGGCAAGAGCATCTGGGACCGGTTCTGTCACATTCCCGGAACCATCGCAAACGGCGACACCGGCGACATTGCCTGTGACAGCTACCGCCGTCCGGAGGAGGACCTGGCCCTGCTGAAAAAGCTTGGGGTGAAGGCCTATCGCTTCTCCGTCAGCTGGGCCCGGGTGGACCCCCTGGGGGACGGAAACTGGAACGAAGCGGGGCTTCGGTACTATGACCGGCTGGTGGACGGCTGTCTGGATGCGGGCATTCTCCCCTATCTGACCCTGTACCACTGGGAGCTGCCCCAGGCCCTGGAGGACCGGGGCGGCTGGTGCAATGCTGACACCGCCAGAGCATTCGGCCGCTATGCCGAAATGATCGCCCGGCATTTTCAGGGCCGGGTCCGGCACTATTTCACCCTGAACGAACCCCAATGCACCATGGCCCTGGGCTACGGCTCCGGGATCCACGCTCCCGGGAAAAAGCTGGACCGGGCCGGGCAGTTCGCCGTTCTGAAAAACCAGATGCTCGCCCATGGCTATGCCCTTCGGGCCATCCGGGCCGCCGACTCTGCGGCGCTGGTTGGATTGGCCTCCACCGGAAGATTATGTTACCCAGAGACCGACTCGGAACAAGACCTGGCCGCCGCCAAAGCCGCCACCTTCGCCGTCAGCGACGAGGATTGGGTGTTCACCCACCATTTTCTGCTGGACCCGGTGGTTCTGGGGGGCTTCCCGGAATGCAAAGGCACGGCTTTTGAGCCGCTGATCGCCGCCGTTTCTCCGGAGGAGTTGACCGTTATCCACGCCGTTCCGGATTTTCTGGGCTACAATATTTACAACGGCAATGCCGTCCGGGCGGAAGGGGCGAGCTTTGCCTATGTGCCCCGGTATCCCGGCTTCCCCCGGACCGCCCTGAAATGGCCCGTGACTCCGGAGGTGCTGAACTACGGCCCTCGGTTTCTCCATGAACGCTATGGCCTGCCGGGGTACATCACAGAAAACGGCCTCAGCTGCAACGACAAGCTTTTTCTGGACGGAGCCGTTCACGACCCGGACCGCATTGATTTTCTGACCCGGTATCTCCGATGCCTGGCCCAAGGAATCGAGGCCGGTTCCAACGTCCGAGGCTATTTCCACTGGTCGCTGCTGGATAATTTCGAGTGGCACAGCGGCTATTCCGACCGGTTCGGGCTGGTGTATATGGACTACCCCGCCCTCCGCCGGATTCCGAAGGATTCCTTCTATTGGTTCCGACAGGTCATTGCAGAAAACAGCGTACCGTGAGACATCCGGAACCGAGCGGACATTCGGAGGCGGCAAAATCTCCCGGCGAGGCACAGTAGGGGCGAGGCATGCCGCCACCCCTACAAAACTTCGCCGGGGATCATCCTATTTTTTCTCCATCTTACCCGCAAAAAGTCCTCTGCACGTCACGTGCAGAGGACTTTTTTCTTATTTCAGCAGGGAAAGCCGCAGCCAGCGCTTGGCCTCCTCCACCCACTCGCTGCCCCGGGCGTCCTCCGCCGAAAGGGGTACAGCACAGGTCTGGTCGTCCACAGCAGCGTTGCCGTGACGGCCGGTGGGGTACACGTGCAGCTCATAGGGCACCCCATGGTCCGACAGAGCCTTGGCATAAAGCAGACTGTTGACCGCCGGGACGATCTCGTCGGCAGCGGTGGTCCACAGAAATGCCGGCGGGGTCTTTTCGGACACCAGATTCTGGCAGGAGAACCGGCGAATTTCCCCGTCCGTCAGGTCCCGATGGCCCAACAGCCGCTCAAAGCTGTTCCGATGGGTTCGCTCCGGCTCCGCCGTAATGACCGGGTAGCAGAGAATGGTCCCTTGGACCGGCTTGCTGTCCGGGAACACCGCCCGGACCTCCGGCCAATCGTAAGCATTGGCATAGTGGGCCGTCAGATGGCCGCCTGCGGAGAAGCCCAGCATGACCACCGGCTCTCCGTTCCGCTCCCAGCGGTCCCGGATGACCTCCATAGCTGCTGCCGCCTCCCGCAGTTGGGTGGGAAAGCCGTGGGGCGCCACGGAATAGATCAGAATAAAGATGTTGTAGCCCTCCGGAAGGAATTTCAGGGCAATGGGCTCCTCCTCCCGTGGTGTGCAGACCCCATAGCCGCCGCCGGGAACGATCAGCAGCCCCGGACGCTTCCGGCCCTCCGTTTCCGGGATGGTGTCCGGCAGGTAAGCCCGCAGCACCGGATCCCGGCCTTTTTCCCGCAGAAAGGGGTACAGGTCCCCCAAATGAATGGTCTCCAGAATCATGGCATTTCGCCCTTTCTCCCCAATCAGGGTTTTTCCACATTATAGCACCAACAGCCCCAGTGTCAAGGCGGAAAAGTAGTACAGGGGATAGCCGTTGCTTTCCATTTTAAGGAAGCTTCCGGCGAAGCATTGCAGGGGCGGCAGGGTCCGGTTTTTACAGCTTCAGATCGATATGCTCCCGCTTTCCGTCCAGGGAGTAGGTAATGCCGTTGACGGTACATTCCTCCAATATCCCCCGGTCGAACAGGTCCCGGTAATGGGCGTAGGTCTTTTTCTGCGCCTCGGTGAGCTTGCCGTCGGAGGTCAGGAACACCTGACCGCAGAGGGCGTTGACCGTGGCCAGCGCTTTTTTCTGCTCCTCCGTCAGGCGGCAATTTTCCGTCCGCAGGAAGAAAACGTCCGGATCACTGCCGTAGGCCCGGCCGTTCAGGGGCGCTCGCAGGATGGTATTGTTCAGCGCCTGCCGGGTGGACACCCGCTCCCGGTGCATGGGCCGCATATAAAAGGCATCGTCCCAGTCCAGGCTCACGTCACAGCTGACCCGGCAGTAATCCGCCACGCCGAAGGCCGGCATCACCGGCACGCCGCAGGCCAGTATCCGCTTGTCGCCGCACCATTTCCGCAGCATTTCCATGGCCCGGTACATTCTTCCCGCCCGGGTCTCCCGATCCGTGCCGAAGGGTGCCGCCGCATAGAGAAAGTCCAGCTTTACCAGGTCATAATCATTGCCGTACATGCTGAAAACATCCTCAAAGACCCGTTTCAGATAGTCCTGGACCCCCGGATGGTCAATGTCCAGAGCATAAAAGCCGCTCCAGTTGGCCCCGCAGCGCCAGGGCTTGCCCTCATGGCGCAGAAGCCAGTCCGGATGGTCCCGGTACAGGTCCGAATCCGTCTCGCAGATAAAAGGCGCCAGCCAAAGGCCCGCTTTCAGGCCGTAGGTGTGGGCCATGTCCGCAAAGCGGTAAATGCCCAGGGGGAATTTGTAGGGGTGGAATTTCAGCCAGTCCCCCACCTTCCATTCCCAGCCGTCGTCAATCTGAAAAAGGTCCCCCGGCCGCAGGTACTCCCGGCAGGCCTTGAAATCTGCCTCCACGCCCAGATTGGTGATGTTCTGATAGTGATTGTACCAGCTGGAATAGCCCGCCAGCTTTTCTTTTGTCCGGGGCTTGACCCCCATGGCATCAAACCAGCCGTCATAGACGGCATCCTCCGTCCCCTCCGCCCGGAAAAGGTCGAAAATGGCGTAGGGTCCCCCTCGGTGCCGGATGCCGGCGCAGTCCCGTTCCAGGGTCAGCCTGGCTTCTTTTGCCGAATAGTGAAAAATCGTATAGCCGGGCCGGTCATCCAGGGAGGCCAGAAGCTTATATTGGTCCCCCTTCCGGAAGGTACAGTAGGAAAAGCCGTGGCTGGTGCCCGGTTCCTTGCCGTAGGACACGAAATGATAGTCCCCGTACCGGTCAAAGGCGTATTTTTTCGTAAGAAATTTGGGAATTTGGTCCACGCCCCGGAGCCGGTCGGTTTTCCCCAGTTCCGGGGAATAGGTCCAGGTCTGGTAGCCGTTCATAAAGAGCCGCTCCCCGTCCTCCATGGGCCAGTCCAGCTCCGCCGTGACCTGCCGAAAAATGCCCTTAGGCAGGTCCGGATGGAGCCGCAGCGGCTCGCCAGCGTTCCATTCCGCCGTGCCGGTGGTGGTCCCCCGGTCGGTGACGACTTTCCAACGCAGCTCAGCCATGGCGCTTCTCCTGTAATTGGGCGCTGATTTGGGCAGCCTTTTCGTCGGTGAGGATGAATTTCTTCCGGAACAGCACCAGCGCCGCCGCCAGCACCAGCATGGGCAGCACGGTCATCAGCAGCCGCAGGCCCATCAAGGTCCCGGCGCTCTGGACCGCCGCCGGGGCAGTCTCGTCGGTGTTGCCCACCAGACCGATGAGGTCCAGGCCGATGCCCGTCAGGAACACCGCCACGCCGGAGGCGGCCTTCACCACGAAGGTCTGCATGGAGAAAATGACGCTCTCCTCCCGCCGTCCGGTCTTTAGCTGGCCGTAGTCCACGCTGTTGGACAGGAACAGGGTGGTCAGCACGGAAAGCATTCCGTTGCAGGCAAACACCACGATGCCGGGGACCAGCAGGGCAACGAGATTCCCGGACAGTCCCGTCAGGCAGAACACCAGCAGCAGTCCGTAGCCCGCCAGAGCGGCGATCAAACTCAGCCGGAACACGCCGGTACTGCTGAGCTTTTTACGGAGCAATGGGTACAGGACCATCATGCCCAGGATCTGGGCAGCGCCGCCGACGGTGGAGAACAGGGTGTAGCTGCCCTTCCAGCCTTCCCCGCCGAAGTCATATTTGAAGAAGTAAATGATGAAGTTGGAGGTCAGGTACAGTGCCGAATTGATGAGCACGATGGTGGCGACCACCACCATGGCCTGATCGTTGCGGAACAGGGCGGAGAACATCTCCTTCACGGTGGCCGTTTTCATTTCCGTGGGGGCATTTTCCTTCACATTGGCGCAGCAGATGATCTCCGTCACCACGAAAATACCGGAAACAATGAGGGCTACATACCGGAAGCCCGTTCGCTCGCTGCTGCCGCCCAGCGCACCCACCAGCAGCATGGTGAACATGGCAATGAGGGCGGAGCCTACCCCGGCGCAGGTCCGGCCCACCACCGAGAGGGTCTCCCGGTCCTTGGGGGTCCGGGTCACGGCGGGGATCATGGACCAATAGGGAATGTCCATCATGGTATAGGTCACGCCCCAGAGGATGTAAACCACGCTGAAATACACCATCATCCCCGCTTCGCTGAGCACCGGAGCGGCAAACAGGGCGTACAGCACGAAGGCGTTCAGCACCGTGCCGGTGAAGATCCAGGGCCGGAACCGGCCGAAGCGGGTCCGGGTCTTGGCCACCAGAATGCCCATGAAGGGGTCGTTAAAGGCGTCGAAAATGCGGGCGATCATCAAAATCAGGCCCACGAAAGTGGCACTCAGGTGCAGCACATCCTGATAATAATACATCACATAGGATGCGGACAGTGCATACACCATGTCCTTGCCCACGGCGCCAATGCCAAAGGCGGCTTTTTGTTTTCCGGTCAGTTCCATGATGCTTCCTCCTCCAAAACAGTAAATTGCAGTGTCACCGGCTCCGTCTGGGCGGTGGTCAGGGTCAGCGTTCCCCGGCCCGCCTTGCCGGTGGTTTTCACATAAGTCCCCGTCATGCCGCCTTCGGCGGTGACAGCGGCGGGACCCACCAGTTCCAAGTCCCCGGTAACGGACAGAGTCACAGGCAGCTGGGCGTAAGGGGCCACATTGCCGTTTGCATCCAGAATACGGATGCGGACGGCGGCCATGTCATAGGTGTCCCCCTCCCGGAGGGTCAGGGTGCTGGGCCGGGCTTCCAGATGGAGCCGGGCGCTGGGGCAAAGGGTCACGGATTTCACGACTTTTCCGCCGTTCAGAGCGTCGAACCGCCAGCGGGTGGCCTCCCCGCCCCAGTTGCCCACATATTTTCCGTACAGGTCGAAGCCGTCGGAGAATTTCATGTGGTATTGGGCCATGCACCGGGCCATTTTCAGCTTGTAGCGCAGGGGCAGTCCCTCCAGGGTGTACTTCCCCGCCGCCAAAAGGCAATCCTTCAACGCCTCAGCCTTAGCTTTCGGGAAGCCCTCCTGAGTCTCCAGCAGTTCGCCGATGGTGTCGGACACCTCCAGGGGCGGATGGAGCAGGGCCGTCCAGGGGCCTTTCGCCAACGTCCGCACAAATACGTCATTTTTGTAAAGCCGCACTTCCTCGGCGTTGGAGAAGGCGTAAATGGTCCCTACGTTTCCAGCCGGATAGTCGCCGATGTCCATGGGGGCGCTGAGGGCCAGCACCGGCTCCCGGTCCCCCTGGCTGGCGTACACGGCGGCGGCGGGCTTGGGATTCCGGAAAGTGTCCAAAACTCCGTGGTAGCACACCCGGTCCCCGGAGCCGAAGTCCGGATGGGTGGGATAGTCGAACATACACCAGGCGAAGCACCCGGCGTGTTCCCCGTCGGCGGCGGCATCGTTCTGAACCCGCACATGGCGCAGGGCGTGTTCCTGCCGGTGGGAGGCGTCGTCAAAGGGCTTGGTGGGGTACATGTGGCCGTTGCACTCAGAAATGAGCAGGGCCTTGTGCATATCCGGCGTCACGTCTTTTTTTGGCTTCACGCCGGGGGTCACGCCGTTGTGGGAAAAGTCGTTGAAGGCGTACACGTCCTCCAGAAGATGGCTCTTGGAGAGGTACCGGACCCCGGAGGTCTGGCGGCTGGGGTCCAGCTTATGGGCGATGGCGTTGGTCCGGGTGTAAAAAGCGTCGTCGTCCTGACTTTCGTTGATGCGCACGCCCCAGAGAATGATGCTTGGGTGGTTCCGGTTTTGTAAAATCATTTCCTCCAGCATGGCGCAGGCCCGGTTCTTCCAAGCCTCGTCGCCGATGTGCTGCCAGCCGGGCAATTCCGTAAACACCAGCAGCCCCAGCCGGTCACATTCGTCCAGAAACGCCTGACTTTGAGGGTAATGGCTGGTCCGCACCGCCGTGCAGGAAAGTTCCTCCCACAGAATTCTCGCATCCTCCCGCTGCAGGCTGGCCGGGGCGGCATAGCCCATATAGGGATAGCTCTGGTGCCGGTTCAGGCCCCGGAGGAAATAGCGTTCCCCGTTGAGATAGAACCCGTCGGCCCGGAACTGGGCCGTGCGGAAGCCGAATTTGGTTTCCATAACATCTTCTTCCTGGCCGTCCTCCCGGAGCATGGCCGCCCGGCAGGTGTACAGCGTCGTGTGGCCCGGTCCCCAGGCCTCCGCTTCCGGCACCGGGAAGGTCACGCAGGGGTCCAGGGTAATGGTGTCGGCCAGAATGTAGCCGTCCGGAGCGGAAATTTGCAGCCGCACCCGGCTGCCGGTGCCCTCCCAGCGGACCACCGCCGTATGTAGGTCCGGTGTCGAAACAAACAGGTCCGAAATGTACCGTTCCCCCCGGCTTTCCAGCCAAACCTCCCGATAAAGGCCGCCGTAAGTGAGATAATCCACCACATAGCCGAAGGGCGGCACGGTAGGGTCCTCGTGGGTATCCAGACGGACCGCCAGGGTGTTCTCCCCGGCCCGGTCAACGAGGTCTGTCACATCCAGCCGGAAGCCGGTGTAGCCGCCAACGTGTTCCCCTGCCAATTTGCCGTTGACGAACAGGGTGGCCTGATGGGCGGCCCCGTCAAAAATCAGGAACACCCGCTCCGCCCCCTTGGGAACCCGGAATTTTCGCCGGTAGCCGCAGACCATCTCGTAATCCGCCGGGTCGGCGTAGTGCTGGGGGACAATCGCGTTGGTGTGGGGCAGCCGCACCGGCTCTCCGGGGGCCTGCCAATGGGCAAATTCTTCCGTCCATTGGGTCGTGAATTCCCAGTCGTTGCACAAGCTGTATTTCATCGCTTCAAAACTCCTTCCAGAAAAATATCGATCATGGTCTCCAAAGCGTTGGCGTATTCCTGCGCCGAGAGCGTATCGTCCCGCAGAAAGGCCTCGATGGACCCGGTGATCATGGTCCGCAGGATGTCAAAGGGCACGTCCCGCAGAAGTCCCGCCTGCCGGGCCTCCTCCAGAAGGGCCAGGGTCGGCTCCCAGCCGGTCTCCAGGTGCAGCCGGACCCGCTCCGCCGCAGCGGGAAATTTTTCCTCCAATTCCTCCATGCGGCAGAGATTTGTGGCCGCATATTCCTCCGGCAGGGCGATGATGACCCGGCGGAGCTTTTCCTCCAAGGGGAGATTTTCTTCCAGAATGGCCTGTTTCCGGGCGTGAATGGCCCCGAAGGCATCGTCGATCATGTCCAGAAGCAATTCCTCTTTGGAGGCGTAGCGGGTGTAGAGGGTCTTTTTGCTGATGTGCAGTCTCTGGGCCAGCTGCTGCATGGTAAAGCGCAGACCCTCCTGCCGGAAAAGGTCCATGGCAGCGACGCAAATAACTTTTGTGTCCGGTCCGTCCATAAGGTCCTCCTTTGGTGTGGGATAAAAAATATATGGGATGGTATAGCGGATGGCACCCCCGGCGGGGCGAAAACAACCTTCCCCTGGGGTGCGGGCAAATGGGGGAACGCTTCTCGAAAACCCAATTGCTCTTTCCGGTTTCCATTGTAATGTGGAAACTAAACGCTGTCAATGGGTTTCCGCATTTTCTGCTTTTTCCCCAATTTTAACCTCGTGAATTTATGCAGAATGACGGTGCCCAGGGAATTCCTGAGTGCCGTCATTTGGGAGAGAACGTCTTCCTTGTTTTCCTTCGCCTCCACCGCCGTCTCCATGACACGGGAAATTCTTTTCGGCGTCTCCCTGCCCATTCTTCTGCCGATTTTCTTCGGGCTGGACGGCCTTCTCTGGTCCTTCCCGGCGGCGGACCTGCTGACGTTTATCATTGCCATCTTCTTCATCCGGCAGACCTACCTGGAACTGAAAAAATGACCTTGTTTTCCCCGCCGGTTCTGATATAATGGGGAAAAAGGAGGCGGACGTATGGTTTGGTTCTGGGGAATTCTTGGAATTCTGGCAATTTTGCTGCTGGGGAGCTATCTCTGCGCCCAGGCGGCGTTCCGGGTGCCGAAAAATCTGGAAAAATACCTTTATAAGCTGCCGAACACGCCCCAATACAGCCCCTACGCCAAGCAGGTCCGGGAAATGATTGACAAAGCGCTGGCCATTCCCTATGAAGATGTGTGGACCACTTCCCAGGATGGCCTCCGGCTCCACGGCAAGTTCTATCCCGCCGCCGCCCCCAAGGCCCCGGTACAAATTTTGTTTCATGGCTATCAAAGCATTGCGGAGAAAGATTTCTGCGGCGGTCTGCCCATGGGCCTGGCGGACGGCTGCGCCGTGCTGATGATCGACCAGCGGGCACATGGGAAAAGCGAAGGAAAATACCTGACTTTTGGGGTCAGAGAACGGCTGGACTGCCTGTGCTGGATCGATTTTATTCGGAAAAAATGCGGCCCGGACGTGAAGATTTTGCTCTATGGAATGTCCATGGGGGCGGCCACGGTGCTGATGGCCGCCGGTGAGGACCTGCCGGAAAATGTTGTGGGCATCGCCGCCGACTGCGGCTACTCCTCTCCCCGGGCCATCATCCGCAAGGTCCTGAAGGACCGGCACCTGCCTGTCGCCCTGTACCCCCTGGTCCGGCTGGGGGCCATTCTGTTTGCCCACTTCGACCCGGATTCCGTGGGGGCCGACACCGCTCTGGAGCGTTGCCGCATCCCGGTGCTGCTGGTCCACGGGGACGACGACCGGTTCGTGCCCTGCGACATGAGCCGGGAAATGTACCGCCGCTGCGGCTCCAAGGACAAAGAATTGCTCATCGTCCCCACCGCCGGCCACGGGGCCAGCTATCTGGTGGACGATGACCGCTATCGGAAAACCGTCTCCGATTTCGTCCGCCGTACCCTCCACCCGGAGGGGTAAGCAAAAATGCTGTTCCGATTTCATTGCGTCACAGGCCAATGACGTTATGGAAACCAGCACAGAATAAGAAAGCCCCGCCCGCACGAATTCTATACGCAGAAATGGCGTGGCGCAAAGGCTTCCCCTGGAGGGGAAGCTGGCAGCCCGCTAGGGCTGACTGATGAGGTCGAAGCCACCAATCATTGCCATAGGTTGGTACAAAACTGTAACCTTCGACCTCATCCGTCACGGGCCGTGGCCCGTGACACCTTCCCCTCCAGGGGAAGGCATTTTTACCTCTCCGGGAGGCTGCTCATAAGAGTGATACACCCTCGCAACGCAAAAAAGACACCCACTCACTTGAATGGGTGTCTTTTTTGAGCCGCCAGATGCGATTTGAACTGGCTACCCAGTTTCCGCCGGACAGGTCCGGCGGAAACCTTACGACCTCTCGATTGAAATTACGGATGAGGTCGCCAGTTTCTATCTAATCAAACACATAAAAAGAAAACCCATCCAAACGGATGGGTTTTTTGGAGCTGCTAGCCAGATTTGAACTGGCGACCTCATCCTTACCAAGGATGCGCTCTACCGACTGAGCTATAGCAGCATTTTCTCTGTCTCTCTGACAGCTTTGCTATTATAGCGCAGGATCCCGACTTTGTCAAGGGGTTTTTTCGAGATTTTTTGCGTTCTGGTATTTTTCCGCCGCCTGCTCCATGGCCGCCCTGGCCTCCCGGCGATACCGGGCCACAGCCTCCGGCCGGGACAGGCCATCTTCCGGGAAGATCGGCGGCAGGATATACAATTCCATGCAAGGCTTCCGCTTCCAGAGCCGCAGGATGCCCCTGGGCTGCCGCTGGAGCAGCATCAATGGCAGCACCGGCACGTTGGCCTCCGCCGCCATCCGGAAGCCGCCATTGTGGAACTCCCGCATCTGCCGGGCGTAGGGCACCAGGACCCCCTCTGGGTACACCTGGACGATGGCCCCGGCCCGCAATGCCGTTTCCATTTCCGAAAACAGCCGCCGGACCTGCTTGGGGCTGCGGCTCAGGGGCACGGCCCCAAGCCAGCGGATGATGTGCCGGACCACCGGGATGCGGAAATTGCTGTCCAGGGACACATGGTACACCCGCCGGGGCAGCAGCGCAATGTTGTTGATGGTGCAGTCCATATTGTGGACGTGGTTGCACACGGCCACGGCGCCGGTACCCTTCAAGGCCCGTAAATTCTCCCGTCCGTGGACCTTGACCCCCAACACCAAGCCGTTGTAAAAGCACAAAATGAACGCAACAAGCCGCCGGAACAGGGCCGTTCCCAGGCGCTTGTACCAGACATTGCGCAGATAATCGTAGTCAGAGCTTGTCTCGAATTTCAGCGGCTCCCAGATGGACGTGACCCGCTCCTCCACGGGCATCTGCATTTCTTCATCCATGGGCTTCCTCCATGGTCTGCCGGAACATGGCCTCGGCGGCGGTCACGCAGTCGTCCAGGGCGTATTTCTGCGCCGACTGGGCGTAGGCCCGTTCCATTTCCGCCCGCTCCGCCGGATGCTCCATCCAGTAGTCGATTTTCTCCGCCAATGCGGCGCTGTCCCCTGCCGGGAACAGGCTCCGCTCGTCCATAGCAAACTGGGGCGTTGCGGATTTGGGGCTGTTGGCGATCACCGGCACCAGACCACCGGCGAATGCCTCCATGCAGGACATGGCCTCGATCTCCATATCCGCCGCATGGACGTACAGGTCCGCCATGGCGATCAGGTCCAGAAGCTCCGGCTTGGGGAAAAACCGGTTGGTGAGCAAAATGCCCCGCTTCTTCGCCAGGGCGAGAATTTTCTCCTTCCGGGGGCCTTTGCCCGCCAGGACAAGATGAATTTCGTCCTTATGCTTCGACTGGGCCACGGCTTCCACAAGCACATCCTGCCGCTTTTCGATCGACAGCCGTCCGGTCATCAGGATCAGGAATTTCCCGGCGAATTCGTCGGTTTTCGGCAGCTTCCGGTACTGAAATTCCGGGTCGATGCCATTGGAAATGACGTGCAGCTGCGCCTCATAGCCGGTGCGGCGCAGTTCCCCGGCGATAAAATTGCTGGGGCAATGGATGTGGGTGCAGTACCGGTACACATAAAAGTGGAACCAGTGGTAGATGGCCGTGTTGATCCAGCCCACCTTGCCCAGATGGATGGAGGAGGTGATATTTTCCGGCTGCACATGAAAAGCCGCCGTGTAGGGCTTCCCCATCTGCCGGGCGATCCGGATGGCCGCATGGGTCAGGGCGAAGGGCGTGAGGAAATGGATGATCTCCGCCCACTCTACCGCCTCACGGATGACGGTCTTGTCCACCTTGGCAAAGGTCATGCCCTGGGAACTAATTAAGTTGTCAAAAATCGGGATATACTGCTTTTTCAGCAGATAGGCCCGCTCGCCGGAGGCCAGAAATTCCGGTTTTCCGAAGCACAGCACCCGGACCTCATGGCCGTGCTGCCGGAGGACCTGGGCAAAGCGCCGGGCGGAGATGGTCATGCCGTTGTTGGCCGCATAAAACTGGTCGGCCACCAGAAGAATTTTCATGGATGTCTGGGGCATGGAGGATGCTCCTCTCTTGAATCTAATATGCTATATTAGTATATCTGATTTTCCGGATTTGTCAAGTATCCGGGGCGCAAAAAAGGGCGTATCCTGCGGACACGCCCTTTTTATTTGACAATAGTCGCTTTTACACCAGCTCGATGACAGCCATCTCAGCGGCGTCGCCCCGGCGCTCGCCGGTGCGGGTCACGCGGGTATAGCCGCCGTTCCGCTCAGCGTACTTGGGAGCGATCTCCTTGAACAGCTTCTGCACCACATCTTCCTTGGTGATGAAACCCATGGCTCTGCGGTAAGCAGCCAGGTTGCCCTTCTTGCCCAGGGTGATCATCTTCTCGACCACGGGCTGAACCTCTTTGGCACGGTAGAAGGTGGTCTCGATCTTGCCCTTTTCCAGAAGATCGGTCACCTGCTGACGCAGCAGCGCTCTTCTCTGTTCACTGGTCTTGCCCAGTTTACGAGTACCGAACATGAACTTTCCTCCTTATCTGAAAGGTTGATTAGTTATTGCTGCCAGAATCATCGCTGGCCAGGGACAGCCCCATCATTTCCAGCTTCTTCTGGACCTCGTCCAGAGACTTCTTGCCCATATTGCGGACCTTCATCATGTCCTCACCGGTCTTGCCGATCAGGTCGGCCACGGTGTTGATGTTGGCACGCTTCAGGCAGTTGAAGCTCCGAACCGACAGATCCAGCTCATCGATGGTCATAGAGAGCTTGCTGTCCGGACGCTCCTCCTTCTTGTCCACCACGGTAGAACCGGTGCTGACATTGTCAGACAGGTTCGTGAACACCGTCAGGTGGTCGGAAAGGATCTTGGCGCCCAGAGAGACCGCATCCTTGGCAGAGATGGTGGAATCCGTCCAGACCTCAAGGGTCAGCTTGTCGAAATCGGTCTTATCACCCACACGGGTGGGCTCCACCGTATAGTTCACCTTGGTAACGGGAGAATACAGGGAGTCTACGGGGATCACGCCGATGGGGGTCTGCGGGGTCTTGTTCCGGTCGCTGGGAACATAGCCCCGGCCCTGGGACAGAGTGATCTCCATATTGAAGGTTGCGTCCGGTCCCAGCGTGCAGATCAGAAGATCCGGGTTCAGGATCTCCACGTCCGCATCCGTCTTGATGTCGCCGGCAGTGACCTTGCAGGGTCCCACGGCGTCAATATAGACGGTCTTTTCTCCCTGGGAATGGAGCTTCACGATCATCCGCTTGATGTTCAGGACGATCTCAGTGACATCTTCCTTCACACCGGGGATAGTGGTAAATTCATGCTGCACGCCGGCGATCTTGATAGAGGTCGCAGCGTAGCCGGGCAGGCTGGACAGCAGGATCCGGCGCAGAGAGTTGCCCAAAGTCATACCGTAGCCCCGCTCCAGCGGTTCTACCACGTACTTGCCATAGGCCGCATTGTCCAGCGTCTCCACACAGGAAATGCGGGGCTTTTCAATTTCTACCATGAATCAATAACCCTCCTTCACAAGTGTGGGGCAAAAGCCCCACGCAGTTGATACAAACAAACGGGAGGTCGATTACTTGGAGTACAACTCGACGATCAGGTGCTCTGCGATCTCGAAGTCGATGTCCGCCTTGGTGGGCATAGCAATGACCTTGCCGGTGAGGGTGGTCTTGTCACGGTCCAGCCACTTGGGAGCGGCCACGAAGGTGTCGTCTTCCTTCAGCTTCTTGAAAAAGTTGTTGGAAACGCTCTTCTGGCACACGGCGACCACGTCGCCGGTCTTGACCAGGTAGCTGGGGATGTTCACCCGGCTGCCGTTGACGGTAAAGTGGCCATGGTTCACCAGCTGACGAGCCTGACGGCGGGAGTTGGCGAAGCCCAGACGGTACACGACGTTGTCCAGACGGCGCTCCACGAAGGTCAGCAGCACCTCGCCGGTGTTGCCCTCGGCACGGGTGGCCTTGTCGTAGTAGTTGTGGAACTGCTTTTCCTGGATGCCGTAAACGAACTTCACCTTCTGCTTCTCGGTGAGCTGAGTGGCGTACTCAGACTTCTTTGCTCTTCTCTGTCCGCCGGGATTCTTGTTGGAAGTCTTGGAATAACCCATTGCGGCAGGAGAAACGCCCAGCGCTCTGCAGCGCTTCAGCACAGGCTGCATATTTTTAGCCATATCGCAAAATTCCTCCTATACGAAATCAGACACGCCGTCTCTTGGGAGGACGGCAGCCATTGTGGGGGATGGGGGTAACATCCTTGATCATGACGACTTCCAGACCAGCGGACTGAAGCGCACGGATGGCAGCTTCCCGTCCCTGACCGGGACCCTTCACGTAAACCTCGACGGTCTTCAGGCCGTAAGCCATAGCGGCCTTCGCAGCGGTCTCGGCAGCGGTCTGAGCGGCGAAGGGGGTGGACTTCCGGGAACCACGGAAACCCAGTCCGCCGGAGGAAGCCCAGCTCAGGGCATTGCCTTCCAGGTCGGTGATGGTCACCATGGTGTTGTTGAAGGAAGAGCGGATATGTGCTGCACCCTTCTCAACAACCTTGCGCTCACGACGGCGCTTAACAACTTTCTTTGCTGCTGCTTTCGTAGCCATTACATATCCCTCCTTTTACTTCTTCTTGTTAGCGATGGTCTTCTTCGGACCCTTACGGGTACGGGCGTTGGTCTTGGTGCGCTGGCCGTGAACAGGCAGGCCGCGGCGGTGCCGCAGTCCACGGTAGCAGCCGATCTCACTCAGCCGCTTGATGTTCATGGCAGTCTCCCGGCGCAGGTCGCCCTCGATGAGGAAGTGATGCTCGATGGTGTCACGGAGCTGTGCTTCCTGATCCTCGGTGAGATCCTTCACACGGGTGTCCGGGTCGATCTGGGTGATCTCCAGGACTTTCTTTGCCCGAGCCGGCCCGATGCCGTAGATATACGTCAATGCTACCTCGATCCGCTTGTCACGAGGAAGGTCAATACCAGAAATTCGTGCCATACTTCTTCAGCACCTCCTATTAGCCTTGTCTCTGCTTGTGTTTGGGGTTTTCGCAAATTACCATGACTCTGCCCTTGCGCTTAATGATCTTGCACTTTTCGCACATGGGCTTCACGGACGGTCTTACTTTCATACTGTTTAACCTCCATACGAGAACAATGTCTCTATTCTGTTACTTGCTTCTCCAGGTGATCCGCCCATGGGTCAGATCATACGGAGACATTTGAACGGTTACCTTGTCACCGGGCAAGATCTTAATAAAGTTCATTCTGAGCTTGCCGGAAATGTGTGCCAGAATGGTGTGTCCGTTACCGATATCTACATTGAACATAGCATTCGGCAGCGCATCGGTTACGATGCCCTCAATCTCGATTACGTCGTCCTTTGCCAAGTTAGAAACCTCCCAGGTTGTTACTTTGCATTTCCCGGCTCAGGTAAGCCAGGTCTCTTCGTAATTCGCTGTTGAGCACCTTGTCGCCCAGCCTCAGCTTGTCGGCGACTCTGGTCTCAGAGCGAAGGATCTTACGTGTATGTTTCCGCTTTTTCCGCTTGGGCTTATCCAGAGGTCGGCCCTTGCCATCGGCAAGGAGGACGTATTCGTCCTCACATCCGACCACATAGAAGAGCTTTCCCTGGTCCCGCCCGGCGGTGGAAGCCACAACGTCTGCAATGATTATCTCATCCAAACCCGTTTCCATAGTCAAGATCCTTCGGTGACGGTGAGTATTTCCGGCTCGCCGCCGGTGATGAGAACAGTATTTTCATAATGAGCGGCCAGCTTGCCGTCGGCGGTGACGGTGGTCCATCCATCCTTGAGAACACGGACATTATAAGTGCCCACGTTCACCATAGGCTCGATGGCGATGGTCATGCCGGGCAGAAGCCGGGGCCCATGGCCGGGAGCGCCGTAATTCGGCACTTCCGGCTCCTCATGCAGGTGCGTGCCAACGCCGTGACCTACGAAGTCACGCACAACTGAGAAACCGTTAGACTCCACATACGTTTGCACGGCGTGGGAGATGTCGGACACCCGGTGTCCGAAGGTGGCCTGTTTGAGCCCTTCGAAGAAGCTCTGTCGGGTCACATCGATCAGCTTCTGCGCTTCGGGGCTGATCTGCCCGCAGGGGAAGGTTGCCGCACAATCGCCATGATACCCCTTGAAGAAAGCGCCCACGTCCACGCTGACGATGTCGCCCTCCCGCAGCACATAGTGGCCGGGGATACCGTGGATGATGGTGTCGTTGACACTGATGCAGACGCTGGCGGGGTAGCCGTTGTAGTGCAGGAACGACGGCTTTGCGCCCTGACTGACGATAAAATCGTAAACGGCTTTGTCGATCTGCTTGGTCGTCATGCCGGGTCTTACCATTTCCCCTGCCAAGGCACGGGCTGCCGCGGTAATTTTACAGGCCTGACGCATGAGATCAAGCTCACGTTCATTTTTGATCGTGATCATACCTTCGCTCCTATTGCCTCCAGGATGTCCCGGTTGGCACCCTCGATGGACTGCTCGCCCCGGATCAGCACAAGCTTCCCTTGTTTGGCGTAATAGTCCTTCAAGACCTCCGTTGCGGAATGATAGACCTGGAGCCGATGACGGACCGTTTCCGGAGCGTCATCCTTGCGCACAGAAAGCGCTGCACCGCAAAGGTCGCAGACGTTTTCCTTCTTGGGAGGATTGGCGGTGATGTGATAGCTGGCGCCGCAGGCGGTGCAAACCCGCCGACCGGTCATCCGATGCTCGATCACATCGTCGTCCACCTCAATGGAAAGTACATGGTCGATGTGCACACCATGAGCGTCCAGGGCCTCCGCCTGGGCCAGGGTGCGGGGCACCCCGTCCAGGATGAAGCCTTTGGCGCAGTCCGGCTTGGCCACCCGCTCCGCGACGATCCCAAGGATCAGGGAGTCGGGGACCAGTGAGCCTTCGTCCATATACATTTTTACCTGTTTGCCCAGTTCAGTGCCTTCCTTCATGGCCTCTCTGAGCATATTGCCGGTGGAGATGGAGGGGATGCCCAGCTTCTCCACCAGGAGCTCCGCCTGGGTGCCCTTGCCTGCGCCGGGAGCGCCGAGAAGAATCAAATTCATGTTCTTCCGCCTCGCAAAATCAATCCAGGAAGCCCTTGTAATGCCGCATGAGCATCTGAGCCTCCAGTGCCTTCACGGTCTCCAGAGCAACGCCGACCACGATGATGACGGAAGTACCGCCGATGGCCAGATTCTTCACGGAAGCCATGATGTGCCCGGAGATGATGGGCAGCAAGGCAACGATGGACAGATACACGGCGCCAAATACCACGATCTTGTTGATGACCTTCTGGATGAAGTCGGCGGTGGGCTTGCCGGGACGGAAGCCCGGAATGAAGCCGCCGTTCTTCTTCAGGTTGTTGGAGATCTCCACGGGATCGTACTGGATGGTGGAGTAGAACCAGCTGAAGAAGAAAATCAGCAGGAAGTAGAAGACGGCATAGGTCCAGCTATTGGAGCTCCAGACGTTGGTGTACATCCAGCTGTTCAGGTTCCAGCCGAACAGGGCATAGAACGTAGCCGGCACGGAGCAGATAGACTGGGCAAAGATGATGGGCATGACGCCGGTCATCGCCACCTTAATGGGCATATTGGTGTTCTGACCGCCATAGACCTTCCGGCCAACCACACGCTTGGCGTACTGGATGGGGATACGGCGCTCGGCGTCGTTGATAAACACGATGAACACGATCAGCGCAGCCATGCCGATGAGCACCAGGATGATCTCCCACCACTTCATGGTGATGAGGGTGCTGACCAGGGTGGGGATCCGGGAGATGATACCGGCGAACAGGATCATGGAGATGCCGTTGCCGATGCCGTGCTCGGTGATCTGCTCACCCAGCCACATGACAAAGGAAGCACCAGCGGTGAAGGCCAGCACGATCACGAGACCGGGCAGGAAGCCGGTGTCGGTAATGATGGCGTAGCCCTGAGAAACATAGTTCTTCAGCATGGTGTAGTAGCCGAAGCCCAGGACCAGGCCCAGACCCACAGTGGTGTACCGGGTGATCCGCTCCAGCTTCTTCTTGCCTTCCTCGCCCTCATCCTTTGCCATCCGCTCCAGAGCGGGAATGGCAATGGTGAGCAGCTGGATGATAATGGAAGCGTTGATGTAGGGCTGGATGCCCAACGCAAGAACGGTGGCCCGAGAGAAGGCGGAGCCGCTCATGGCATCGAACAGGCCCAGGATCGTGTTGGAAAGGGTGGTGTCGAAGTAATTTGCAAGGATCGCAGTATCCACATAGGGAAGCGGGATAACGCTGCCCAGACGGTAGATCAGCAGGATCATCATGGTGAAGATCAGCTTTTTACGGAGCTCCGGGATCTTCCACGCATTTTGCAGAGTCTTGAACACTTACACCACCTGGGCCTTTCCGCCTGCCTGCTCGATTTTTTCTTTCGCAGAAGCAGAGAAGGCCGCAGCGTTCACGGTGACTTTCTTGGTGAGGGTGCCGTTGGAGAGCACCTTCAGACCGTTGGGGCAGTCGTTCAGGATGCCCTTCTCGATCAGAGCGGCGGCATCCACAACATCGCCGTCCTCAAAGCGGTTCAGCACGGACAGGTTGATGGCCGTGAGGGGCTTTGCGTAGATGTTGTTGAAACCACGCTTGGGGATACGACGGGCCAGAGGCATCTGGCCGCCTTCGAAGCCGGCACGGACCTTGCCGCCGGAACGGGCCTTCTGACCCTTGTGGCCCCGGCCACCGGTCTTACCGTTGCCGGAACCGGTACCACGGCCCTTCCGCTTACCCACCTGGGTAGAACCCTCGACGGGAGAAAGCTCAGACAGTTTCATACTTTTCCCTCCTTATTCCACTTCGGTGACCTGCAGCAGATAGCCGATCTTGGCGATCTTGCCCCGGGTCTGGTCGTTATCCGGCTGGATGGTGACCTGGCCGATCTTCCGCAGACCCAGAGAAGCGGCGGTAGCGATGTGCTTTTCCAGGCGGCCGTTCAGGCTCTTAACAAGCTTAATTTTCAGGTTTGCCATGTTAATTGCCCTCCTTAACCAACGATTTCTTCCACGCTCTTGCCCCGGATGGCAGCGACCTGCTCGGGAGAACGCAGAGACTGCAAGCCCTGCATGGTGGCCTTGACCACGTTCTGGGGGTTGTTGGAGCGCAGGCACTTGGCGCAGATGTTCTTGATGCCCACAGCCTCCATCACGGCACGGACAGCGCCGCCGGCGATGACGCCGGTGCCGTCGGGAGCCGGACGAAGCAGCACGGAGCCGGCACCGAAGATGCCGATGACCTCGTGGGGGATGGTGGTCCCGGCCAGAGAGATCTTGACCATGTTCTTCTTGGCATCGGCGATGCCCTTCAGGACCGCCTCGGACACTTCGGCAGCCTTGCCCAGGCCGTAGCCCACGGTGCCCTTGCCGTCGCCGACCACTACCAGGGCGGAGAACTTCATGACACGGCCGCCCTTAACGGTCTTGCTGACCCGGTTCAGGTAGACGACTTTCTCAATGAGCTCGGGCTCATTGCTGGAAGTACGATTGTAAGCCATTTCTTTTCCTCCTCCTTAGAAGTTGAGTCCGCCTTCACGGGCGCCCTCAGCCAGTGCGGCAACACGGCCATGATACACATAGCCGCCACGGTCGAACACGACCTGCTCGATGCCCTTGGCCTTGGCCCGCTCAGCGAGCAGCAGACCGATCTTCTTGGCGGCCTCGCAGTTGCCGGCAGCACCCTCAAAGGACTTCTCCAGGGTGTTGGCGGAAGCCAGGGTCACGCCGTTCACATCGTCGATGATCTGGGCGTAGATGTTGGCATTGCTGCGAAACACATTCAGACGGGGGCACTCGGGGGTGCCGGAGATCTTGCCGCGAACACGGATATGCCGCTTTACGCGCATTGCATTCTTATTGATTTTGCTGACCATTTCGGCACACCTCCATTACTTCTTACCACCGGTCTTACCAGCCTTACGGCGGATAACTTCGGTGGTGTACTTGATGCCCTTGCCCTTGTAAGGCTCAGGCGGACGCTTGCCCCGAACTTCGGCGGCAAACTGACCAACGGCCTGCTTGTCGATGCCGTTGATGACGATCTTGTTGGGGGCGGGCACATCGATGTGGATGCCGGGGATCTCGTCCACGGTGACTTCGTGGGAGAAGCCCAGACGCATGACCAGCTGATTGCCCTTCTTCTCTGCACGGTAGCCGGTGCCGTTGACTTCCAGCTCCTTGGAGTAGCCCTTCTCGACGCCCTCCACCATGTTGTGGATCAGGGTGCGGGTCAGACCGTGCAGGCTCTTGTGCAGGTGCTCGTCGTCGGGACGGGAGACCAGCAGCTCATTGCCCTCCACCTTCAGGATCATGTCCGGGTGGAATGCCTGGGTCAGTTCGCCCTTGGGGCCCTTCACGGTGACCACATTGCCGTCGGCAACGGTCACGGTGCAGTTTGCCGGGATAATAACCGGCTTCTTACCAATTCTAGACATACCGTACTCCTCCTTACCACACGAAGGCCAGGACTTCGCCGCCGATATGCAGCTCACGGGCCTTCTTGTCGGTCATAACGCCCTTGGAAGTGGAGACGATGGCGATGCCCAGTCCCTTCAGGACGCTGGGCAGCTCGTCGGCACCGGCGTAGACCCGCAGACCGGGCTTGGACACCCGGCGCAGACCGGTGATGACCTGCTGCTTCTTTGCCAGATACTTCAGGGTGATGTGGATCACGCCCTGGTTGCCGTTGTCCTCCACGGAGAAGGCCTTGATGTAGCCCTCGTCCAGCAGGATCTGTGCAATGGCCTTCTTCAGGTTGGAAGCGGGCACATCCACGGTCTCGTGCTTGGCGGAGTTGGCGTTGCGGATACGGGTGAGCATATCTGCTACGGAATCGGTGATTTGCATAATTGTTATCCTCCTTATAGAAGTTACGGGTTTGAACCCGTTGAAGTTTGGGGGTATCCGGGGAATGCGAGGCCGGCCGGAATGGCCACGCCTCCATCTTCCCGGGACTTCCCAAATCTTTTCACGAAATTACTTACCAGCTTGCCTTGCGGACACCGGGGATCTCGCCCTTGTAGGCCAGCTCCCGGAAGCAGATACGGCAAACGCCGTAGTTGCGCAGGTAGGCATGGGGTCTGCCGCAGATCTTGCAGCGGTTATAGCGGCGGGTAGAGAACTTGGGCTCAGCCTGCTGCTTCAGGATCATAGACTTCTTCGCCATGTGTTCTTCCTCCTAAATCAAGCGGTGAAGGGAGCGCCCAGCTGGGTCAGCAGCTCTTTGGCTTCCTCGTCGGTGGTAGCGGTGGTGCAAACGCAGATGTCCATACCACGGATCTTGTCCACCTTGTCGTACTCGATCTCAGGGAAGATCAGCTGCTCCTTCAGGCCGAAGGCGTAGTTGCCGCGGCCGTCGAAGGAGTTGGGGTTGATGCCCCGGAAGTCACGGACACGAGGCAGGGCCACGCTGAACAGCCGGTCCAGGAACTCGTACATCTTGTCGCCGCGGAGGGTGACCTTCACGCCGACGGTTTCGCCCTCACGGACCTTGAAGTTAGCAACGCTCTTGCGGGCCTTGCAGGTGATGGGCTTCTGGCCGGTGATGGTGGCGATGTCCTTGCAGATAGCCTCGATCTCCTTGGCGTTGTTCTTGCTCTCGCCGCAGCCCACGTTGACAATGACCTTGTCCAGCTTGGGGATCTGCATGACGCTCTTGTAGCCGAACTTCTTGTTCAGAGCAGGAGCGATCTCGGCGGTGTACTTTTCTTTCAGTCTGCTAGCCATAATCGTAACTCCTCTCTTAGATCTCGGCGCCGCACTTGCGGCAGATACGGGTCTTCTTGCCGTCCTCGACCTTAAAGCCGACCCGCACGCCCTTGTCGCACTTGGGGCAGTACAGAGCCACCTTGCAGGCCCGGATGGGGGTCTCGCGCTTCACGATGCCGCCGGCCTCGCCCTGCTGACGGGGCTTGGTGTGGCAGGTAGCCACGTTGACCTTCTCCACGACGACCTTCTCTTCCTTGGGCATGGCCACCAGGACCTTGCCCTTCACGCCCTTGTCCTTGCCGGACAGGACGATCACGGTATCATTCTTCTTAATGTTCATATCTTCGGTTCCCCCTTAGATGACTTCGGGTGCCAGGGAGAGGATCTTCATGTAATCTCTCTCACGCAGCTCTCTTGCCACCGGTCCAAAGATACGGGTACCACGGGGGTTCTTGTCCTCCTTGATGATGACGGCAGCGTTCTCGTCGAAGCGAACATAGGTGCCGTCCTCACGACGGACGCCCCGCTTGGTGCGGACGATGACAGCCTTCACGACTTCGCCCTTCTTCACGGTGCCGCCGGGAGTGGCCTTCCGAACGGAAGCAACAATCACATCGCCGATGTTGCCGAACTTCCGCTTGGAGCCGCCCAGGACCCGGATGCAGTGGATCTCCTTGGCGCCGGTGTTGTCGGCAACCTTCAGGTAGCTTTCCGGTTGAATCATAGTTGTCCGACCTCCTTACTTCGCCTTTTCAATAATTCTGATGAGTCTCCATCTCTTGTCCTTGGACAGGGGACGGGTCTCCATGACCTCCACGGTATCGCCGATGCCGCACTCGTTGTTCTCGTCGTGGGCCTTCAGCTTGTAAGTCCGCTTCATGGTCTTCTTATAGAGAGGATGTGCAACGCTATCCTCGATCGCAACCACAATGGTCTTGTCCATCTTATCGGAGACGACCTGACCGATTCTGGTTTTACGGAAAGCTCTGGTATTTTCAGTCATTTTCCTTTACCTCCTCAGACAGTGGTCTCTTTCTCACGAATAATGGTCTTGATGCGGGCAATATCCTTCTTCACAGCAGCGATCTGCATGGGGTTATCCAGCTGATTCGTTGCGTGCTGCATACGCAGCATGAAGAGGTCCTTTTTCAGCCCCTGGAGCTTCTTCTCCAGATCGGCCACGGACAGCGTGCGGATTTCTTTCAGTTCCTTTGCCTTCATCATTATTCACCACCGTTCTCAGAGACTTCCTTGGTGATGATCCGGGTCTTGATGGGCAGCTTGTGCTGGGCCAGACGCAGAGCCTCACGGGCCACGTCCTCGGTCACGCCGCCAATCTCGAACATCACCTTCTGATTCTTCACAACTGCCACCCAGCCTTCGGGAGCGCCTTTACCGGAACCCATACGGGTGCCCAGGCCCTTCTTGGAGTAGGGCTTGTCAGGGAAGATCTTGATCCAGACCTTACCGCCACGCTTGGTGTAACGGGTCATGGCAATACGAGCTGCTTCGATCTGGTTGCCGGTGATCCAGCCGGGCTCCAGAGCCTGGATGCCGAAATCACCGTAAGTGACAGTGTTACCACGGGAGGCAGCGCCGGTCATACGGCCACGCTGCACCTTGCGGTACTTAACTCTTTTGGGCATCAGCATTAGCGGTTGCCTCCTTCTCTGCGGTTATAGGGTCTGTCGCCGTTGTTCCGACGCTCCCGGCGCTCGCCGTCACGACGACGATCACCGTTGCGGCGGTCCCGACGCTCCCGGGGAGCGGGTTCGGGGGCGGCAGCACGGAGGGTGGTGTTCAGGACCTCACCCTTGTAGATCCAAACCTTCACGCCGATGCGGCCGTAGGTGGTAGCAGCTTCAGCGAAGCCGTACTCGATGTCGGCACGAATGGTCTGAAGGGGAATGGTGCCTTCGTGGTAGGACTCGGTCCGGGCGATCTCAGCGCCGCCCAGACGGCCGCCGCAGGTGACCTTGATGCCCTTGGCACCCAGGCGGGTAGCCTGCTGCATGGCCTTCTTCATAGCCCGGCGGAAGGAGACACGCTTCTCCAGCTGCTGAGCAATGTTCTCGGCCACCAGCTGAGCGTTCAGGTCGGGGGAGCGGACTTCCACGATGTTCAGGGAAACGCTCTTACCCAGCTTTGCTTCCATCTCTTTGCGCAAATTCTCGATGTCGGCACCGGCCTTGCCGATGACCACACCGGGACGGGAGCAGTTGATGTTGATCTTCACACGGCCGTTGCTGCGCTCGATCTCGATCTTTGCCACACCGGCGGCATAGAGCTTCTTCTTCAGATACTTACGGATGTTGTAATCCTCGACGATCAGGTCGCCCACCTTGTCCTCACGGGCATACCAGCGGGAGTCCCAGTCTTTGATTACGCCAACACGCAGTCCATGGGGATTAACTTTCTGTCCCATAGTAACCTCCTGTTAAGCCTTCTCGCTCACACCGATGGTGATGTGAGTGGTTCTCTTGAGAATCCGAACGAAACCTCTTCTGGATGCGATGCGGCCGCGCTTCAGCACGGGGCCGGGGTTGGCCACAACGGTAGAAACATAGAGGTTGTCTGCGTTCATGCCGTGATTGTGCTCGGCATTGGCCACAGCGCTCTTCAGCAGCTTGGCCATGGGCTCGCAGGCTGCCTTGGAGGTCTGGTTCAGATAAGCCGCAGCAGTCTTCACGTCCAGGCCACGGATCATATCGCAGACCAGCTGGACCTTACGGGGAGACATACGGACATACTTTACGTGTGCAAGTGCTTCCATTTCCGATCCTCCTTATTTCGCATTGGCGGTCTTGCTGCCAGAGTGGCCCCGGAAGGTTCTGGTAGGAACGAACTCGCCCAGCTTGTGACCGACCATATCCTCGGTGATATAAACGGGCACATGCTTGCGGCCGTCATGGACAGCGATGGTGTGACCGACGAAGGAGGGGAAAATGGTGGAGGCTCTGGACCAGGTCTTCAGAACCTTCTTCTCACCGGCCTTGTTCAGCTCCTCAACACGCTTGTACAGCTCGGGAGCTACGAAAGGGCCCTTTTTGATGCTTCTGCTCATTTCATTTCCTCCTTACTTGCTGTTTCTGCGCTTGACGATGAACTTATCGGTGCGGTTCTTCGTCTTGCGGGTCTTGTAACCCAGAGCGGGCTTACCCCAAGGGGTAACAGGGCCGGGCCGGCCAACAGGAGCACGGCCTTCGCCGCCGCCGTGGGGGTGGTCATTGGGGTTCATAACGGAGCCACGGACGGTGGGACGGACACCCATGTGACGGGTACGGCCGGCCTTGCCGATGTGGACGTTCTCATGATCCAGGTTGCCCACCTGACCGATGCAGGCGGTGCAGTTAGTGCGGACGTAGCGGACCTCGCCGGAGGGCAGACGAACCTGAGCCAGGTCGCCTTCCTTAGCCATCAGCTGCGCAGCGGTGCCGGCGGACCGGACCAGCTGAGCGCCGTAGCCGGGCTGCAGCTCCACGTTGTGGATCACGGTACCAACAGGGATGTTGGCAATGGGCAGGCAGTTGCCGGGCTTGATGTCGGCAGCTGCGGAGGACACGACCACGTCGCCAGCCTTCAGGCCGTTGGTGGCCAGGATGTAGCTGAGGGTGTTGTCCTCGTAGCGGATCAGCGCAATGTAGGCGCTGCGGTTGGGATCGTACTCCAGGCGCTCCACAGTAGCGGGCATATCCAGCTTCTGACGCTTGAAGTCGATGATACGGTACTTGCGCTTATTGCCGCCGCCGCGATGACGGACGGTAATACGGCCATAGCTGTTGCGACCGGCGTTCTTCTTCAGGGTCTCAACCAGGCTGCGCTCAGGTTTGGCCTTCTTATCCACACCGTCGAACGCAGAAACAGTCATGTTCCGGCGGGCGGGGGTATAAGGCTTAAAAGTTTTAATAGCCATTTGCGTTTCGCTCCTTTATTGAGATTGGATTAGACCATACCCTCGAAGAACTCGATGGTCTTGGAGTCGGCGGTCAGGGTGATGACAGCCTTCTTGTAAGCCGCGCGGCGGCCGGCGGGGTAAGCGCCGGTGCGCTTCACCTTGCCCTGCATCCGGACGGTGTTGACCTTGGCGACCTTCACGCCGAAGGCCTCTTCCACAGCGGCCTTGATCTGGGTCTTGTCCGCATCCAGCGCCACCATGAAGACGTACTTCTTGTCGGCGACGCTCTCCATGGACTGCTCGGTGATCACCGGGCGGAGAATGATATCGTAAGCGTTCATTATGCGAATACCTCCTCGATCTTGGCCAAAGCTGCCCGGTCAACGACCAGCTTGCCAGCGTTCAGCACGTCGTAGACGTTGATGAGGTTGGCAAAGGTCACCTGGCAGCCGGCGATGTTCCGGCCGGAGAGGACCACGTTCTGCTTGGGCTCGGCAGTGACCACCAGGGTCTTGCCGGTGCAGCCCACGGCGCTCAGGAACTTGGCGAAGTCCTTGGTCTTGGGAGCGTCCATCTTGATCTCGTCGATGACCACGATGTTCTGCTCGGAAGCCTTGGCGCTGAGCACGCTCTTCAGAGCCAGCCGGCGGGCCTTCTTGTTCAGGGTGTAGCCGTAGGAGCGGGGCTTCGGGGCAAAAACGATGCCGCCGTGGGTCCACTGGGGAGCACGGGTGCTGCCCTGACGGGCACGGCCGGTGCCCTTCTGCTTCCAGGGCTTTCTGCCGCCGCCGGAAACCTCGGCGCGGGTCAGAGCGAACTGAGTGCCCTGACGGCGGTTGGCCAGATGATTCTTGACCACGTCGTGGACAACAGCCTGGTTGGGCTCAATACCGAACACAGCCTCGGACAGCTCGATCTCGCCAACCTGCTTGCCGGACATATCATAAACATTCGTCTTAAGCATGATTTAAGATCTCCTTTCCTTAGCCTCTTGCGGAAGCCTTCTGCGGGTTGCGGCCGGAAGCCTTCTGCGGGTTCTTGCTGATGCCGGCCTCGCCGGACTTCACCTTGTTGTTCTTCACGGTGTTGCGGATATACACCAGACCGCCCTTGGGGCCGGGGATGGCGCCGCGGATGACCAGCATATTCAGCTCTGCGTCCACCTTCACAACGTCCAGGTTCTCGATGGTGACCTGCTCCAGGCCCATCTGGCCGGCGCCGATCTTACCCGGGAAAATACGGGACTGATGAGAAGATGCGCCCATGGAACCGGCGTGACGATGCACAGGGCCGCCGCCGTGGGTCATGGGGGTACGACCGGCGCCGTGGCGCTTCACAACGCCCTGGAAGCCATGGCCCTTGCTGATGCCGGTAACGTCGATCTTGTCGCCGGCGGCGAAGGTGTCGGCCTTGATCTCGTCGCCCACGTTCATGTCGGCGGCGGAATCCAGCTTGAACTCCTTCAGGTGCTTCTTGGGGGCTACGCCAGCCTTCTTCAGGTGGCCAGCCTCAGGCTTGGTGAGCTTGGACTCCTTCACGTCGCCGAAACCCAGCTGCACAGCGGTGTAGCCGTCGGTCTCGACGGTCTTCTTCTGAGTCACGACGCAGGGACCGGCTTCCACTACGGTAACCGGAATCACCTTGCCGCTCTCATCGAAGATCTGGGTCATGCCCACTTTCTTGCCGATGATTGCTTTCTGCATGATGTTTACTCCTTTTTAATAGGTTATTGGTTGACGCAGGTCCATTGGGTGGCCTTTGCCAACATGACCCGTCCGCCCGATGCCAGACAGTGCGGGCAGCGGTAAGGACCGATAGAATGTCGGCTCTTACAGCTTTATCTCAATCTCAACGCCGGCGGGAAGGTCCAGGCTCATGAGGGCCTCGACGGTCTTCTGGCTGGGGTTGAGGATATCGATCAGTCTCTTGTGGGTTCTGCGCTCGAACTGCTCCCGGCTGTCCTTGTTGACATGGGGAGAACGCAGGATGGTGACCACCTCTTTCTTGGTGGGCAGAGGGATGGGGCCGGACACGCTGGCGCCGTTGCGCTTGGCGGTGTCCACGATCTTCGCAGCGCTGGAGTCGATGAGCTGATGGTCATAAGCCTTCAGACGCACACGAATCATTTCCTGATTTGCCATGGTTTGGTTTCCTCCTTGATAATCGTACTCAGTGTACTTGGGGTGCTGGGTACGGTCGAGCATTTTGTTCACGCCGCCGTGCGTATCATTCCAGGCCAAGAAAAATGGCCGACGCAAGGCCGGCACTTTTCCTCTGGGCGCAGCGATATACGCAAGCGCAAACGGAAATGCTCAGCCGCCCGATGACCGGACATACTCCACGGAAGTTACCGGCTAAGCCGCAATCTCCCGCTTCATCGCATACAAGCGCAGTTCTTCCCTACGCAAGCCCGATTATGATACCACGTCATTCCCGTTTTGTCAAGATATTTTTTGAAGATTTTCACAAAAAACGCCCGTAAAATTCGGCATTTCGGAGAATTTTCAATTTGTGCATTTTACCCCTTGTACCGAGGCTCGCAGGTAAGGTTCACCCCCAGGCGCTTGAAGGTCTGCTCGTCCACCTGGGAAAGAATCACAGACGAATGGACCTCGCAGCCCCGCAGGGAAGACAACGCCTCCATGGCCGCCTCCGCCGCTTCGTTGCGCATGGCCGAGCCGGACAGCGCGATGAGGACCTCGTTGGTGTGGAGCCGGGGGTTCCGATGGCCCAGATGCTCCACCTTCAGGTGCTGGATGGGGTCGATGGCCTCCGGAGCGATAACGTGTACGTCCTCCGGCACCCCGGCAATGGCCTTCAGGGCATTCAGCAGCACTGCCGCCGAAGCACCTAAGAGGTCCGAAGTCTTGCCGGTGACGATGCGCCCATCGGGCAGCTCCATAGCCGCCGCAGGCTTGCCGGTCTCCTCTGCCCGTTTCAGGGCCGCCGCCACCACTTTCCGCTGAGAAGGCTCCGTTCCGGCCTTCCGCATGAGCAATTCCAGCTTCCGCACCGCATCCTCGGTGCCCTTGCCCTGCTTGGCTTCGCACAGGGCGGTATAGTACCGGCGGATGATCTCCTGCCGGGAGGCCTCCCGGCAAACGGCATCGTCGGTGATGCAGTTGCCCGCCATGTTCACGCCCATGTCCGTGGGGGACTTATAGGGGCATTCTCCCAGAATCTGCCGGAACATGGTCTCCAATACAGGGAACGCCTCCACGTCCCGGTTATAATTCACCGTTGTGATGCCATAGGCTTCCAGATGGAAGGGGTCGATCATGTTCACGTCGTTCAGATCCGCCGTGGCCGCCTCGTAGGCCAGGTTCACCGGATGATTCAGGGGCAGATTCCAGATGGGGAAGGTCTCGAACTTGGCGTACCCTGCCCGATTGCCCCGCTTATGCTCATGGTACAGCTGGCTCAGGCAGGTGGCCAGCTTGCCGCTGCCGGGGCCGGGAGCCGTGACGACCACCAATTCCCGGCTGGTCTCGATGTAGTCGTTTTTGCCGTAGCCCTCGTCGCTGACCACATGGGCCAGGTTGCCGGGGTAGCCCTCAATATCATAATGATGATAGACCTTCACCCCCAGGCCCTCCAACCGGGTCTGGAAGGCCATGGCCTGAGACTGGCCCGCAAACCGGGACAGCACCACGCTGGAAACGTACAGCCCCAGCCCCCGGAACACATCCAGCAGCCGGATGACGTCCCGGTCGTAGGTAATGCCCAAGTCTCCCCGAATCTTATTTTTCTCAATATCGTTGGCGTTGATGACGATGACCACTTCCACCTGGTCCTTGAGCTTCAAAAGCATTTGCAGCTTGCTGTCCGGATGGAATCCCGGCAGCACCCGGGAGGCGTGGTAATCGTCATAGAGCTTCCCGCCGAATTCCAGATACAGCTTGCCGCCAAACTGGTCGATTCTGGCCCGAATGTGTTCCGACTGGGTCCGTGCATACTGATCGTTGTCAAATCCTACCGCTTTCATGCTGTCTTTCTCCCTTTTCTCTTTCAAAAGCCACGTTTTTCCGCTGCCTTGGCCATGCGTTCCATGGCCTCCTTCAATGTCGCTCTGGGGCAGGCCAGCACCACACGCTGATAGAGGGGCGCATGGAACCTGCTTCCGGAATTCAGCCAGACCTTGGCCTCCCGGATCAGAAATTCGTCCAGCTCCGCTTCATTCAGGCCCCAAGCACCAAAGTCCAGCCAGGCAAAGTAGGTTCCCTCTGGCTCGATGAGCTTCACGCCAGGCAGGTTCTCCTTCAAAAATTCCCGGAGGAATTTCAGATTTTCCAGCAAATAGGCCTTACACTCGGTCAGCCATTCCTGTCCGCCCTCATAGGCCGCCTGGCAGGCAATGGCCCCCAGCCGGTTGACGCCGCTGTAATGGAACCGGTCCAGTTCTTCCAGAAATGCCTTCCGAGCCGCTTCGCCGGGGATGAAAATATTGGAGGTCTGCAGCCCCGCCAGGTTAAAGGTCTTGCTGGGGGCGGTACAGAGCACCGTGTTTTCCGCCATATCCGGGCAGGCCTTCAGGAACGGAATATGGAGATGGTCCGGAAGGGCAAAATCCATGTGAATTTCGTCGCTGACCACTTTTACCCCGTATTCCTTGCAGATACGCCCGATTTTCTGCAGTTCTTCCAGGGTCCACACCCGGCCCACGGGATTGTGGGGGGAGCAAAGCAGAAAGAGCTTCACGTTTTCCCTTCGGACTTTTTCCTCAAAATCCGCAAAATCAATTTCGTACCGGCCGTTTTCCTGCACCAGCGGACTTTCCACTAATCTTCGGCCGTTCTCCGTCACCGTGGAGAAGAAGGGCGGGTACACCGGCGGCTGGATGAGGACCCCGTCCCCAATTTCCGTCAGGCTCCGCACCGCCGTGGCAATGGCAAACACCACGCCGGGGGTGGTCACCAACCAGTTTTCCTCCGGCCTCCAGCCGAAGTTCGTTTCCATCCACCGGGCAATGGCCGGAAAATACCCCTTATCGAAAATGCTGTACCCGAAAATTCCCTTCTGCACGTCCGCCGTCAGGGCTTCCTGCACCGATTCCGGCACCTGAAAATCCATATCGGCAATAAAAAGCGGCAGCACATCCTCCGGATAGCCCCGGTCTGCTGCCGTATCAAATTTCACACAGTTGGTTCCCTTGCGGGTGATGACCCGATCAAATCGCTGTTCCATACGCCGTTCCCTCCCAAAATTCTTTTTTCATTATACCCGTTTCCCCCTGCCTTGTCAATCGGCGGAATGTGGGAAATTCACACTCTGTTTACGCCGTTGGCCTTGACACACCGGCTTCAAATTGGTATAATGCATCACGAAAGAGGGAGTAGTCGGCGCGCAGGCGGGGACGGGTCAACACACTGGAGGTTTCTCCTGGTCCGTTCTGAAATGACGAGACTTTGAGCACCGGCATCGTGTCTCTCTTTGCTTTGGGACTTTCCGTGCCGGTAAAACACACACGGAGGTCTTTTGTTTTATGAGTATCTGGGAGCTGCTCTTGCTGGCGGCAGGCTTGAGCATGGACGCATTTGCCGTATCGGTCTGTAAGGGCCTGTCCACCCCCCACGCATCCTGGAAGGAGGGTGCGATCTGCGGTGCCTGGTTCGGCGGATTTCAGGGTCTGATGCCCGCCTTGGGCTTTTTCCTGGGTTCCCTGTTCGCTCAGGCCATCGAGCGCTTCGATCATTGGGTCGCCTTTATTCTGCTGGCCCTCATCGGCGCCAATATGCTGCGGGAAGCCTTCTCCAAGGGAGAGGAGGAGGAAAGCGCCGGCAGCGATTATTCCTTCAAAACCATGCTGCTGATGGCCATTGCCACCAGCATCGACGCTCTGGCCGTAGGCATTTCCCTGGCCATGGCGGGCAGCGTGAACATCTTCTATGCAGCCGGTATCATTGCCCTGACCACCTTCGTTCTTTCCGCCATCGGCGTGAAAGTAGGCAGCGTGTTCGGGGACCGCTTTGAGAAGAAAGCGGAGGCAGTCGGCGGCATCATCCTGATTTTCCTGGGCGTGAAAATTCTGCTGGAGCACCTGGGCATTCTGGGATAAGATCGGGAACGCTGCACACCCTACATTATAATAATAAGGAGTATACCCCATGATGAAAAAAGTTCTTTCCATTGTCCTGGTTCTTACCATGATTGCCGCCCTGGCCACCGGATGCGCCAAGGCCCCCGCCGACAACGGCGGCAGCACCAACCTGACCGGCAGCCTTGCAGACATCGTTGATAAAATTTACGCTGCCCATCCCGTGGACCTGAGCCTCGGCACGGAGAACGTGGACATCACCGACACCGCCTGGATGCTGCCCCAGTTCACCGGTCTGACGAGCGCTGACGGCGTGAAGGAAGCCGTGGTCTCTGAGCCCATGATCTCCTCCATTGCCTATTCTCTGGTGTTGGTCCGGGTGGAGGACGCCAAGAACGCCCAGTCCACCGCCCAGCAGATGAAGGACGGCATCAATCCCCACAAGTGGGTCTGCGTGGAGGCCGACGATCTGGCCGTCTGCGGCTACGGCGACGTGGTCATGCTCATTATGGTTTCTTCCGACTTCGCCGGGGACGGCATCACGGCCCAGGCCTTGGTGGACGCTTTCCAGAGCGTCTGCGGCGGCAAGCTGGATTTCACCCTGTAAGAAAATTTCCACAGCCTGTCGCCACTCCCGGCGGCAGGCTTTTTTTGGAGGAAATGCCATGTTATTTTCCAGTATTCCCTTTCTTTACTACTTTCTGCCCATCGTTCTGATGGTTTATTTCCTGGTGCCCAGGTCCTGGCAGAACGCCGTGCTGCTCCTTTCCAGCCTATTTTTTTATGGCTGGGGCGAGCCGAAGCATTTGCTGCTGATGGCCGGGTCCATCCTGCTTTTTTACCTTTTCGGGCTGGCGGTGGACCGATCCCGGCGGAAAAAGGTCTGGCTGGCCGTCTCCGTCATTTCCGGGGCGGCGCTGCTGGGGGTCTTTAAGTATGCAGACTTCTTTGTAGAAAGCGTCAACGGCCTGACGGGTCTGTCCATCCCCCTGCTGCACCTGGCCCTGCCCATCGGCATCAGCTTCTATCTTTTCCAGTGTGTCAGCTATGTGGTTGACGTGTACCGTGGGGACGTAACCGTCCAGAAAAATCTGCTGAAATTCGGCACCTACGTTTCCATGTTCCCCCAACTTATCGCCGGGCCCATCGTCCGTTACGCCGACGTGGCCCCCCAGCTGGACAGCCGGACCACAAACTGGAACGATTTTGCCGACGGCCTTTCCCGTTTTCTGGTCGGCCTGGGGAAAAAAGTTCTGCTGGCCAACCAGTTCGGTGCGCTCATCCGGGCCTTCCGGGCCAGCGAGAGCCAGAGCGTGCTTTTTTACTGGGTCTACGCCCTGGCCTTCACCCTGCACATCTATTTTGACTTCTCCGGGTACAGCGACATGGCCATCGGCCTTGGAAAAATTCTGGGCTTCTCCTTCCCGGAGAACTTTCGCTACCCCTACTGCTCCAAAACCGTCACGGAATTCTGGCGAAGGTGGCACATTTCCCTGGGCACCTGGTTCCGGGACTATGTGTATATCCCCCTGGGGGGCAGTCGCTGCGGCAAGGGCAAATGGGCCAGAAACGTCCTCATTGTGTGGATGCTCACCGGTCTCTGGCACGGAGCAGCCTGGAATTTCGTTCTGTGGGGGCTGCTGTTTGCCCTGCTCCTGATGGTGGAAAAGTGGCTGCCGGGGCTTTCCAAATGGCCAAATTGGCTTCGCCACAGCCTGACGCTGCTTCTTGTCATGCTGAGCTTCGTGGTGTTCAATGCCGACGGGCTTTCCGGGGTCAAAGCGGATTTTGCGGGGCTTCTGGGCCTGTCCGGCCTGCCGGGGGTCACAGCCGAGACCCTTTATCATCTCCGCAGCAATCTGGTTCTCTTTGCCGTTGGCATCCTGGGGGCCACCCCCCTGCCGAAAACCCTGGCCGGGAAGCTGCCGGAAAAATTCCGGTCCCTGGCCGAGCCGCTGTTCCTGCTGGCCCTTCTGCTGCTGTGTACGGCCTATCTGGTGGACGGGTCCTACAATCCTTTCCTGTATTTCCGTTTCTGAGGTGGCGCTATGAAGAAAACGAGAACGGTTTTGATTACCCTTCTGGCCCTTTTCTGGCTGGGTCTTGCCGCCTGGGCCTGGGTCCGGACGCCGGACGCAAGCAGCAACTGGGAGCGGCGAAAGCTGGCCCAGATGCCGAAAATCACCACAAACAACCTGCTTTCCGGGACTTTTATGTCGGATTTTGAAAGCTATACCCAGGACCAATTTCCCCTGCGCAACGGCTTCCGGCGGCTGAAATCCGAGTTCCATTATTTTGTCCTCCGGGAGTTGGACAACAACGGCATCGCCCTGGCGGGGGACCAGGCCTTCCAGCTGGAATATCCCCTGGATCAGGCCAGCGTCAGCCATGCCCTAAAGTGCTTTCAGAGCCTTTACGACACTTATTTACAGGACAGCACCGTGTATTTCGCCCTGGTGCCGGACAAGGCTTACTATCTGGCTGCCAGGAACGGCTATCCGGCCATGGATTATGTTAACTTGACGGCCCAAATCGCCGACGGGACCCCCTGGGCCACGCAAATTGACCTGACAGGTCTGCTCTCCGCTGATGATTATTATGCCACGGACACCCACTGGCGGCAGGAGAAAATTCTGCCGGTGGCCCAGGCCATTTGCAAGGCCATGGGGGCCGAAGTCCCCGGGGAGTTCGCCACAAATGCCGTCGAACGCCCCTTCACCGGGGTCTATTACGGACAGGCTGCCCTGCCTCTGGCTCAGGAGACCATGTACTACCTGACCTCTCCCCTGCTCCAAAGCGCCGCCGTGACCCATGCCGACGGGTCCGTCACGAAGGTTTATGATGAAGCCAAACTGGGAAGCCGGGATCTGTACGACTTTTTCCTGTCCGGTTCGGAGCCTCTTCTGACCATCGAAAATCCGGATGCGGACACGGAAAAAGAGTTGGTCCTGTTCCGGGATTCCTTCGGCAGCAGTCTGGCCCCCCTGCTCCTGCAAGGTTACCGGAAAGTCACGCTGGTAGACATCCGGTATATGGACCCGAAGCTGCTTTCAAATTATGTAAACTTTCAAAACGCCGACGTGCTGTTCCTGTACAGCACCCTGGTCCTCAATTCCAGCGGTGCCTTGCGGGGGTAAAAGGTGAAATCCCCCGGCGAGGCACTGGCTCCCCTGTGTAGGGTTGTGCCCCGCGCAGCGAATAGAAATAAACATGACTGCCGGTGGCAGTCATACCTCTACTACGCTGTCACGGGCCATAGCCCGTGACTGAAGGGGTGTACGCCATCGATATGGTAAAGGCTATCGTTCGATAGTCCCCTACGAGATTGTTACCGTACACCCCCTCCGTCTGCCCGAAAGGGCAGCCACCTCCCCCGACACGCCGGGAGGCTTTGGTCGGTGCAAACCGGCAGCCCCTACCGCCCCTCATCCGGCCGGAATCGTGATTCCGGCCACCTTCCCCCAGGGGAAGGCTATTTTCGTGCCCCGCCGGGGTATCTTCCAAAAAACAGCGCTCCCCCGGATGGGCATTTCTGCCCATCCGGGGGAGTTTTTCTTATTCTATGCTCTTTTGCTCCGATCTTGGGAAGAACAGGGTGGCCTTGAACAGGTCTCCATCGACCAGCAGCTGTAGCTGGCCGTTCTGCAACTCCATGAGGCTCTTGGCAATGTTCAGCCCCAGGCCGCTGCCCTCGGTGTTCCGGGAGGTGTCTCCCCGGACGAACCGCTCCATCAGCTCCTCGGCTCCCAGATTCAACGCCTCCCTGGACACATTTTTCACGGAAATTGTCACCGCCAGTTCCAGCGGCACCACGTCGATATAAATGCGGGTCCCCGGCATGGCATACTTGACCACGTTGCTGAACAGGTTGCTCATGACCCGCCAGGCCAGCCGCCCGTCCGCCAGCATCTGCACCGGCACCTCCGGCAGATTCACCACCGGCGTCAGCCCCGCCGCCGTGAACTTGTCGGCAAACTCGCCCAAAGCCTGATTCACCGTCTCGGAGGCATCCAGGGCCTGAATATCCGCCTGCAAATTGCCGGTGCTGGCCTTGCTCAGCTCCACCAGGTCCTCAATGAGCTTCTTCATCCGGGCGGACTGCCGGGACAGGACCTCCAGATAGCTTTGGGCCTGTTCCGGAGACTCCGCCCGCTGCAAAAGATCAATATAATTGATGATGGACGTCAGCGGCGTTTTCAGATCGTGGGAAACGTTCGTAATCAACTCCGCTTTCATGTGTTCGGACTTGGTCTGCTGCTGAGCCGCCACCAGCGCCGCATCGCCCAGGGCGTTCAGGTCCTCGCTGAATTCCAGGAACGCACCGGTCATCAGCTTGAGGCTGACCTTGGCACTCAGATTTCCCCGGCCCATGGCCCGTGCCGCCCGGCGCAGCTTTCCAAAGCAGTAAGTCCCATAGAAGATCGCCGCAAAATAGAGAATTACGGCAAATAACGTCACACCCGCACTCCTGGTGGCGACGCCCACCGCCAGCAGCAGGAACAGCACCATGCCGGTCAGCAGCCATTGCCAGGCCATGGGCAGCACGTTATAAACCCGTGTAAAAAACCGTACCAGCTTTCCCACGGTCCACTTGACCGCCTTGCCAATGCCATTCAGGATCCATACCAGCAGGCTGTTTTTCCACCAATAGCCCTCCCCGGCCTTGGCCTGAGCGGAAATGGCAAAGAGATAGCCCACCGTCAGCAGGCTCGCCAGGTACACCACAAACAGCAGCAGCACCGTTGGCACATCCAGGTCATATTCGATGGTCTGCCACACCAGCATCCCGGCGCTGACGGCCCCCACGGCCCAGACGATGGTGTACAGGTCCAGGGGCACCCGGTTCAGCCCGCCGGGGCGGATGACCTGGGAGCCGGTGGTCCGGCCCGCCGCAGCGCACAGGTACACCAGCAGTACCCCAAAGAGCAGCAGGCCCAGGGCGATGCCCGCATAGAGCCAGCCGTGGTAGCCATACAGCACGCCCGCCGTGGCCACGGGAGCCGTATTCAGGTAAGTCACCGCATCCATGGCCGGGACCATTTCCTTCTGCGCTGCGAAGCTCGGCGCGGCTCCCGACACGGTCAGATAGCCGCTGTCCCCGGTCGCCGTGGTAGCCGCATCCATTTCCACATAGGATTCCGCTCCGGCGAGGTACCCGTACCCGGCCAGCAGCGCCACCCCCGCCCCGCAGGACAGGGCCAAGGCCAGCATGGCCGCACAGAGGATCACCGCAATGGTTTTCGTCCCCAATCGGGCTTTCATCAGCCGTTTCCTCCTTCCAGCTTGTACCCCTGTCCCCAGACGACCTTCAGATACCGGGGGTCCGAGGGGTTGATCTCGATTTTTTCCCGCAGATGCCGGATATGCACCGCCACGCTGCCCTCGCTGCCGATGGCGGATTCCCGCCAGACCCCTTCATAAATTTCCTTGGTGGAGAACACTTTTCCGGGATTCTTCATCAGCAGCCGCAGAATGCTGTACTCCGTAGGGGTCAGATAGACAGGCTCCCCGTCCACGGAGGCGGTCTTGGTATTGTCGTTGATGGCGATGGCCCCCACCCGCACTTCCCCGGTCTCCTCCGGGCGGCTGCCCAGCCGGGCATACCGGCGCAGCTGGGACCGGACCCGTGCCAGCACCTCCACCGGCACGAAGGGCTTGGTGATATAGTCGTCGGCCCCCATGTTCAGTCCCAGCACCAGATCCTCGGTCTCGGATTTGGCGGTGAGGAAAATAATGGGCACGTTGGAGAACTCCCGGATGCGGGCGGTGGCCGTAATCCCGTCCATGCCGGGCATCATCACGTCCATCAGGATGAGAGACAGCTCCTCCCGCCGGGCCAGCTCCACGGCCTCCAGCCCGGTGTAGGCCGTCAATAACCGGTAGCCCTCGGGGGTCAGGTAAATTTTCAAAGCGTTGACGATATCCGGCTGGTCGTCGCAAATCAGCACCGTGTACATAGGCAAAACCCTCTTTTCTCGTTTACAAGCATATTATAGCAGGATTTTTCTTCGCATGGTAGGGCTTTCCCATTAAGAATCCTTTAATTTTCCCTTTTCAAATCCTGAAAGCGGTGTTATAATGAAGGCACGAATCCCGGCGAACCGCCGGACAAAAAACGAGAGGTGCCCGATATGACCCATGATTCCTATGTTTCCCCCCTGTCCACCCGCTACGCCAGCCGGGAAATGCAGCATATTTTCTCCGACGACTTCAAATTCCGCACCTGGCGGCGGCTTTGGATCTCCCTGGCCAAGGCCGAGCAGAAGCTGGGGCTGGACATTACCGAGGAGCAGATTCACGAACTGGAAGCCCACAAGGACGACATCAACTACGAAGTCGCCCAGAAGCGGGAAAAAGAGGTCCGCCACGACGTGATGAGCCATGTGTACGCCTACGGCCAGCAGTGTCCCAAGGCGGCGGGCATCATCCATTTGGGTGCCACTTCCTGCTATGTGGGTGACAACACCGATGTGGTCATCCTCCGGGAGGCCAGCCGTCTGGTGCTGCAAAAATGTGCCCAGGTGGTGAAGAACCTGTCGGATTTTGCGAAGAAGTACAAGGATATGCCCTGCCTGGGCTACACCCACCTGCAGCCCGCTCAGCTGACCACCGTGGGCAAGCGGGCAACGCTCTGGATTTATGAGCTGACCCAGGACATGGAAAATCTGGAGTTCCAGATCGACCGTCTGCGGCTCCTGGGGTCTAAGGGTACCACAGGCACTCAGGCCTCTTTCATGGACCTTTTCGAGGGGGACCAGAAGAAGATTGCCGAAATGGAGGCGCTCATTGCCGAGGACATGGACTTCCCCGGTGTGGTCCCCGTGTCCGGCCAGACCTATTCCCGGAAAGTGGACAGCTATTTCCTCTCCTGCCTGTCCGGCATCGCCCAGAGCGCCATGAAATTCGGCAACGACCTGCGCATTCTGCAGTCCTTCGAGGAAATGGAAGAACCCTTTGAGCAGCACCAGATCGGTTCCTCCGCCATGCCCTACAAGCGCAATCCCATGCGCTCCGAGCGCATTTGCGCCCTGGCCCGGTTCGTCATCTGCGACAGCCTGAACCCGGCCTTCACCGCCGGCACCCAGTGGATGGAGCGGACCTTGGACGATTCCGCCAACAAGCGGCTTTCCGTCAGCGAAGCGTTCCTGAGCGTGGATGCCATTCTGAACATTTACATGAACGTCAGCGCCGACCTGGTGGTCAACGATCAGGTCATCCGCCGCCGGGTCATGGAAAAGCTGCCCTTCATGGCCACGGAAAACGTGATGATGGAGTCCGTGAAGCGGGGCGGGGACCGGCAGGCCCTCCATGAGGCCATCCGGGTCCATTCCCATGCCGCCGCAAAGAAGGTCAAGCAGGAGGGCGGCAAGTGCGACCTCATCGAGCGCATGGCCGCCGACCCGGCCATCCCCATGAATCAGAGCGAGATCGAAGCCCTGCTGGACCCCAAGGCCTTCGTGGGCCGTGCCCCGGAGCAGGTTACGGAGTTCCTGCACAATGTTGTAAAGCCCATTCTGGACCGCTACCCCGGTCTGGAATTGGAAGGCATTCTGGAAGTGTAAAGAAAACAGCACCACGGCCCGGAGCATAAACCGCCCGGGCCGTGGTTTTGTCAAATCCGCCTCCGGCGAGGCACGGTAGGGGCGAGGCACGGTAGGGGCGAGGCACGCCTCGCCCGCCAACCCGTCAATGACCGAGCGTGATAAATCAACGCAGCAGCCCGCCGGGGAATTTCCATTTATTCTTCCTTTTCTCTTCTCTTTTCCCTCTTCTCTGAACACAAACCCGCCCCGGAGGAAATCTTTCCTCCGGGGCGGGCGGGTCATTTCTGCGTCAGCGGGCTTTCCCGTTGGCGTTTTCCTTTTTGGCGCACTGTCTCACCGATGTGCCGTTTTTCAGATGACCTTGTATTCCTTCAGGAGCTTTTCCACATCGGTATTCCCGATTTTTTCCAGCACCTTGTGAATGGCGATCTTCTCGATGGGCGAGAACTTCATATCCGTGACCTTCTTGCCGTCCCGCAGCTTCACGGTAGCGTCCAGCAGGCACCGGACATCATACACGCTGCCCCAGACCTCCGGCACGCCCCGGTCCACGTTCAGCAGGGTGTACACGGCCTCCATGCCGGTCCGCATGGAATACTCGGTGGTGAAGATGGTGTCCCGCTTGGTCTCGGCAAACTGGCCCAGGAAGGCGAAGTTCACGGCGCCCTCCGGCACCACGTCAGGCCGGTCCCCATAAGCACGGGGCATGAAGAAGGCATCGATATAGGGCATCATGCAGGGGATGGTGTTGGCGGAATGCTCGGCCATATCCTCGATCTCGTCAACCGGCACGCCCAGATGATACAGCCACTCCATGCAAATTTCCTTGCCGGTGCAATCCCGCATGGGCTTCTTCACGTAGTCGCCGGGCTTGCCAGTGAACAGGGCATACACCCACACCAGGCAGTGGTCCTTGGGCTGGGCCCGGAACTGAGGCTGGCGGTTGATGGTCCAGCTCAGGAGCCAGGAGGAATCCTTCACGGTGACGATACCGCCGGTGACAACGTGGCCGGTGAAGGGATCCCGCTTGCAGATGTCCTTGATATAGGGGATGATGCGCTGGTCCAGGGTCTCCACGGTGGCGCTCTCCCAGTTGGTCAGCTCCGGGTCGGAGCAGAACTTGTCAGGATGGCCGAAGGCGGGGTCCTGTGCGGCAATCTTCCGCCACATATCCCAGCCGCCGCCCTTCTTGATCTCCTTGTTGTAGGGAGCGGGGGTGTTCTGGCTGCCCAGAGCGGAATTTTCCACACAGCCGCCGTTGGTGATGAACACCAGGTCATTTTCGGTCAGGTCGATGGCCTCGTCCTTGCCGTCCCGGGTCACTTCGATGCGCTTGGCCAGCTTGCGGGTCTTGTCGGAACAGTCGAAGAGGACGTTGTTCACCTTCACGCCGAAATGGAAGGTCACGTTGTGATCCTCCAGGTACTTGACCATGGGCAAAATCATGGACTCGTACTGGTTATACCGGGTGAAGCGCAGGGCGGTGAAGTCGGGCAGGCCGCCGATGTGATGGATATAGCGCTGGATATACAGCTTCATTTCCAGTGCGGAGTGCCAGTTCTCGAAAGCGAACATGGTCCGCCAGTACATCCAGAAGTTGGAATTCAGCACCTCATCGTCAAAGAAATCGGTAATTTTCTTGTCCTGCAGCTCCTCGTTGGGGGTGAAGAACAGCTTCATGATTTCCATGGCGCCCTTGTCGGAGATGGCGAACTTTCCGTCGGTGTGGGCGTCCTGACCACGGTTCTCGGTGGCCCGGCAGAGGGAGTAGTTGGGGTCCTCCTTGTTCAGCCAGTAGTACTCGTCCAGCACGCTGACCCCTTCCGTCTCGATGGAGGGGATGGAGTGGAACAGATCCCACATGACCTCAAAGTGGTTGTCCATTTCCCGGCCGCCCCGCATCACATAGCCCAGGTTCTCGTAGTGATAGCCGTCGCAGGCACCGCCGGCCACAGGGTCCTTTTCCAGAACATGGATGTGCTCGCCCTTCATCTGGCCGTCCCGGACCAGATAGCAGGCTGCCGTCAGAGCCGCCAGACCGCTGCCGATGATATAGGCGGACTTATTGTCCACGCCTTCGGGCTTCTTGGGCCGTGCGAATGCTTCATAGTTACCGCTGGAATAATACATATTCAAGTCCTCCTTGGTTTTTGTTTGTGCCCATAGTATATCCCGAAATTTGGGAAACGCCAAGGGACAAACAAAGCCGCCGTGTCCCAAATTCTGACACGGCGGCAAAAGTATCCGAAAATCTTACAAACGGTCCCAAGTGTTTATTTCACGGCCAGACGGGTGAGCGCTCTGGGGATGTTCTCGTGCATGACCAGGGACACCCGCTCCACGATTTTCGCCGGGTCCTCGCTCATACCCTGGCGGATCCAGTCCAGCATCAGCCCCACAAAGGCGTACTTGTAGAAATTGGCCAGGAAGGCCTTGTCCTCCGGGCGCACGGACAGCCCGGCGGCTTTTTCCTCCACCACCCCGTCCAGCAGGTCGTAGGTCAGCCGGTACAGGTAGTTTTCCACCTGCTCCCGGTCGGCGCAGCGGTACACGTTCAGGATGAAGGGCTTGTTTTCCAGCACGGCGTCAAAAATGCGCAGATACCCTTCCTCCCAGGTATCGTAGGTCTTTTTCCCGTCCAGAGCCACCCGGGCGTCCTCCAGGCAGACCCATTCCACCAGGTCGTAAATGTCCCTGAAGTGATAGTAAAAGGTCATGCGGCTGATGCCGCAGTCCTCGCAGATGTCGGTGACGGTGATCTTGTCCAGGGGCTTGGACAGCAGAAGATGCTTCAGAGAAGCCTCCAAGGCCCGCTTGGTGATTTGAGACATATCGCCCCTCCTCCCATGCTTTTGGGGCCATTTTACCATAGCAACGAGGAAAATGCAAATGTAAAAAGGCTTCCCCTGTGTAGGGTTGTGCCCCGCGCAGCGAATAGAAATAAACATGACTGCCACCGGCAGTCATAAAGATTTTGGATTCGCTGCGCGGAGCACCACCC
>UQVA01000015.1 GCA_900544405.1 uncultured Eubacteriales bacterium
CCGCCCCTCATCCGTCTGCCCTGACGGGCAGCCACCTTCCCCCAGGGGAAGGCATCCCTCAGAAGGACCGACACCCTGCCGTCCAGGGGAAGGCTTTTTGCCCTTTCCGGGCCAACTTTCCCCGCCTGCCCCGGAATTCCCCGAATATTCCGAAAAAATATTGGAAAAAATACTTGCAAAATGGAGCGGTACAGGCTATAATGTATCGGCATGGGCTTGCACCATGACATTTTTAATGCCACACACCCGGTGATCGGGCTCCCAAGTGCCGTACTTTTCGGCGGGACACCTGAGTGGATCGGGGTGGAGGAACAACAAAAGGAGAAAATCAAAATGGCTGTCGTATCTATGAAGCAACTGCTGGAGGCCGGCGTACACTTCGGTCATCAGACCCGCCGCTGGAACCCCAAAATGGCTCCCTATATCTACACGGAGCGCAACGGTATCTACATCATCGACCTGCAGAAGACCGTGAAGAAGCTGGAGGAGGCTTACTCCTTCGTTCGTGACCTGTCCGCCAACGGCGGCAACGTGCTGTTTGTCGGCACCAAGAAGCAGGCCCAGGACGCCATCAAGGAAGAGGCCGAGCGCTGCGGCGGTTACTATGTGAACGCCCGCTGGCTGGGCGGTATGCTGACCAACTTCCGCACCATGCGGACCCGGATCGACCGGCTGGCTCAGCTGCGGAAGATGGAGGCAGACGGCACCTTCGCCATGCTGCCCAAGAAGGAAGTCATCAAGCATCAGGCCGAGATCGAGAAGCTGGAGAAGTACCTGGGCGGCGTGAAGGAAATGAAGAAGCTGCCCGCCGCTCTGTTCATCGTTGACCCCCGGAAGGAGCGCAACGCCATCGCTGAGGCCCGGAAGCTGAACATCCCCATCGTGGCCATCGTGGACACCAACTGCGATCCCGACGAGATCGACTACGTGATCCCCGGCAACGATGACGCCATCCGTGCCATCCGTCTGATCGCCGCTACCATGGCCAACGCCGTGATCGAGGGCCGTCAGGGCGAGGATGCTCCCGAAGCCGCCGAGGCTGCCGAGACCACTGAGGCTCCCGCTGCCGAATAAGTTCGAGATACGTTTTTTTCAGGCACCCGGTGCGCCGGGTGCCCCTACAAGATGAATAGGAGGATTTTACAATGGCTTTTACCGCATTGGATGTTAAGAAGCTCCGTGAAATGACCAACGTGGGCATGATGGACTGCAAGAAGGCTTTGCAGGCCACCGACGGCGATATGGACAAGGCTGTGGACTGGCTCCGGGAAAAGGGCCTGGCCAAGGCTGCCAAGAAGGCTGACCGTGTTGCTGCCGAGGGCGTGGCTTACGCTACCGTCGTGGACGGCACCGGCGTCATCATCGAGGTGAACTCCGAGACCGACTTCGCCGCCAAGACCGATTCCTTCCTGGACCTGGTGAAGAACCTGGCCACCGTGGTGGCTACCGAGAACCCCGCCGACGTGGACGCTCTGAAGGCCTGCAAGTACCCCAACTCCAACCTGACCGTCACCGAGATCATGCAGGAGAAGGTCATGTCCATCGGCGAGAATATGCAGATCCGGCGTTTCGCCCGGTTCGCCGACAACACCTCCGTGGCTTACGTTCATGCCGGCGGCACCCATGCCGTGCTGGTGAACCTGGCTGTGGAGGGCGGCATCGATGCCACCGAGATCGGCAAGAACGTGGCCATGCAGATTGCTGCCATGAACCCCAAGTACTGGGATAAGGCCATGGTGCCCCAGGCAGACGTGGACCATGAGCTGCAGGTGCAGGTGGCCCTGATGGACAACGATCCCAAGATGGCCAACAAGCCCGCTCAGATCAAGGAGAAGATCGCCGCCGGCAAGATCAACGCTTTCTATAAGGAGAACTGCCTGCTGCAGCAGGACTTCGTCCGCAGCGACCTGTTCCAGGGCAGCGTGGAAGGCTACATCGCCGACGCCGCCAAGAAGCTGGGCGGCAGCGTGAAGTTCGTGGACGCCATTCACTATGTGAAGGGCGAGGGCATCGAGAAGAAGGTGGACGACTTCGCCGCAGAAGTCGCCGCTCAGATCGCCGGTGCGAAGTAATTTCTAAAAATAGCATTTTTCCCGGCAGGGCTACCCCCTGCCGGGATTTTTATGTTTGGGAGAACTGCTTGCTTCCCACTCAGAGAAGGCTGCCCGCAAGGGCAGAGGTCGGGAGTGGTCTGGAATAGAGGTAGGGTGTGATGGTTTCTGAGAAATGCCTTCCCTTGGGGGAAGGTGGCCCCGAAGGGGCCGGATGAGGGGCGGTAGGCAGTAACGGCGATGCGTTTGGCTCCCCTGTGCAGGGGGAGCAGTCATGGGCTGTTGCCCATGACTGAGGGGGTGTGATCTCCCGAGTTTCAGATGCCTACCGGCGAGGCAAAAAGCCTTCTCCCTGGGGAGAAGGTGGCAGCCCGTCAGGGCTGACGGATGTGGGGCGTAACGTCTTACCGGGCAGTCCGAATATCGCACCGGGTCCCCTCCACACCCGTCACGGCTTGCGCCGTGCCACCCTCTCCAGCAGGAGAGGGCTTTGCTCGGAAACCTTGGGCCTGTACGCCTAGGCAGGTGCATACCCCATTTCCTGTGTTGACATTTGTAAAGAAATGATTATAATGGGGTCATCCAGACAGAAAAGAGGAACGCTTTATGAGCAAACGTCATGTGGTCGTTATCAGCGTGGACGCCCTGGTCTACGAGGACCTGGAGACCCTGTCCAAACTGTACGCCCTGGCGCCCCGGTGGGACAAAATGGCCCGGGTGGACCGGGTGCGCTCCATTTACCCCACCATCACCTACCCCTGTCACTCCACCATGATGACCGGCGTGTACCCGGACCGGCATCACATCGTCAACAATGAGGCTCCCATTCTGGGCGTGGAGCATTGCCTTTGGCAGCATTTTCGTTCCAGCGTGAAGGCTCCCTCTATTTTCGATGCCGCCAAGAAGGCCGGCCTTACGACAGCGGCGGTGTTCTGGCCCGTCACCGGAAAGGACCCGGCCATTGATTACCTGGTGGACGAATATTGGCCCCAGCACGGAGAGGATTCCGTGACCGCATTCCGGGATTCCGGCAGCAGTGAGGAAGTCATTAAAAAAATCGTAAAGCCCAACCTGAAATACCTGGAGGGCAAGCACCGGATGCACCCCTACGCCGATGCTTTCGTGATGGGCTGTGCCGCCGATATGCTTCGGAACTTCCAGCCGGACCTGCTGATGGTCCACCCGGCCAACGTGGATTCCGCCCGGCACGCCTCTGGCCTGTTCACTCCTGCCGTCACCAACGCCCTGTACGACACCAATCTTTGGCTGGAAGAACTGTTCAAAGCGGCGGAGGATGCGGGCATTTATGAGGACACGAATTTCTTCATCGTCAGCGACCATGGCCAGATCGAAATCCGCCGCAGCGTGGCCCTGAACGCTCTGCTGGCGGAGGAGGGCCTGTTGGACGTGGCTCCGGACGGGACTCTGAAGGACTGGACCGCCTTTGCCAAATCCGGCGGCACCTCTGCCCTGGTCTACCTGAAGGACCCTGCTGACCAAGTGGCCTGGAACAAGACAAAAATTGCCCTGGAAAAGCTCCGGGACAGCGAGGTCTGCGGCATCGGAGAGATTCTCACCGAGGCGGAGGCTCGGGAACGGTATCACCTGGGCGGCGATTTTGCCTTTGTCATTGAGACCGACGGCTGGACCAGCTTCTCCACCAGTTGGCTTAAGCCCGTCCAGAAGCCCCTGGACAACAGCGACTACCGATTCGGCCGGGCCACCCATGGCCATGAGCCGGAAAAAGGCCCCCAGCCCACCCTGATGGCTTTCGGTCCGGACATTCAGCCCGGCGCTCATCTGGATACGGCCCGGCTGGTGGACGAGGCCCCCACCTTTGCCCATGCCCTGGGCCTGACCATGCCCGACACCGACGGTCATTGCCTGACGGAATTGTTCCGGTAAAAGTTCAAAAAATAACGCCCCGGATTGGAAAAACTCCAATCCGGGGCGCGACTTTTTAGAAAATTATTTCACGAAGGCTTCCACGCCGCCCTGGGGACGGATGGACAGCACATGGCAGGCCCCTGCGCCCAGCACCGCATCGATGCCGGACCGGAAGGAATCCAGCAGGTCGAAGGGGACAAAGGCCTGGACCGTTCCGGCGAAGCCGCCGCCGTGGACCCGGTAGGCCCCCCGGCCCTGCAGGTACTTTTCGCACAGGGCCAGGGTCACGGCCACGTCCTGATGCTCCACATATCCGGCGGGGGTCACGTTTTGCAGATACATATAAGAGGAGTGGCCGCTTTCCGTTACCAAAGCCAGGAATTTGTCGAAATCCCCCTGGCGGAGAGCTTCCACCTGCTTGGGAACACGGGCGTTGTCCGCATAGAAGTGGATGGCCCGCAGCACGGCCCGATCGCCGCATTCCTGCCGCAGGGCCGGAATGGCGGCATAGAAATCCGCCTCGTCGATCTCCCGCAGGACGTTCTTGCCGAAATGGGCGCAGATCTTCTTCAATTCGCCGGGAATGGCGGCGTACTCGTCGGTCAGGTCCGCATGGCTGGCCCGGGTGTCGATGATGCACAGGGCGTGGCCGCAGGAGGCAAAATCAAATTCCACCGGCTGAATGACGGGGTAGTCGGTCTGGGCAAAGTCAATGGTCACCATGCCGCCCACGGCGGAGGCGGTCTGGTCCATGAGACCGCAGGGCTTGCCGAAGAACACGTTCTCGGCGTACTGGCCGATCATGGCGATCTCCGGCTGGGACACCCGGCCGTCGAAGAACAGGTGGTTCAGAATGGTGCCGATGAGGACCTCGTAGGCGGCGGAGGAGCTGAGGCCGGAGCCGGGAAGCACCGTGGATTCCATGTAGGCGTCAAAGCCACGGACCGGGCAGCCCAATTCCACAAAGCGGGCGGCCACCCCCCGGATCAGGGCGGGGGTGGTGTTCACTTCGGCGGCCACAGGGGTCAGGGCGTCCAGGGACACGGTGGACATGGGGTAGCCCTTGGAGAGAATGCGGATGACGCCGGAATCCGTCACCCGGACGGCGGCGATCATATCCAGATTCACGGCGGCGGCCAGGACCCGGCCATGCTGATGGTCGGTGTGGTTGCCGCCGATCTCCGTACGGCCGGGGGCGGAGAAGTAGCGCTCCGGGGCGGCACCGAAAGCGGCGACGAAGCCGGCATCCAGAGCCGAGCGCTGCTGGTTGGTCAGATAAAGAGCAGGTGCGGACATAAACGTACCTCCTGAATTTTTTCTTCCATTATACAATAGGAATCCAAAAAAGAAAAGCCCCCGAATGGGGGATTTCCGTGCATTTTCCGGGGAATTGCAGAAAATTTAGGATAGGACAAGGCAGAATTGCCCGGCGGAGGGAAAAATGCCTTCCCTTGGGGGAAGGTGGTCCCGAAGGGGCCGGATGAGGGGCGGGACGCAGTATCGATTTTGCGTGTAGGGGCGGCGGCACGCCCCGCCCGCTTGCTTGCAATGACAGCGCGGTAAAAATCGACGTAAGGGCTGACGGAGCCTTTGACTCTGAAACTTTTAGCCCCTACCTCTTAGGCAAGGACACTCCCCCAGTCTGCCCTTGTGGGCAGACAGCCCCCTCTGGGAGGGGGCCAAGACGTGTATTCCTCTTGCATAACCCCTCATTCTGTGCTAAAATACCCCAAAAAGGAGGCGTTTCTATGAAAATTCTCATTACCGGCTTTCAGCCCTTCGGCGGGCAGAGCGTGAATCCTGCCTGGGAGGCCGTGAAAAAATTGCCGGATGTGCTGGGGGATAAAGTGTTATGGAAATTGGAAATTCCTGTGACTTTTGGCGGGGCCTTTGACGCCGTGGAGGCCAAAGCAGCGGAAATTGACCCGGATGTGATCCTCTGCGTGGGCCAGGCCGGGGGCAGGGACGCCGTGACTCCGGAGCGCATTGCCGTGAATTTGCAGGACGCATCCATTCCGGACAATGCCGGGAATCAGCCGGTGGACCTGCCGGTGGTGGCCGATGGGGCCAACGCCTATTTCACCTCCCTGCCGGTGAAGGCCATGGCAGCGGCGGCCCGGGCACAGGGCCTTCCATGCCGTCTGTCCTGCACCGCCGGGACCTACGTGTGCAACGACGTTTTTTACCGGCTGCTGCACCGGTATCGGGACACGGAGAAGCGGGTGGGCTTCGTCCATGTGCCGTTCCTGCCGGAGCAGGGCAGCCCCAATTTGCCCCTGGATTCCATCGTCCGGGCCTTGCAGGCCATGCTGGAGGCAATTTGAGAAAATAGGATGACCTAACCTTCTCCCTGGAGCGGTATGCCTTACACAGGGGAGCCTTTTCTCTGTCCCGGCGGGCCCTGCGGTGATTTCCTGTTCAGGGTATAAAAAATAGGGGCCGATGGTTTTTCATCGGTCCCTATTTTGCATAGTCGGGTGTATCCTGCCTGTCATGGATTTGCGGCGGGGCGTTTGCGGGTCAGGTATTCGTCCAGCTTTTCCTTCATATTGTCGGGCATTTCCCGCTTCACCGGGCAGTCTACGGCGTTGGCCATGCGGCTGGCGAAGGCAGTGATGAAGTCGATGTCCTCCACCATCTGCTGTCCCTGCATCAGGGCCATGGTGTCGTAGCTGTTATGGATGGTGGCGGTATTGCTGGGGGCAATGCGAGCGAAGGACACTGCCGGGACTCCCTTATCCGCAAAGGGCGTGGAGTCGCTGGAATAAACTCCCTGGCTGGCGCTGATGCCGAAGCCCAGCTCCCGGGCCAGGTAGCGGATGTAGTCGGTAAGGGCATCTTCGCTGGTGCAGCAGGCAATGAATTTGCCCATGATACAGCCGATCATGTCCAGATTGATGTTCAGCACTACGTGGGAAAGTTCCCCTTCATGGGCGGCGCAGTAGGCCTTGGAGCCAAGCAGACCCCGCTCCTCGCTGCCGCACCAGACGAAGCGCAGGCTGTGGCGGTGGGAATTTTTGGAGAAATACTCCGCCATGGCCAGCAGACCGATGCTGCCGGACATATTGTCGTAGGCACCCTGAGAAAGGGACGTAGAGTCATAGTGGGCGGTGAACACGATGGTTTCGGGAATTTCGCCTGGCAGGTCCAGAATGACGTTCCGGGATTCGCCCTCGTATTCCTTCTGCTTCAGGACGATTTTCGCCGTGACGGGCCGGGAATTCACAATGGCGATGGCGTCCTTGGCGTTGATGTTCACGCCGGGGATTTTATTGCCGTTGGCCACGCTGGCCCGCAGTTCCCGCTGGTCCATGTCGTGGTCGATATAATTTGCGTTGCCGTCGTAGGTGATGAAGCCCACGGCCCCGTTGGAGAGCAGGTCCTGATAGACCCAGTGACCCAGGTAGCCGTCGATGAGGACAATCTTGCCCTTGCAGCGGCCCAGGGCGCAGGCATCCTTGTTGTCCCGCAGGTAGTAGAAGGGGGCCTCCACTGTGCCGTTTCCGGCATTTTTGTAGCCCTTGCAGGGATATTCCTTGCCGTCCAGGGTCAGGGTGGCTTCCTCCAGGTCCGCCATCTGCACGGCGAAGGGCTCGATGACCGCCTGGCCGAAGGGGGCGCAGCGGGACAAGAGATATTCGGCGCAGCGCAGCTCCTCCGGGCTGCCGCCGGTACGAATGTAGGCCGTGTCCTTGAAAATTTCCATGATCTGTTCGCCAGTCATATTTTAAATGACCTCCTTAAAAAAACATCTGTTTCTATGCTATCATATTTCGACAAAGAATGCAAGGAGAAGATTCCTTTTGACATCTGGGAAAAATGTGGTATGATGGAGGAAAAATTTGCCGAGGAGGGTTCTTATGGAGAAGATCATGGCGGTTCTGGAAACGGTCAACGGCTGGGTCAACAATTTTGTATGGGGCGTGCCGGTGCTGCTGCTCATTCTGGGCACGGGTATTTTCTACACCATCCGGCTGGGATTCCTGCAATTCCGCCACCCGGCGTTTCTGTTCAAGGAGACCGTCGTCAAGGCATTCCGGAAAAAAGACAGCCCGGAGCATAAGCCCGGCGAGGTCACCAGCTTCCAGGCGGCCATGACCTCCGTGGGGGCCATTGTCGGCTCCGGAAATATTGCGGGCGTGTCCACGGCGCTGGTGCTGGGCGGACCGGGGGCGCTGGTCTGGATGATTTTGGCGGCCCTGTTCGGCATGGCCACGAAATTTGCGGAAATTGCCCTGGGCATCCGCTACCGGGAAATCTACAAGGACGGCACCGTTGGCGGCGGAGCCATGTACTATCTGGCCAAGGGCCTGAAGCAGCACTGGCTGGGCATTCTCTTTGCGGCGCTGGTCATTCCCTATGCCTTCGTTATCAGCGCCGTGGTGGACACCAACACCATTGCCCTGACCCTGAACGACCGCTATTCTCTGCCCCTCTGGGTCACGGGATTGGTGCTGGCCATTCTGGCGGCGGTGGTCATTTTCGGCGGCGTGAAGCGCATCGGCCGGGCCAGCGAAATTATCGCCCCCTTTATGGGCGGAATGTACATTCTGGCGGGGCTTGCCGTTGTTTTCCTGCACCTGCCCCAGGTCCCGGCGGCCCTGTGGACGGTTTTGAAGGGCGCTTTTGAGCCTCAGGCCGTTACCGGCGGCGCCGTGGGTTCCATTTTCGTGTGTATGCGCTACGGCATTGCCCGGGGCATCTATTCCAATGAGGCGGGCCTGGGCACGGCGGCCATGGTCCACTGCGGGGCCCAGGTGGACCACCCGGTGGAGCAGGCGGTCTGGGGGCCCGTGGAGGTGTTCCTGGACACGGTGCTGGTCTGCACGGTGACGGCGCTGACCGTGGTCCTGTCCGGTCTGCTGAACACCACCGACCTGGACGGTGCCGTGCTGACCATGCGGGCCTTCGAGGCCATGCTTCCGGGAAGCATCGGCGGCATTGTGTGTACCGCCTCCGTGGTGCTGTTCGGATTCAGCTGCCTTATCAGCTTCTACACCTACGCCGAGCGGGCGGCGGTGTATATTTTCGGCGAAAAGAGCCGCATTGTGGTGAAGCTCCTGTGGGTGGCCATGATCGTGGTAGGCTCCCAGACCACCCTGGGTTTTGCCTGGGACCTGGCGGACACCATCAACGGCCTGATGATCATTCCCAACCTGGTGGGCCTGATTCTGCTCAGCGGGGAAGTGGTGAAGCTGAAAAACGAGTACCTGGGCCAGCGGCTCCCGGTCCATAAATAAGATTTTCCCTCCCCGTCGGTCAAAAACCGGCGGGGAGCCTGATTTTTCGGCTGAAAAGAACCCCTTCTTCCATCCCTGCATAGACTGCTCCGGGAGGAATGGATATGCAGGAAATTTTCTTTACCTTTCGCTCCGTGACTTACGCCCAGGAGGGGGAACGGGTGCTGCGGCGGGCGGGCATCCCCGCCTATCTCCGGCGGACCCCGGCCAGGCTGGCCAAGCGGGGCTGCGGATATACCGTGGTGGTCCGGCCCAGGGACGAAGCCCGGGCGCAAGCCCTCTTTGACCGGGAGGCCGTGGCCTATCAGAACGTCTACCGAATGGAGGGGACCCCATGATCTATCTGGACAACGGGGCCACCTCCTTCCCCAAGCCGGGGCCGGTCCGCCGGGCCGTGCAGGAAGCATTGCTGACCTGCGCCAATCCGGGCCGGGGCGGCTACGAAGCCGCTTTGCAGGCGGCGGAGATCGTGTTCACCTGCCGGGAGCGGGCGGCGACGCTGTTTGATTGCAGGCCGGAGCAGGTGGTGTTCACCCTGAACGCCACCCACGCTCTGAACATGGCCATTCATACCCTGGTCCAGCCGGGGGACCGAGTGGTGATCTCCGGCTTTGAGCATAACGCCGTGACCCGGCCCCTCCATGGGCTGGGGGCGGATATTCTTGTGGCCGGGCGGCGGCTCTTTGACTGGGAGGATACGCTTTCGCAATGGGAAAAAGCCCTGAAAAGTAAGCCAAAAGCCGCAATATTCACCCATGTTTCCAACGTGTTCGGGTATATTTTACCGGCGGAGGCGTTGGCAGCGCTGTGCCGCCGGTATCAGGTCCCATTTATCATCGATGCTGCCCAGTCCGCCGGGATGCTGCCCCTTTCCCTGCGGAAGCTGGGGGCGGATTTCATCGCCATGCCCGGACACAAGGGCCTGCTGGGTCCCCAGGGTACGGGCATCCTGCTCTGCGGCCGGACCCCGGACCCAATCTTGCGGGGCGGCACCGGCAGCGAGTCGAAAAATCAGGAAATGCCGGACTTCCTGCCGGACCGGGGAGAAGCCGGGACCCTGAACGTGCCGGGCATTGCGGGCCTGTCCGCCGGGCTGGCCCTGGTGACGGAGACGGGGGTGGAGCGTATCTTCCGCCGGGAGGCAGGGGAGGCGGCCTTCTGTGCCCGTGGGCTTCGGAATTTGGGCTATCGGGTGTTCACCGGACCCAACCAGAGCGGCACGGTGTCCTTTTTGCCGAATCAGGACTGCGAAACGGCGGCTTCCCGGCTGGCAGAGTTGGGCATTGCCTGCCGGGCGGGGCTGCACTGCGCGCCTCTGGCCCACGAAAGCGCCGGAACCTTGGCCACCGGGACGGTGCGGCTTTCCTTCGGCCACAGCTGCTCCCGGCAGGAAAGCCGGGAATTCCTGCGGAGGATGGGGGGAATTTTCCCGGAGGAAGTTGTAAAAAAACTGTGAATTGCTATTGCCATCCAGAGGGCGATACTGTATAATGGTACAGATAATAGCGTAGTTATGCCCGGAGGTGTTTTTACACGCCGGTTTACAGGAAAAGAGGTCGATGCACCTATGGAGACCATACAGAATCTGCTCCGGCAGGTGGCGGGAATGCAATGGTCCGACTATCTGGATATTTTTCTGGTAGCGCTGCTCATCTATCTTCTGCTGCCCATGATCAAGACCACCGGCACCATCCGGGTGGTCCGGGTGGTGGTGGCGCTGCTGCTCATTACGGCCCTGACCGAGGCCCTGAAGCTCTATACCATCCATTTTCTGCTGAGCCAGATTTTGCAAGTCGGGTTGCTGGCCCTGGTGGTCCTGTTCCAGCCGGAATTGCGGCGGATGCTGGACCATCTGGGCAGTATGCGCTTCCAGAAACTGTTCGGCATCCATCGGGACGAGCAGGTGATGGTCCCGGTCATTACCCAGACCGTGGCCGCCTGCGAGGCCATGAGCCGGGAAAAAGTGGGGGCACTCATCGTCTTTGAACGGGAAAGCCCTATGGATGAATTCATGCGTACCGGCACCACGCTGGACGCTCAGGTGTCCGAGCAGCTCATCCGGAACATCTTCTTCGTGAAGGCTCCCCTTCACGATGGGGCCATGATCGTCCGGGACGGCCGCATTGCTGCCGCCGGATGCGTGCTGCCTCTGTCCAGCAGCGACCGGCTCAGCGCCGATCTGGGAACCCGTCATCGGGCGGGCGTGGGCATGAGTGAGGTGTCCGATGCGGTGGTGGTTATCGTCTCCGAGGAGACCGGTGCCATTTCCGTGGCGGTGGGCGGAATGCTCAAGCGCCACCTGGCCCCCCAGACCCTGGAGCGGCTGCTGTGCAATGAACTCATTGTGGACGACGAAAAGGAAAAGACCAAGACGCTGCGCCTGCGGCTCCACAAGAAGGAGAAAGGGGGCGACGGGGATGAAGAATAAATTCGCTGCGGCACTGTTTTCCCTGATCGTGGCCTTCGGCATCTGGCTCTACGTCATTACCACCGTCAGCCCCGGCTCCGAGGATACGTTCTCCAACATCCCTGTGACGCTGCAAAATGAAGCGGCCCTTTCCGAGCGGGGCCTGATGGTCACAACCCAGGACGTTCCCACGGTAACGCTGCGTCTGTCCGGCAACCGGTCGGACCTCATCAAATTAAATTCTTCCAATATTGTCCTCACGGCGGATCTGTCCGGCATTTATGAGCCGGGGGAGCGGAAGCTGACCTACAACATCGCCTTCCCCGGAGACATTGCCAACAATGCCTTCGTGGTGGAAAGCCAGTCTCCCCAGTATGTGACCGTGGACATTGAGCGGAAGATCACCAAGGACGTGGACGTGGCCCTGAATTTCCAGGGAGAAATTGCAGACGGCTATCTGGCCGACACCCAGAACCCCAGTATGGACCATCCGCAGATTTCCGTCACCGGGCCGGAGTCCGTGGTGAACCGCATCGCCCAGGCGGTGGTGGATGTGGACCTGCAGGGCCGGACGGAATCCGTGAACGAGGCTCTGCCCTTCACGCTCTGCGATACCGCCGGGGACCCGGTGGACGTGGAGCAGGTGGTCACGGATGTGGCCCAGATCAATCTGTCCATTAAAATTCAGAAAACCAAGGAAATTCCCCTGAAGGTCACGGTGGAACCCGGCGGCGGTGCCACGGAGGACACCAGCGACATCCAGATCGAGCCTTCCAGCATCCGGGTGGCGGGCAGCGAGACGCTGCTGAACGCCCTGACGGAGATCAACCTGGGGACCATTAAGCTGAGCGAGCTGACTCTGAGCAAGACCGTTCAGGATTTCAACATCAAATTGCCCGAGGGTGTGACCAACCTGACCGGCGTGACCCAGGCAAGGGTGACGATCCAGTTCCCCAACCTGAAAACCCAGACCTTCAAAGTCACCAACTTCCGTGTGACCAACGTGCCCAGCGGTATGACCGCCGAGGTGGTCACCAAGGAATTGCAGGTGACCATCCGTGGCCCGGTGGCGGCGGTGAATGCTTTGAAGGACTCCAATGTGACCGCCATTCTGGACCTTTCTTCGGCGGCACTGGGGACCTCCACCGTCACGGCGGACATTCGACTGCCGGACAACTCCCCGGCGGGGTCCGTGGGCAACTATACCGTTACCGTGAACCTGACTGTGGCTTCCGCCGACGAGGAGGGGACCTAAAGTTGGAACAGCTGGTACGGGTCCGGGCCTGCAGCCCGGACGGCACGGCCCAGGTGGTCCATGTGCGGGAAAGCGCCTGCTCCGGGGACTGCCACAAGTGCGCCGGATGCGGGGCCGCCAAGGAGACCGTAGAGATCACGGCCCGGAATCCCATCGGGGCAAGCCCCGGGGACCTGGTCGTCATCCGCTCCGCCTCCGGCCCGGTGCTGGCTGCGGCAGCGGTGCTGTATCTGCTGCCCCTGGTGCTGTTCTTCCTGGGCTATGGGCTTATGGCCGCCGGAAATTTCTCCGGTCCTCTGGGGGGACTGCTGGGTGCGGCCCTGGGAATCGGCATCGCCTTCGGCTATGACCGGCTGGTGCTGAAAAAAAAGAAAACCGTATATACCATCATCGGCTACGGCCCGTCCGCAGCCCATTGAGGAAGGGGTAAATGACCTTGATAAAGAGTATGACAGGCTATGGCCGCAGCGTGGAGACAAGGAACGGCCGGGAATTTACCGTGGAGGTCCGGTCGGTGAACAACCGCTATCTGGACTGCGCCGTGCGGCTGCCCCGGCTGGTGGCCTTCGGGGAGGATGCGGTGAAGCAGGCCGTGAAGAACACCATCTCCCGCGGCAAGGTGGACGTGTTCGTCTCCGTCCGCAGCGAGGGCGGGGAGCAGGGCACCGTGACCCTGAATACCGCTCTGGCGGAGGGCTATCTGGCGGCCATGCGGCAGATGGCGGAGACCTTCGGCCTGGAAAATGACGTAAAGGTTTCGGACCTGTCCCGCCTGCCGGAGGTGTTCACCGTGGACAAGCCGGAGGTGGATGAGGAAGCGCTGCTGGCGGACCTGATGGCTGTGGCCAACGAGGCCCTGGCCGGATATGACGCCATGCGGACCACCGAGGGCGCTGCTCTGGACCATGACCTGCGCAGCCGTGGAGCGCGCATCCTGGAACTGGTGGGCCAGGTGGAAAAGCAAAGCCCCAAGACCGTCTCCGATTACCGTGCCCGGCTGGAAGCCAAACTCCGGGAGGTGCTGGCCAATACCGCCATCGATGAAAGCCGTATTCTCACGGAAGCGGCCATCTTCGCCGACAAGGTGGCGGTGGACGAGGAGACCGTCCGGCTCCGCTCCCACCTGAATCAGATGAACACCATGCTGGATGCCGGCGGGGCCGTGGGCCGGAAGCTGGATTTCCTGCTCCAGGAAATGAACCGGGAGGCCAACACCATCGGCTCCAAGTGCACCGATGTGGCGGTGGCCCGTATCGTGGTGGACATCAAGGCGGAGTTGGAAAAGATCCGGGAACAGGTCCAGAACGTGGAGTAAGCCCATGCAGCTGGTGAATATCGGATTTGGCAGTATGCTTTCCGCCCAGCGCATCCTGGCGGCCTTGGAGCCGGAATCGGCTCCAATCAAGCGCCTGGTGCAGGAGGCCAGGGATCGGGGAATGCTCATCGACGCTTCCTACGGGCGAAAGACCAAGACGGTGATCCTGATGGACACGGACCATGTGGTATTATCCGCCCTGACGCCGGAAACCATTGGGGAGCGCTGGCAGAGTGCAGACAGAGAGGAAGAGAAAGAATGAGCAAGGGAAGGTTGTTTGTGATCTCCGGTGCCTCCGGTGTCGGAAAAAGCACGGTGCTTGGTAAGGTCATGGGCGCGCGGAATGACCTGTCTTTTTCCGTATCCGCTACCACCCGGCCTCCACGGCCCGGCGAGGTGGAGGGAAAAAGCTACTACTTCGTGAGCCGGGACCGGTTTGAAGAAATGATCCGCCAGGATGCGTTCCTGGAATACGACGAACACGCCGGAAACTTCTACGGCACCCCCCGGCAGCAGCTGGAGGAAAAGCTGGAAAAAGGTTCCGTGATTCTGGATATTGAGCCGGTGGGGGCCTTCCACGTCCGGGAAAAAGCCCCGGATGCGGTGCTGATCTTCGTGATGCCCCCCACTCGCACGGAATTGGAGCATCGTCTGCGGACCCGGGGGGACACCTCCGAGGAGCAGATCAGAATGCGCCTGGACCGGGCCAACTGGGAAATGGACCAGAGCACCCGGTACGATTATGTTGTTGTGAACGATCAGGTGGACGAATGCGCCCGCCGGATCCTGTCCATTATTGCCGAGAAGGCAGACTAAGAATTTTTGGAGGAATTGAAATTATGCTGTACCCCCCTGTTGCTGACCTGCTGAAGCAGGTGCCCAGCCGTTATCTTCTGGTGAATCTGGTGGCCAAGCGGGCCAGAGACATTGCCGCCGAGGCGGAAGAATACAACGAGGACCTGCCGGAGAAGCCCGTGACCCTGGCCATTGAGGAAGTGGCCGACGGCGAGCTGGCGGCGGACCTGAAGGAAGAATACAGAGCGTAAAAGAAAGGGGAGCAGGGCAGTATGGTGGCAAAAATTGCAGTTTCTGCGGCAAATTTCGCCATTGACAAGCCCTACTCCTATGCCGTCCCGGAGGGGCTGACGGTAAGACCCGGTATGCGGGTCATCGTGCCCTTCGGACGGGGGAACCGACGCTGCGAGGGCATTGTGTTGGAGCTTTCCGAGGAAGAAGCCCACGGGCTGAAAACCGTTGAGGAGCGGCTGGACGAGGACAGCGTCCTCAGCGAGACCATGCTGCGCCTGGCGGCGTTCCTGCGGGAGCGGTATTTCTGCACGTTTTATGATGCGGCACGGGCCATGCTCCCGGCGGGGCTGTGGTTCCGCAAGAAGGAAACGTTTTCCCTGACCGGGGACGATTCCTGGAAAACTGCCGACATCCGGCAGAAGGATGCCATGGTTCTCTTGCAGCTTTTGGAGCAATTCGGCGGCGAGGCCCCGGAGGAATCCCTGCGGGAGGCCATCGGCGACGAGGAGCGGTTCCGCAAGGCGGTTGCCTATCTGACCCGCAAAAAGTGGATAGATGCCAAGCAGGAATTTTCCCGGCGGGCAAGTGACAAAACCGAAAAAATGGCGGAATTGGCGGTCAGCGTCGAATCGGCTATGGAGTATGCCGCTCAGCGGCCCAAAAGTGCGCTGATGCAGAAAAATGTGCTGGAATTGCTCTGTACCGTGGGCCGGGCCCCAGTGAAGGAAATTTTGTACTACACCGGTGCGTCCATGTCCACCGTGAAGCGGTTGTCGGAGCTTGGTTATGTAAACCTAACCGAAGAAGCGGCCCTGCGCCTCCGGGAAATTCTTCCCACCGTGGCGGCCACGCCCATCGTCCTCACCGACGAGCAGGCGGAGGCCTTTCAGGGGCTGTCTGCGCAGATGGACCGGGAGACCCCCGGTACGGCACTTTTGTACGGTGTTACCGGTTCCGGCAAGACGTCTATTTACCTGAAACTCATTCAAAAGACCCTGGATGCAGGCAAAAGTGCCATTTTGCTGGTGCCGGAGATCGCCCTGACCCCCCAGCTTCTGGGGCTGGTGGCGGCGTACTTCGGGGACACCACCGCCATTCTGCACAGCAGCCTGCCCATGGCGGAGCGCTATGACCAATGGAAGCGCATCCGCTCCGGGGATGCCCGGGTGGTGGTTGGCACCCGTTCGGCAATTTTTGCTCCCTGCCGAAATCTCGGACTGGTGATCCTGGACGAGGAGCAGGAGCACTCCTACAAATCCGAAAACGCCCCCCGTTATGCCGCCAAAGAGGTGGCCATCTGGCGGGGCTACCGGGAAGGAGCGCTGGTGCTTCTTGGCTCAGCAACGCCTACCGTGGAATCCATGTACCGGGCGAAAAACGGCGATTATGCCCTCTATACCTTAAAAAATCGGTTCAATGGCCGGGAGCTTCCCAACGTGGACATTGTGGACATGGGGGAAGAACTCCGGGACGGCAACGATACCTCCCTCAGCTACCCCCTGCAGGCAGCCTTGGAGGAGACCTTCACCGCCGGAAAACAGGCCATCCTGTTCCTGAACCGCCGGGGCAACAGCCGGGCGCTGGTCTGCGTGGACTGCCGGGAATCCCCGGAATGTCCCCGGTGCAGCGCACGGCTCACCTATCACAGCGCCAACGAGCGGCTCATGTGCCACTATTGCGGCTATTCCCGGCCGGTGCCGAGCGTCTGTCCCCATTGCGGCGGCCCCTTGAAGCGGGTAGGCGTGGGCATCCAGAAGGTGGAGCAGGAGCTTCACGACCGGTTCCCCGGCATTCGGGTGGAGCGGATGGATGCGGACACCGTCACCGCCGCCAATACCCACGAGGCCATTCTGGACCGGTTCCGCAGGGAAAAAATCCCCGTGCTGCTGGGGACCCAGATGGTGGCCAAGGGCCTGAATCTCCCCAACGTGACGTTGGTGGGCGTGCTGGACGGGGACATGAGCCTTTACGCCGGTTCCTTCCGGGCGGCGGAGACGACCTTTGATCTGCTGACCCAGGTGGTTGGCCGGGCAGGCCGGGGGAAAGCCGAGGGCCGGGCCATTTTGCAGACCATGGTCCCGGAGCATCCGGTGATCCGGCTGGCGGCCATGCAGGATTACGACGGCTTTTACGACCTGGAAAGCCGCCTGCGGCAGGTGCAGTCCCTGCCTCCCTTCGGAGACTGCTGTCAGGTCACGTTTTCCGGGCCGGAGGAGCAGCGGGTGCTGCGGGCGGCGGCGGCCTATCGGGCCAGCCTCTGCGCCATTCTGGCCGGGGCGGATTATCAAGAGGAAAAATGCACCGTGCTGGGCCCTGCGCCCTGCCCGGTGCCGAAGATCAATTTCCAGTACCGGTATCGTCTGACCCTGCGCTGCCGCCTGGACCGGAAAATGCGGCTTCTGGTGGCCCATTTGCTCCGGCAGGCATCCCAGGACAAGCAGAACCGGGGGGTCAGCGTCTACGCCGACGCCAATGCACTGGATGAATAGGAGGAAGAAACAATGGCACTTCGGAAGATTTTGAACGTCCGGGAAAGCGCTCTGCATAAGACCTGCAAGAGCGTGACGAATTTTGACGACCGGCTCCATCGGCTCCTGGACGACATGAAGGAGACGTTGGAGGATGCCGGCGGCGTGGGCCTGGCGGCCCCCCAGGTGGGAATTCTCCGCCGGGTGGTCCTGGTGGACAACGGCGAAGAAGTCCTGGAACTGGTGAACCCGGAACTGGTGGAGACCTCCGGCGAGCAGGAAGGCCCGGAGGGCTGCCTGAGCCTGCCGGGAAAGTACGGCCTGGTGAAGCGGCCTATGTACGCCAAGGTCCGGGCCCAGGACCGGAACGGCAACTGGTTCGAGACCGACGGCGAGGAGCTCACCGCCCGGTGCTTCTGCCATGAACTGGACCACCTGGACGGCATTGTGTACACGGAGGTCATGGAGCGCTTCCTGACGGACGAGGAACTGGAAGCCGAATAAAGGGGGAGAAGTCATGCGTGTTGTGTTTATGGGGACCCCGGACATTGCGGCCACCTGCCTGGAAAAGATCCTGGCAGACGGCTTCGATGTGGTGGGCGTTTACACCCAGCCGGACCGGCCCAAGAACCGGGGTATGAAGCTGACCGCCTCCCCGGTGAAAATTCTGGCCCAGGCCCACAATATTCCCGTGTTCCAGCCGGAAAATTTCCGGGAGGATGCCGACGTGGAGAACCTGCGGGCCTTGCAGCCGGACGTGGTCGCCGTGGTGGCCTATGGCCGCATCCTGCCCCAGCGGGTATTAGACATTCCCGCCAAGGGCTGCATCAATATTCATGCCAGTCTGCTGCCGGAATACCGTGGCTCGGCTCCCTATCAGTGGGCGGTGCTGGACGGCAGGCAGGAGACCGGCGTGACGGCCATGTATCTGGTCCGGGAAATGGATGCCGGAGACATGATCGACCAGGTCCGGACCCCCATCGGTCCGGAGGAGACCGCCGGGGAACTGCTGGACCGGCTGGCGGTGCTGGGTGCAGACCTGCTGTCCAGGACTCTGCGGAAAATCGAAGCCGGGACCGTGACGGCCACCCCTCAGGACCCGGCCAAAGTCACCTATGCACCCATGCTGGACAAGTCCATGTGTCCCATTGATTTTACAAAATCCGCCGCAAAAATTCACGATCAGGTCCGGGGCCTGCACCCCTGGCCCGTGGCCACTGCCGAGTTGGCGGGACGGCGGTTCAAAATTCACGCCTGCGTGGTGGCAGAGGGCTCCGGCGCACCCGGGACCATTCTGGGACTGACGAAAACCGGACTGCTGGTGGCCTGCGGCGAGGGTGCCATCGAGATTCGCCGTTTGCAGGCCGACGGCGGCAAACCTATGGCGGCAACGGATTATTTCCGTGGCCATCCTTTGGAGGGATAAAGAAATGTCTGCTAGAAAAACCGCATTGGATGTTCTCATTGCCTGCCGGAAGCAGGGCGCCTGGTCCAACGGCGTTTTGAAGGATTATATCGCCCGGGACAAGCTGGACCGCCGGGATGCAGCCCTGGCCACCCGGCTCAGCTACGGCGTGCAGCAGCACCGGGCATTGTTGGACTTTTTCCTGGCACAGCTGCTCACCGGCAAGGTGAAGGACCTGCACCCCGTGGTCCGGGATATCCTGCACCTGGGGCTGTACCAAATCTACGAACTGGATAAAATTCCAGACAGCGCCGCCGTCAATGAGTCGGTGCTGCTGGCAAAGAAATATTGCCGGTTCCAGCCGAAAATGGCGGGACTGGTCAACGGGGTTCTCCGCAATGCCGTACGGACCAAGGGAACGCTGAAAATGCCGGATTCCCTGGCTGTCCGGTACAGTCATCCCCAGAAGCTCATTGATGCGCTGGAGAAGGATTTGGGCAGCGAAGTGCTGGAGCCCATGCTGGCTGCCAACAACGACATTCCTCTGACCGTAGTCCAGGTGAACGCCCTGCGGACCACCGTGGAGGCCTTGACGGAGATGCTGGAGGAGGAACAGGTGAAGGTCCTGCCCCACGCCTGGATGCCGGACTGCCTGGTGCTGGCCAACACCGGCAATCTGGAGGCTCTGGAATCCTTCAAGGAAGGGCTTTTCTACGTACAGGACGCAGCCTCCAAGCTGGCGGTTCAGTGCGCCCAGATTCCCGTGGGCGAAAAGACACGGGTGCTGGACTGCTGCGCCGCCCCCGGCGGAAAGACCTTTGCAGCGGGTATCATTATGAAGAACGAAGGCCGCATCCGCTCCGGTGATATCCATCGACATAAGACCGAACTTATTCAACGGGGCGCCGATCGGCTTGGCCTGACCAATGTGCTGGTCCGGGAGCAGGATGCCACGGAAAATCATCCCAGCTGGTTCGAGAAAATGGACGTGGTTCTGGCGGACGTGCCCTGTTCCGGCTACGGCATCATCCGCAAGAAGCCGGATATCCGCTACAAGGACCCGGACGACATGGCACGGCTGCCGGAATTGCAGCTGCGTATCCTGAACAAGCAGGCGGAATACGTGAAGCCCGGCGGCGTGCTGATGTACTCCACCTGTACCCTTTTGAAGCGGGAAAATGAGGCGGTTGTAGAGGCATTCCTGCGGAGCCGGAAGGATTTTTATCTGGAAAAGCTGACCCTGCCCTCCGTATTCCCGGAAAATACCACCGGAATGCTGACCCTCATCCCCGGACAGTATGACACCGACGGATTCTTCATCTGCCGGATGCGGAGAAAGGCATGAAGCGGGACCTGCGGGGCATGACCCTGCCGGAAGTGGCGGAGGCTCTGAAAGCTATGGGCCAGCCGACCTTCCGGGCCAAACAGCTTTATACTTGGCTCCACAAGGGCGCCGGTTATGAGGACATGACCAACATCCCAAAGGCCCTGCGGGAGGCGCTGGCGGCGGAATATGATCTGTACCGGCCCACGCCGGTGCGCCGTCAGGAGTCTGCCCGGGACGGTACCATCAAATATCTCTGGCAGCTTGCCGACGGAAACTGCGTAGAGACAGTGCTTATGCGCTACCACTACGGCAATACCGTGTGCATTTCCTCGGAGGTGGGCTGCCGCATGGGCTGCGCCTTCTGCGCTTCCACCATCGGCGGCCTGGTTCGCCGTCTGGAGCCCCACGAAATGCTGGACGAGGTACTGTTCACCCAGCTGGATTCCGGCCTGGAGATTTCCCACATCGTTCTGATGGGTATCGGGGAGCCGCTGGATAATTTCGACAACGTGATGCGCTTTCTGGAGCTGGTGAACAGCCCGGAGGGCATGAACATCTCCATGCGGCACATCAGCCTGTCTACTTGCGGCCTGGTGCCGAAGATCGACGCATTAGCGGAGCGGAAGCTGCAACTGACGCTGTCCGTGTCCCTCCATGCGCCCAATGATGAAATTCGGAATCGCATTATGCCCGTGAATCAGGCATACGATGTGGAGACGCTGCTTTCCGCCTGCCGCCGGTATTATGCGGCCACTTCCCGGCGGATTTCCTTTGAATACGCCATGATCGACGGGGTGAACGACTCCGCCGACAATGCCAAAGAACTGCTGCGGCGGCTGAAGGGCCTCCCGGCCCATGTGAATCTCATCCCCCTGAACCGGGTGGAGGAAAGCCCCCTGGTGCCCAGCACCAAGGCGGCGGTGGAGCGGTTCCAGAAAATTCTGGAGGACGGCGGCGTCAGCGCTACGGTCCGCCGGACCCTGGGCGGCGACATCGACGCCTCCTGCGGCCAGCTGAGAAGAAAATATACCCAGCAGAAGGGGTAGGCAGTTGGATGCTCTGAGGAATGCCTTCCCCCAGGGAAAGGCATTCCTCAGAGGAACGGACCACGGGGGAAAGGCTGTCCCCCGCAATTCCTTACGAAAGGAGCAAGTCCTATGCAATATTGGTCGCTTTCCGATCCCGGATGCGTCCGGACACAGAACCAGGACGCCTATCAGGTGGAACAGCTGGACCGAAACACCCTGCTGTGCGTTCTCTGCGATGGCATGGGCGGCGCCAAATCCGGCAATGTGGCCAGTTCCCTGGCCGTGGAGGTCTTTACCCAGGAGATCAAGCGCACCTGGTTCCCGTCACTGGACCAGATCAGCGCCGACCAGATGCTCCGGGGAGCCGCCAAGCTGGCAAATTTCACTGTTTTCGATCAATCCAAGCAATTTGAAGAGTTTTTGGGCATGGGTACGACCCTGGTGGCCGCACTGATCCGTGGCCGGGACGCCACCATCATCAATGTAGGCGACAGCCGGGCCTATGCCATCGACCGCACCGGCATCCGCCAGCTTACCAAGGACCATTCCCTGGTCCAGATGATGGTCGAGCGGGGCGAACTGACCCCGGAGCGGGCCCGGACCTATCCGGGCAAGAATTTCATCACCCGTGCCGTGGGCACCGAGTCGGTTCTGGAAAGCGACCTGTTCCACTACCGGCTGTCCAGAGGAGACTGCCTGCTGCTGTGCAGCGACGGACTGTCCAACATGATGGACGATCAGGAGATCCTCTTTGAGGTGGTCCACGGGGTCAACAAGCAGCTATGCTGCCAGCGCCTGCTGGACATTGCAAAATCACGGGGAGCGCCGGACAATGTGACCAGTATTTTGGTCCAGGTCTGACGGGGAAGGAGTAGCAATTATGGATGCAGATAAGTATATCGGCCGACTGCTGGATAACCGGTACGAAATTCTGGAGGTCATCGGTACCGGCGGCATGGCCGTGGTGTATAAAGCCCGGTGTCACCGGCTGAACCGGCTGGTGGCCGTAAAAATTCTCAAGGACGAGTATTCTCAGGACGAGGAGTTCCGCCGCCGCTTTCATGCGGAGGGTCAGGCCGTGGCCATGCTGAGCCACCCGAACATCGTCTCGGTGTACGACGTTTCCACCTCAGCGGAGGCGGACTATATCGTCATGGAGCTGGTGGACGGCATCAGTCTGAAGCAGTATATGGAGAAAAAGGGCGTTCTCAACTGGAAGGAGACCCTGCATTTCTCCATGCAGATCGCCAAGGCTCTGGAACACGCTCACAGCCGGGGCATCGTCCATCGGGACATCAAGCCCCACAACGTGATGGTGCTGAAAAACGGCTCCGTGAAGGTCACGGACTTCGGCATCGCCCGCATTATGTCCAAGGGCAACACCCTGACCAAGGAAGCCCTGGGGTCCGTGCATTACATCTCCCCGGAGCAGGCCAAGGGCAGCCGGGTGGACAACCGGTCCGACCTGTACTCCCTGGGCGTGGTCATGTACGAAATGATGACCGGGCGGCCCCCTTACGACGGGGAGTCCCCCGTGGCTGTGGCCATCCAGCACATCAACGGCGGAGCGCCCATGCCTTCCACCCTGAATCCCAATATCCCCGGCGGTCTGGAGCAGATCATCATGAAGGCCATGGCCCACGAGCCCAATGACCGCTATGAGTCCGCTACCGCCATGCTCTATGATATGGAGGAGTTCCGGAAGGACCCCACCATCCTCTTTGATTACAACGCAGGCCCCACGGATGCGGCCCTGCATCTGACGGAAAAGCGGCCCCAGGAGCCGACCGCTCCCCGGACCACTGCCGAGCGGGTGGCGGACCGTCATGGGGAAGCCCCCCGGCCCCGCCGGGAGTCGGTGCCCGAGCCTACTCGCCGGACTACGCCCCCCGTCACCGGGACCCAACGTCCCCAGACCGGGACCCGCCCCCAGAGCGGCAGCACCCAGCGTCCGCAGGCCGGAAGTACACAGCAGCGGTCCCAGACTGGCAGCGGCCAGCGGCCTCAGAACACTGCCCGGCCCCAGACCGGCGCTTATGCTGCCCGTCCCGGGGAGAAGGCCAATCGGCCCGCCCCCTCCGGCCAGGAGGCCCAGCGCCGCCGGGAGGCCGAGGAGAAGCGCAGCCGGAACACAACGATTGCCATTATTTCCTGCTCCGCTGTGGCAGTCCTGGCGCTGGCCCTCATTCTGATCGCCATTTTCGGCAACGGCGTGGGCAAGAAGGACCAGACCGTTCAGGTCCCCACCCTTCTGGGCCAGGATTACAACACCCTGCCCACCTATCGGGACTTCCGCATCGTCCTCCGGGATAAGGGGTACAGCGACAAGTACGACAAGGACCAGATCATGGCCCAGGAACCCAAGGCCGGAGAAATGGTCAGCAAGGACACGGTCCTCTATGTGGACGTGAGCCTGGGCAAGGAACCGGAAAACAAGACCATGGAGAATCTGGTGGGTATCGATCAGCAGTCCGCCAAGGAGTTCCTGGTGAAGCAGGGCGTTGCCGAGGCCAAAATCCTGGTCCGGGAGGAGGACAGCCCGGAGCAGGCCAAGGGGAAGGTGGTCCGCACGGATCCCGCCGAGGGCGGCGCCCTGGATGAGAACACCACCGTGACCCTGTACGTCAGCTCCGGTATGATGACCATGCCCAATGTGGAGGGCATGACGAGAGATCAGGCGGAAAAGACCCTGTCCGAAAACGGCTTCAACAATGTGGAAATTAAAGAAGTGGACAGCGACAAGGAGTCCGGCACCGTTACCAGGCAGAGCCTCCGGGCCAATTCCCGGCAGGACCGGTCCCAGACCGTGACGCTGGAGGTTTCCAGCGGCGTCAACAAGAAGAAGGTCCCCAACGTCATCGGCAAGTCCCAGGATAATGCCAAGAAGATGCTGTCCCAGACGGGCTTCAACTATGTGGACATCAATCTGGTGGATGACAGCGACAAGGCGGCCTTCACGGTGCTGAAGCAGTCCGAGAATCCCAATGCCGAGGTGGATGTGACTACCACCATCGTGCTGGACGTGTCCAGCGGCAAGATGACCGTGCCCAACGTGGTGGGCAAGACCGAGACGGAGGCCAAGAGCGCCCTCAGCGCCAAGGGCTTCACCAATGTGCGGACCGAGACCGTGGACAGCACCGAGGCGGCGGGCACCGTGGTGAAGCAGTCCCTGGATGCGGACAGCGTTCAGGACCCCAAGACCGAGATCGTCCTGTCTGTTTCCAACGGCGGAGCCACGCCTGTGACCAAATCCGTGACCTTCGGTCTGCTGGAGGAGGCGATTGACCCCTATAAGGCAACCATCAAGGAAAGCGGCGCCAACGGCAAGGTCGTTTACGAGGGAACCATCACCGACGGCGCCTCCAAGGTCACCGTGGAAGTGACCGGGTACGGCACCATGTACTATGACATTTACATCAATGACAAGTATACGATGACCCAGCGGGTGGACTTTTAAGGCATGACGACACAAGGACGCATCATCCGCTCCCTCAGCGGATTTTACGAGGTGGAGACTCCCTCCGGCCCGGTGACTTGCCGGGGCCGAGGGAGCCTGCGCCGTCAGGCCAGCCCCCTGACCGGGGACCTGGTGGAGATCACCGTGGAGCACGGCAAGGGCATGGTGGAGAAAATTCTCCCCCGGCGGAACCGGTTCATCCGACCGGCGGTGGCCAACGTGGATGCCCTGGCGGTGTTCGCCGCCAACGTGAACCCGGTGACGGAGCCGTTCCTCATCGACCGGGTGGCAGCCATTGCCGCCGACCAGCAGGTCAGCGTGTACATTCTGGTGAACAAGTGCGATTTGGACGCCGGGGAAAAACTGGCGGAAATCTACCGCCATGCGGGCTTCCCGGTGATCCAGACCAGCGCCGAGACCGGCCAGGGCATCGAGGAACTGCGCAGTTTGCTCACCGGCAAGCTGACGGCCTTCACCGGCAACTCCGGTGTGGGCAAAAGCAGCATCCTGAACCGGCTCTGCCCGGAATTGACCCTGGCCACCGGGGAGGTCTCCGAGAAGCTGGGCCGTGGGCGGCACACCACCCGCCATGTGGAGTTGTATTCTCTGGGAAACGATACTTTTGTGGCGGATACGCCGGGATTTTCCTCCTTCGACACGGACCAGATGGACCTCATCTTGAAGGAAAACCTGCAATACGCCTTCCCGGACTTCGCCCCCTACCTGGGCAAATGCCAGTTTCACGACTGCGCCCACCGGAAAGAGCCGGGTTGCGCCATCCGCAGCGCCGTGGACCATGGGGACATCGAACCCACCCGCTACGAAAGCTACCTGCGCCTCTACGACAAATCCAGCCAGATCAAAGAATGGGAACTGTGAAACAAGCCCCCGATGCAAGAACTTGCATCGGGGGCTGCTGCTATGAAACGGGGTGGGTTTAACGGTATTGTTCCCTGATTTTTTGCACATTTCGATTCATCAGTCTGCGGCCAATGTGGCGATAGACGAAGGCTTTCAGGGGCGAAATATCCTGCCCATGGTCCCGGAGCAGGTCGTCGGGGCTGGCGTACACGCCGAAATCCTGACAGATGCCTTCACTCTGAATGAAGGTGTCGTTCCGGTCAAAGTCGATGACCGGGTTTTGCAGGTCCTGGGCGGCTACGCCGTAGCCGGAAAAGGGGCCGACATGGTTTGCGTGAATTCTTTGCAGGCTCATCAGGTAAGCCCGGTCCAGGATCAGCCCCTCCAGGCAGTACCAGACCCCGTCCAGGTACACTTCCGCCCAGCTGTGAAACACGTCCCTGGGGGCCAGAGCGTACACCAGCCCGGTCATGGCGCCCTTTTGCAGGCGCTTGTCGATGGTGAAGCCGTGGATGCGGCAGGGAACGCCGCAGCACCGGAGCAGAGCCATGAACAGGGTCGCTTTCGTATTGCACTGGCCGTAGCCGTCGGCCAGGACCTGGGAGGCCGGAAGGCCGTCGTCGGTGTTGTAGCCGAATAAAATTTCGTCCCGGACGTAATTGTAAATGGCCCGGATTCGGCCAAATTCCGGAAGATTCTTCCAATTTCGCCCGGAAATTAGCTTCTGAATGGCCGGATGGGAAAAATCCAGCATGGGCGTTTCCTGTAAGTAGGTCTCCATAACACTCATAGCGTTGAACCCTTATTTTCCAGCAAATGCCGCCGGTCGGCCAGCACCTCCATCAGCACCCGGCAGCCGTAGGAAATGCCGTAAAGAATTTCGATGCTGCTGCGGCCCTGGGACACAAGAAAGTCACCCAGCCGCCGGGCCTCGTCCATGGGGGAGCGGTACTCCGTGTCCGGCTCGCTGGGGTTGAAGCCGTCGTAGGCCACCAGGACCACATGGTAGACCCGGCCCATTCCCTGCGCCGTGGGCAGCATCCCCAGGTAGCTGGTGCCGCCCCCGTGGAGCATGACCATGCGTTCCGGGTTTTCCTGACCGAATTCAAAGCATTTCATGGGCGTTCCTCCTGAATTACCGTTCCAGGACGATGATTTTGTTGGAAATATTCCGAACGGCGGGGAGTTTGTCCAGCACCTTGTAAATGGGCGCAAACACCGCCATGCCCTCGGTGAGACTGTGTTCCCCGACCAGCCGGAATTCCGGCAGCAGCGCCGCCAGGGCCTTGCCGTTCTTCACGCCCCAGGTGAATTTGGCGTGGCTGCCCTCGATGGACCGCTCCTTGAACCGCTTGACGACCATGGGATTCATGGTCTCCACGAACACCGTGACTTTGGGGAACCGGCGGGCGATGATGGCAAAAATCTTTTGCACGTTCGCTTCGCTTAAGTACATGGTCAGCCCCTCAATGATGACCAGAGCCGGGACGTTCTGCTCCTGAATCTGGCCGCCCCAGTCCTCCATGGCGGACATGGTGATTTGGGAAATGGCCCCGTTTTCCGGCAGCAGCCGTTCCCGGACGGCCATGGTTTCCGGTAGGTCCAGATTGTACCAGTGGGTGAAGCCTGCCGTCCGGTAGCACCGGGTGTCCAGCCCGCAGGCGATGTTCACCACCGCCGCGCCGGGATTTTTCAACAAAAAGTCCTCCGTCAGCCGGTCCAGCACGATGGTCCGGGCAATCACACCGCTGTGCATGGCGGCGTCCTTGTCCGCCAGGGAGAAATCGTAGTCCAGGCGGTCGATGATCTCCTCGGCCTTGGCGTCGTGGATGGCGCCCCGGCCACGGCTCTCCTTGGCACGGGCGTAAATGGTTTGCAGCATGGTCTCCGGCACCCCGGAGAGGGTCAATTTTTCAGCCATAATTTCCTGCCTCCCAGATTTATAGTTAGATAAAGCTAACTTACGCATTTTCAAAAAGCCGCATTGCGGCTGATTTCCCTTTTCTATACTATTTTATCACGGCTTTATCCCATTTTCAAGGGTTTTCCCACAGGAAGAACGGAGAAAAATCTGCCCGGCAGCGTAATACTGCCGGGCAGGGGATGGAATGTGTTTACTTCACACGCTTCTTCCGCAGCAGGACGGCGGTCACAAAGGCCGCAGCGGCAGCGGAGCAGGTCAGCAAAACGGTGAGCAGGGGAATGTTGACCGTATCGCCGGTGTTGACGTAGGTCAGCTTGGCACCGCAGCGGGTGCAGGTGCTGTCCTTGTAGTCGTGGCCCAGAGCTGGGGTCTCCCGGGTCTCCGTGGCCCCGCAGACGGAGCAGGTCCGGCTTTCCGTGCCGGTCTCCGTGCAGGTGGCGTCCTTTGTGGAGGTCCATTCGCCGAACTTGTGGCCGGTGGCGGGAGTCACCTGGCCGTCGGCCAGCTTCTTGCCGCAGACGGCGCAGAGGGTGTCGCCGGAGGTGCCGTTTTCGGTGCAGGTGGGCGCTTTGGCGGGCCCGATGACGGTTTCCTTATGGAAGCAGGCCGTCAGCGTTTCGGTGCTATCCACATGGGTGTCATTCGCCTCGCTGTGATGGACGGTGACGGTCAGGTCCGCATCCACCTTGACGGGGTCCACCTGGAAGGTCAGGGTGGCGATCACAGTCCCGGCGGGAACGCCGTCCAGGCTTACATAACCCAGCGTGACCTTTCCGGCCTCGTCCTTATGGGAGGTGTAGTCGGCGAACATGGAAACATTGGTGAGGGTCAGCAGGCTGGCATCGTATTCCACGGTGGCCAGACCGTTGGTCAGGTCCTCATCGCCCAGGGCGACCACGTTCACGGTGACGGTCTTTTCGTCCTCAGAGACGGAAATATTGGAGGCGGAAGCCTCGACGGGTGCCTCCTGGACGGTCACATCCGCCGCAGAAGTCACGCTCGTCAGACCCGCAGGAGCGGACAACAGGCTGACCTTGGGAGCAGCTGCCTCGGTGACGACCGGTGCGGTTACGGTCTCGGCTGCGGCCTCGGTGGTTTCGGGGATGCCCTGGGTGGTTTCGGGGACGTCCTGGGTGGTTTCGGGGGCGTTGGGCACGGCCTGATAGATATTGGCGGGCCAGACGCCGTTGCCGTAGGTCCCGGCATACTCGGCCACCCACAGGTGCTTGGCACCATTGGCATCCCACTTGGGTTCGCTGGTGTCCTCGTTGATGTTATAACGGGCGGGTACGCCGTCGCTGGTGTAGGTCAGGCGGTAGATCTCGTTGGTTTCGCCGGTGAAGCAGGTCAGGTACAGCACGGAGGCACCGTTTTCCTCGGTGGCCACCATGGAGCAGTACATATCGCTGTCACTGCCGGGGAGATTCAGCTCCGGCAGAGTGGATTCAAACCAGTCCCAGCCGGTATAGGACAGGGCACCCTCTTCCTCCTCGTCGCAGAACACGCCGATGTGGATGTATCCGGCATCGTCCAGCAGGGCATAAATTTCGCCTTCCACGGTGTTCCAAACGGGCGTCACCCAGTCGTGACCCATGGCCGCAATGGTCAGGTACCGGGAAGCACCGGTCTTCCCCAGAGCGTAGGAATCTTCAAAGGACTTGTTGATGCCGGAGAAATTTTCCGGCTCGGTCAAAGGCAGAATATAGATGCCGTACACGCCGGTGAGCAGGGGCTTGTCCTCCGTGGAGAAGAAGTCGCTGTAAGCCAGGTCCCAGACGGGCAGGGAGCCGCCGGTGGCGGGTACGCCGTCATAGGTGGCCAGGTCCTTGCCGGTGGCGGGATCAACCTTGTGGAGGCTGTGCTTCTGGCTGTCTACCAGATAGACGGTGCTGTTGCGGCTGTCATAGGCGGTGGCCGCTACGGTCTCACTTTCCAGAGCGGACCGGGCAGTCCAGCGGCTCTCGTGGGCCAGGTCCCAGGTGTACAGCTGTGCCAGAGCGTTCTCATCCTGCAATGTGCCGTACAGGGTCACGGGCAGGACCTTCACGGTGATTTCACAGGTGGCCTTGGCGCTGGGGTCCTTTTTGGAGCTGGCGGTAATCACAGCTTTGCCCTCACCGGTGCCGGTCACCAGGCCCTCCGGGCTGACGGTGGCCACGGCCTCATTGGAGGAGGACCAATCCACGCCGTCGGGCTGCACGCCGAAGGGGCTGACCTCGGCGGTCAGGGTGGCATTGGCACCCCGGAACAGGGACAGGGTCGTTTCGCTGAGGGTCACGCTGACGCTGCCCTCCAGTTCCTGGGTATTCCGGTTGATTTTATAAGTGGTGTGGTTGCCGGCATAGTCGTAAACGGCGACCAGCAGGTGGCTTGCGGCCTTCATGGCCTCGTCCAATTCAATGCGGAACACGTCCTCGTGGCCTGCGGGGCTGCCTGCGGGGGTGCTACCGCTGGTCAGGGAATTGCCGGTGTCGTAGTCGATGAGGGCCACGGTGGCAATGTAGCGGTTATCGGAGGCGGTGACGGCCAGCGCCTGATCGCCGGTGGTCACGTCCTCAATGAGGGTCACGTCGCTGAGGGTGGGAGCGGTCTTGTCCACGTAGGCGTGATAGGCTTGGGTGGCGCCTGCGCCCAGGGCATCCCAATGGGTGGTGCCGTTCTCCTCCACATAGTATTCCGGAGCCAGGGTCAGGGACAGGTCCAGGGTAGCACCTTCCGGCGCCTTGGACAGGTCCGTGCCGATGGTGATGGTGTACTGCACGTTCCGCCACAGGCCGCCCACGGCGGTCTCCTGATAGTAAGCGCCTTCGTTGGCACCGGTGTCCGTGTCCAGATAAGTGTTGCCGGTGGAATCGGTCAGGCGCAGGTGGGAGTTGGAGAAGTTTCGAATGGCGGTAAAGGAAAGCTCATTGAGAAGGGTGGTGTCGGTATTGATGGAATCCCGTTCCGGCTCGTAGAAGTCCTCCTCCACATAGGGGTTGCCGCCAAAGGCGTAGGCGGTGGCGGAGCCTTTTTCCCGGGTGGAGAGCACCTGATATTGCAGGGACTTCCCGGTATTGTCGAACATATAGGGAGGACGAGCTTCTTCGCCGCTGACGAAGTAGTTGATGTAGCTGCCCACGTCGAACATGGAGCCATCGGTCCAGCTGCCGTAGTAGCCCAGTATGGGGATGGAATGGGTGACCCCCAGACTACCCTCCGCATCGGAAAGCTCACTGGCGAACACATAGCCTTCCACATAAGTACCGGTGCCGTCGCTGTAATCATCATACATGTCCAGCTGTGCCTTGTTCAGGCTGGCGGTTATCTGTACATGGACGCTGCCGTTGCCGGGAACGGAAACGGATGCGGTGCAGACCTGCCGGAAGAACAGATAGGCATCGTAGGTGTCGATGTCGCCGTCGTGATCCAGGTCGGCGTTGTTCCGGTCATTGATCTCACTGCGCACGCCGGTAACGTAGTCCAGCAGGGCCTGACCGTCCTGGGTGTTGACGGTGCCGTCGCCGTTGAGGTCGCAGGCCAGGGCAGAGGCGGGAATTTCGACCTCCAGAGGCTTCCCGTCCACGGTCCAGGTCAGGGTGGCGGGCAGGGGAGCAGTGACGGTGTCCTCATAGAGGGTAGCGTTGCTGTCGGCAGCCAGCGCCTGGGTGAAGAAATCAGCGCTGAGCCGGAAGGCGGTGGCCGTATCCTCCAGGTTATAGATGGTGAAGCCGAAGCTATAAGTTCCGCTGCGGTCCGGGTCGTCGCCCAGCTCCGCCTTGATCTTGCCGTCGGCATAGGAGCCAGTGGCATCGGCATCCATCAGCAGGTAGCTGCCTGCGGAGATGGCGTTCTGGATGTTGGCAAGACCGGCGCCCTGCCGCAGTACGGGATAGTAAGTGGTGTCCGTTTCGGAAATGGGCTCGGCGGTGGACATCAGCAGACTCTGGGCCAGCACACGGGTGCTCAGACCGGTCTTGGCTGGATAGCCCTGTTCTTCCAGATACTGGTCCAGCAGCGCCACCATGCCGGTGACCTGGGGAGCGGCCATGGAGGTGCCGGACATATTCTGGTAGGCACCGCCGTTTTTCAGGGAGTAAATATTGCCGCCGGGGGCGGTGATCTCCGGCTTCAGCTCCAGAGAACCGGGCACGCCCCAGGAGGAGAAGCTGCTCATGGTGTAATGATCGGCAGCACTCACACCGGAACCAACGGCGTCGGAAATGGTCAGCTTGCCGGTATAGTAAAGTACCTTGCCGGAATCGTCCGTTACCGGCGTGGAAGCGGCCTTCAGCGTGGCGGCATCCGCCTGACTGATGGTCACAGCAGGCTCCGTTCGGGTGTAGGCGGACAGCTCCATGCCCAAGGTCCCCGGCTGGTTGTTGGCCACGATGGTTGCAATGGCGCCATTGCTGACGGCGTTTTCCAGTTTATCGGTGAAGTTCAGTTCACCACGGTTGCAGATGGCGATTTTTCCGGCCAGCACGTCCTTGATGGCGGCGAATTCCTCCGCCGTGCCGATGGAGTCCAGATAGACATATTCCTGCTCCCCGGCCAGGGTGGTGATGGACAAATTGGTGTACTTGCTGCCGCTCTGGGATTCCAGAGATTCGGTGTAGAACATTTTGTTCCCGGCCACATCAATATAAAGGCCGGTCTGGCCCACGTTGTCCACAGAGGCAACGCCCAGGGAATTGGTATAGGTTCCGGGCGCACCGGAGGTGGCGAAGCTGACGCCGTCGGCATAAGCACTTCCCACGGCGGTCTCCTCGTACCAGCTGCCGGAGTTACCGGCAGAAATGACCACCACCATGCCACTCTTGGTGACCCGCTCCAGGATAGCGGCGTAGGCATCGGCTGCACGGGAGTTGCCGGTCCAGGAGCCGCCCAGGGAAAGGTTGGCGGAATCGGCGCCCAGCACCATGGCGTCCTCCACGGCGGCCATGTAGTCGGATTCAGAAGCACCACCGGTGACGCCAAAGACCTTCATCACCAGAAGCTGGGCATCGGGAGCCACGCCCTGGGTCAGAACAGTATCCAGGGCATTTGCAAAGCTGCCGTCCTCGGCTTTGACATAGCGGTTGGCGGCGGCGATACCGGCCACGTGGGAGCCGTGGTCGCCCTGGGTGTCCTTGTCGTGGCCGATGTTCAGGCCGTTGTCCACATAGTTGAAGCCGTAGGGAATTTTGGCGTTCACATAGAGGTCCTCGGCGGTGAGGCCCTTGTACTGCTTGGCGGCGTTCAGCTGGGAGAGGACCTTCGCCGTGTCAGCGCTGGTCATCAGGGAAGCGTTGCTCCCCTCCAGGGCGTAAGCCAAGGCATCCGGGTCCAGAGCCGGGTGGTCCACATCGATGCCGGTATCAATGATGGCAATCTTCCGTCCGGCACCGGTATAGCCGGAGGCCCAGACGGCGGTGGAGCCGATCATTTCGTCGGAGGTGGACATCATGGGGTCCGTGGTCAGTTCTTCCTTGACCACGCAGGGCTCATAGCGCCGCTCCACCAGCACTTCTTCCACGCCGGGGACCGCTTCGATGGCGGAAATATCGCCATATTCCACGTTGGCGGAAATGATGTTTGCGGCCAGGGTCAGATTCCAGACCACGTCCAGGTCCTCTCCGTCCAGGGCTTGCCTGGAAATGGTGGCCTCCATAGCCTCCTGCTTGCCTTTCAGGGACTGACGATAGGCCATGGCATCGCTGCTGAAAGCGGCGATCTCGTCGGCAGTGAAGCCCTTTTCCAGGGTGGAGGCGTCCTCCAGAACGATGGATACTCGAACGATGTCCGTATCCTCGTACAGGGGTTCCTCGGTTTCTTCCGTGCTGACTTCGTCCCGGCGGGACAGCCCGACGTTGTATTCGTCAGCGCTGACCTGCTCAAAGGATAGCTTGCTGCCCTGTTCGCGGGAACCGTCTGCCGCCAAAGCGGGCAGGGCAAGTCCCAGGGTCAGGACCAGGGCCAGCAGCACAGAAATGAACTTTTGAAAGCCTTTCTGTTTCATATGCTTGCAACTCTCTTTCTCCGGTCATACCGGGTAAGTGTTTTTCCGGAAAAGCACCCCGTTTCCGGGATTTTCCAAGAATCCAGCATAACTATACCTTCTCTGACGTACAAATGCAAGCGCTTTTGAGCCGTTCTTTCAAGTCGAAATATAGAAAATCTCCGGGACGTACCTGACAGAAATTATGCGCCTTGCCTATATTTTCCGGATTGACATGGAATGCGTGCACCGCACGCCCCGCTTTCATAAAAAAGCAGGGATCCCGTCAGATAAGGATAAAAATCTGACGGGATTCCTGCATAAGATTTTTCAATACCAGGCCTGCGGAACTTCCATTGAGACCGAAGAACATCGGAAAAATTCAGAACGAATTGTAGAACATTCTCTTTTCTCAGAAAATCCACTTGCCTTATTGGCTTTCGATGGATTTGGAGGAGAAAAGAGGTACGTTATTCCGCTGGCGTTTCTGAAAGAACTGTGACTTCCAGGGTGTCCTTATCGATTCGATACAAGACACCGTTTTCGTAGTCCTCGCTGAGCATCAGGTCGCCGGAGGTGATGATGGAAGCATAGCCGGGGACGGTGACCTGGACGCTTTCACCGGTATCCAGACAGACCCGATAAAGTCCCTCCATGGATTCCACCCAGCAGTATTTTTCGTCATAGTGGAGGCTGTAACAATCCTGATGGTCGTCCAGCTTTTGGATGGACCCATCTTCCGGATCCCAGAAATACAGGGTATTCTTGTCCCGGATGTTCAGAAAATACACGCCTTGCTCCGTCAGACGAAAATCCCGGGCAATGACTGTTTCCAGCGCTTCCGAGGATCCATTGGACAGGGTCCGGAGGGTCAGCCGGTTGTAGGCATCCAGATAATAAAGCCGCTCCCCGTCGAAAGCAAAGTTGGCGGCGCTGGAGAGGTCCATGATGGTTTCGGTCCGACCGGTGAGTAGGTCCGTGGTTTTCAGAAGCTCGTCCTGCTGGAAATACATGGTGTTTCCGTACAGGAAGAAGGGATAGCCAAACGTGGGGTCTGTTTCCGAATAGCTCCGGTCCAGCAGACCAAAAAATCGCTTGGAGCCGTCATTCCATTCGTAGACAGTCCTTTCCTCCAGGGTGTTCAGGTCCAGCGCCGTCAGGGCCGTGGCCCGGTCGTAGGATTCCCGGTAAAAACGCTCATGCCAGGTGGTTTGGGAAAGACTGTACAGGGTATTTCCGTCCAGATAGAAGAAGCCCAGAGCTGTCTGCCCGTTGTCTGCAAAGGCGCCGGCGGGGAAGGTCTGAAACGTGCCGGTTTCCCGGTCGTAGAGCGAAAACTGCTGAAAGCTGTGTTCGACGACCTCGTAACGTTCCGTAACGGCCCAGCTGTGGTCGAAAGAGTTGTAAAGGATGGACTTCTCTTGCTTCCCGCAGCCCAGAAGCAGCAGCGGCAGCAGACAGCAGAGGGCAACCGCCTTGGCCTTTTTCCGGCGGACATGGTAATTCCGGTTCCGCATCCAAAGAACGGCAATGAGCAGCAGGCAGATCACAGCGCTTCCGGCCATGAGCAGCCCCAATTCTTTCCAAGAGACCTCCGGAAAGACCCGGGGGGACCCGGCGTAGAACTCAAAATCGTCTCCGCTCAGATAAAGGGTACCGATGCTCAAGGCCCAGGGGGCGGGGAGCCGCAGAAAATATTTGGCGGAGGTGGTCAGGAAGGGCAGCGGCAGCAGCACCAGAGAACCCATCAGCGTCAGCGCATACTTTTTCGTCAGAACGCTGAGGGCCAAGATCACCAGACAGCCATAGAGATACCCCAATTCCTTCAGGGAAAATTGCAGGGCAAAGGCCTGCCACAGGGCCATGTTTTTTTTCACGGTTCCGAAGCTCACCAGAGAGTGCAGACTGTAATTCCAGTGGGGCAGCCCGAAGCGCAGGGCGCAGTTGGCAACCTGAAATCCCTGAATGAGTGCGGTAAGCCCAGCGGTCAGCGCCAGAGCGACCAGCAGCTTGGCTTTCCAGCCCTTGGCGGCGCTTTCCTTCTGGGTCAGCAGCAGTTGGTCCATCTGGCAGCCGTATTCCTGGCAGAACAGCGGTGCAAGCAGGAAGATCAGCGCCAGCCACAGCAGATAATCCGGCGATTTGTTCCCCAGCAGGGTCTCCCAGCCGCCGGTGTAGAGAAATTGCCGGTCCGGCTGCTCCCGGACGAAAATATATTGACTGTACAGCTTGGAAAATCCCGGATACCGGGCGTCCTGGGCCTGCAGATCCGCATATTGTTGCCGGAATTCCTCCTCGGAGAGAGCGCCGGTATAGTAGTCGGTTTTCAATGCCTCGAATTCGCTGTGAACGGCGTTGATCCGCTTCATTTCTCCTTCGATCCATTCCCGCTTTTCCGGGGTCAGCGGCCCTTCCACCTGGGCAAGATATTCATTGTAGACGCTGCGGTTTTCTTCCAGATTCCGGTCAAAAGGCCGGGTAAAGAGCAGAATACTCGCCAGTTCTGCAAGCAGCAGGACCAGCACGATCCAGCCGCCCCGGCGGTAGCGGAGCAGCTTTTTCCATTCATAGCCTGCCATGACGATGCCTCCTTCCCTGATGATGGTAGCTGCGGCTTCGATACAGCACCCACAGCAGCATTCCGACAGACAGCAGGGCGACGGTCATGATCAGAAAACCCGCCTGCCGCATGGGAAAGCCAAATACATTCACGAACCGGTCCCAGCGCAGCATTTCCCGGGGAAACAGCAGCTCCGTGGGGTTGAACCATTTCAGCCCTGTGCGGCTTCCAGAGCCGTCATGAAGCAAAACGCCAAGGAATAGGGCACAAAACCCCGTCAGGAAGGCCGTCAGGGTCTGCTTTGCAAGGCTGGATAGGAGCAAAACCAGACAGCCGCAGGCCATCAGCCCCAAAATCCGCAGCCCGGCGGACAGCAGGAAATAGCTGCCGATGGTGCAGCGCAGGGGCGTCTGCTCCATTTTTGCCAGCGAATAGATGGGCGCAGAAAGGGCGTCATGGTATTCTTCCAGCGTGTAGATCACAAGGAAGTCCTCACCGTAGAAGAGGATGCCGATGCCCAGCAGAAAAAGCACCGCAGCGGTGAGCTTGGCGGCCACGGTGGCCCCGGTGCCGTAACGGGTGGTGGGCAGCAGCATGGACATTTCCGATTCCTGCTCCCGCACAAAAACGCCGCACAGGCCGAAAATGCACATCAGCAAAGCCAGCATGGTGGAATAATCATAGTTCAGCAGTACATGGCTGCCCCGGGTATCCGTGAAATTCGGGATGCTCCGGCCGGAAAAGTCCCAGGCGATGCGGGTATTTTCCCGGGCGATGTAGGCGCTGACGTTTGGAGATTGGGCCAGCGTCCGGGCATTTTCCACGATGGAAATGGCGTTGTTCCGGTAATAATAGTCGTACTGCATTTCGTACACGAACAGCATTCCGAAAAACTGCTCGTCCGTGGCCTCGCTGTATGTGTAGGCGTTGGGGTCATATTCACCGCTCAACTGCATATTCCGGAGCTTTTCGTCCAGAGGCCGGTAAATGGTCATGATCTTCTGGGCTTTTTCTGCCGTAATGGTCCCGGAATAGGTGGCATAGGTCTCCTGATACTGCCGCTTGTAGGGGTCGAAGGCACCGGTGGCCCGGTGATACTGGTCCTGAATTTTCCACCCGTTCAGCGCCAGCAGGGCAGCCAGAAAGAGAACGATGCCCGGATTTCCAAAGGCTTTCCGACATTCGTAGCCCACCAGACGCAGAAAGTGCTTCATTGGGTCTCCTCCCCGCAGTGGTACAGGAAAACCTCCTCCAGATCGGCCTCCACCGGACGGGCATCCGGGTGGGGCTGGGTCTCGGAGAGGATCCGCAGGCGGATGCCGTTTTCCTCCCGGGCCAGATTGCTGATGGTGTGGTGGACCAGGGAGGCGGGAACGTCCGGTTCGGCCAGAGTCAGCGCCCAGACCTTGCCGTCCAGCTCCCGGCACAGCTCCGTGGGCGGCGCAAATTTCAGCAGCTCGCCCTGATGGAGCAGGAGAATTTTGTTGGCAATGAATTCCACGTCGGAAACGATGTGGGTGGCCAGAATGACGATGCGGTTTTCGGAGAATTGGGAGATGAGGTTGCGGAAACGGATGCGTTCCCGGGGGTCCAGACCGGCGGTCGGCTCGTCCAGAATCAGAATGCCGGGGTCGGAGAGCATGGCCTGGGCGATGCCCAGCCGCTGACGCATACCGCCGGACAGAGCGCCGATCTTCTTCCCGGCGGCGTCCGCCAGATTCACGGTGTCGAGAAGCGCATCAATGCGGGCGTCCGCCTGGTCGATGCCCTTCAGCACGCACATATACCGCAGGAATTCCCTTACGGAAAAATCCCGGTAGAATTTGGGATATTGGGGAAGATAGCCGATATTCGACAGGAAATCGCTTCCCAGGGAGCGAATATTCGTGCCGTTGATGAAGATGTCCCCCTGGGCGGGGATGATGCCCATAAAGGATAGCAAAGTTCTCCCCCGGTATAAGAGATGAACTCCCCAACGCTGTCGGAATCTGCTACCCCACAGAAGGACAGCTTAAGGTAGCCCAAATCGGTTTCTTTCGGAGGTCGGGAGGGTGTGATGACGGGAGAGGGGCCTGTATTGGTTGATGGAATCGTTGCAGTGGAAACGTCAACATCTGAAGGGGAAAAACTACAAGCACACAGAAAGACGGTCAAAGCACATATCAAAAGTCGATATAATACACTTTTTAGATTCATAAAGTTCTTTCAACTCCTGTTAGAAGTAACGCCCAACGGTTCGTTGGGCGTTACTTCACTGTTAGTTAGATGGAAATATCCGTCTGGGTGTAGCAGGCGTAGCCCTTGCTGCCTGTTGATGTACCTCCACGAATTTCTTGACATACAAAGGCATAATTGGGTGCGGTTTCAATGTTGAAATATATTGCGAAGGAGGGGTTAAAACTCTTTGCTGATTTTGCACTTTGCGCACTGGTTGGGTCACCAAGGCCCAAATCGCTTGAAAATCTTACTGTGACAACAAAGTATGCACGATCCGGGTTCTTGTCTACACTGGCAGTTGTATCCAACAGATTTACACTCGAACTTTGATAGCAGCTTGCACGGAGAGTTCCATAGATACCAGCAGAGGTGGAGGTGTTTGATGCCGACACGCCGATGGTGAGGGACAGGACCATAGCCAGGACCACAGCAAACGTGATCCAATTTCGGAATTTCTTCCTAGTTAGTTGATCCTCCTTAGTAATGCGTCATTCATAGAAAACGGACATTCGGATACGATCAAAGCCATGGAGAAGAAATTGTTTACATGGCGCTGCACATCAGCCCATCGGGTATCACCTGCTTTCCCAGAGTAGGAACGACCTTCCTTACACCGTCACAATACCAGAAATTTTGTAAAATGTCAACGGCCAATCGGCAGATATTTACAATTTCGGAACTTTTAACAAATTTATCGATTTTTGAACCGGTTCAAACCCGCCCTACTCCGTCATATTGCCACATATGGACATCTGATTTCTGAGATTTTCATAACATCATCCTGCGGGCTTCTCCCCGGCGAGCAGGAACCACGTCCCTTCACCTTGTATAAAGCCATAGGTGCGAATCTCACTGGTTCGATAATTCCTAGGGACACGGACCATGTAGATGACGCTTTCCCCGGTGAACCCGGTCATATCCAGCTTGGCGGTCAGAATTTTCTTTTCTCCGCTGGCAACGGTCATGTCGAAGGGGAGACCATCTGAAGTGAAAACCGGCTCGTTGTCCACATAGAAGATAACACTGCTTTTGATATACGGTGTCCCCCACAGCTCATAGCGCAGATCAACGGGGGTACCTGCGGTGATGTTGTAAACCCGGTTTTGGCCATTATGAGGAGCATCATTTACGTAACTTCTGCTGCCAAGGCGCTCTCGCAGGTCCTCCTCGGACCATCCGACGGTATCTCCAAAAGAGGCATCCGTAGCGGCGATTTCTGCATCCGATAAACGGACCTGCTTCTCCGGAAAATCTGCTTCCGGGGGCGTTGCTTCAAATTTCAGCCGCCAGCCGGCACCGACTGAGCCGGATGTAAAGACCATCATTTGCTGAGGCCCGACGGATGGCCGGTACTCGGGATTCAAAATCGCTAAGGTGTACATTTCCAGGTCGTCACCCTCCTGCCCGGTAATGGGTGTAAAATAGAAGTCCACGACTATGGAAGCTTTTTCGGGGTAGAACGTATGCAGATAAGTGTAGGTGCTTTCTCCTTCCAACCGGTAAGGCTGGGGCTGACCGTCCAGGAACAGAAGAATGCCGATTCCGGATTCCCGGACCCTTCCGCTGCTTCCAATTTCATATTCCATGGACATTTCGCCGCCAGTGTAGGTAATATAGGGGCCGTGGTCATCGGACGGACAGTCGTCATGTAATCCGGCACTTAGGCTTCCTAAATCGCCGCTTTCCTTCGGCGTGGTCGATGCCGTATCGGAAGGGAGGGCCGATAGGGATGGAACGGTGGAGCCGGATGTGGAAGGGACTGCAGGGGCAGCAGCGCAACTTGCGAATATAAAGGCGAATAGAATAACGACAAAAGAATAAATGGTGATTCGTTTCATACTGGCCTCCTAATATACTGTAATAGGGGACCAGATACTGGTCCCCTGGGTGAGAAGGTGCTATTACAGACGGAGCGTTCCCTCGGTGTAAGTAGCATATCCAGTCTTGGCCTGGGTGCCTCCTTGAATACAATGCGATACATAATAATAGGTCGGAGTTGCCTCGATCGTGAACTGCACCGGGAGGGAGACTGAGTAACTACGCAATCCTCTTGCGCTGGTGCTGCTTGATGTAGATATGGAGGTAATGCCGTTGGTATACTCCCCCGAAATCTTGAATGAAGTGACCCCCAAAAGTTAGACAATATTTTGAAGTAAAAATTGTTCAAGCA
>UQVA01000016.1 GCA_900544405.1 uncultured Eubacteriales bacterium
TGCGCCAGCTTCCCCTCCAGGGGAAGCCTTTGCTCTGTCCCATCAGTTGCAGCGTTGATTTTAACTACTCTGGAATTGTAGACTGGCGGGCGGGGCATGCCGCCGCCCCTACATTCAGGAACGATACTGCCTACCGCCCCACATCCGGCCCTTCGGGCCACCTTCTCCCCAGGGAGAAGGCTATTTTCCGCCTCGCCAGGGGGCTCACAGGAACAGCATGGTCTGTTTCTCCACCAGCGAGCGCAGATGCTCTTTATCCAGGGCGTAATAGACTCTGGCCCCCTCCACGGTGCAGGTGACCAGGCCCGCATTATAGAACTTATTCATGTGGTGATGGATGGTGTTCCGGGCCAGGCCGAAGTGGTCCGCCAATTCCTGGCCGTAGGCCGGATGGTCCCGGAGATAGAGCAGAATTTCCAGTCGGGTCCGGTCCGCCAGCAGGTGGAACGCCTCGCAGAGCTGGGACACGTTGCCCTGGGTCTCGCTGACCAGCCGCAGCAGAAGCTGCCGCAGAACTCCGCAGTAAATGACCACGCTGCCATCGGCCTGGGGGCAATCCAGGAACAAATTGGTATCCGGCCCCAGAATCATGGGATAAATCCGGTAGTTCTCCCCTTCCCGCTGGGTCAGGCTGGTGATCTCCCGGAGATAATTTTCCATGCCGGTATTCTCCAGCTCGCTGCCGAAGGCCGCCGCCAGAGCGTCCATTTCCGCCCGGTGGCCCTCAATGGCCGCCATCACGGGCCGGAGCATGGCACCCACCTCGGGAATTTTCTCCCGATAGCTCCGGTGCAGCTCCAGCAGGGCCAGACGGCTCTCCGCCGGGACGGTCATGGACAGGACGATGCCCGTAAAGGTGCTTTCCGTGTCGTCGTCCGGCTCCCCCTCCCACATATCCAGGGCCAGGAGAATATCCCGTGCCACCTGGGCAGGGGTCCGGTCCATGGCGGCGCTCAGAAAGGCGTCCAAATCGCCGTTATAGGAAAAGGCCGGAGCAAACAGCAGCAGAAACGCCGGAGAAAAGGCCCCGGTGGTATTGTACTGGAAGCCGGGCAGGTCCCAGAACAGGGCCTCCAGCCGCTCTCGGCTGCCGATATTGGCCTGCCGGAGAATATCCTCCCGCAGGGCGGCGAAGGGGGCGTAGCGCTGGCGGAACACCGTCAAATCGTCCACGCCCTTGGAGCGGAGCCGTTCTTCCAGCCGGGCCTGACCGAAGCCGTTTGCCTCGGCTCCCAGAATGACCATGGCTTCCAACAGTACATTGGGGGTCTGCACATATTCCATAAAGAGTACCTCCTGTTATCCGGTGCGTTTTGGAATAGTATAGCACACTTTCCCGGAAAGGCATAGAGAAACTTTTCCGGATTCTCCGGGGCCTGAAAAATTTCCAGATTTTTCCAAAATAGATAATACAATGGTTGTATTCCTCCTTGACACACCTGTCTTTTCGGAATATAATGGCATCAACATATAGATATAGAAACCAGATATTCTATAGACATATGTTGATTCCACACCGGCGACCCTCTGCCGGTGCAGAAAAAATTCTGACGAGAGGAAGAAAAAGATATGATGAAACGTATGACCGCTCTGGTCCTGGCGCTGTTTCTGGTCATCGGCCTGCTGCCGGCGGTCCGTGCAGCGGAGACCGACGAGAGCAGCCAGGACCAGACCGTTTCCGCAACAGAGCTGCCGGGCCAGACCAGGCTCAGTGCCGGAGCAGACGGGGAAGATCCCTCCCTGTCCGCCTACGCCGATACGGATATGGTCACGGTGATCGTGGAGCTGAATGCCCCCTCCCTGATGGACGGCTATTCCGCATCCACCTTCTCCGCCGAGGAAAGTGCCGGTGCGGCCCTTTCCGACTACCTGACCTCCGCAAGCGCGCAGGCCGCTTCCGAGGCTCTGGTGGAGCAGCAGAACGAGGTACTTGCCCAGCTGGATAACGGTGTGGCCACCTATTCCGCTGACAACACCCAAGTGCCCGTGCAGGTGCTGTCCCAGTGGACCTCCCTGGTCAACGGCATGGCCATCCGCATTCCCTACGGCCGTCTGGCCGAGATCCAGTCCCTGCCCGAGGTGAAGAACGCCTATGTGGCCCACACCTACGAGGCCCCCGCTCCCGCCATCGGCGGTGAGAACAGCACCTACGGTTACAGCTATGACCTGGTGAACCTGTCCACCGCCTGGGGTAAGGGCTACACCGGCAAGGGAATGCTGGTGGCGGTGCTGGATACCGGCCTGGACCTGAACTATGAGGAAGGCAAGGGCGTGACCCGTGTCCACGAGGCATTTACGGAGAATTCCTTCCGTTCCGACGTATCCGACACGGACCTGCGCTTCACCAGCGACAGCCTGAAGGCCATGCTGAACCGGGTGCAGCTGAACGCCACCACCGATTCCGACGGCAGCAAGATCACCTACGCCGACAACGGCCTTTACAAGAACCGGAAGGTCCCCTTCGCCTTTGACTACGCCGGAAGCGACGGCAACGGCCGGGATCTGAACGTCCAGGCCGGGCAGGACCACGGCGTCCATGTGGCCGGTACCATTGCCGGTTACGCCGAGACCGCCGAGGGCCAGGTCCGCTTCTCCGGCGTGGCTCCCGATGCCCAGCTGATGATCATGAAGGTCTTCCCCGATGGCAACGGCGGCGCCAATGATGCCAACATCTTCAACGCTCTGGAAGATGCCATGAAGCTGGGTGCTGATGTGGTGAACCTGAGCCTTGGCTCCGACAACGGCTTTGCCCACGACGATTCCATCCTGAATACCCTCTACGCCAAGATGGAGCAGGCAGGCATTCTGGTGGTCACCGCCGCCGGCAACAGCGACACTGCCGCCACCAACAATAATTATGGCGGCCACATTCTCGCCTCCAATCCGGAGACCTCCATGGTGGCCGCTCCCTCCGTGTACGACTCCAACCTGTCCGTGGCTTCCTTTAACAATGTTGTGAAGAGTGAAGCCGTGCTGAACTGGAAGGCGGAGGGCGGTACGGACACCTCCGTGGCCTTCACCGACCCCTTCACCACTTCCATGAAAAAGGGCTTCAGCAGCGAGGACTGGGAGGTCATCGCCGTGCCCGGTTAGGGCACCTACAACGACTTCTCCGCCGCCGGTTTCAGTTGGTACGGCGGTAAGACCGGCATTGCCCTGGTGAAGCGGGGCGGCGGCCTGAGCTTTGACTACAAGGTCCAGATGGCCCAGTACAGCTTCCCGGGCGTCAAGGCCGTCATCGTCTATGACGAGGACCCGGAGGCCACCACCCTGATCAATATGGCCATGGAGCATGCTACCCTGCCCTGTGCGTTCATTTCCGGTAAGGATGGCGCCGCTCTGGCCGCTGCCTGCGCTGAGGGTAAGGTGACCCTGCGGGTCCAGAAAGAGGACCGCATCAGCGCTTATGAGTCCGCCAGGCAGATGTCCTCCTTCAGCTCCTGGGGCGCAGGTCCCGCACTGGAGCTGAAGCCCGACATCACCGCCCCCGGCGGCAACATTTACTCCACCGTCGTTGACCCCCTGTACGCAGGCGGCGACTACACCGGCAGCTATGACATGATGAGCGGTACCTCCATGGCCTCTCCCCATGTGGCAGGCCTCTCCGCCCTGGTGGCGCAGTATGTCCGCAAGGGTCTGGCCTACACGGACACTCTGGAAGCCGCAGCCATCACCAATGCGCTGCTGTCCAGCACCGCCCTGCCCCAGAAGGACCCGGACGGGATGTATTATAGCCCCCGTTCTCAGGGCGCAGGCCTTGTGAATGTGGGTGCAGCCGTGTCCACCCCCGCTTACATCAGCGTGGAGGGTCAAAAGACCGGCAAGCTGGAGCTGGGCGACGACCCCGAATGCACCGGTCACTTTGACCTGGACTTCCGGGTGAATAACCTGACCTCCGACACCCTGACCTACAACGTGAAGGCCATCGTGCTCTCCGCCGCCACGGAAGAAGCCGACGGCAACACCTACATCTCCAACAGCGAGCAGCTTCTTGGCGAGATTGATCTTGGCACCGTCACCGTGCCCGCCGACGGCGTGGACGTTTCCAAGAGCATCCAGCTGACCAACGACCAGATCACCAGCCTGAAGGCTCAGTTCCCCAACGGCGCTTATGTGGAGGGCTTTGTTGTCCTCACCGACGCCAACGGCGAGAATCCCCAGATCGGTCTTCCGTTCCTGGGTTTCCTGGGCGACTGGACCGCTGCCCCCATCTTTGACTCCGTTCTGTGGACCGATACCCCCGATGACGGCACCGATATCCGGAACAACAAGTCCACTTGGGGCGTCAGCCTGATGGAGAGCGCCTACGTGCTGGAGAACACCCCCCTGGATGTGCAGGTACTGGGCTCCAATAGATTTGACAACGAAGGCAAGGACCAGGTAAAGTTCATTGCCGACAACATCGCCATCTCCCCCAACGGCGACCACATTCTCGACAGTGTCAACGCCGGTGTGCTCTATCAGCTCCGCAATGCCAAGCTGCTGGTGGGCGAGGCCCGGAACAAGGCCACCGGAGAACTGTACTTCCGCAGCTATGCGGCCAACAGCTTCAAGACCTACTATTCCGCCAACTACTCCGCCACGCTCATCTGCTCCACCTTCCTGGACCGGTTCCTGGATGAGTGGGCCGGTACCGACCTGGAGGGCAATCCCCTGCCCAGCGGCACCGAGTGCGTGTACACCATCTACGCCTACACTGACGGCGACTATCCCAGCCATGTGGACGAAACCACCGGCGAGACCGTATATGATTACGACCAGGTCATCCCCGGCGAGAACGAGCCCACCTTTAACGGCCATGCCATGGATATGGCCGGAGACATTGTCTCCTTCCCCGTGACCGTGGACACCAACGCACCCAAGCTGGTGGACGGTGCCGTGCATCTGCGCAAGGATGCCGACGGCAACACCTACATGAGCGGCACCTTCACCGATGACGGTGCCTTGGCCTCCGTTGAGGTCTATCCCCTGGTGAAGATTGTGGACAGCTGGTACGGCACCGTCTCCTACAATGTGGATACTGCCCATCCCCTGTATGTCCACAACATTTACGATGCCTCCGTGAAGCAGTTCTCCTTCGAGACCGAGGCCCTGAAGTACACCGGCTCTTATGAATGGACCGGCATTGCCTATGTCTACGGCGGCGACTACGGCGCCAACGACCAGGGCTACGCCGTGATGGTGACCAACAGCGACGAGGGCATCCAGCTCTCCCAGAGCAGCGCCCTGATGTACACCGGCGACGTGCTGCACCTGAGCGTCAACAACAACACCGCCGAGGAAGGCACCCTGGTCCGCTCCTCCAGTGACCCGGCCGTTGCCACCATCGATGCCGACGGTAACATTGAGGCCAAAGCCCCCGGCCAGACGATCATCACCGTGTCCAACGGCACGGCTTCCGCCGTGTGCGTCATCGCCGTGGAAGAAAAACCCACCAAACTGACGGACTTCACCCTGGCCCTGGAGCAATTTGACGGTTTGAAGCCCGCCGGTCAGCTGGAGATCCGGGTCACCGACATTCAGCCCGGCGATGTGGTCCTGGACGATGAGAATATCACCTACCGTCTGGAGCTGGACAACCCAGAGCAGGAAGACCTGTTCACCGTGGAGCGGAGCGATGATAACTCCGCCTTCTACCTGTCCCTGCGTTCCACCGGCACCCCCAAGGACGCCGGTTCCGGCACCCTGTATGTGACCATCGACGGGATCACCCGCAGCGTGAAATTCAGCTGGGAGGAACTGTACGAAGTTTCTGACCAGGATGACATCGTTTCCAGTAGTTCCGACGACCAAATTCTCTATGTAAAGCCCGGCGAGACCATCGATCTCGTTGCCCAGTACAACAATTCCTCCACCCACAAAATCGTGCCCATCGTTCTCTGGACCGGCGACACCACCAAGGACGAGGCCGCTACCGGCCTGGTGCTGGACGGCCCGGCCTACTGCACCGCAGGCGGTGCCTGGACCGGCAAGCTCGTGAACACCGAGGGCTACGCCCTTCCGGAGAGCATCCATATTTACGAGCGCTATTCCTACGGCTACGACAGCGAGTGGCGCAACAGCGAATACTCCACCCGTTACACCTACGACGCCTCCACCGGTGAGATCTCCTTCTCCAACGGCCCCTTCTCCACGGATTCCAAGCTGCTGATCCGTGCCGATGGCGTGGCCAGCGAGGGCAATCCCGCAGGTGCTCTCAGCGGAATCGAGTACCCCGCCCCCGACGGCCAGTACGGTCCCTTCCAGTGGACCCTGGACAGCGGCTCCGGTACACTGAAGGCTGAAGAGGGCTTCGAGATCGACTACGAAAAGGTCAACGGCGCCCACTTCACCGCCACAGAGCCTGGCGTGAACTGCATCACCGCCGCCAGCAAGGACGGCAAGTACGCTCTGCATTACGCCGTTGTATGCCTGAGCGTTCAGGCTGAGAGCCTGAAGCTGGATGCGTTGGACGTGAAGATGGCCGTGGGCGACACCCTGACCCCCGCCGTAACGTTGGACCCGGAGCCCACGCTGGATACCGACAAGGTCCTTCGCTGGACCTCCTTCGCCCCGGAGACCGTCAGTGTGGATGAAAACGGCGCACTCACCGCCCACAAGACAGGCTATGCCCTGGTCAAGGTGGAGCTGGCCAACGATTCCTCCGTGTACAACTACCTGACCGTGTCCGTCACCGGCAAGAGCACCGTGACCTACACCGACGGCGTGAACGGCGAAGCCTTCGCCGACCAGCGCTACGAGGTGGAGACCGGCGGCTTCACCCCCGCCTTTGTGGGGACCCCGGAGCGCACCGGCTACACCTTCACCGGCTGGGACAAGACCGTTTCCGCTCTGGTCCTGGAGGACACCACCTACACCGCCACCTGGCAGGCCAACACCTACACCGTGACCCTGGAGGCCAACGGCGGCGAGTTGGATGCCAACACCCTGACCGTGACCTTCGGTGCGCCCATTGGAGAACTGCCTGTGCCGATCCTGGCCGGGCACACCTTCCTGGGTTGGTTCGATGCCAACGGCGAGGCCGTGACGGCGGAGACCCTGTACCGGTTCGCCGGGGACAGCGTGTTCACCGCCAAGTGGTCCGAGAACACGCCGCCCACCGAGCCTTCCGTTCCCACGGACCCCACGGAGCCGAAGCCCACCGAACCCAAACCGACCGAGCCGAAGCCCACGGAGCCTGCTCCTACGGAGAAGCCCACCGAGGCTACGAAACCCGGAACCAGTACCCCCGCTACCGGCGACACCCTGAATGTGCCGGTACTGGTGGCCGTGCTGGTGGTGGCTGCCCTCGGGATCGGCCTGCTGCTGTTCTTCCTGCTGCGGAAAAAGAAGGATAAGAAGTAAGCATACCCCCAAATGCGATTTTCCCCCAACGGGTTTTCCCCGTTGGGGGAAATTTTTGAGTGAAAAGAGGAAAATCTCCCGGCAACGCACTGTAGGGGCGGCGGTTTCCTGCCGCCCCTACGCTCAAAGTCGAAAGCCCGACCGCCCCTCATCCGTCACGGCTTGCGCCATGACACCTTCCCCCAGGGGAAGGCTATCTTTCCCATCTCCGAAAAATTTCTCCCACGCTTCACAAAAAAGTTTTTATAAAGATTTCTTCTGACCCCTTGACAGACGGGGACAATACGTGTAAAATATTGATTAGAAACAAATGAAAGTTTAGGAGATGGATGCCATGACCCAGCGTGAACGACAGATCCTCCAGTGCATCGAGGCAGACCCCATGATCTCCCAGCAGAAGCTGGCCGATCAGCTTGGCATTACCCGCTCCAGCGTGGGCGTGCATATTTACAATCTCATGCGCAAGGGCTACATCGCCGGAAAGGGCTATGTGCTCCGCTCCGGCAGCTATGCCGCCGTTGTTGGCGGCGTGAACATGGACATCGGCGGGCTTGCCTACGAGCCGCTGGTGGCCGCAGATTCCAATCCCGGCAAGATCACCATGAGCCTGGGCGGCGTGGGCCGGAACATCGCCCACAATATGTGCCTGATGGGCGTGGACGTGCGGCTGCTCACCGCCTACGGCGACGACGTGTACGGCGAAAAGGTCAGCGCCTCCTGCTCCGAAACCGGCATCGACATCACCCACGCCCTGCGGGTCAAGGGCGGCACCACCTCCACTTACCTCTTTATCTCCGGTCCCGACGGGGACATGGCCATGGCCCTTTCGGATATGGCCATCTGCGATCAGATCACCCCGGGCTACCTGTCCTCCAACCTGACCGTGCTGCAGAATGCCCAGGTCATCGTCTGCGACACCAATATCCCCCAGGAAAGCCTGATTTTCCTGGCGGAGAACGCAAAAATCCCCATTTTCTGTGACCCGGTATCCACGGCAAAGGCCGAAAAGCTGCTGCCCATCCTCTCCAAGATCCACACCCTGAAGCCCAATAAGCTGGAAGCGGAGCTGCTCTCCGGCGTGCCTATCCACGACCACAATGACGTGGAAGCCGCCGCCAAGGCCCTGCTGGACAAGGGGGTTCACCGGGTATTCATCTCCATGGGCGCCGACGGAATGTATGCCGCCACCGCCGAGGAGCAGCTGTGGCTGCCCAACCTGCCCGGCCGCATGATAAACACCACCGGCTGCGGCGACGCCGCCATGGCGGCCCTGGTCTGGGCCTATCTGGAAGGCACGGACCTGCGTGGGTCCGCCCTGGCCGGTCTGGCCGCCGGGTCCATTGCCATGGAGAGTCGGCAAACCATCAATCCCGCCATGAGCGCTACGGCGCTGCGTAACCGCATGGCGTTGGCATAAAAGAATTATAATTCGGAAAGGTCGTTATCTCTATGAACATCAACAAGTATCTGGACGTAAAACCCGAAGTTGCCGAGGCCATTGCCGCCGGGAAGCCCGTTGTGGCTCTGGAATCCACCATCATCTCCCACGGTATGCCCTACCCCCAGAACGTGGAGACCGCTCTGAAGGTGGAGCAGATCATCCGTGATAACGGCGCTGTGCCCGCTACCATCGCCATCATCGGCGGCCGTCTGAAGGCCGGCCTGACCCCCGAGGAGATCGAATACTTCGGCAAGAAGGGCCACGCCATCGCCAAGGCCTCCCGCCGTGACCTGGCCGTTCTGTGCGCCCGTGGCGAGGACGGCGCCACCACCGTGACCACCACCATGATGATCGCCCACATGGCCGGCATCAAGATCTTCGCCACCGGCGGTATCGGCGGCGTGCATCGCGGTGCCGAAAAGACCATGGACATCTCCGCCGACCTGGAGGAGCTGAGCCAGACCCCCGTGATGGTGGTCTGCGCCGGTGCGAAGGCCATCCTGGACCTGGGCCTGACCCTGGAGTACCTGGAGACCCACGGTGTGCCCGTCATCGGCTACGGCACCGAGAAGCTGCCCGCTTTCTACTCCCGTGAATCCAAGTTCAACGTGGATTACCGCATCGACACTCCGGAAGACCTGGCCAAGAGCTTCAAGGCACAGCGGGACCTGGGCCTGACCAACGGTATGCTGGTCACCAACCCCATCCCCGAGCAGTACGCCATGCCCTCCGACGTGATCAACAAGGCCATCGATCAGGCCGTGGCCGAGAGCGTAGAGCAGGGCATCCACGGCAAGGAGTCCACTCCCTTCCTGCTGGCCCGTGTGGCCGAGCTGACCGGCGGCGATTCCCTGCACTCCAACATCGAGCTGGTGTTCAATAACGCCCGCCTGGCCGCCAAGACCGCCGTTGCTTACTGCAGCCTGTAATTTGTGAAGTACCTTTCCCCTCCTTGGAGATTTCCTGGGAGGGGATTTTTGTTGTCAGGAGAACCCCGGCAGGCACAAAATAGCCTCCCCCTGGAGGGGAAGCCTTAACTCAGAAGTACGCCCCCCCTACATGCCGGGGGATTTTGTGCGCCCCATTCTCTGCCGTTGCACGTCCCCCCTTGCGTTTTTCACCGGAATTTGCTATACTATATGTAGTTAGTTATTGCTAATCAAGGAGGTATTTTCATGCAGACGGATTATAAAAACTGGGTCCCCAAGGGCATGGTCAAGGCCCTGGCCCTGGGCACCTGCATCTGCGCCGTGTTTCTTTTCGTTCTGACAGCCGCCGTCACCGTTGCCCCCTCGGTGGCCCGCTGGGTGGGCTTCGGCGTGTTCCTGACGGGCTTCCTGGTCTGCGGCATTGCCCTGCTCTGGGCCGTCACCGCCTACCGGGCCTTTTCCTTCACCGGAAAACGGCAGCTTTCCCGTCAAATCATCGATGGTGTCGCAAGTTATGTAAATCTCCCAGAGAACGCCAAGGGCCTGGACGTTGGCTGCGGCAGCGGCGCTTTGACCATTGCCTGCGCCAAGAGGAATCCCAATGCCCATTTCACCGGCGTAGACCGCTGGGGCAAGGAATACGCCGACTATTCCCAGGCCCTTTGCTTCCGGAACGCCATGGCCGAGGGCGTGAACAACGCTTTTTTCCGCCCGGGAGACGCCAACGCCCTGCCCTTTGCGGACGGAACTTTTGATGCGGTGGTCAGTAATTATGTCTACCATAACATCTCCGGCAAGAATAAACAGGCCCTCCTGCTGGAGAGCCTGCGGGTGTTGAAAAAAGGCGGAACATTTGCCATCCACGATCTCATGTCCCCTATGCGCTATGGCGACATGAACGCCTTCCGGCAGAAGCTGCTGGACATGGGCTACGAGAAAGTGGACCTCATCGACACCACGAAGTTGTTCTTCCGCTCTCCCGCCGAGGCCCGCCTTCTGGGCCTGAAAGGGTCTACATTGCTCCTTGGAAAAAAATAATGAAATCATTTGGCGGGACCGGAAGCTTCCGGTCCCGCCGAGTTTTTCAGATACTGCCGGTTTTTAGTCTCTCCGGAGGGCTTCGATGGGGTTCAGGTTGGCCGCTTTTACGGCAGGCAGCAGGCCGAAGATCACGCCGATGAGCATGGAAAACAGCACAGCGACCAAAATAGCCGGTACGCTGATGGCCACGGGAATATCCATCATTTTGGAGATCAGTTCCGAAAGGCCCACACCGCTGAGCACGCCGATGATGCCGCCCAGGCTGGTCAGCACTGCCGCTTCCGTAAGGAATTGCAGCCGGATACGGCGCTTCTTGGCCCCGATGGCCTTCTTCAGGCCAATCTCGCTGGTCCGCTCAGTGACGGACACCAGCATGATGTTCATAACGCCGATACCGCCCACCAGCAGGGAAATGCTGGCGATCCAGATCAGCTGGGTATTGGTGGACTGGCTCATGTTCTGCAGCTGCTGGGCCTGCTCCAGCATATCCTGGGAGCGATAGTCAAACTTGCTGTCGGTGCCGACGATCTGGCTGGAAGTCAGCAGCTTGGCGGCTTCCTGACCGGCGGTGGTCATCACGTCCGTGTGGGTGGTCTTGATGGCAACGGTCTGGGGCTCGTCAAACTGATACGCCGTGGGCCAGACGGCGTCGGGCATATACATGGCCCCGCCGGAGGTTTTCGCATAGAGGTTATAGTCCGACATACTGTTGATGGTGGGGGTGAACTCCTCCCGAAGGGCAATGACGCCCACCACGGTGAACACGTCTCCGTTGATCTCCACGCTGCGGCCGATGGGGTCGTCTCCGCCGAACAGACTGGACTGGACCGTGGAATCCACCAGCAGAACCTTGCGGAAATTCTTGTAGTCATTCTCGTTGAAGCCCCGGCCCCGGATGATCTGATAGCCGTACACGCTCAGGTAATCCGTATCGATGCCGTACATGCTGCCGGAGAAGGAAGTAGACTTGTAGTACACGCCTTCGGCATTCTGACGGCTGGTGTACAGAGAGACCTTCTCCACGCCGGAAACGTCCAGAAGCTGCTTCTTGGTGTCCTGGGAAATGGTCCGGACCCCGTCGGGGATGCTGTTCCAGCTCATGTCGTAGGCGTAGCCGTCCTGGTTCAGCTGCACCGTCACCACGTTATTTCCGGCACCGATGAGGTTCTGCTTGATCTGCTCGTTGGTGCCCTTGATGGTGGAGACGATGGTAATGATGGCAGCAATGCCGATGATGATGCCCAGCATGGTCAGAACGCTGCGCATTTTGTGGCCCCAAATGCCCTGGAAGGCCAGACGAATATTCTCAATCATTTCTGTGCCTCCTTAGTAGCCATAGAGTTCACTCAGGTCGCCGGCTTCCGTCGGTGCACCTGCCACCACGTTCTTCCCGTAGGGGAAGGCAATCTGGTCCGTGACGCTGAGGCCGGAGCGAATTTCATAGTATTCGCCGCCCCAGATGACCTTGCCGGTGGTCACGGTCCGCTTTTCCAGCTTTCCGTCCGCCCCGGCCACATACACATAGTATGTGCCGTTTTCCGAACGGAGGAAGGCGGTCTGTAAATAAACGCCGCCGGTTTCGCCGCCCTCGGAATACTGAACGTTTACATAATTTCCTTCCTGCAGGTCCGCACTGCCGTCCACATAGACGGTCATGGGATAGTAGGAAATATTCGGGTTGCTGTCGCCCATGTAGCTATTATCGGTGGAGGGATAGTCCCCGATGGACTGGACTGTGCCGGTAATAACGGAGCCGGAGCGCCAGTCATTGATGGTCACTTCCTGGCCGATTTTGACCGTCTCCCGGTCCCATTCGCCGATGGTGCACTGAATATAGAAGCCACCGCCGCCGGAGACTTTCAGGAAGGGCGTAGAGTTGATCTTGGCGTCCTCCTCTGTGGTCAGGCTGACCACCGTGCCGTCAAAGTCGGCAGTGATTTCGCCGCTGTCCATTTCCTTCTGCATGATCTTGTAGGCATTGTCGGCGGTCTTGATCTGGAATTCCGTGTCCCGGATGGTCTTTTCCTGTTCACTGCGCATCTGGGCGATCTGGGCGGCGGTGTAGCCGCTGCCGATGTCGATGTCCGGCTCGGTAGGCTCCACGGGGGTGTCTTCAACGGGGTCCTTGACGCCGGAGGCATCGAAGAACTGGAACACAAAGCTGCCGCCATTGGTGAACACATGAAGGCCCTGCCAGGTCAGATTGGCCCCCTTGGACATATTCTCCTCCGTGACCTTAAAGACCACATAGAAATCCTGCACCTCCGGCTTTTCCGGCTCGGTGGGCTTGGTGGGGTCCGTGGAGGGCTCCGTGGGGTCGGTGGAAGGTTCCGTCGGATCGGGAGATGGCTGAGTGGGGTCCGTGCTGGGGTCCGTAGGAGCCGTGGTGGGCTCGGTGGTCCCGGAAGGAGCGGTGGTCTCATCCTCCGCCGCCTGGGTCGTTGGGGCCTCCGTCGTCTCCGTGGGCTGGGTCGGCTGGGTGGGGGTCAGGGCCGCCTGGCGGTCCTGTGCGGCCTGCCGCAGCTGAGCCAGGAGGGTATCTTCAATGCCCACACTGCTGTTCAGCCAGCAGATCAGGGGATTTTCCGCCGTTCCGACAGCCTGATTGCCCCCAAGGAGCTGATAGTGGCCGGAAATGGGGGTTCCCTGGTCCGGCGTCACCGGGTCCGTAGGCTGGGTGGGGTCCGGAATGACCATGGGCTTCATGTTATTGATCTCCGCCAACCGGTCGTATGCATTTTGCAGGTCTACTTTCAGTTTTTCCACTTCCAGGCGCTTCCGCTCCAGGGAAAGGTCGTTGAGGGTGGTGTCGAAGCGCATCAGTACATCGCCCTTCTTCACGGTGTCGCCCTCTTTCACCAGCACCTCGGAAACGGTCTGGGTGGAGCTCAGAAATACGGTCTGGATACGGTCCGTAGACACCGGGCCGTAGGTCTCCTTGGAGTCACCCCAATAGCTGTCCATGCCCACGCTATAAAAGTCGTAGACCTTCACCGGGGCCACGTTGCTTTTCCGGAAATGGCTCCACAGGCCCAGGCCAAGAGCCGCTGCGGCAACTACCGCCGTGACGCTGATGACAATGGACTTGACTTTTTTACGCTTCTGCATGGTCTGCGCCTCCTTCCGGCTCCGCCGAAGTCCGCAGCTCGCCGTCTAGAATATGATAGGTCTTATCCGCACAGGCGGCAATGGCCGGCTCGTGGGTAATCATAAGGATGGTCATGCCCTGGTCGCTGAGATGGCGGAAAATCTCCATGATCTGGTTGCCCGCCTTGGTGTCCAGGGCGCCGGTAGGCTCATCGGCCAGAAGCAGCGTGGGATTGCCCACCATGGCCCGGGCGATGGCCACCCGCTGGCACTGTCCGCCGGAAAGCTGGTTGGGCAGGAAATTCATCCGCTCCCCCAGACCTACGGCCTCCAAGGCCGCAGCGGCCCGCTCCCGGCGCTCCTTCACGCCCACGCCCGCATACAGCAGCGGCAGGGCCACATTGTCCAGGGCGTTCATCTTAGGCAGCAGGTAAAAGCCCTGAAACACGAAGCCGATGTACTTGTTCCGAATCTCCGCCAGGGCGTCGTCGGACAGGTCCTGCAGGTTCTCCCCGTTCAGCGTGTAGCTTCCGGAGGTAGGCAGATCCAGGCAGCCGATAATGTTCATCAGGGTGGTCTTGCCGGAGCCGGAGGGGCCCATGATAGCCAGGTAGTCCCCCTGCTCCACGGTCAAATCAATATGCTTGAGGACGTGGACAGGCTCCTTGCCCTGGATATAATCTTTACAGATGTCCTTTAATTCCAGAATGGCCATTTAACCCACCTCGTTGCCGCCGTTTATCATGCCGGTGTCCACGCCGTCGTTCATGCCGGTGTCCACACCGCTGTCCTTGCCGCTGTTCATGCCGTCCTCCGGGATGGTCTCGGCAGGCTCCTCCCGGGTGGTGGCTGCGCCTTCCACGCAGTTTTCGTCCGGATAGGCCACATAGTCGGCCTCGCTGAGGCCGTCGGTAACGGCGTAGGTGTCCGTCATATCGTCATACGCGCCCAGGGTCACGGTGCGCTTTTCCAGCTTGCCGTTTTTCTCGGCCCAGACGTAGGCAGAACCGTCGTCATTCATGACCACGAAGGCACTGCTGAGCCGCAGGCCGGTCAGGTCCTCGCCGCTGTCCAAAGCCAGATAGACGTGCTGCCCCAGAATCAGGCCGTCGGTGCTGTCCAGCTCCACATAGAAGGGATAGCGGCTGCTGGAATTCAGGCTGGAAGAGCTGCTGTCGGAAGAAATATAATAGTTGTTGGAGTTATTCTGAGCAGGGTTCTCGTAATCGATGGTGGAAATGGTGCCGGTCCAGGTGTCGTCATTGGTCCGGGAGAGAACTTTTACCCGGGTACCCACGGTGAAGCTGCCCCGCTGCAGTTCGCCCAGGGTCCCCTGGACCCGGAAGGAACCGGCCTGCTGGATGGTAATGTAAGGCTGCTCCCGGCCATTCTGGTCGGTGGTACTTTCATTGATGGCCTGAATCTGGCCGTCCACGGGAGACGTGACCACCGCATTTTGCAGCAGCGCCTCAGACTTAGCCACGTCGGTCTTTTTTGCTTCCAGCTTCAGTTCCGCCTCCTTCAGATCCACCTGCATGGTCTGAATTTGCACGGTATAGGCCAGCTGCTGGCTGCTGCCCGCATTGGCCCGTTGGTTCTTCAGTTCGGAAATCTGGTCCTTATAGTTCTCGATAGTGGCCTCCAGCTGCTCCTGCTCCAGCTTCTGCTTATCCAGGTTCAGCTGCAGCTGTTCGGTGTCATAGGAGAACAGCTGGTCGCCGGTTTTCACGGTGTCCCCGGCTTTCACAAACAGCTCACCCACGGTCTTGTCGGCGTCCCGCTGAATCTTCGTTACGTTCTCCGCGACCACAACGCCAGGGAACCGGTCTCCATCGGTGATGCCGAAGCCGCTCAGGTCTCCCACGTTCTGCACATACACGCCGCCGGTCTTGCCGGAACAGGCCACCAGGCTCAGGCTCAATGCCAGGGCCAGAATGGCCGCAATGCAAGTTTTTTTCATATTCCGAAACCTCCTCATGGGTCTTTTGATTGACTACATTATACTAGAAAGGATCTGCCTTGGCAATCGTCCAAACCTTAAGTTTCTCTTAAATCTTTTCCAAAAACGTGCCAGAACAAACGCACCCCCGGCGCACAGCTTATGCGCCGGGGGCAGAGCAGATTCGTTTTTCTTATTTCTTGACCAGGTACTTCCGCATATCCAGGGACACGGCCACCAGAATGATGGCGCCCTTGATGATGTACAGGCTGGAGGAATCCACGCCCAGCATGGTCAGGGCCACGAAAATGAGCCGCAGCACCACCACGCCCAGAATAATACCGCTGATCTTACCGGTGCCGCCCACGAAGGACACGCCGCCGATGACACAGGCCGCGATGGCATCGCACTCGGCGTTCAGGCCGGTGTTCATGGCCACGGTGCCAACACGGACCGCCTCGATATAGCCGGAGTAGCCGTACATGGCACCGGCCAGGGCATGGACCATCATGGTGGTCAGGAACACGTTCACGCCGGAGACTTTTGCAGCATCGGCATTGGAGCCAACGGCGAACATATTCTTGCCGAACACGGTCTTGTTCCAGATGAACCACATGATGACCGTAATAATGACGGCGTAAAGCACATACCAGGGAATGGCAATGTTGCCCAGGCGGAACATGGTGCCGCCCACGAAGTCCTTATACTGCTGGCTCAGGCTGGAAATGGGCTGAGAGTTGTTGCCGTTCAGGCTGAAGAACCAAATGATAACGCCGTAGATGAGCAGCTGGGTGGACAGGGTGACGATGAAGGGGTGCAGGCTGAACTTGGCCACAAAGAAGCCGTTCAACAGGCCGATGAGGAAGCCCACAGCAATGGCGATGAGCAGGGTCAGGCCGATCCACCACCACTTGGAGCTGTCGGGCAGCATGGGGAACATCTTGTTTGCGAAATCCATCTTCTGCAGCAGCACGGCAGAAACGGCGGCGGTAAGACCCTGGATTCGTCCGGCGGACAGGTCCGTGCCGGTCAGGACGATACAGCCTGCGATGCCCAGTGCCATGGGCAGATAAGCGGCCACCTGGTTGATAAGGTTGGCCAGGGAGCCAAGGGTCAGGAAGTTATCCGTGCGGATGGCGGTGTAGATAACAAACACCAGCATCACGATGTACAGTGCGTTATTCAGGAAGCCGTCCAGAACGAACCGGCGCTTGTCCTTTGCGTCCATGGTACGGAACTGGGCAGAAGTTCTTTGAAGTGTGGAAATGGGGTTTTTCATACGTTTCCCTCCTTAGACATACTTGGCGGCCAGGGTCATAATGGCCTCCTGGGTGGTATTCCGGGCATCGACCTCACCGGCCACCCGTCCGCCGGACATGACCACGATCCGGTCACACACGCCCAGCAGCTCCGGCATTTCCGAGGAGACCATCACCACGGTCTTGCCGTTATTGGCCAGGTCCAGAATCAGCTGATAAATTTCGTATTTTGCGCCCACATCGATGCCTCGTGTAGGCTCGTCCAGCAGCAGCACCTCCGGGTCCGTCAGCAGCCACCGGCCAATGATGACCTTTTGCTGATTGCCGCCGGACAGGGAACGGATTTTCGTCTCCTGAGAGGGGGTCTTGGTGTGCATAGCGTCAATATAGCGCTGGGTATCCTCCCGCTGGGACTTCTCGCTGAGGAACATTCCGCCTTTCAGATGCCGATCCAGGCTGGAAATAACGGTGTTGTCCCGGATATTCAGCACGCCGAAAATGCCGGTGGCCCGGCGCTCCTCGGTGAGCAGGGCGAAGCCGTTCTTAATGGATTCCCCGGCGTTCCGGTTCAGGCAGGGCTTGCCGTCCAGGGTGATGGTCCCTTCCTTCCGGGTGCGGATGCCGAAAATGCTTTCCAGGGTCTCAGTCCGGCCGCTGCTGTCCAGTCCGGCCAGGCCCAGAACCTCGCCCCGGTGGGCCTCAAAGCTCACGTCCCGCAGCTGATTGTACATACCCGTCAGATGCTCCACTTTCAATGACACCGCACCGGGCTTGTTGGTTTTCGGCGGGAACTGATTGGTCAGCTCCCGGCCAACCATCAGCCGGATGATGTCGGCCATTTCCAGCTCGCCAGCGGGCCGGGTGGCCACCCATTTGCCGTCCCGCATGACGGTGATGGTATCGGAGATACGCTTGATCTCCGCCATTTTGTGGGAAATATAGATGATGCCCACGCCCCGCTGCCGGAGCATATTGATGATGCGGAACAGATGCTCCACCTCTTCCTCCGTCAGGGAGGAGGTGGGCTCGTCGAACACGATGACCTTGGAGTGGTAGGAAACGGCCTTGGCGATCTCTACCATCTGCCGCTGGGAAACAGGCATGGAGCCCATAATCTGGTGGGGATCCACGTCGATTCCCAGCTCCTGGAACACGGCCATGGTGTCCTTGAACATTTTCTTTTCGTCCACCAGTCCCAGCTTCGTGGGATAGCGGCCCAACCACAGGTTGTCCATGACGGAACGCTTCAATGCCTGGTTCAGTTCCTGATGGACCATGGCCACGCCGTTGTCCAGGGCTTCCTTACTGCTCTTGAAGTCGATCTCCCGGCCCTGGAGATAAATGTGGCCTTCATCCTTATTATAGATGCCGAACAGGCACTTCATCAGGGTGGATTTGCCTGCGCCGTTTTCGCCCATCAGGGCATGGACCGTACCGGCCTCCACCTCCAAGGATACATGATCCAGCGCTTTCACGCCGGGAAAGGTCTTGGTAATGTCTACCATTTTCAGGAGAACTTCCTGCTGTGCCATTGGGGTTCCTCCTTTGCGAGAATATTGGCTTTCAGCGGGACGAACCGGCAGAACTTCGCAGCTCTCTGCGACTCTCTGCCGGGCCGTCCACGCAAATGAGAAAGGGGGAAGCTGCCGCCGGAACGGCAGCTTCCCGCAAGTTTACGAATTATTCGCCGGTGTAGGGAGCGTAGGCCACGTACAGCTTGGAGGCGCAATCGGAAGCGATGCTGAACCGCACATCCTGCACGGAGGCCAGTGCGTCGCCCACGGTCTTGCCCGCAGAAATGGCCTGCACGGTCTCGCAGATAGCCAGAGCCATACCCTCAGCGTCCTGCTTCACAGTGCCGGTCATGGCGCCTTCGGCGATCAGGGTCTTGGCGTTCTCGGTGGCGTCCACGCCGAACACGGGGACAACGTGACCGCCGTCCTTGTTGTAGCCCTTGCCCTGCAGGGAGGACACAACGCCCTCAGCCATGCCGTCGTTGTTGCAGATGACCAGCTCGATCATGTTGCCGTTGGCCTCGTTGTAGGTGACGAAGTTGGTCTCCATGTAGTCGGTAGCGGCAGCAGCGGACCACTGGCCGCCCTGGTCCACCTGGTACTTGTTGGAGTTGTTGGGGTCGAAGTACTCCAGTTCGGGCTTTCCGGCAGCGGTCAGGATGGCATTGGCGTCCTCCACGCTGTACTGGGTCCGGTAGATGGCCTCCACGTTGGCCTCGTCGCCCTTCATCATGGCGTAGCTGATCTTGCCGTCCTTGTTCAGGTCAATCTCATCGTAGTGGGCCAGGATGTAGTCGCCGATCATCTTGCCCTGCATGTGGCCGGCTTCGGGAGCGTCGGTGCCGATGAAGCAGGCGGTGTTGGAACCCTTCAGGACTTCCACGTCAGAGCCATCGGTGCCGATGGCACGGTTGAAGAAAATAACGGGGATGTTGCCAGCCAGGTTCAGGATGTCCTTGGCCACGTCGGGGGTACCGGAAGTAACCACGTTCACCACCAGCAGATTGGAGCCACCGGCGATAGCGGTCTTAATCTGGTCAAGCTGCTTCGCCTGGTCACCGGCGGCGTACTGATTGTCGTACTTCACACCGACAGCATTCAGCTTGTTGTTCAGTTCGGTACGAACAGAGCTCAGATACACGTCGCTCTCGTCATACCAGAAAACGGAAACCTTCGTTTTGCTGTCAACGGTGCTGTCGCTGCCTTTCGTGCTATCGCCGCCATTGGTGCCGCCGTTGGAGCCGCAGGCGCACAGGCCCAGGACCATCACGGCTGCCAGCAGCAATGCAAGGATCTTCTTCATTTCATTTTCCTCCATTGAATATGGTTTGTTCCGTGGGTTTTCCCCCATCGGACACGAATATTTTACCATATTTTACGGGAATTTCAAGAGCTGCAGCCGTCAAAACCGGGCGTTTTCCGTTGCTTTTCCATATGGTATCCATACGTTTGTATCGATATTTTGTGTATCTCTCACAAAATACGTTTCAAAACCGATTTTCCCGGAAAACCCTTCACTTTTTCACGGTGAAAATGGCGGAAATAAAATAATTTTCAGGTTTTTCATTTTGTGAAAACGATTTTCAGGCGCTGTTTTCCCGGTCCGGTGACGAAAAATTCGGAGTTTTTCACAATTCCGACCAGTCCGCCGATTAGAAAAAGCCGTTTGCCCATTGTACACACCCGGAGGGAAAAGATAGTCGAAATATGCACATAAGGCACTCCTTGGCCCCCTCATAAGAGGGGGCTGTCTGCCCTATGGGCAGACTGAGGGAGGCAAGGCCCCACCGGTTTCTGCGTACAGAATTCGTGCGCATCGGGGCGTGCCGCCGCCCCTACACTCAAAAGCGGTAGCCCCTACCGCCCCTCATCCGTCACACCTAGCGGTGTGCCACCTTCCCCCAAGGGAAGGCTATTTTTCGCCACGCCGGGAGAGCGTTCTTCCCCTATTTCTCTCCTCCAAGCGCAAAAATGCCCCTGCTGCAAGCAGGGGCGCACGGATACCTGTTTTATTGGCATTTTACCGGCGGCGGCTTTTGGTCCGGTGGTCGGAATACTGCCGGATGGAAGAGATCTTGCTGTCGGATTCCGTCATGAACTGCTTCAGCCGTTCTTCAAAAAGCTGGTCGGCAGTCTTGGGCGCAGCGGGAGCGGCGGGGGCCCGATTGGGACGGCCGTTGCCCTCCCGGCGGGGCGCAGCATTGTTCCGGGGGCGGTTATTCTCCCGGGCAGGCTTCGGCTCCAGGCGCTTGATGGACAGGTTGATCTTTCCATTTTCGTTGCCGATGACCATGACCTTCACGTCCTGGCCCTCCGTCAGATGCTGGCGGATGTCGCTGACGTAGGTATTGGCTACCTCCGAGATATGTACCATTCCGGTACGGTTCTCCGGCAGCGTGACGAATGCGCCAAAATTGGTAATGGATTTGACCTTACCCTCCAAGATGTCTCCAACAGTGAACTCCATATTTCCTTTCTTTCCTCCATGTTTTAGGGTGTTACTTTGTGTCGAAAAGGACGGTGTCCGGCAGGTACAGCCCCAACTCCTCCTGAGCGATGCGGACGATGGCGTCCACGCTGCCCAGCTTGCTCAGGTATTCCTCCAGCTGCTCGTTGCGCTTCTCCAGGTCCAGAGCCTGCTGGCGCAGAGCCGCCGTGTCCCGCTTGGCGGTGTGGATGGCCAGGCCCGCCACGGCCATGGCGGCGATGCAGACGCACAGCATCACCAGCAGGGCGATCCGGGTCCCCAGTGCGCTGCGCTGGAAAACCACCCGGCTTTTTGTTTCCTTTGCCACGGGCGCTCCCTCCGTTTTCCCGCCGTCGTTCCCGACGTTTTTCTCCTGCTATTGTACCCGATTTTTTCCCGGATGCAAATACTTTTTTTCGGATTTCCCCGACTTTTTTGAAAATTTTTTTCCGCATGGCCCGGAGCGTGCCAAAAATCCGCCCCAAAAGCGTCCAAATGCCCCGGAACAGACCGCCCAGCAGCCAGCCGAATACCCATTTCCCCGCCGTAAGACCCAGGAGTATCCCCAGGGTGTAGCTCATGCGGATGTCCCCCCGGCACACCCGGAAGCTGATCTCCAGCCAGCCCCGGAAGGCGGCAGGCAGAAGCAGCAGGTCCGCCAGGGCGGCGTGGCGCTTCCGGAGGGGCTCCAGAAAGGCGTCCAGAAATCCCAGGGCCAGTCCCACCAGCCAGGCCGCCGCCAGACCGGCGGCGCTGCGGCGGATCATCCCAGCAGCCTCCGGAAGAAGCCTCCGGCCTGCCGGGGTTCCTCATAGACCAGGGAGGACACATTGCCCTCCACCGCCACCTGGCCCCCTTCCGCCGTCAGCTGCCGCAGGGACAGGCCCTTTCCCTGGACGATCAGTGTCCCCAGGCCCGTATGCAGCACCACGCTCTGCTCGTCGAAGCTGACCACCTCCGTCACGCCGGTGACGCTGAGGCTCCTGCGCTCGTTGAGGGTCAGCTTGTGGGGCAAAATTTTCTTTTCCTCGGCCACGGCCATTCCCCCTTTGCTTTGGGAACAGCCTATGTACGCCTTACTCGGAATATTCCTCCACTTCGGAAAGCTCCCGGTTCATCTCCTGTTTCGGGATGAGGAACCGCCGGGTGGCGAACAGCCCCGCAATGCAGGCCACGCAGGCCAGATTGCTCAGGGGGTCGTCGTGGCTCAGGATGACGTGCCGGGCAATGGCCACGATGAGCACTTCAATGGTGTTGGCGGGGGTCAGGTCCGTAAGCATCCGGACAAATTCCAGGCCCACCACGATGGTCAGAATGTTGTGCAGATAGTTGTCCACGGAGGTGAAATACCCCTCCACGGTGAACATTTTGAAAATCTCCATCCCCAGCATCCCCACCAGCACCGCCAGGGTCAGGATGGCAATGGCAAATTCCAGCAGGTGCAGCACCCGATGGATGAATTTCTCGCCTTTTTTCTGAATAACGCCCTGTTTCATGGTCTATTTCCTCCCATATAGTTTTCGCATTTCCGTTTTTGCCCGCCGGACCTCCTCCTCCATCTCCCGTGCGGACACCCGCAGCACCCCGGACCGGAGGGACGAAAGCTGGATAAGACCGTCGGAGGTCGCCACCTTGACCTGATCGTTCTTCCCGATTTCCTCCACCAGGCTTTCGATATAGGCATCCGCCGTCTGGTTTTCTCGGGTGTACACCACGGAAATGTTGTGGAACCGTTCCTTTTCGCCGGGATTTCCCGGAACCTTGTAGCCGTCGAATACAACGATCAGCGTACATTTCCGGAAGCCCGCAAAGCTGGACAATTCGTTCAGCAGATGCCGCCGGGCGGCAGACAGGTCGCTTTTGGCCGTGTCCGCCAATTCCGGCCAGCAGAAGATCATGTTGTACCCGTCCACGATCCAGGTGGTCTTTCTGGGGGGCCGGATGACCAGCTTTTCCTGAGGATCCAGACGCTCCCTGGGCCGATAGAGGGTGGTGGTCTGCTCCCCGAATTCCCGGCGCAAAATGGCCTCCAGGGCCCGGTCGTCGGGCTGCAAATTGCCCACGATCAGCCCCGGCCGGTCCGCTTTCAGGGCGCTTTCCAGGTGCATCTGCTCAAAAACATGATCCCACTTCACGATCACGCCGCTGCCGTGGGCGCAGAACACGCTGTCCGGGGTGTTGGCGGTATCCGCCTCCGGGTCGTAGGTCCGCTGGGCAATGACTTCCTCGGCGTTGTGGCACTCATCGTACCCGTCTGGGGAAAGCTGTAAGCTGCCCCGGCCCTGGGTGTAGGCCGCCACCTCCTGGGGATAGTCCCCCAGGCTGGCCACCGGCAGCCGCCCCCGGAGGACGGCAAATTCCCCGTTCTGCTCCGGCGGCTCCGCTTCGCCGCCCATGGCCCGGATGTCCGTAATACCCCGGCCCACCTGATTGGCGGGGACCGTCAGGGTAAAGGCGTACCAGGGCTCCAGCAGCACGCTTTCCGCCTGCATGAGACCCTGGCGCACCGCCCGATAGGTGGCCTGCCGGAAGTCGCCGCCCTCGGTGTGCTTCACATGGGCCCGGCCGGTGAGCAGGGTGATTTTCATATCCGTAATGGGGGACCCGGTGAGGACGCCCCGATGAATTTTCTCCGCCAGATGGGTCAGCACCAGATTCTGATATTGGGGTTCCAGCACGTCCACGGGACACCGGGTAGAAAAAGCCAGCCCGCTGCCCCGCTGCCCCGGTTCCAGCAGCAGATGGACCTCGGCATAGTGCCGCAGGGGCTCGAAATGGCCCACGCCCTCCACGGTGTTGGCAATCGTTTCCTTATAAAAGATGCGGCCCTCGTCGAATTCCGCCGCAATGCCGAAACGCTCCTGCAAAATGCTGCCCAGCACCTGAATCTGCACTCGGCCCATGAGCCGCAGGCGAATTTCCTGCAGCCCCTCGTCCCATTCCAGCTTGAGAAGCGGGTCCTCCTCTTCGATCTGCCGCAGCTTGCCCAGCACCGTCACCGGGTCGTCGCCCTTGGGCAGCTTCAGCCGGTAGGTCATCACCGGCTCCGTTTCCATGGCCTCCATGGGCGGCTCGGCACCCAGATTCTGGCCTGCATAAGTCCCGGTCAGGCCCGTTACCGCCAATATTTCCCCGGCGCTGGCCTCCTCCACGGGGGTGAATTTCTCCCCGGAGTAGAGCCGCAGCTGCTGGATTTTTTCCTCGCAGGCTTCGCCGGATTTGTTTGCATAACGCAGCCCCTGTCGGACCCGCAGGCTGCCCCCGGTGAGTTTCATCCAGGTGAGCCGGCTGCCCTGGGGGTCCCGGCTGATTTTATAGACCCGTGCGGCAAAATCGGCTTTCCAGGGATTTTCGGGAGCCAGCCGGTCCAGCAGGTCTAGCAAATTTTCAACCCCGTCCATTTTCAGCGCCGAGCCGAACAGGCATGGGAACACCCGCCGCCCGGCAATTAACCCCCGGACCTGAGCCTCCGTGACCTGACCGGTCAGGAGATAATTTTCCAGCAGGGCCTCGTCGCACAGGGCGCATTGCTCGTCGATTTGGGCCTGGGAAAAATCGATGCACCCGGCGGAAAAGGTCTTTTGCAGCTGGGCCATCAGGTCCTCCCGGCTTTTTCCGGGCAGGTCCATTTTGTTCAGGAACAGGAACACCGGCACCTGATAGCGTTCCAGCAGCCGCCAGAGGGTCAGGGTGTGGGCCTGGATGCCGTCGGTGCCGGAAATCACCAGCACGGCGCAGTCCAGCACCCCCATGGCCCGCTCGGCCTCGGAGGAAAAGTCCACATGGCCGGGGGTGTCCACCAACGTGATGCGCCGGTGGGCAGTCTCCAGCCGGGCCAGTTTGGAGAAGATCGTAATGCCCCGGCGGCGCTCCAGCGCATCGGAGTCCAGCAGCGTGTCCCCATGGTCCACCCGGCCCAGGGCCCGCCTGGCCCCGGCGGCATAGAGCAACGCCTCGGAAAGGGTCGTCTTTCCCGCATCCACATGGGCAAGCAGGCCGATATTGCAGGCCGTTTTTTCCGTTTTCAGTTCCATGGGCCACGCCCCTTTCCAAGAATTGGCATTATTATACCACGAACCCCCCATTTCGCCAACCACCGATCGATAAAAAATTCCCGGCTCATCGGAGCCGGGGAAATATGTTTTTGTAATGATTCACGCCGGAGACGTGTCCAGGCCATCTAGAAAATCCCGGAACGTCTGCTCGTCAAAGACATAGTACCCCGCATAAAAGCGGAACCCCCGGTCGGGTGTGGAGTGAGCCTGGCCGTTCCAGTTTATCCACTCCACGCTGCCGTCAGCGTAAGTGAGCCGCAGAACGGCTTCCGTATTTTCGTAGACCGGAGCCAGCGGTTCGCCATACCAATGATAGGCCTGCACCTGCCGGAATGCCGCCAGGGTCTCCGCCGCATCGACGGTCCCGACCGTTTCCTCGTGGAGTTCACCGTCATAGCCGATCTGCACGACGGCCGCTTCCTGAATTTCGCTTTCCGGGCCAAGCAGCGGGTAGGCAGCCGCTACCCGGCATCCCGCCAGCAGAAACACCAGCAGAAGCGCCATAAACGCAGAAAGAAATTTTTTCATCGCCCTCCCGCCTCCAAAATACTTTTCTTGGGGTACGCTATTAAGATTATTTTATCCTATTTTCTATTAAAATGCAAGGATTTTCAGCAAGATTTTCCAAAAATGCAAATATTTGAAAAAGTTCTTGACATCCCCGCCCAGGATTCTTTATAATCCTCTTACCCAATATCGAAAGGATCGGTTTTATGAAAGTCGATCGTCCCCTGCCGGAGCATGGGTGGGCCTATCGCTGGGAAGCGCTGGTCCGGGCGGACAATGATGCCGTTTACGGCTCTCTTTGCCGGATGGGCTGGGCGGTGCTGTGGGTCAAGCAAATTCCCGGCTATAAAAACGGCCTCCTCTCCACCATTCTGTTCTGCCGGTTCCCGAAAACCCAGGGCAAGCCCCTGACGGCCCTGCACTTTTACGGCCTCACGTTCCCGCCTGTGTTTCTGGGCCTGTTTCTCGCAAGCTGGCTGCTGTTCCTGGTGTCCGGCTGGACCGCTTCGGAGGCCCTGCTCTGCACGGCACTGTACCTGCCGGGGCTGGCGCTGGCCTCCTGGCTCCTCAGCCGCTTCACCAGCGGCGGCAAGCTGCAGACCGCCCTCATCGATTCCTTCTGGAACAGGCTTATCGCTCCATAGAAAAACCGCCGTGCTTCTCGCACGGCGGTCCTTTTTTCTGGCACTCCGTTTACGGAACGGGGGGCTTTTCCGGTTCTTCAATAAATCGGACCACATCATTGGGGGTGCAGGAAAGGGCCTGGCACAGCTTTTCCAGCGTGTTCATGGTGATGCTCTTGTTTCGGCGAAGATTCGTAATGGTGTAGGCGCTGAAGCCCAGTTTGTAAATCAGCGTGTACGTCGTTACACCACGTTTTTTCATGGTCACCCACAGCGGCGAATAATCCACCATGCTTCCCGCCCCCTTCCGCAATTTTCCTCTATTATCCCCCGAAAAGTTCCTCTTGAATATTAGCAAAGATTTGCCTATAATCTTAGGGGAGACAGGAAAGGAGGCAGGGGGATGGATTGGAAAGAACAGGAAGAACTGCCAACGGCTTGCAGAAAATGTTGGAAAGAGGAATGCGATAACTGCGACCACGCCGGGGAGCGGTGGGTGCTTTCCGAGCGGGATGACCTGCTGGTACGCAGGAAAATGCTGCTACGGCAAATCGACCGCCTGCACAGACGCTTGGAGGAAATCGAGAAGGCGTTGAAGACAATAGATGGTAACGAAGGGCAGGCCGATTGCGCCGGAAATTCCATACGCTGAGGGTCAGTTCTTCTGAGGGGAAGGCTTTTTCTCTGTCCCGGCAGCCCCTTCGTCGATTTTTACCGCTCAATCATGATACGAAAAACCCCGCACGGTCGGGATTTTCCAACCGTGCGGGGGCTTCTTATGTACTTATTTTTCCCACAATCCGTTCCTGGGATATTCTCCCCGGGCGGTTTTTTCGGCCAGGGCCGCCACCACGGCGGGCTTATCCGCCGCATAGGTCACGCCGAACCACTGGTCAGCGGAATGGAGCACCTCCACCTGGGCCTTGCCCTCGGAGAGCAGCGCCTCCACGGTGACGGGCAGGTAATACTCCGCCTTCACCGGATTTCCGGGAACCACATTTTTCAGGAAATTCGGGAACCGGGCGGCAATTTCCGGGATAAAGCTGCCGGTAAAGCCCCAGAAATTCATGGACACGGTGGTGTCCTCCGGCACATCCACCCAACTTTCCCCGCCGTCCTCGGTATAATGGATGCCGCCGGGGTACTTTTCAATGCGGGTGCGCTCGTGGATGCCCGTCAGCAGACCGTTTCCATCCACCTCGCACTGTCCCCGGGCCACGCTGCCGTGGTCGGTGACGGTCTTGCCCAGCTGGTAGCCAACCATGGCATAGTGATATTTTTCCCCGTCCTGAGCCTTGGAAAGGAAGTCAAAAATCACCCGGAAGGCGTCTTTTCCGTAATAATCGTCAGAATTGATGACCGCAAAGGGCGCATCGCCGATTTCCTCTCTGGCGCACAGCACGCAATGGCTGGTGCCCCAGGGCTTCTTCCGCTCCGGGGGGATGGGGTAGCCTTCGGGGAGCATCTTGTCCATCTCCTGATAGGCATAGCGAATTTCCATGGGACATTTTTCCAGGCGGCGGCCCACCGTCTCCATGAAATCCTCCCGAATGGCTTCTTTAATGATAATCACGGCCGTTTCAAACCCGGCCTCATGGGCATCATACAGGGAATAGTCCAGAATGGCTTCCCCGTGGTCGCCCACAGGATCGATCTGCTTCAGTCCGCCGTAGCGGCTGCCCATACCGGCGGCCATGACCACCAGAATCGGCTTTTTCATAATGGGGACCCTCCTTTTTGTGTGCGGAGGCCAGAAGTCGCCTCCATTTGGTCCATTATAACCGATTCTTTTACAAATTGCAATACCTACCCGCCGCACAGAGGGGTAAATACGGCACTGTCCATGGAAATATCGTCCTTCCGGACCCGGTCCCAGGAAAAATCCCGGGCCAATTCCGTGGCGCTGACGGCCTCCGGCTTTTCCAGCAGACCCGCCGTATAACTCAAAGCCCCCAGCAAGACCTCCGGCTTCATCCGGCGGCGCAGAGCGCCCATATCCAGATCTCCATCCCGCTTGCTGAGGCGGCGGCCGTCGGGAGAAAGCAGCATGGGCACATGGGCATAAGCGGGCGCAGAAAAGCCAAACAAGCTTTGTAAATACATCTGCCGGGGGGCCGAGGACAGCAGGTCCGACCCCCGGACCACCTCCGTGACCCCGGCCAGGCCGTCGTCCACCGTCACCGCCAGCTGATACACATACACCCCGTCCGCCCGCCGGACCACGAAATCCCCGCAGTCTGTGGCCAGATTCTGGGCATAAGGCCCCTGGAGCCGGTCCGTGAAGGACCAGACCCGGTCCGGCACCCGGACCCGCCAGGCAGGCAGGCGGTGAAAGGCCGCCCGCTCCGCTTCCGTCAGGTTCCGGCAGGTCCCCGGATAGACGTAGGTCCCGTCGGACAAATGGGGAGCGTTGGGGCTATGGAGCAGGCTCCGGGTGCAGTAGCAGGGATAGAGCAGACCCAGAGCCGCCAATTTTTCAAAATATCCATCGTAGACCGCCGTCCGGGTGCTTTGGGCGGGGGTCTCCAAATCCCAGGTCAGGCCCAGCCAAGTCAAATCTTCCCGGATAATGTCCCCCAATTCGGCGCTGGTCCGCTGGGTGTCCAGGTCCTCCATCCGCAGCAGAAAGCCCCCGCCCACGCTCCTGGCGGACAGCCAGGCCAGCAGGCAGGCAAACACATTGCCCAGATGCATCCGTCCCGACGGTGTGGGGGCGAACCGCCCCAGCACCGGCTCGCTCACAGCAGCAGTCCTCCGGCCACCGCCAGCCCCACGCCGATGAGGCCCATGACCACCAGCGCCAGCACCACTTTGCCCCAATCGGTGCCTTTCAGGTCCTGCGGCTCCTCGTACAGGGTGTCGTCGGCATAGTCCACCGGGTCGGTGTCGTCGGTGTTGTAAGCGCCGTAGCCGTTGGAGAAATTCCGATAAATTTTCGTTGCGTCCGGGTCCTCCGGTTCTTCTTCCTGAGGCTCGTCGTCAAAATCCAGCCAATCCTCCCAGTTTTCCGGCTCCTGCAAAGCCTCCGGGGGAATTTCGTCGTTTTCGGAGAGCAGTTCCTGGGAGAGCCGCTCCAATTCTTCCTGTGTATCCCGTGCCATGGGGCCACCTCCTTGTGTTTTCCTTATTTTAACGGATTTTCGGCCGATTGTAAAGAGCGGTTTGTTTTCGGGATGGTAATGGTCAGTACGATCTTATCCTCCGTCTCCCGCCGCTCGGACACGGCCCCGATGCCGCAGCTCTGGATGCGGGCCAGGGACTGGCTCAGGCTGTTGAGAAAGGCCCCCAGATTGACCTTGGGCTGGGCCTGGGGAGACTGGGCACAGAGGCTTTCAATATACTTTTCCGCCCGGGCCACGCTCATGTTCTGCCGGACGATCTCGGCGATGGCCGACAGCTTGGCCCCCTCGTCGGGCAATTTCAGAAGCGCTCTGGCGTGGCGCTCCGTGAGATTCCCGGCCCGGAGGGCGTTCAGCACCGGCTGACTGTGACGCAGCAGCCGCAGCTTGTTGGCCACGGCGCTCTGGCTTTTGCCGATGCACTTGGCGGCCTGCTCCTGGCTCATGCCCCATTGGCTCAGCAGCTGGGAAATGGCCCGGGCCTCCTCGATATAATCCAGGTCCTGCCGCTGGATATTCTCCACCAGCGCCGCCAGGGTGGACTCCCGCTCATCCATATTCATAATGATGCAGGGAATTTCCGTCAGCCCCGCCTGCTGGGCGGCCCGGAGCCGCCGCTCCCCGGCGATGAGTTCATACTGCACCCCCACCCGCCGCACGGACAAGGGCTGCAAAATGCCGTGCTGGCGAATGGATTCCGCCAGGTCGGAAAGCTCCTCCTGCCGGAACAGCTCCCTGGGCTGGGCGGGATTGGGACGGATGGCTTTGGCGGGCAGGAATACCACCCGGCCGGTTTCCATATAGGTTCGTAACTTCTGGCACTGCATGGGCCGTTCCCCCTTCGTAAGACTTGCTGTTATTCTAGTCCTTTCCCATCGGGAAACTCCACGAAAGCCGTGCCGGGAAAAGAATTTCCCGGTCTCCCGTCTTAGAAAGTTTTGCGATTTCAAACCGCAAAACTTTTCGGCATTCTTCGCTTTTGCGGATATAGAAAAAGGGCGGGAGCACATTTCACGCTCCCGCCCGAATTCGATTTTCACCCGACCACCGCCGAGAATATCCGCTTTTTGGCGGTCCCGGTGCGGATCTGGGTCATTTTGTCCCGGCCGTAGACCCGCCGGACAGACGTCCAGGCGCAGGTCTGGAAAATATCCACCCCGGTTTTCCGGGTCACGGTGAGATTGAAGCTGTCCCCCGGCAGCACCGTCTCCTTGCCCTCCGGGGAAAATTCCTCCTCCAGCGTAATGACCCACGGGGCATCCGCCAGCGCCACAGAATTCTTCTCATCCGCCTGCTGCACCGCCGTAAACCGGAGGGCATTCTGAATCACCGCCGTGCCCTGCTTGATCTGAAAGGCCGGTGCCGCCGGGATCAGAAGCCGCAGCACCCGGTAATAGCAGTCCCACCGGGTCTCGAAGCCCATGGTCTCCATCGTGACCGTCCCCAGGGCCTTCAAGGCATTGGCCGCATTTTCCCCCGCCGTTTTCAGGGCTTCGTTCCCCAGGGCAAAGGGACACAGCAGCGTCACCGCTACCGTGACGGCCCCCTCGGACTCGGATTCCTCCGTGACCCGTGCTGCAATGGCGGTCAGATAGGGCATTTTGCTCCCCGGATAGGCGGCCTCCGCCGGAATCCCCGCCGTATTCAACGCCGCAATGACCTGTTCCCCGGCGCTCATGCTCCCACCTCCATGCACACGCCCTGGCGGCACACCAGGGTGTCCTTCTCAAAATACCCCTGGCAGCGGCAGACCCGGAATTTCCGCCCCTGAAAGAGGAGAAAGTCCCCCGCCTGAATCTCCGGCTCGGGAGGCGACACGAACCGGAACCGTTCTACCGATTCCTCTCCCAGAATGCCCGCCTGCCGCCGGGTCTCGGAAAGGCCCGTGATGCTCACCGGCTGCAAAAAGCCCCGAAAATCGGTGCTTTCCGCTCCCCGCTGCCGCTGCATGGCGCTGCCGTAAGTTTCCAGCAGCGCTTCTATGGCCTTTTTCACGGTCACACCCCCTGAAACAGAAACCGCCCCGCCGTCCAGGGGGCCATCATCATCTCCGCCTGATTCCGCAGGCATTGACTGGCCGCATTTCGCTTGCCCGGATGGAGACTGACCTCCCCCACCGTGAAGCTGTCCGGCACATCCTCCGTTTCCCCCAGGGCCGCCAGGGCCATCATGCTGCAGGCCGTGGAAAAGCCCTCGCATTCCTCGGGGGACAGTCCCGGCCTCAGCCGGGCCGTCAGGTCCGCCATGGCGCATTGGCAAAAAGCCAGGAGAAGGGGCTTCTGCCCCTCCTCCACGCCGTCGCCCAGCAGGATGGCCTGCTCCATCACCTGTTCGGCCGTGATCATACCTTCAGCACCGCAGAGGCCCCGGTGCAGATTTTCCCGAAGCCGGAAATGGCCGTAATGGCCGCCCGTTCCAGCTGCCGGTCGATGAGCTTGTCGTACTCCACCAGCACGTCGCCCACCCGGACCTGCTCCAGGGCATACCGGTTGTCCAGACCGATGACGGTCCCGGCCTTCACGGCGTTGGTCCGCAGGAGGCTGGCGCCCAGGGGCGTACCGGGCTTGCCGCTGCCGGCAAAATTCAGGCCGGACAGGGGATTCTGCAATTCCTTGATCTTCATCAGGTCCGTCATGGTGGCGGTATTGCAGAGGATGGTGTTCATGGTGTAGGGGTCAAACTGCCCCCAGAACTCCACCAGCTGATCGTAGCCGATGGTGCCGGACTCGCCGGAAATGGGGTCCGTGCCCACATAGTACACCGTGGCGGCATTGCCGTTGCCGTCGCCCTTGGTCAGCACGTCCACCGCATCCGCCAGCTGCATTTTCTGAATGTAGCTGCCGATCTGCCGGAGCATCACGGAAAAAAGGTCCAGCTTCTGGAACCGGATGGCCTCGTAGCTGGCCACCAGCATCCGTCCCCGCTTGTTCAGGCTCACCAGATGGTCCTTCGTCCGAATCTGGGTAGCCGGAATGGCCGCTCCCTCCGCCACATTGCACAGGGCCTTGTCGGCGTCCTCCGCCTCGGAGTAAATGGAGCGGTAGTCCATGGAATCGATAACGGTGGTGGTGGCCGTGATGGCGGGCAGGATGTCCTGTTCCTCCATGCCCTGCCGGACGGTCCGGGAGATATACTCCGGGAACAGCACGGCGGAATCCATGGTCCGGAAGAACTTCTCCACGGGAGAAGAACCGGCCCCCTTGGCCTTGATGCCGAAACGTTTCAGCTGCCGCTGGAAGGCATCGGTGCCCTCCAGCGCCGTGCCCCGATAGTTTTCGCTGGGGTCCAGGGATTCCAGCACCTGGGTGAAGGACTTGCCCTCCTGGCGGTACATTCCCTTTTCCAGTCTCAGATTGTCATAGCCCATGTTCGTTTCCTCCTTACAGCAAAATGGTGACGGTTTTCTTCACGGTGTCCACGGCAGCCACCAGATACTCCGTTCCGGCGGTGTCGCCCTTCACGCCGCCGGTGCCGTCGGCGGAGAGCTTGGTGTAGCCCATGGCGGGCACATTGCCGGTGTAGCCCACCTGGGCAAAGCCGCCCACCTGCACGGCGGCATTGCCGCCCCGGACGTGCAGCACCAGGCCGCAGAACCGGTCCCCGGCGGTGCAGTTTGCCGCCCGGCCGCTGGTATCCAGCTTGCAGACCTTTCCGGCTGCGGCGGTAGATGCCGCCGTTGCGGTGACGCACATTGCGCCGATCTCCTCATACGAAATTGCCATTTTCTACTCCTCCTGAAAAATAAAAATATGGTCTCCGGCGTTGCCGGGAAAACCTAAATGAGATATTCGCTTTCCACGCCGGTTTTGCTCCGGTTCCCGGAAAGCTGGGTCCTGACGGGATAGGTTTCCGAAAAGCGCTGTTCCAGCCCGTTTTTCAGGGCCGTCAGTTCCTCGGCGGAGGCTTTGGAGAGGAGGCTTCGCAGCACCGGCTCCTCCGGCCCCAGCCGCAGACTCAGGCACAGCCGTACCGTCTCGTCCTCCATCTGCTTCCGGTAGGCCTTGCCCAACTGGGCCAGCTGCCACAAGGCCCGGTATTCCTCCTGGGCCCCGTGCCGGTCCGCCAGTTCCTTCAGGGAAACGCCCCGTCCGGCGGTTTTCAGCACGCCCGCCTCCCGCTGGGCAGGCACCGCCACAAAAGAAAATTCGTAAGCGTCCATAGGCTCCTTCAGAATGGCGCAGCAGAGGGTCCCGTCGTAATGCTCCCCCTTCCGGTGGCCGCAGGTGCCGTATTCCTCCCCGCACACGGAGCAGGCCTTCCGGCCCATGGCGCAGCCCACGCTGACCTCCTTCTTGATGCCCGCCTCGATGTCCGCAATGACTTCGTCGGCGCTGCCGCCCCGGCGCATGTAGGCCCAGGCCCGGATGTAGCTGCCCTGTTCCTCCCGCACCACCTGGGTCTCGAAAATGCGGCAGATTTGGCTCTGGCTGGACCATTGATGGTCGCAGATGCCGGTTTTTCCCACGAACAGCCGGGCCAGCTCCGGCAGGGCCTCCGTGTCGAATTTTTCAAAGTCCCGGTCCACCTGATCGTCGCAGAGCCGCACGGAGAACACATACACCTCCTCCGGGGTGAGTTTTTTCCGTGCCTGAGCCTGAATAGCCTCCATCTGGGTCGCCGTGGGGGTCCCGGAGGCCGCCACCTGAGATTGCTTGGTAATGTCCATTGTCAGTTTCCTTTCCGCAAATTTTCCGCCTGGGCCTTGTAAAGGTCCGCCTTGGATTCCTCGGTGATGTCCTGCAGGGAAATGTCGTTCCATTCGATCTCCACCCGGTCGTCCAGGCCCTCCAGGGCCAGATAGGTCCGGCAAATTTTCCGCACCGTCGGCTCCACGCATCGCCGCAAGGCCCACAGCTCGCTGGTAAGAATGTCCGCCTGCTGGGTGCTCATCCGCTCGGTGGTGCTCCAGTTCAGGCCCAGCAGGAAGGGCGGCAGGCCGGTTTTCGCCACCAGCTGCTCTAGAATTTGCCGCACCGGCACCTGGGAATCCAGAATGGGCGCTTCGCCGCCGATGACCTTGATCTCCACATCGCCTACGGCCACGAAATCCCGCACCGTGCCGTTTTTCCCGTCCTCCATGGCCCGGGACCATTCCTCGGCCATTTCGGCCCCCCGCTGCCGGACCGCCGCCGCATCCAGGCCGTCGTCATTTTTGCACACCACGCTGTACCGGACGTTCCCGGCCCGCTCCCAGTTGCTGCCCATGGCGGTGTAAATCTTCATCAGAATGTCCGCCAGGAACGGCATCCCCCTGAACAGGCTCACCCCGTAGGGATGCTCCGGTTCCGGCCGCCATGTCGTAAACAGCAGCAGCTCCTGGTAAGGCAGCGGCTCCACCCGGCCGCTCTCTCCCGGCGCACACAGCCGCAGGTCCAGGGGCGTTTCCCCCTCCTGAATCTCCACGCTCCGCACGTCTCCCCAGCAGACCGCCCGGAGATGCCCATTGTGGACCACCAGTTCCCCCACGGCCCGGCCGTAGGTCAGAAGGCTGTCCACATAGCAGCTCAGGAAGCTGTCCACGCCAATCTGAGCGTGACCGGTAGGCACAGTTTTCAGGAAATCCTCCAATTTCCCCTGGGCCGCCTTATCCGGGCATCGGACGCTGAATCCGCCGCTGAGCCGCACCAGCTTCCCGATGGCCGCATCCAGCACCGGGATGGCCTCCCGAATTTCGTGATAGATTTGTTCCTCCCCGCCGCCCAGGGGCACATACCCCCGCAGATTGCTGAAGGGATGCTCCTTCCGCCGCAGCTGGCAGGCCACCGCCCCCACCGCCGGGGCGGCCTTTTTCTTCCATTTCATCCGCTCTTCCTCCTTACATTCGTTTTCGGCTCACCGCATGGGCGGCGAACCCGCCCCGCTCCCGGCTGCCCAGCACCGTGGCCGCAAAGTAGCGCATATCGTCCATGGCGTGGTCATTTTCCTTCTTCACCCGGTCCTTCCCGCCGCCGGACAGGTCCCAGACGTACTCGTCCATCTCCCGCAGGCAGTCGGCGCAGGTACCGCAGATGCGCATTTTCCCGGTTTTCAGAGCGTCCGCCGTGATCCGGATGCCGGAAAGCACATCGTTGTCCGCCTTGCGGACCCGGAGGCCCCTCCGGCGCAGGGTCTCCTGAAAGCTGGCGGCGCTGGGGTCCACGATGACCGCCCGAATTTCCCGCCCTCCGGCCAGATTTTCCAGAGCGTCGGCGTATTCCTCGTCGGTAAGCTGCCGGTTTTCCCGCCGGGAGCTGAAATAGAACTCTTGCACCCGGTACCAGGTCTCTCCAAACCGTCCCCACAGCCCCATGGACGTGGGATTCACCGTACCGTAGTCGCAGGAAATGTACCATTCCGCCCCTTCACCCTCGGGGACCTCCGCCACCATGTCCGCCGTGAAGAAGTCGTAGACCCGCCCCTCCGCCTGGACCCATTCGCCCAGAATGTAGCGCCGGTAGAATACCCCGGAGTAAAGTCGCCGGTACCGCTCCCGGATGGCCGGGGTCAGAGAGGGGTTGTCCTCCATGGTGAAGTGGAGCCGCAGGCAGTTCCTCGACCCGGCCTTTTGGACCCATTCCCGGTAAAACCAGTGATTGGGACCCGCCGGATTGCAGTTGAACCAGAGCCTGCTCCCCGCCACGCTGCACCGGGCGCAGGCCTGCTCCACAAAGGACCGGGGCATCAGCGCCGCCTCGTCCAGCAGCACCCCCGCAAAGGTGATGCCCTGAATGAGGCTTGCGGAGCTTTCATCCCGGCCGCCGAAGATGTAGAACCGGTTCTCCCGTCCCCGCATGGTCACGGTCAGCAGATTTTCCGTCCGCTTTTCCTTCCAGCTGACCCCCAGTTCCTCCAATTTCGGCAGCACCTCCGCCAGCACGTTCCGCCGCAGCGCCGCAATGGTCTTTCCGCAGATGCCGAACCGCTCCTCCCGGAAGCAGCTCATGGCCCACAGGAAAAAGCTCACCCCCATGGCCATGGTCTTGCCGGACCGGACCGCCCCGTCGCAAAGAATGGCGTCGTACTTGGCGTTGGGATTTCCCGGTGCCCACCAGGTCAGCACCTGCTTTTGCTTCGTGGAAAATTCCGAAAAGCCCATTTACCCCTCCTCCCGGTTCAGCGCCCGCAGGAATTCCTCCATACCCTCGCCGCCTTCCTCGGTCAGCGCCGTGAGCATTTCCAGCGCCTTCAGCCGGTCCAGCAGCTTCACCTCCACGGCGCCCTTTTCGCTGCGCTTCACCTCGCTCAGCAGACTCAGGTCCAGCTTCCCGGCATCGGCTCCCGGGTCCAGCACCAGCGTGGCGCAGTCGTTGGCCCTGCCGTAGGCCAGCTCCGCCAGCTTTCTCGCCACATCCGCACGGGTCAGTTTTCCCGCCCGGATGCGCTGCTTTAAGGTCGTTTCCTTCATAGCCCCCCTCCCTTTCGCCCGTAGCCATAAAAAAACGGGAAGTTGCACGCTTTCATGCAACTTCCCAAAATTTTCTGAAATTTTTATCCTTTTCCCACCCCAAAGGCCGCTAAAATCGCCTGATTCTGTTCATTCAGCGCCTGAGCGATCTCCTCCGTGGCCGCAAATTGGGGGTATCCCGCAAATTCCCGGAATTCCGCCGTCCGCATTCCCTTGGGCAGCGCCTCGACCTTTGTCCCGTCCGCCGGGATCAGGCCCGAACTGAAGCTGACCGGGAAATTCTTCGTTTTTGTCTTTTCGTTCAAAGGATTTTCTTCCAGACAGATCAGATACTGCTTCCCCGGCTCCATCAGATTGGTGGTACTCCGCAGGGTAATGACCCCGCTCATTTCCTCCAGACAGTAATACCGCCAGATCATGCAGTTTTCCCCGGCGGTGATGCCCGTGCCTTGCAGCACCCGGTCCACCGTCACTTCCTGCCCCGTGGTCCCATCCGTCACGTCCAGCTTTTCCCCGGCAGTGGCCAGCACCACCAGAGCGCATTCCTTGGCCTGTTGGATGGTCGATTCCGTCCCGTTCCGAATGCCCGTGGCATAGTTGGGGATGTAACTCATATCCGGGCTGGGGTCTCCCGTGGCCCATTCCATGCGGACCTGCTTGTCCATCAGGTCCGACACGCTCCTGACCTCCGCCAGCCCGCAGTCCGGGGCCGTCCGCACCAGGACAAACGCTGCCAGCAAGGAAATGAGAAAAATCCCCAGCACCATCCAGTAAAAATACTTTTTCATACCCTGTCCTCCAACCGTCCCCGGTCCATCCGGTAGACCTTGCAGCACAGGTCGTGAATATCGGCGCTGATGTGGCTGGCCAGCAGCACCACCGCTCCCCGATCCGCCTCCTGCCGCATGATCTCGTGGGTCAGCGCCACGCCTTCGGCGTCGATGGCATTGGTGGGTTCGTCCAGCAGCAGTACCTGGGGCTTTTCCATAATGGCCTGGGCCAGCAGCAGCCGCTGCTTCATGCCCAGCGAGTATTTCCGGTAGGTCCGCCGGTCCTTGGGGTCCAACCCCACCCGTTCCATGGCCTCCGCCTGGGCGTTTTTGTCCGCAATGCGCAGAATGGACGCAAACAGGCCCAGATTTTCCATGCCCGTCAGGTCCGGGTACAGCGCCGTGTTCTCGATCATCACGCCCAGCACCGGCTTTGCGGTTTTCCGGTCCTGGCCGTCAAAGGTGACGGTCCCCCGGTCCGGCCGCACCAGGCCGCAGACGGTCCGCATGAGCATGGTCTTCCCCGAACCGTTCTCGCCCATCAGGCCGTAAATGTTCCCGCCTTCCAGGGTCAGCGATACATCGTCCAGCACCTTGGCCCCCCGAAGGGTCTTGCTTATGTGCGAAATTTCCACTTTCATGGCTTATCCGTCTCCTTCCGCTGCGAAAATATCTCTCCTGCAAAAGAACCGGCCTGCCTCGGCCACCACTGCCGCCGCTTCCAGCAGCAGAATGCCGGTTTTTTTCAGGAATATCCGCTGCTCGACGAAGCATTCTCCGGGGAATCCCGCCGGGTCCCATTCCAATATCCTGGGGTCCTGCCCGGCCCCCGTAGCCAGGGCTGACAGCAAGATCAGCGCCAGCGCCCCGCCGACAATACCCACGGCGGCGCCCATGCCGCCGCACAACCGGCTGCACAGCATTCCGAAGAGCCACGTCACCAGGCTCATCAGGCACCAGACCCGTGCCGCCGCAGGCCAGAACCGCCCGTCGTCGGGCAGGGTGGTCCGGGTCAGGGCCACGGCTCCCTGACAGGCCAGATACACGCCGCAGTAGGCCGCCGCCCAACCCAGCATAGTCAATGCCTGACCGGCATACCATTTCCGCCGGTCCGCCATCCGGGAAAACCGGTACACGGCCCCGGTCCGCTGTTGGGCCGCCACGCTGTCCCCGTAGAAGATCAGGAACAGCATCAGCACCAGCGTATTTTCCATGGCCAGGATCATGGCCGACCGGAATTCCCCTGTCTGCCGGGATACGAATGCGTTGATCAGCATATCCGCAGGGGTAACTTTTCCGGGTTCCCCGAAAATGAGCAGCATATTTTGAAAAAAGGCGACCCCCACCGGCAGAAGCAGGGGCCGCAGCCTTCGGCCGTTCATCCCTGCACCGCCCGGAATCCGTTCCGAATCCCCAGCGTCGTGCATCCGATGGTCACTGCCGCCAATATTCCGCACACGACGGCAACATATACCCCGCTCAGGGACCCAATTCCGAAGGGAGCCAGATAGTCCATCCAGTAGGGATTCACGAAAACGCTGTTTGCAGCAATGGCTTTATCCCACAAAATGGTCCGCAGTCGCAGCGACCCATATACGATGATATACAGCGGCAGGAACAGGGCAATGCGGGAGTTGCTCATGCACAGAGAAAGGGCGCTGATGGTACAACCGCACAAAAATGCGAAGCCGCTGTTAATGATTATGTAAGCCAGTTCAAACAAAAACGGATGGTCCAGATACAACCCATACAAGGGGGTCTCCGGGGCGCAGGACCGATACATCTGATTGGTTCCAAGCAGCTGCCGAATGAAATTGATTCCAAAATATTCCTGCAACTGCACATTATGATTCACCGGATAGATGACGTAGCTGACCAGCAGCTCGGCCAGCAGTGCTCCGCCAATGACCATCATGCTGCCCAGTCCCGCCACGACCACTTTGCTGACCATGAACCGCCCATAGCTTCCACGGGACACAGCCGGAACCACAATTTGGTCTTTTTTCTCCCCGATAAAGGAGGTCGCAAAGGGGAGAACCACCAAAAACGGCCATAAAGCGCTGAAAACGCTCCACCCAAAACTCAACCCATTTCCAGTGTACCATTCTCCGGCAGAGAGAATGCGGGAGGCGTCCATTCCGTGACTGCTCCAGGCACCCCGCAGGAGGTTCCCGCAGATCACCAGCATGGCCAGAAGCACCGCCGCCCGGAATTCTCTGCACCGCAGCATTCTCCGAAACTGAAACCGAAACATCTTGAACACCTCCCGAATCCTATGTCAGAATCAGTGAATAATCCAGTATCCGCTTACTTGACAATCCAGGCTGGGGTCATTACCCATCATGTAGAGAATCAAGTACCGGGAAGAACCACGATTGCTGTCCGGAATGGTGAGCGTTGTATATGTATTGATGGTGACTCGCCGTGCTTGCCCGTCGTAAGCGGCTTTAGCCCACACCCTTGTGTAGTCACTCGGGTCACCGTTAGCTTTGTAGATGTTCGAGACATATACAGTCGCTGTTTCGGAATCCGTCTCCGTAAAACCAGCCGCTACGTTGGAATAGGTATTGCTGTCTACGTACTTACGGTTAAAGACTACCTCCGTACCCAGAACCGACACTGCCATCGAGGCCATCAAGACAACAAGGCAGAGGGTCAATACGACAGTTCTTAACTTTGTTTTCATTGAAAATTCCTCCTTATATTTTGGGGTTCAAATAAAATTCTGTGGCAGCTGTCCCGCCGGTCCGTTTACTGAGGCATCGGATTCAGTCCCTTCTTAGCTGTTCTTGACAGCTTTCTTTCTGCCTTTACTGTAATCCGTTTTTTGAATACTGTCAATGATTTTGTGCTATTTCAGGTGTAGAATATTTCCGGCATATTTTGTGCATCCTGTCTAAATTTTCTGCCTTTTAGAAAACCCTCCCCATCCGGAACGCACCCCCGGCGTGGCATTGTAGGGGCGTGGGCATGCCCCGCCCGCAGGAATTTCATACGCCGAACCGGCGAGGCGTAAGGCTCCCCTGTGTAGGGGGAGCTGTCATGGGCCATTGCCCATGACTGAGGGGGTGT
>UQVA01000017.1 GCA_900544405.1 uncultured Eubacteriales bacterium
ATGACTGCCACCGGCAGTCATAAAGATTTTGGATTCGCTGCGCGGAGCACCACCCTCCAGGGGAAGGCATTTCTCAGAAGGGTCGGGACACTTCTGCATCGTCCGACCGTGCCCCGGCGGGGATTTCCCCAGGGTTTTTTACACCGTTGTTGCATTTTGGTAAAGTATATGATATACTGTTTCCGGATAAAATGCAATACTTTGTGAGGGAATACGGCTGTTTTTCCCTTAGAGAATACGGGAGGATCGGCGGATGCGGATCGGATTGCTTGGATTCGGGACAGTGGGTCAGGGCGTTTACAACCTGACCAAGCCCCGGGAGGATATGGAAGTGGCCTGGGTTTTGTGCCGCCGGGAGCTGGCGCTGCCGGACGCACGGGTTACCCATGATTTTCTGGATATTTTGGGGGACGCCTCCGTGGATACGGTGGTGGAGGCCATTGGCGGTCTGCACCCGGCCCGGGAGTATGTGATGGCCGCCATGCAGGCGGGCAAGAATGTCGTCACCGCCAACAAGGCCATGATGGCCGAATTTTACGATGAGCTTTTGCCTCTGGCCCAGGAAAAGGGCGTGCTGCTCCGCTGCACGGCCTCGGTCGGCGGAGGCATCGGCTGGCTCTCCGAGCTGGAGCGGGTCCGGCGCATTGAGACCGTCCGTCATGTGGGCGGCATTATGAACGGCACCTGCAACTATATTCTCGATTCCATGACCCGGCTGGGCCTGGGCTATCGGGAGGCCCTGGCCAACGCCCAGGCCCTGGGCTATGCGGAGGCGGACCCCTCCACCGACGTGGACGGCTTCGACACCCGGCACAAGCTGGTGGTCAGCGCAAATATCGCCTTCGGCGTGAGCCTGGATTTTTCCGCCGTGCCTGCGGCGGGTATCCGCTATATTTCCGATACGGACGTAGCGGAATTCAAAAAACACGGCCTGGTGTGCAAGCTGGTTTCCTGCGCCAACGCCTACGAGGACGGGTACGAAGCCTATGTGGAGCCGACCCTGTACCCCATTACGGCTCTGGAAGCCGCCGTGCCCACCAATTATAACCTCATCACCCTGGAGGGCAGCACCTCCGGCCGCCAGAGCTTCTACGGCCAGGGGGCGGGCCGCTATCCCACCGCATACAATGTGGTGCAGGACTGCATGGATTTCATCCGGGGCCGGGGCTTCTACTGCGCCTACGGCCCCAAGACTCCGGTCCGCAATGACCGGAAAAAATGTTATTATATCCGCACGGCCCACCCGGACGGCTGGCTGGAAAGTCACACCGCCGGCCATTGGGGCGAAGCCGTCATCACCGAGCAGGTAGCCGTGGCCGAGGCCCACGACTGGCTCCAAAATCATCCCGGAACGTTCCTCTGTGCGCTGCCGGATGGAAAAGAGGGAATCGAAACATGCTGAAAGTAACAAAATTCGGCGGGTCCTCCATGGCCTCCGCCGACCAGTACCGGAAGGTGCGGGACATTGTCCTCTCCGACCCGGACCGCCGGGTGGTGGTGGTCTCCGCTGCCGGAAAGCGGGACAAACACGACCATAAAATCACGGACTTGCTCTATCTCTGCTACGCCCACACCCGCTACGGGGTGGACTGCGGACAGGTGTTCGACATGATCACGTCTCGCTATCTGGAAATTCGGGACGAGTTGGGCATCAAGCTGGACCTGGAAACGGAATTTGCCGACCTGAAGACCCGGCTGGACGAGAAAAGCGTCACCCAGGACGAATTGGTCAGCCGGGGCGAGTATTTCTCCGCCAAGCTGATGGCCGCCTATCTGGATTTCCAGTTCGTGGACGCCGCCGATTGGGTGAAATTCCGCATGGACGGCTCCGTGGACCAGGAGTCTTCCTATGCCTGCCTGCGCCGCCAGGCGGTGGGCCGTGGACTGGTGACGCCGGGCTTTTACGGCCTGATGCCCGATGGGCAAATTCACACCTTCTCCCGTGGCGGCAGCGACATTACCGGTTCTCTGGCCGCTGCGGCGCTCAATGCCAAGGTCTACGAAAACTGGACCGACGTGTCCGGCATTCTTATGGCGGACCCCCGCATCGTGGACAATCCCCAGGCCATCCCGGAGGTCACCTATGACGAACTGCGGGAGCTGAGCTATTCCGGCGCTCAGGTGCTTCACGAAGGGGCCATTTTCCCTGTGCGGGAGAAAAACATCCCCCTGAACATCCGCAACACCAATGCCCCCAACGACCCCGGCACCATGATCCGGGAGCGGTTCGACCAGGATTCGGACCCCGACCGGTTCATCACCGGCATCACCGGCAAAAAAGATTTCTCCATCGTCTCCATGACCAAGCGGGGCATGTCCGGTCAGGTGGGCGTGCTGCGGTCCATGCTGACGGTGTTTGAGCGCCACGGCATTTCCGTGGACTACACCCCCAACGGCATTGACAACGTGTCCGTGGTGGTCCCCACCGAGTCCGTGGCTCCCTGCCTCTATAATATCCTGGCGGAAATTCAGCAGGAGGTCAAGCCGGACACGCTGGACGTCCATGACCAGATCGCCGTGGTTGCCGCCGTGGGCCGGAAAATGGCCTTCCGGCCGGGCATTTCCGGTAAAATCTTCGCCGCTCTGGGCGAGGCGGGCATCAATATCCGCATGATCAACCAGGGCCCCGACGAACTGAACATCATTTTCGGCGTAGACAACCGGGATTTCCAGAAGGCCATCCGGGTGCTCTACAACAGCTTTGCAAAATAAGGAGGAATATTCCATGAAAACCTATACCGTTGCCGTTCTGGGCGCTACCGGCGCCGTGGGACGGGAAATGCTGAAAATTCTGGAGGAGCGGAACTTCCCGGTGGGGAAGCTGGTGCCTCTGGCCAGCGCCCGGAGCGCAGGCAAGACCGTCCCCTTCCGTGGGGAGGAAGTCACCATTCAGGAAGCCAGAGACGAGGCTTTTGAAGGGGTGGACATTGTGCTGGGTGCGGCGGAAAACGACATCGCCAAGAAGTTCGCCCCGGCCATCGTGAAGGCGGGAGCCGTGTTTGTGGACAATTCCTCCGCCTTCCGGCTGGACCCCAATGTGCCGCTGATCGTGCCGGAGATCAATCCGGAGGACGTAAAGAACCACCACGGCATCATTTCCAACCCCAACTGCTCCACGATCATTACCGTCACGGCGGTGAATGCCCTGAACGCGCTGTCCCCCATCCGTACCATGACCGCCAGCACCTATCAGGCGGTGTCCGGTGCGGGAGCCGGCGGCCCCATCGAGCTGATGAACGAGGTGGAGGCTCTTTCCAAGGGCGAAACCTATGAGCCGAAGGTGTTCTCCCATCAGATTGCCTTCAACCTGATCCCCCAGATCGGCTCCGAGCAGTTTGAGGGCTATACCAGCGAGGAAATGAAGATGCAGAACGAGGGCCGGAAGATCATGCACCTGCCGGACCTGAAAGTCTCCTGCACCTGCGTCCGGGTGCCGGTGGTCCGGAGCCATTCCATTTCCGTGAGCCTGCATTTTGACCGGCCCATTTCCGTTCAGGAGGCCCGGGAAACGATTGCCAAGGCCCCCGGCTGCAGGCTGGTGGACGACCTGGCGAAAAAGGAGTACCCCATGCCTCTGGATACGTCCAATCAGGACATCGTGTTCGTGGGCCGCATCCGCCCGGACCTGACCGACCCCAACGGCCTGTGCCTGTGGTGCTGCGGTGATCAGGTCCGGAAAGGCGCCGCGACCAACGCCGTCCAGATCGCAGAGCTGCTGGTGAAGTAAGACAGCAGAAAGAACACATATCGCCGTAGATACCCAAGGCCCGCTTAATGCGGGCCTTGCTGCGTTTTGGAGAACCCCTGGGTGCGGCATCGTAGTGACGGCAGGCCCCGCCCCTACAAAGCCAATTTCTCCTTCCTTCGTTCGTCCTATAAAATCGCCCACCGGGAGGGAGACCCGGTGGGCGATTTTCTTTTTAGGCCCGATCGATCCAGATGGGGCTGGACCATGCCATATGCTCGTCGGGCTGGGTGACCCGAACGTAATACCAGTCGGTGGCGTTGATGCCGGTGTCCGTCAGGGACACGTCCAGGCAGTCGCTGCCCGGCTCCCAGGTCTTGAGAACCTGATTGTTCCGCAGCAGGTCCACCTTCACGTTGGACGTGCCCAGAACGCTGATATCGATATCCACGGCCTTGCCCACGGGACGGGTCAGCTCGCTGCCCATCATGTGGCCGTCGATTTTCAGAGACACGAGAATCCGGGCGCCGGTGGTGCCGTAGGTATGCCGGGCGTACATGGCATCCCAGATGCCCTCCCGGTCATGGGTGGGGGTGAAGGCCGCCACGATGCCGCCCTCCACGCCGTGCTCCATCTGATGGGAGTCGCTGCCGGCGGTGAATCCCATCCGATAGCCCTTGCTCAGGGCCTCCTGAACGCTGTGGTGGGGCATTTTCTTGATGTTCTTGGTGAACTTGGAGCGGCTCTCATCGTCCTCATAGGGAGCGTGCCGGGAGAAGATCTCCGCCAGGCGCTCCACGCTGTCATCGTGGAAATCCCAGTCGGTGGCGGCGCTGACCATGCCCCAGTCGGCGGCGGGGTGGTGGGGAATGCACATGGCCCGATAGTTTTTCAGGCTGGCATACAGGTTGGTGGGAGTGATGCCGCCCTGGTCGCCGGAACGGAAAATGTCGCCGTTGTCGTCCCGGTAATAGACGTTCTTGTGGCCGAAATCATAGCGGAACTCGTTGGGGGTCCACTCGAAGGACAGCAGGCAGGTCAGGGCATCGTCCTCGTTCATCAGCCGGGCAGTGGTCCGCATCAGCTCCCACTCGGACTGGGAAATCCAGTCGGGGTAGCAGTCGTGGTCCGTCAGGCAGGAGAACTGCAGGTCCGCCTTGTCCCGGCTCCGATGGTAATACTGGTCGATGGTGCCCATGCCGTCGGAAATGCCGCTCTGGCCGTGAATGTCGCCGAAAAGCAGCTTGCCGGTATAGCCGTTCCTGGCCAGCCAAGCGGAAACCTCTCCATCGGTCCGGCGGGGCAGGTCCTTATCCTTGTGAATGGGCAGGCAGAAGGTGTTCTCGGCGATCTCGGTTTTGGGATTCCCCCGCTTTTCGATGTCCTCCGGGGTGAACCGGGTCAGCACTGCCTGGGCGTTCCGGTCATAGTGGCCGTTGCGGAGGGCAAACTGCCAACTCAGCAGAATGGTATCCTGTTCGGGGATCAGCAGGGAGGGATGGACGGCGCAGTGAATGTCCTCAAAGGACACCTGGGCCCCCAGGGTCCAATCCTGACCGGGGCGGCGGATTCGGGCCTGGACCTTGTCCTTGCCCCAGGTGTAGGCCAGGACCTGCACCCCGTCCGGGGCGGTCTGGGCGGCAATGTCCATATACCAGCCCACATTGTTGGTGATGGTCACGGCAGGCCGGGCCGCAAATTTACCGTCCCGGGAAAGGTCCGCCGAGCAAATGGAGAAGGTCGCGCCATAGCCGAAGGTGTACCACACCACGGTGGCGCCGGCGGGTGCAGGAATCACGGTAGAGCAGGTGGTCCACTCGGCGGTGTTGTCCAGCCGGAGTTCCTCGCTCCACGTTCCCTCATTCAGCACCCGGGCCAGGGTGTGATAGGCCCCGTCCATGTATGCGTCATAGGTCAGGTACAGCCGTCCGTCGCCGCCCACGCAGGCGTTGGGACGGTAGACCTCTTTGGCCAGGGAGACCTTTTTCGGCTCCGTGGCACCGTTTTCGGTGAGTTCCACGCAGAGGGCGTCTGCGCCGCCCTTGTACTGGCGGGTGTAGAACAGCAGCAGCTTGCCGTCAAAAGCGCACAGCCGGGGGTAGAACAGGGCCTCGTCCTTGGCAACGGTCCGGATTTCGCCCCAGCTGCCGTTCTTCCGGCAGCGGACCCGAATCTCCCAGCCGCCCTGAAGGGCTTCGCCCCAGGCGCACCACTCGGCGCCGTCAACCGCCAGGGCCGTGGGATACAGGGCCTCGCCGGAGCCGGAGATGACCTCCACCTGCTCCAGACCCTTCTCGCCGTAAACGCCGGTTTTCACGGTGTCGTGGCGATGGGCGTAGCTCTGGTAGAACAGCCGCAGGCCCTCTTTGGTGGCCAGGGTGGTGGGGAACTGTGCGCTTTCCTCATAAATGTCCGTCAGGACCGCTCCCTGGGGAGCGAAGGGGATGGTTTCGTACATATTGCGTTACACTCCTTGTAATAAAAATTCAATCCGTTTCGTGCTTGCCCACACCGGCAGGAGGCTGAATATGCTTCACGCCCACAGCCAGTACGATGAGGGTCATCAGATAGGGCAGCATCTGAATGAGCTGGGCAGAAACGCCCTGGCCCTGCAGATAAATTTGCAGAGCATCGCAGAAGCCGAACAGCAGGGCAAAGGGAACGATGTGGCCGGGATTGTACCGGCCCAGAATGGCGATGGCCACGGCGATATACCCACGCCCGGCGGTCATGCCCCGGACAAACATGTTCAGCTGGTCCAGGGACAGGAAAGCGCCGCCGTAACCGGCCAACGCGCCGCAGATCAGCACGCCGGAGTATTTCAGCCCGTGGACTTTCAGGCCCACGGCGCTGGCCGCCTTGGGCTGCTCGCCCACCATCCGCAGCCGCAGGCCGTAGCGGGTGCGGAACAGCACGATCCAGCTGATAACGGCCACGGCCACCATCACAAAGAAGTTGAAGGACTGGCCGGAAATGATGGGAATGGGCCCGCCGATGGTCTTGTCAATGGAAGCCACCAGCTCGGAGGTGCCTTTGTTCTTCCAGATGACCTGCATCAAGAGGGTCGTGGCGGCAGTGGCCAGCAGGTTCAGGCCGATGCCGCTGATGACCTGATTCATCCGATAGCGGACGGAAAGAATGGCATGGAACAGCGCGATGAGCATTCCGCCCAGAATGCCGCACAGCAGGCCGAAGGGCCAGCTGCTGGTATAATAGGACCCCAGTACCGCACAGAAGGCGCCGCACATCATCATGCTCTCCAGTCCCAGGGCCATGACGCCGCCCCGGACGGAGAATGCGCCGCCGATGGATGCAAAGATCAGCGGGGTGGCCATATACACCGTGGAGGTCAGAATGGGCACCAGATATGCCAGGAAAAATTCCATTACTTGTTCCTCCTTTTCCCGTCGATGTGCAGAATGTCCCGAATCAGCAGGGGCGCCGCCACGAAAATGACCACCATGGCCTGAATGACCCCCACAAACTCCACCGGCACGCTGGTGGTCCGGTTCAGCTCCGTAGCGCCGGTGCTCAAAAGGCCGAACACCGTTCCGGCCAGGATCACGCCGATGGGGTTATCGGAGGCCAGGGCCGCCACGGCGATGCCGTTGAAACCGTATCCGGGCGAAAAGTTGTTGATGAGCCGCCGGTCCACGCCCAGGACCTGATTGGCTCCCGCCAGGCCGGCAATGCCGCCGGAGACGCACATGGCAATGATCATCACTTTGGCGATAGAAATGCCCGCCGTTTCGCTGGCTTTGGCATTGATGCCCACCGCCCGCAGCTCATAGCCGAAGGTGGTACGATTCAGGAACCAGGCCACAAAAATACAGGCGGCAATGGCCAGGAAAATGGCGTAGCTCAGCTGATACTGGGAGAACACCCGGGGCAGCTGGGCAGTCTCTGCCACCCGCTCGGTCTGGGCAGACACGGAGCCCTCCGCCAGCAGGGGGCCGTTGAGCAGATAGCCCACGATACAGGTGGCGATGGTGTTCATCATTACGCCCGCCACCACTTCGTTGGACCCGAAGCGAACCTTCAGGAAGCCGATGATGCCGCCGTACAGAGCGCCGAACAGGAAGCCCGCCAGAATGGCCAGGGGCAGATGGAGGAATGTGGGCAGCCCCAGATTCAGTGTGCCGATGAGGGCCGTACCCAGAGCGCCCATGTACATCTGGCCCTCCACACCCAGATTGATCAGGGAGGCCTTTTTTGCAAAGGTATAGGCAAGGCCCGTAAAAATCAGGGGCGTGGCCTGCACAAAGGTGTTCACGATGCCCCGGAGAGAGCCGAAGGCACCCACCAGGATGGCCCCGTAGGCCTCGAAGGGGTTATAGCCGCACAGGGCCATAATGATGCCGCTGAGGACCAGAGACATCAGGAAGGCCGCCAGGGGCAGCACCGGCCCTTCCAGCCGCCGCAGCCGGGCCCATTGATTTTTCAGAAAGGTTTTCACGGCCGGGCCTCCTTCTCTGCTTTTTCGCCGGCCATCAACAGGCCCAGCTCCATTTCGTTCCAGGTATCATAGGACCCCTGGGCCACGATTTTGCCCTCATAGATAACGGCGATCCGGTCGCTGAGCCGCCGGACCTCATCCAGGTCCGCAGAGATCAGCAGCACCGCCTTGCCCGCATCCCGCAGGTCCAGCAGACGGCTGTGAATCAGCTCCTGCGCACCCACGTCCACGCCTCGGGTGGGCTGGGCTGCGATGAGCACGTCCGGGTCCTCGCTGAACACCCGGGCCACCACCACCTTCTGCTGGTTGCCGCCGGACAGGGAGCCGCACTTTTCCTGCACGTTGGGGGCTTTGATCTGATAATCCGTCAGCTGTTTTTCGGAAAAGGCACGAATCTCATTCTTCCGGCGGATGCCGTGCTTGGAAAATTCCTTTTTCCGGTGATAGCCCAGAATGATGTTGTCCTCGATGGTCATGGGGCCGATCATGCCCCGGACCAACCGGTCCTCCGGGATGTGGCCCACCCCGGCACTGAGGAATGCCGCCGTCTTTCCGGAAAGGGGCTGGCCGTCCTTCACCAAATCCATGGAATCCGGCTTGCGCAGGCCGGTCAGAACTTCGATAAGCTCGCTCTGACCGTTGCCCTCGATACCGGCAATCCCCAGGATTTCGCCCTTATGAACCGCCAGGGCCACATCCCGCAGGATGGGCACGCCCTTGACGGTCAGGTTCAGGTTCTGCACCTGATAGGCGGTCTCGCCTACGGATTTGCTCCGGCGGGTATAGCTCAGGTCCACCTTCCGGCCTACCATCATCAGCGCCAGGTCGCTGGCGCTGCATCCGGCTGCACTGAGGCCCTGATCCACCATGACCCCGGCGCGCAGCACCGAAACCCGGTCGGCGATCTCGGCGGTCTCCCGGAGCTTATGGGTGATGATAATGATGCTCTTTCCCGCCGCCTTCAGTTCCCGCAGCACGGAGAACAGCTCGCCTACCTCCTGGGGGGTCAGCACGGCGGTGGGCTCGTCCAGGATCAGCACGTTGGCCCCCCGGTACAGGGCCTTGAGGATTTCCACCCGCTGCTGTTCGCCGACGCTCAGGGCCTGGACCCGTGCGGAAGCGTTCAGGTGGAAGTGAAATTTGTCGATGAGGGCCTGGACGCTTTCCGTGGCCTTCTTCCGGTCAAGGAACGGCCCGTGGACCGGCTCGCAGCCCACGATGACGTTTTCCGTAATGGTCATCACCGGAGTGAGCATGAAGTGTTGATGGACCATGCCGATGCCCAAGGCAATGGCCTGAGCGGACCGGCGAATCGTAACGGGCTTTCCATCCACCAGAATTTCTCCCGCATCCGGGGTGGTCATGCCGTAAAGCACATTCATCAGCGTGGATTTGCCTGCGCCGTTTTCCCCCAGCAGGGAGTGGATCTCCCCCTGCTCCACGGAGAAGGACACGTTGTCCAGGGCTCGGACACCGGGGTAGATCTTGGTAATGCCCCGCATTTCAATGGCATTCAATGGGGTAGTGCGCCTCCTTTTTCGTAATATCGGAAAAAAGCGGGGAGAAAAGGCTCTCCCCGCAAGTCCGGCGTTGCCGGGTATTTCTTATTTGCCGTACTGGTTGGCGGCCGCCCAGGCGTCGATCTCGTCCATGGACTCCGGGGGCACCAGAGTGCCGTCCACAATCCTCTTCTCGATCTCGGTCAGGGCCTTCTGGATGTCCTCCGGCAGGACCACGTTGGACTCGGAGGCGTCATAGCCCACGGCGCCCTCGGCAATACCGGAAATCTTGTAACCGGCAGCCCAGGTGCCGTCCACCAGGGCCTTCACCTCGTTGTAGACCATCTCGTTGACCTTCCGGGCAGCGGTAGCCACAATGTGGTCCGGCTCCAGATAGTTGATGTTGGCGCCCACGCCGAAGCTGTAACGGTTGGCCTCCACGCTGGCATTGTAAATGCCCATGCCGGAAGCACCGGCAATGGCCTGAATGAAATCAGCGCCCTGATTGTACATGGACAGTGCGAATTCCTTGCCCTTACCCGGGTCGTTGAAGCTGTCCACGTTGCCCTCCAGCACGGTCACGTCGGGGTTCACATACTTGGCACCGGCAATGTAGCCAACAACGCCCTTGCGCAGGGCAGGGTTCTCCTGACCCAGGATCACGCCGATGACGTTCTCCTCATTGGCCAGAGGCATATCGCTGATGGTACCCAGGCCGGCCAGCACACCGGTCAGGAAGGTCTGCTCCTGCCACTTGGTCGCCACGGCGCTGACGTTGTCCAGCTTCAGCGAGGAGTCCACATGGGAAAACTTCTGGTTGGGGAAGTCGGCAGCCACCTCGGTGAGGGCATCGGACATATCGCTGCCCAGGCACACAATCAGGTCGTAATCCCCGGCCTCGCACATGGTCCGCAGATTGGGCACATAGTCGCTGACGGTCTCCGGCTCCAGATAGTCGAAGGTAATGCCCAGCTCGGTCTGAGCGGCCTGCATTCCCGCGTAAGCCATATCGTTGAAGTTCTTGTCGCCCAGGCCGCCGGTGCCCAGAATCAGGCCCACCTTCACGGTCTTGTTGTCGTCGGTCTTGGCGTTGTCCTTGGAGCCGCAGGCACACAGGGTCACCAGCATGACCAGAGCCAGCAGCAGCGCTGCGAATTTTTTCATTCCCTTTTCCCTCGTTTTCGTGTGATTTGGACGGCTTGCGTCCTTTACGGATATTATAATCTCCCGGAAAAAGCCGGGCAAGGAACGTCCTTGCCCGGCAATGGAAGCATTTTGACTTTTTTCGCAGTCAGCCCCGGCCAAATGGTAAAATATTGACCCTTTCTGTCACAATCTTGTCATTCGTGCCTGCTCCGGGGTGATCCCCCGATATTTTTTATAAATTCTTGTAAAATATCCCGGATTGGCATAACCCACCCGGTTGGCGATTTCCGCAATGCTCAGGTCGGTCCGGTTCAGCAGTTCCTGCGCCCGTTCCAGCCGATACAGCGTCAGATATACGCTGAAATTTTCTCCCATTTCTTCCTTAAACTGCCGGGAGAAATACTCCGGGGACCGGTACACCGCCTGGGCCACCCTTGCCAGGGACAGGTCCTCGCTGTAATGGGCCCGGATATAGCATACCGCCGTATCGATAAACGTGGAGGTGCGGCTGCTTTCCTGCATTTTCGCTACCAGACTCCGGCAGCGCTCCACGCAGGCCTCCAGCGTGTCCGGCAGTTCTTCTTTGGAAAGGCCGGATTCCGTTTCCCGGCAATACTGCTCCTCTACGAGCAGCACCATCCGGCGGCTGTGCTCCATGGCCCAGGAAACATCCCCGGCGGCGGGCTGCCCAATGGCATTTTTCCAGCCCTGCAGGGTGTCCAGAGCCTCCGGAAAGCGGTAATCCTGCAAAAGCTGCATGAATTGCTTTTTGAACTCATGAATACGTCCCCGGTCCAGGGGCCGCCGGGCGGCCAGGGCTTCATAGTCCGTCACGCCGCCGAAGAAGGCTGCGTCCAGCGCCGCAGCGCCTTGCCGCAGCAGCACCGGGAAATCCCGCAGAGCTGCGGAAACGGAGGATGTTCCGAAAGAAATGCCGGTCCCCGCCAGGATTTGCGCCACGCTGTCCCCGTCGGGCTGGAACAGCAGATATTCATATGTACGCTCGCTGGCCACCAGCGCAAAGCCCCCGGTCTCCCGTCGGAACCGTTCTGCCAGCTCCGAGTACACCATCCAGCTTTTGGGGGAATTCCCGTTGGGTACAGCCCAAACCCGGTAATCCACGCCCTCCCGGGCCCCCAACCGCTGCAAAATACGCTTCGAAGCATCGGCAGCGTCGGCGGTATTGTAAATCTCGTACAGGTCCAGGTGGCCGCTGGGAAATACCCCGTCCACCTTCGTCCGGCGAATTTTCTCCGCCTGGGCGCGGGTCTTGTCCAGCAGATTTTTGATGTCTGCGGCCCGCATTTCACTTTTCAGAATATACTCCCAGGCTCCCAGGCTCAGGGCCTCCTTGGCATAGGAGAACTCGGCATAGTTGGTGAGAATGACAAATTTCGTAAAAGGCAGCTTTTTCTTTGCCTGGCGCATCAGTTCCAGACCATCCATCACCGGCATACAAATATCAGTGAACACAATATCCGGCTGGACCTGCTCCATCATCTCCAGAGCCTCCGCCCCGTTGGCGGCCGTAGAAATTTTGTCCTCCGGGGCAATGGTACCGATGCAGTAGGTGAGCCACTGCCGAATGGGCGCCTCATCGTCCACCACGGCGACTTTCAGATTCATCGTGCTTCCTCCTTTGCTTCCCGGTAAGGCAGGGTGTAGGTAATCTTCGTGCCTTGGCCCACGGCGCTTTCGATGGACAGGCCGTAGGCGCTGCCGTAGCACATCTGAATACGCTCGTGGACATTCCGCAGACCCACATGATTCATGCGGCTTTCCTTTTGAAGAATGTCCCGTCGCTGGTCGTCGCTCATGCCCACCCCGTCATCCGCTACGACCATGGTCAGGTTTTCGCCCTCCCGCCGGGCGGTCAGGGTGATTTGAATACGCTTTCCGCCGGTGCCATGGAAAATGGCGTTCTCCACCACCGGCTGCAGGATCATGGAGGGGACCATGGCCCGGTCCGTGTCGGGCCCCAGGTCGAATGTGGCCTCAAACGTGTCCGGGTATCGATAGCGCTGCAAATTCACATAGTTTTCCAGGGCATCCGTTTCCTGGGACAGGGGAATGAATTCGTCGGACCGGGACAGGGTCTGCCGCAGCAGCTTGGAAAAATAGAAGAGCATCTCCCCGGCCTCCTCCGTCTTGTTCATTTCCAGCAGGAAGCGGATGGAGGTCAGGGTGTTGTGGATAAAATGAGAATTGATCTGGGCATGGAGGAAGTCGATCTCCGCCGCACGCTTGCTCTGCTCGCTGTGCCGGACCTCGTCGATCAGCGATTGGAGCTGTTCGGCCATCTCGTTGAAGGACCGCTCGATGCGGCCAAACTCGTCCTCCCCGGTGACGGTAAGCCGCACGGACAGGTCCCCGCCCCGGATACGATCCAATCCCTTTCCAATGGCACGGGTCCGGGCCATCAGCGTCCGGGCTGCCAGCAAAAGCGCCAGCAGCATTCCCGCCGCAGTCAGGCCGATGACCAGGAAAATAATGTTCCGCACATTCCGCAGGGCCGCAAAGGCGGACCGGGCCGGGAGCCGCTGGTAAAGATACCAGGCTGTCCCGGGAATCCGGCGGCTCAGGAGGAAATCCCCGTCCTGGATCTTATCCATAATGCGGCTGCTGTCATTCAGTGCCGTCAGGTCGGAAATGCTCACGCCGCAGCTTTGGCCGATGGCGGTCTTGTCCGCCGAGGAAATGACCGTTCCCGCCTCGTCCACCACTGCCATGGTCCCCACCGTCGTCAGGAAGGTCCGGTACTGGGAATAGAGAAAAAGCTCCGACACGTCCAGCACCACCACGCCCCGCAGGGCCGTATCGTCATAGGAGCGCATAGGCAGCAGTATCCGGAAGGTGTAGACCATCACGCCGGTACCCTGAGGCCGGAGACTTACCGGAAGCAGCACCGGCTCCGCCGACGGGTCCAGCAGAGCAGGATAGCTTTCCGTCAGGTCCGAAAAATGCTCCTCCGGCACCTGATTATAGGAAGCCGCCCGGAGACCGCCCCGGCCCAGGACTGCTACGCTTAAAAGATTCGCCGGCCGCTGGTGGGAGCTGACGAACTCCGTCAGGGCCGTGTTCAGCGCAGACATGGCCTGCCGTTCTCCCATTGTCCCGCCGTCGGCCAGCGTCAGCAGACTGCTGTCCACGCTGAGCTGCTGACCAAAGGAGCGAATTTCCGTCATGAATTTGCCCATGGAGGCCGCCGTGCCCTCCAGACCGGCATTGTTCAGCCGAAGAAATTCCTCGCCCACGGTCTGCCGGGCAAATACATAGATCAGCGTTCCCGCCGCACACAGCACCGCCAGCAGCACCGCAAAAAGCAGGCAGAAAATTCGCAGGGTGTAGCTTTTTCCCACGGCTGCCGCCTCCTTCCTTCATACCGCCTATAAGCATACCACATTTCGGCGCTTTCCCGCAAGGGCTTTTCGTTTCCCCCATTGAAAAATAGGGAAAAATCGGGTATGATATAGAAAAATCACGTCAGGAGGCGGAGCGCATGACCACGCAGGAAGCAAGAGACGAATATGTACGGGCCCTTCGGCTGGGCCAGAAGGAATTCAAGGAGCGCAGCATGGCCGGGAAGGACCCCTACCCCGCCGTGCTGGACGACATTCTGGAGGGACAGGCCCAGGGGGGCGTGGCCAACATCCCCCTGTTGGAAATTCCCGTAGAACACATCGTAGGCGTCAAGTCTCAGGGCCGGGTATCGGCCTTCACGGCAGGCTTCCTGCCGCTTCTGAACCCCGACAGCGAGTTTGGCCTGAAATGGCAGCACCTGTGCATGGCCCATCTGGGCACCGAGGGCATCCGGGACCCCATCATCTGCTTTGAATACCTGGGCAAATTCTATGTGCAGGAGGGCAACAAGCGGGTCAGCGTGCTGAAATATTTCGGCGCCGCCCGAATCCCCGGCTCCGTGACCCGGATTTTGCCCGTCCGCAGCGACGAGCCCAGAATTCAGGCTTACTATGAATTTCTGGACTTCTACAAGTCCGCCAAGGTCTACGACGTGCAGTTCCGGCACCCCGGCGACTACGCAAAGCTCTTGGCCTATCTGGGCAAGGAGCCGGGAGAGGAATGGACCGAGCGGGAGCAGCGGACCTTCACCGCCTATTTCCAGTATTTCCGGGAGGCCTTCCGGTCCCTGGGCGGCGACGATCTGGGGTTGGAACCGGAAGACGCCCTGCTGCTCTGGCTCCAGGTCTACCCCTTCCGGGACTTGGGACGGCTCAGCGCCGCAGAGCTGAAAAAAGCCCTGTCCCGGCTGTGGGAGGATGTGGTGACGCTGGATCAGGCGGACCCGGTGCAGGTCCGCACAGAGCCGGGCAAGGATGCCCGGGGTGTTTTCAGCCGTCTCATTTCCTCCACTCCGGACCACCTGAACGTGGCCTTCGTCCATCAGAAGGACCCCAAACGGAGCATCTGGGTCCAGAGCCATGACGACGGGCGCATCCATCTGGAACAGGTTCTTCCCGAAAAAGTTACGGTAAAAAGCTATTTTGACGCAGATACCCCCACGCTGGCGGAAAAATATCTGGACCAGGCCGTGGCCGACGGGGCCGAAGTGGTGTTCACCACCTCCCCCCAGCTGAGCCGGGCCACCCTCCGGGCTGCCGTAAAATACCCCAAGGTCCGGTTCCTGAACTGCTCGGCGGACACGCCCTTTTCCAGCGTCCGCAGCTACTATACCCGTGACTACGAGGGCAAATTCATCACCGGCGCCATCGCCGGGGCCATGGCCAAAAACGACCGCATCGGCTATGTGGGCACCTACCCCCTGCTGGGGGTCCCCGCCGCCATCAACGCCTTCGCCCTGGGGGCGCAATTGACCAATCCCCGTGCCCGCATTTCCCTTCGCTGGACCTGCCAGCCGGGAAACCCCACTCAGGAGCTCATCAGTGAGGGCATCCGGGTCATTTCCAACCGGGACATTCCCACCCCGGGAGGCTTCTACCTCCACGCAGGCGGCTACGGCACCTATCTGGTGGAGGATTCCGGGCGGCTGACGGCCCTGGCCTCCCCCTGCTACCTCTGGGGGCGGTTCTACGAAAACGTGATCCGGTCCATTCTCTCCGGAGCCTGGGACCAGGAGCGGGATGCCACCAAGGCCGTGAACTACTGGTGGGGCCTGAACAGCGGCGTCATTGACGTGAAACTGGCGGATTCCATCCCGCCGGGGCTGGCGGTGCTGGCGCAAATGCTCCGCAAGGGCCTGAAGCAGGGGGCCATCGACCCCTTTGCCAGGACCATCCGGGACCAAAGCGGCAAGGTCATGCACACGGCGGACCAGGGATCCTTCTCCCCGGACACCCTGCTGCGGATGGACTGGCTCTGCGAAAATGTGGACGGGGAAATCCCCGACTATGCACACATTGCCCCCATGGCCCAGCCCCTGGTCCGGGAGCTGGGGGTCCACCGGGAGCAGGTGCCGCTGGAAAAGGAGGAAGGGCTGTGAGAATTCTGGCAGTTTCCGACGAGGAATACAAGGGCTTCTGGGATTATTATCGGCCCGGAAAGCTGAAGGATTATGACCTCATTCTGTCCAGCGGGGACCTGCGGGCGGACTATCTGTCCTTTCTCGTGACCATGGCCCGGTGTCCGGTGCTTTACGTCCATGGTAATCACGACGACGGTTATGCCACCCGGCCCCCGGAGGGCTGCGACTGCATTGACGATGCCCTGGTGGTGGTCAACGGGGTCCGGATTCTGGGGCTTGGAGGCTGCCGCCAGTATCATCCGGGGGCTTACCAGTACACCGATGCGCAAATGCGCCGGCGCATCCGGAAGCTGCGCTATGCCCTTTGGAAGGCAGGCGGGGTGGACATTGTGGTGACCCATGCGCCCCCCAGAGGCGTGGGCGACGGGGAGGATCCGGCCCACATCGGCTTTGACGCATTGCTCCCTCTGCTGGACAAGTACCATCCCCAATATCTGCTCCACGGCCACATACACCTGCGCTATGGGTCAGACCAGACCCGCATCCGGGAGTACGGGGACACGAAGGTCATCAACGTCACGGAAAAATACGTGCTGGAGATCCCCAACCGGGCCCACAAATCGGCCTACCCAGGGGAGGTCCGGTGGATCACCCGCCAGCCGGAAGCGAAATTCATTGATATGGAGTATCCGTTAGGACTATGAAAACATCGGAATTTGCAGGATTTTCCCCGGAGACCTTTGATTTTCTCTGGGGCATCCGTCTGAATAATAATAAAGAATGGTTTGCCGAGCATAAAAAAGACTATGTGGACCGGCTCTACGAGCCCATGAAGGCCCTGGGCCAGGCGGCGTTCCGGCCCTTTCTGGACCGTCCCGGCAATCTGCTGAAGGTCAGCCGCATTTACCGGGACGCCCGGATGCACTATCCCGTACCTTACAAGGAAAGTCTGTGGCTGTGTATCCGACAGGACGTGGAATGGTGGGCGGAAAATCCCTGCCTGTATTTTGAGATTCGCCCGGAGGGGGCTTCCGCCGGGTTCCTGTTCTGGAAGCCGAAAACGGCCATTCTGGAAGCCTTCCGGCAGGACCTGATCGCAAGACCGGAGGTTTTCCCGAAAATTGCGGAAAAATGCCGGAAAGCCACGGGCCTCCCCCTGACAGCGGAGGTTTATAAGCGTCCGAAGCCCTGCCCCATTCCCGAATTGGAGCCGTATTTTGCCTGGAAGGGCGACATTGAATGTACGACCTCCTGGGAGCCGGGGGAGGCGCTGTTCGACCCGAAACTGGGCGATGAACTGGCGGAGATGTTTGAAAATCTGCTGCCCCTGTACGATTATTTCGGGGCGCTGACAGCAAAAGGAGTGTAAAAATTGGCGATTCTCCTGGAAAAACAGGATTTTTCGGATATTTATGATTTACTGGAGTCCAGCTTCCCCCACTCGGAGTTCCGGGAGCGGGAAGCCCAGGCGGCCCTCTTTGACAAAGCCCCCTACCGGGTCTACGGACTGCGGGAGGGGGAAAAGCTGCTGGCCCTGTGCGCCCTGTGGGAATTGCCGGGCTGGCGGTATCTGGAGCATCTGGCCGTGGCGCCGGAGGCCCGGAACGGCGGCCTGGGGGGGCGGTTTCTGGACGGCCTGACGGCGGACCAGCCCTGCGTGCTGGAAGTGGAGCTGCCGGAAACGGACCTGGCCCGGCGGCGCGTCGGCTTTTACCGGCGGCACGGGTTCGCATGGAATGACTATCCATATATGCAGCCCGCCCTGCGGCCCACGGAATCTCCCATTCCCCTGCGGCTCATGACCCGCAACGCCCCTCTGCCGGAGGAGGAATTCCACCGGCTGAAAAAAGAAATTTACAGAACCGTCTACGGGGTGGAATAAATCGGCGCAAAATCCCCCGGCGGGGCGAAAAATAGCCTTCCCCAGGGGGAAGGTGGCTGCCCGTCAGGGCAGACGGATGAGGGGCGGTAGGGGCTTACAGTTACGCACCGGCCAATGGCTCCCCTGTGTAGGGGGAGCTGTCACACCGTCAGGTGTGACTGAGGGGGTGTACGCTATCGACGTGTAGGAGACTATCGAACGACACTCCCCTACGAAATTGCTACCGTACACCCCCTCCGGCCCCTTCGGGGCCACCTCCCCCTACACGCCGGGAGGCTTACGCCTTTCTGTTTCTGCGTATAGAATTCGTGCGCATCGGGGCATGCCGCTGCCCCTACAGTGCATCGCCGGAAGTTTTCCCCTTTATTTCCCCACCAAGGAGGCCATTATGGTCATTTTTTTCGACATTGACGGCACGATCATTGACGATGCCACGCAGGTGATCCCCGCCTCCGCCGCCTCGGCCATCGCCGCTCTGGTCCGCAACGGTCATGTGCCCGTTGTCAACACCGGCCGGCCCTTCGGCCACATCGACCCACGGATCCGCTCGCTGCCCTTCCGGGGCTATGTGTGCGCCTGCGGCATGGAGCGCATTCTGGATGGCCAGGTCCGTTTCCGGACCCAGCCCGGAGAAGCCCTGCGCCGCTACACCGTTGCATCCGTCCGGGCCTGCCGCATCAACGCCCTTTATGAGGGTGAAAACGCCGTCCTCACCGACGGACGCTGGTCCCTGTGCCCCGCCGGGGTGAAGGAATGTGCCCGGATGTGGAAAAAAGGCTTCGCCGTCCGGGAAATTTCCGCCGAGCCCGGGCTGGATTTCATCAAATTCGTCACTCTGGACGCCCCCGGCTGCGACCGGGCGGAGATTCTGCGCCGTCTGTCCCCTTACTACACCTGCATCGACCGGGGCGGCGGCATGATCGAATATGTCCTGAAGGGGTACAGCAAGGCCGCCGGGCTGGCCGCCATGCTCCAGGACCTGGGTGCCAGCCGGGAGGAGGCCTACGCCATCGGGGACAGCACCAACGACCTGCCCATGTTCGAGGCTGCCGGACACACCGCCGCTCTGGGCGACGGCATGCCGGAATTGCAGGCGAAAGCCGGGTACATCACCGCACCGGTGCTGGAAAACGGCCTGGAACAGGCGTTAAAACACTGGAAATTGATATGAAAAACCCGGGACGAAAACCGTCCCGGGTCTTTTTTACGCTTTGACCGCCTTGGCCACTCTGGGTGCAAGCACCAGGGCCAGGGCCATTTTGATGGCGTCGGCGGGCAGGTAGGGGATGACGCACTTCATCAGCAGGGCCCACACGCCGATGGACTTGCCGTTGCGGAAGTACACCGTCAGGAACCAGCCGGAGCCGAAGGCGTAGCAGACCACCAGGCCCAGCACCAGGGCCAGGATTTTCACCCACAGCTTCCGGCCCAGCAGGCCGGTCACGAGCCAGTACACCAGACCCGTAAACAGGAAGCCCAGGATGTAGCCGCCGGTGACGCCCAGCAGCGCGTCAATACCGCCCCGGAAGCCGGTAAACACCGGCAGGCCCACAGCGCCCAGCAGGATGTAAACGAGAATTGCTAAAGTTCCCCGGGCGCCGCCCAGCACCAGCAGGGCAAAGAACACGCCGAAGGTTTGCAGGGTGTAGGCGATCTCCAGCACCGGGAAGGAGATCCAGGCGCACACCGCCAGCAGCGCCGCCATCAGGGCGCAAAGGACAAGATCACGAACCGTCAGTTTTTTCATGGATGATATTCCTCTCTTTCCGGGGAAAGGATACCATAGGAGGAAGGAATTGTCAACTGTTATTTTTAGAATGGTTTACGATTAAGGAATCCCCTCCCGCCGGACCTTGCAAGGGCGGGAGGCACAAACGGTGAGGCGTAAGGCTCCCCTGTGCAGGGGGAGCTGCCGCAACATCTGTTGCGACTGAGGGGGTGTAATCTTCGACTTCTCGAAAATCTGATGGAGATGCAAAATTAGCCTTCCCCTGCTTGCAGGGACCCAGTCCTTCCGAGGGGGCCTTCCCCTGGGGGAAGGCTTATCCTCAGAAGGGTCGGCACTCTTCTACTCCGTCCAACCGTACACCCCTCAGTCACGGCGCTGACGTGACTGCTCCCCCTGCACAGGGGAGCCATTGCCTCGCCGGGAGATTCCTTTCCAGGTGGGCTTTCGGTCCGAAAAAAATCTCTGCCCGGAGGGGATCCGGGCAGAGGGGAGAGAACCAGATATTCTTTTGCTTCTCCGAAAAACCTCACCGTTTCCCCTGGTCGTAGGGGATGCCCTCGGCTTTGGGGGCGCGGGATTTCTTGGAGGTGAAGGCCAGGACCACCATGGAGGCGATGAATGGCATCATGTTATAAATTTCTTTCGGCCAGCCCAGAGCTTTCAGCGCCGGGATGGAGTCGAAAATGTTTGCCATGGCCCGGAACACGGCGAAGAACAGCGATGCGCCCGCAATGTTCAGGGGCTTCCACTGACCGAAGATCATCACGGCCAAGGCCAGGAAGCCCATGCCCGCCACGCCGGTCTCAAAGTTCCAGTCGCCCACGGCGGGAACGATGTAGGCCATGCCGCCGATGCCGCCCAGGGCCCCGGACATCAGCACACCAGCCCAACGCATTTTATACACGTTGATGCCCACGCTGTCCGCCGCCTGGGGATGCTCGCCGCAGGACATGAGCCGCATTCCGAAGCGGGTCTTGTACAGGATGAACCAGGCAACGGCCAGAGCCGCCACGGACACCACAATGAACCAGTTCACGGTCAGGGGACCGATGTTGAAGGTGTAGTTCACGTTGTTCAGGTGCTGGTTCACGCTGGAGGAATAGGAGATCTTGGAAGAATCCGTGCCGTTGACCCGCTTGGCCACCACCACGGCCAACGCCGCCGCCAGCAGGTTCAATGCCGTACCGCCGATGGTCTGGTCCGCTTTCAGGTTGATGGCCGAGAAAGCCAGCAGGGAGGAATAAACGGCACCCGCCAGGGCCGAAGCCCCGATGGTGAGGAGGAGGGCCAGGGCGATGGGGACCCCTGCGGCGTTCATAATGTTGATCATCACGACACCGATCAGGCCGCCGACCACCATGATGCCCTCCAGGGCGATGTTAATGACACCGGAGCGCTCGGAGAACATTCCGCCCAGCGCCACCAGCATCAGCACACTGGCATAAAGCAGCGTATATTTCAGAAGCAGCCACATTACGCCTCAGCCTCCTTTCCCGATTCCGCCGGTTTCTGCTTTTTTCCGCTGAAGAAGGTCTTGAGAATACCGCTCTTGAACAGCAGGGCAAAGGCGCACAGGTAAATGACCACGCCGGAGATGATGTCCGCCACCTCGCTGGGGAACAGACTGGCGTTCATATAGCTGCCGCCCACGGTGATATGGGCCACAAAAATGGCCGAGAAGATACAGCCGATGGGGTTGGACGAGGCCAGCAGGGCCACGGAAATGCCGTTGAAGCCCGCCGCAGGCAGGTTGGTGGACACCAGCGGCTCCCACTCCTTGCTGCCGGACAGATAGAACAGTCCTGCGCCCAGGCCCGCCAGCGCACCGGCGATGGTCATGGACAGGACGATGTTCCGCTTGTCGGCAATACCCGCATATTCGGCTGCGTTCTTATTGAGGCCGCAGGCCCGCAGCTCGTAGCCGAACACGGTCTTGTTCACCACGACCCACACCAGAACGGCCACGGCAATGGCGATGAAAATGCCAATTGTCGGAGCGAACATGGGTCCGAAGTAGGTCTTGCCCTCCCCGGTGGGGATGTTGAAGGTGGGCAGCACGGAGCCGGGGGACACCTGCTTCAGAACATAGGTCTTGGTGGTGTTGGTGTTGTACATGACGCCGGTGCCGCCCTGGTACATGAGGGTGTTCACGGCGTACAGGCCGATCCAGTTGAACATGATGGAGGTAATGACCTCGTTCACGTTCAGATAAGCCTTGAAGATGCCGGGGACGGCCCCCCACAGAGCGCCGCCCAGCATGGAGGCGATCAGGCAGGCCCACCAGGGCATTTTCAGCACGATGGCAGAATACAGGGCGAAGAAAGCACCCACGGTGTACTGGCCCGCAGCGCCGATGTTAAAGAGGCCGGTCTTGAAGGCGAAGGCCACGGACAGGCCGGTCATGATCAGGGGAGCCGCCTGGATGATCTCCATACGGACGCCCATGCCCAAGGTATTGGCGGTCTTGAAGAAGCCGCCCTGGAGAATGGCCTTGAAGCCCTTTTCCCAGGTGGTTTTCAGCAGTTCGCCGAAGGTCATGGCGCTGCCGCCCTGTGCGGCGGTGATGGCACCCAGAATGAGCAATGCGATATAGCCCACCACCAGGCCCAGCACGATGCACTCCAGAGAGGCCAGCAGGGTGGCGAAGCCGCTGACGGTGTTGCCGCTCAGACGGGCCGGTTTCTTTTTACCCATAGCGATCAGTCCTCCTTCCGCTTTGCGCCCGCCATGTACAGGCCCAGGGTCTGCACGTCGGTGGTTTTCGGGTCGAATTCTCCCACGATCTCGCCCTCATACATGACGGCGATGCGGTCGGAAAGATTCATAACCTCGTCCAGCTCCAGCGACACCAGCAGCACCGCTTTTCCGGCGTCCCGCTGGGCGATGAGCTGCTTGTGGATGTACTCGATGGCGCCCACATCCAGACCACGGGTGGGCTGCACAGCCACCAGCAATTCCGGAGCCTTGTCCAGCTCCCGGGCGATAATGGCTTTCTGCTGGTTGCCGCCGGACATACTCCGGGCCATGGTGCTCGCACCCTGGCCGGAACGAACGTCGTACTGCTCAATGAGCCGGTCTGCGTAGGTCCGCACGGCACGGGAGCGGATGAAGCCGCCGTGCTGAAACTCCAGGTCCCAGTAGCGCTGAAGCACCAGGTTGTTTTCCAGAGAGTAGTCCAGCACCAGACCGTGCTTGTGCCGGTCCTCGGGGATGTGGCTCATGCCCATGCGGCTGCGCTTGCGGACCGGGGCTTTGGTGATTTCTTTTCCGCAGAGGGTCACGGTGCCGCTGCTGGGCTTTTCCAGTCCCGTCACAGCGTACACCAGTTCCGTCTGGCCGTTGCCTTCGATACCGGCCAGGCAAAGAATCTCGCCTGCCCGGACCTGGAAGGAAACGTTCTTCACGGCATCGTTTTTATGGGCCTTGGAGGGGACGGTCAGATTCTTCACGTCCAGAATGACCTCCCCGGGTTCCTTGGGCTGCTTGTGGGTCACAAGCTCCACGTCCCGGCCCACCATCAGCCTCGACATTTCCTCCACGCTGGTGGTAGCCACGTCCACGGTGCCCATGTACTTGCCCTTCCGCAGGACGCTGCACCGGTCCGCCACGGCCTTGATCTCCGCCAGCTTGTGGGTGATAAACAGGATGGACTTGCCTTCTTTCTTGAAGCCGCGCATGATGTCCATCAGCTCGTCGATCTCCTGGGGGGTCAGCACGGCGGTAGGTTCATCGAAGATCAGGACCTCGTTGTCCCGGTAAAGCATTTTCAGAATTTCCACACGCTGCTGCATGCCCACGGAAATATCCTCGATCCTGGCGTCGGGGTCCACCTTCAGGCCGTACTTTTCGGACAACTCCACCACCCGCTTCCGGGCGGCCTTCCGGTCCACCACACAGCCGTGCATGGGCTCGGCACCGAGAATGATATTGTCCAGCACGGTGAAGCATTCCACCAGCTTGAAGTGCTGATGGACCATGCCGATGTGCAGGGCCGTGGCGTCATTGGGGTTGCGGATCTGGACTTCCTTGCCGTCCTTTTTGATGATGCCCTGCTCCGGCTGGTATAGGCCGAAGAGAACGCTCATCAGGGTGGACTTGCCTGCGCCGTTTTCGCCCAGCAGGGCGTGAATTTCTCCACGGCGGAGCTGCAGCGTCACGTCGTCGTTGGCCTTGATGCCGGGGAATTCCTTGGTGATGTGCAGCATTTCAATGACAAAATCTTCCATGTAGTCACTCCCTTGATAAAGAGGATAGGATTCTGCTTACCATTATAACGGAAACATCCGAAAAATACAACAGCATATCGTGCAATTTTGTCAGCTTTTTTGGCTGCGTTGCATAAGTGTTCCATTTTAAGCGATTCTTTATGTGATTTTCAAGTTCAAAAGATGCGGGAACCCGATACTGTTGCGTTAAGGCTCCCCTGTGTAAGGGGAGCCTTTTTCGCTTCATCGGGGGATCATGCGAAATCCGCCCCATGCAAAAGCATGGGGCGGGTCGTATTTTACTTGGCGCTTAATTTCCGTAAGCGCCCATCAAAATCTTGCCCAAAGCGGAATCGGCATCCAGGATGACGGTCTTTTCGTCGCCGGTGAGGCTGCTCTTCAATGCCTCCAGAGCCTGGGTGAACTCGTAAAAGTCCTGCTTATCGGCGGTATTATAGGCCTCGGCCAGCAGGCGCATATATTCTCCCTCGCCGTCAGCCTCCAGCTTGGCGGCTTCGGCCTTGGCATCGGAAATGAGGATATTCACCTGCTTATCCACATTGTTGCGGATGATGCTTGCCTCGTAATTGCCGTCGGCGGTGTATTTTTCCGCCATCTGGTTCCGCTCGGAGATCATCCGGGAATACACGGCGTTCAGGTTGGATTCCGGCAGGTCGAAGCGTTTGATTTTCACATCCTCCACATGGATGCCGTAGGTGTTGGCCTGATTGTCCACGGTGGTGGCGATGCCCTCATAAATGTCGTTGCGCTTGCCGCCGTCCTCCATGTTGATAATGTCCGCTTGTGCCAGCGTGCCCATGACGGTTTTCAGGGCGTTGTAGGTCAGGGCGTCCAGCCGCTGCTCGGCGGTGGCCGTGGAGCCTAAGGTCTGGTAGAACCGCAGGGGGTCCTCGATGGACCAGAGAATGTAGCAGTCCACGGTCATATTCTGCTTATCGGAGGTCAGAACCTCGGAGGGCGGAATGTCATAAAGCATGGAGGCTTTGGAAAAGTACTTCACGCTGTCCAGGAAGGGGACCTTGAAGTGCAGGCCCGGCTGGGCGGTGGTGGAGATGATCTTGGAGAAGCGCACGGTGCAGGCATACTGATTTTCCCGGACCGTATAGGCGCTGTTGGCAGCCACGATCACCAGAAGCAGGGCCACAAGGCCGATAACCAGAGATTTGGATAATTTTTTCATATCAGTCGTTCCCTCCGTTGGAATTGGAATTACCGGCAGTCTCCACAATGGACTCCAAAGGCAGGAGCATATCCACACTGCCGTCCTTGGCGGTGTTGATATACAGCTTCACGTCCGGGAGAATCTGGGAAATGGCTTCATAGTACATCCGGGAGCGGGTAATGGCCGGATTCTGAGCGTACTGCTCGTACATGGCGTTGAACATGGCCACCTGCTCGTAGGCCTCGTTGATACGCTTCTGTTTCAGGTACTCGGCGTTCTGGGTCAGCTGGTCCGCCTGGGCCTGGGCAGCGGGGATTTGCGCGTTCTGGTAGGCCTTGGCATCATTGACCACGGTCTCCGCCTGCTGCTTGGCGGTCTCCACGGCCTTGAAGGCCTCGATGACCTCCTGGGTGGGCGGCTCGGCGTCCTGGATGCGCACATCCACCAGAGAAAGGCCGATGTCATATTCCTCCAGAATTTCCGTCACCAGCTGGCGGACCTGCATCTGGATGCTCTCCTTGCCGGTGGTCAGCACGGCGTCCACGGTGGTGGAGCCGACCACATTGCGAATCTGGCTCTGAATGAGGTTCCGCAGAATCAATTCCGGGGAATCGGAGGAGTAAAGATACCGCTCCGGGTCGGAGATTTTATATTCCACGAAGAAGTCCACGTTGACGATGTTATAGTCGCCGGTGATCATCTGGCTTTCCTTGTCGTCCACGTCGTAGCCGTAAACGCTGTTGGCATCCGTCCGGTAGCCCAACTCGATCTTCTGGTACACGTTCACGTCCACCTTCTGCACCCGCTGGATACCGAAGGGCAGCTTGAAGTGAACGCCGGCCTCGGTGACATCCGTGACCTTGCCGAAGGTGGTAACGACCGCCTGCTGCTTGTCGTCCACCGTGTAGAAGCAGGTGGAAATGGCGATCAGCAAAATCAGCAGGGCGGCTGTCCAGCCAATCCATTTCCCCGAAATTTTCACTTGCTTTTTGGGCTTCTCCGGGGGCTGAGGCGCCCAACGATAGGTTCCGTTTTCGTCCATGTTACTGTTCCTCCTTTAATTTTTCCAGCATTTTTTCCGCTTTGGTGCGGAGCCGGGCCGCCTGATAGGCGGTGAGCATGATTTTTAATGTATTTTCTACCCGGTCCCGGGCGCCCGGGGCGGGCTCCACATAATGGGACAGAGCGGCGGTGAGGGCATTTTCCGTCACCTCGCCGGTGTCGGTCCGGGCCGCCAGCCGGACGAACAGAAAATAAAGCTCCGCATCGTCAATAAGGTCGTCGGACTCGTCGTTCAGGGTGCCGTTCACATAGCCCAGCAGGCCGCAGATGGTCTCCATGGGCAGGATGCTCTTGAGCATATTGATGTTGATGATGCGGCACAGCTGCCGCCGGGAATAGCGCTTGCGGACAGGGGGCGGGAGAAAGCCCCGCTTCACCCAGTTCTGCACGGTGTAGGGCTCCAGGCCGGTCAGGTCCGTAACCTGGCTCAGAACCACGCCCCCCGCCAGAAACAGGGAGGAAATCTTTGCTTCCGCCTGGTCTGCCTCCCCCCGGTCCATTTCCAGCACCGTGCCGGGTAAGATCCAGTTCACGTTGCTGCCTCCTTCTTTGTGGTGAGGTGATTGTATCACATAGTTATATGATTGTCAAGTATAATCTTGTGATTATAGGAAAGAATTTTGTGATGGTTTGGGGACAGGCCCCCGGCGGATACCTTGGTCCCCTCTCAGAGGGGGCAGTCTGCCCTATGGGCAGACTGGGGGAGTGTACTGCCAATAGAAGTAGGGGCTTGACTGCTTTGAGAAAGGCTCCCGGCGTGTAGGGGGAGGCTCACGCCATTCTGTTTCTGCGTATAGAATCCGGCGCATCGGGGCATGCCGCCGGCCCTACATTCATCGACGATACTGCGTCCCGCCCCTCATCCGGCCACCCATAAAGGGTGGCCACCTTCCCCCAGGGGAAGGCATCCCTCAGATGGGTCGGTACCCTTCTGCTTCGTCCAACCGTACACCCCCTCAGTCAGTCCTTCGGACTGACAGCTCCCCCTACACGCCGGGAGCCTTAACTCACAAGGACGACACCCCCTGCACATCTGGGGAAGGCTATTTATCCGTCTCTTGTGGATTGGCGAAAAGTTATCCACAGGTATGGAAGAAATCGTTATGTTGACCACAGGCGGTGCAAAATTTTTTCCACAGTCTGTGTGGAAAAAGGCGTTCAACCTGGCCGACCCACGAAAATCCGGGTCTTTTTCCCCAGAGGTGGCTGTGGAAAAAACTGTGGATACTGTGGATAACTCCTGTGCAGAAGTCTGTGCATACTGGGGATGGACTTCCATTATGTCAACTTTTTCTCCACAACCCCCCGCCTTTTTCCGCTCTCTCCCTTTACTTTTGCCGAGGGCTTTGGTATGATAAGGGAAAATGGGAAGTAGGGGCCTTGAAAAATGCTCCTTCACGGTTTTTCGACGGTTTTCATCACCCGATGGAACCGGATTTCCAGTTTTTTCCAGGAAAACCGCATTTTTCCCTCTGTGAATCGAGGATTTCGCCTGTGGAAAACTACTTTAAAATGGACTTCACCCCGAAAGCGGTGAACGTTCTTTCCAATCTGGCCCTGGCCCATCTGGGGGACGGGGTGTTCTCCCTGCTTTGTCGGGCCTACCTGTGTAAAAAAGGGGACAAAAGCGTGAAACGGCTTCATCTGGATTCCATTGCCCTGGTAAAGGCCCCCACCCAGGCGGCTTTTGCCGAAAAAATTCTCCCCGGCCTGACGGAGGCCGAGGCGGACTACTACCGCCGGGGCAAAAACGCCCACACCCACGCCGCCCCCAAATCCGCAAGCCCCAGGGAATACGCCATGGCCACCGGGCTGGAATGTCTGTTCGGGGCGCTGTACCTGCTGGGGGAAAATGACCGGATCAACGAACTTTTTAATCTGGGGATGGAGGCACTTTATGGCATTTGACGCAAAATATCTCTCCTGCGTGTTGGGAGAAATCCGGGAAAAATGTCTGGGCGCCCGTGTGGAAAAAATCCACCAGCCCAGCCGGGACTGTATCATTTTATTATTGCGCTGCGCCCAGGGCCGGGAAAAGCTGCTCTTTGCCCCCAATCCCGCCGCCCCCCGGCTGCACCTGACCACGGCCAACCCGGAAAATCCGGCGGAGCCGCCCATGTTCTGTATGTTTCTGCGCAAGCACCTGTCCGGAGCGAGACTTTCCGGTATTCGTCAGCTTCCCATGGAGCGCTGGGCGGAATTTGTATTCGACTGCACCGACGAAATGGGCTACCCGGTGCAGAAAAAGCTGGTGGCCGAGCTGATGGGCCGGACCTGCAACCTGTATCTGCTGGACGGGGAGGGGCGTATTCTGGACTGCCTGCGGCGCATCGGTCTGGACGATTCCGCCCGGCCCGCCCTGCCGGGATTAAGCTATCGTCTCCCGGAGCAGGTGACGAAAAAGGACCCGGAAAATTTGAATTCTTCGGATTTTCTGGAAATTCTGGAAGAAAACGGGGCAGATATGCTCTCCGACCGACTGATGGACAATTTAGGCGGGCTGTCGCCCCTGGTCTGCCGGGAAGCGGCCCTGGCCACCCTGGGGGATGGGGACGGCCGGCTCACCGGGGCGGATTTGCCGGGCCTGGCAGAAAAGCTCAGCGCCTTTTTTGCCCTGCACCTTGCCCACCCGGCCCCCTACTATACCGCCGGGGACGACGGCAGTGTGAAGCAGTTTGCCTTCCTGCCCATCCGGCAGTACGGGGCCTGCGAAAAGGGCGAGGGCTTCTCGGCGGTGCTGGACCGGTTTTACACCCTCCGGGACCGGCGGGACGCCATGCGCCAAAAAGGCGGCGCCCTGCGGAAAACCGTTTCCAATCTGGTGTCCCGGCTGAACCGGAAAATAGCGGTCCAGCAAAAGGAACTGGAAGCCACCTACGACCGGGAGCGGCTGCGGCAGCTGGGGGACATCGTCACGGCCAACATCCACGCCATCAAAAAGGGCGAAACGGTGCTGAAGGCCCAGGATTTTTATGACGAGAATATGCCCGTCATTGAAATTCCCATTTCCCCGATTTTGTCCCCCCAGCAGAATGCGGCAAAATTCTACAAGGATTACACCCGTATGAAAAACGCGCAAAAAGAACTGACCCACCAGCTTTCCATTGCCGAGACGGAGCGGGACTACCTGCAAAGCGTGCTGGAGGAGCTGGACCGGGCGGACACAGAGGCGGAGCTGGAGGAGATTCGGCAGGAATTGCAGGAAGGCGGCTATGTGCGGCCCGACGGCGGCAAGAAAAAAATCCGGCAGGCCAAGCTGCTGCCCATGAAATTCACCTCTACCGACGGCTACGAAATTCTTGTGGGCCGGAACAACCGGCAGAACGAGTTTTTGACCTTCAAGCAGGCCCGGAAAAACGACCTGTGGCTCCATGCTCAGAAGGTCCACGGGGCCCATGTCCTGATTCTCTGCAGCAACACCACCCCTCCGGACGATACCGTCACGGAGGCGGCGGCCCTGGCGGCTTATTATTCCCAGGCCAAACAGGGCCAGAACGTGGGCGTGGACGTGACGGCGGCGGGTCAGGTGAAGAAAATGGGCGGCGGCAAGCCGGGCATGGTCATTTACCATACCTATCGGACCGTGTATGTGAACCCCAAAGCCGAGGTGGAGCGGCAGTAAGGAAAGCATAGCCTCTTGGCCTCCTCTATGAGGGGGCTGTCAATAGAAGTAGGCAGTTGGATGCTCTGGGCAAAGGCTTCTCCTGGAGGAGAAGCTGGCAGCCCGCAAGGGCTGACTGATGAGGTCGAAGCTACTAATCATAACCATGAGTTGGTACGACGCTGTTACCTTCGACCTCATCCGGTCCGGCTTGAGCCGGACCACCTTCCCCTCCAGGGGAAGGCTTTCGCTTCGCCGGGTTCTGCGTATAGAATTCGAGCGGGCGGGGCATGCCGCCGCCCCTACAGTGCCCCGCCGGGAGGGGTTCCCTCCCAAATCTCCTCCCTTTCGCCTTGACAATTTTCCTTTGGCGGGGTAGTATATAGGTTGTGCAGGCTTTGGCCCGAAACAACGTGATTCCATTGCAATTTAACATAAAAAAGGAGCGTTCACCCATGTATTATCACATGACTGTTGCCGGTCTGGAGCGGGACCTTCCCATCTGCCCGGTGAATGAGAACCTGTCCATCGCCGGTTTCGTTATTTTCGGCGACCCGGAGCTGACCGTGGCCTGCGCCAAGGATTTGCTGAAAAAGGCCCCGGAGTACGATTACATTCTCACCGCCGAAGCCAAGGGCATTCCGCTGGCCCACGAAATGGCCCGGCAGCACGGGGATGCCCGGTATGTGCTGGCCCGGAAGGGCGCCAAGCTTTATATGCGGGACATTTTCCAGGTGGACGTGCGCTCCATCACCACCGACCATGAGCAGCACCTGTATCTGGACGGCGAGGATGCGGCCATGATGAAGGGCAAAAGAATCCTCATCGTGGACGACGTGATCTCCACCGGCGAGAGCCTGAACGCCCTGGAAGCCCTGGTCCGCAAGGCCGGCGGCACCATCTGCGGCCGGATGGCCATTCTGGCCGAGGGCGACGCCCAGGACCGGGAGGACCTCATTTATCTGGAAAAGCTGCCCCTGTTCCATCCCGACGGAACCGTCATGGCGGAGTAAAATTCGACGCAGAATCTTTTAGCCCCCCTCATAAGAGGGGGCTGTCAATAGAAGTAGGGAGTTGCCCACTCTGAGTTAAGGCTCCCCTGTGTAGGGGGAGCTGTCATGGGCCTTTGCCCATGACTGAGGGGGTATACGCTATCGACACGGTAAAGGCTATCGTTCGATAGTCTCCTACAAGAACCGACCGTACACCCCCTCCGGCACCTTCGGTGCCACCTCCCCCTACACGCCGGGAGGCATCGCCCCGCCGGGAGACCTGCCCGCACACCCCATACAGAAAAGGAAGAACTATGCAAGAAAAGACCATCTATGCCCTGGGTTTTTTTGACGGGGTGCATCTGGGCCATCAGGCCCTGCTGAATACCTGCAAGGCCTTGGCGGCAGAATACGGCTGTGCGGCCGGGGTGCAGACCTTTGGGAATCACCCGGACGCTCTGGTGGAGGGCAAGGCCCCCGGCCTCATCAACTCCATCGCCGACCGGGAGGCCCTGCTTCGGGAAATGGGTATGGAGCGTGTCATCGTGCTGCCCTTTGACAACGCATTGATGCACACCCCTTGGCAGGACTATTTTCAGCGGCTCCTGACGGAATTTCACGCCGGTGGTATCGTCTGCGGCTACGATTTCCGCTTCGGGGACCGGGGAGCCGGGAACGGCGAAAAGCTCCTGTCCGCCTGCAAAGAGGCCGGTATCCCCTGCCGGGTGGTGCCGGAGCAAAAAGTGGAGGGGCTGACCGTTTCCTCCACCCGCATCCGGGGCTTCCTGGCGGAGGGCAATATTGCCGAGGCAAACCGGTTCCTGGGGCATCCCCACCGACTCACGGGAAAAGTGGTGGCTGGCCATCAGTTGGGCCGGACCATGGGCATTCCCACGGCGAATATTGCCGTGCCTGCCGGGGTGGCCCTGCCGAAATACGGCGTGTATGCCTGCAAGGCTCTGGTGGACGGGGAAGCCTACCCGGCGGTGACGAACATCGGCCTGCGGCCCACGGTGGGGGGCCGTCATGTGACTGTGGAGCCCTGGCTTCTGGACTACGATGGGGACCTGTACGGCCGGGAGCTGACCCTGCTCTTTTACGATTATCTCCGGGAGGAGCGAAAATTCCAGGATCTGGATGCGCTGCAGGCGGAGATCCGGAAAAATGCCGACCAGACCCGGAAATTCTTTGAAAAAACCTGAAAAAGTGCTTTACTTTTCGGAAAAGCCATGATATGATAATCGGGCCGGTTTTGCCGGTAACTTGATGCGCCCAGGCGCAGTGGCGGGAGAAGTCCACTGACCCCCACTTTGCTTCGGGTGAGAATATTTGAAAGGTGGATAAATTCCATGATCCAGAAGGAAAAGAAGACCCAGGTCATCCTGGACAATGCTACCCACGAAGGCGACACCGGTTCTCCCGAGGTCCAGATCGCGATCCTGACCGCCCGTATCAACGAGCTGACGGACCATCTGCGGGTACACAAGCACGACAACCACTCCCGTCGTGGCCTGCTGATGATGGTCGGTAAGCGCCGCAGTCTGCTGGACTACCTGTACCGGAAGGACATCGAGCGGTACCGTGCGATCATCGCCAAGCTGGGCATCCGTAAGTAAGTATTGAGAAAGGGCGGCGAAAGTCGCCCTTTTTTCAGAATCGTCGGGATTTTAGCAGTTGAAAGTGTGACAGAAGCGGCGTGTACCTCCACGTTCCTGCCCCAGTTTCAAGTGCTAAACCTCCCGACACCCAAAAAATTTTCTAACAGGAGGTAATTTTACCAATGATTACGCACAAACAGTTCCCCAATCACAAGGTTTATGAAATGATGATCGGCGGCCGTCCCTTTACCGTGGAGACCGGCAAGGTGGCCGAGCTGGCCGACGCCGAGTGTGTGTGCCGCTACGGCGATACCGTGGTGCTGACCACCGTTACCTGCTCCCCTCTGCCCAAGGCGGGCATCGACTATTTCCCTCTGACCATCGAGTTTGAGGAGCGGATGTACTCCGTGGGCCGCATCCCCGGCTCCTTCAACCGTCGGGAGGGCAAGCCCTCCGAGCGGGGCATCCTGAACAGCCGGATCATCGACCGGCCCATGCGGCCCCTCTTTGACGAGGAACTCCGCAACGACGTGGTCGTGACCTGCACCGTGCTGGCCAATGACTACGACAACCCCGTGGAGATCGTGGCCTCTCTGGGTGCTTCCATCTCCATCGCTTCCTCCGATGTGCCCTGGAACGGACCCGTGGCCACCACCAACGTGTGCCACCTGAACGGCAAGTATATCGTCAACCCCTCCGCCGACGAGCGGGCCGCCGCTGACTGCTTCGTGTGCATCGCCTCCACCTTCGAGAAGGTGGTCATGATCGAGACCGAGGCCAACGAGGCTCCCGAAAGCGTGGTGCTGGAAGCCATCCGTATCGCGCACGAGACCAACATGGAGATCGTGAAGTTCATCAACGGCATTGTGGCCGAGATCGGCAAGCCCAAGTTCACCTTTGAGAAGGCCGCCGTGAACCATGACCTGCTGGACGACCTGATGGCCTACGGCCTGGACCAGATCGAGTATGCCCTGGACACCGACGACAAGAACGTTCGGGAGGAGCGGCTCACCGCTGCCCGTGTGGACTTCGCCAACAAGTTCGCTGACAAGTACGAGGACTTCGAGACCAACATCGAGGTCTGCCTGTACAAGATGCAGAAGAAGGTCGTCAAGAAGTGGCTGCTTGCCGGCAAGCGTGTGGACGGCCGTGGTATGGACGAGATTCGTCCTCTGGCTGCCGAAGTCGGTCTGCTGCCCCGGGTCCACGGTTCCGGACTCTTCACCCGTGGCCAGACCCAGGTGCTTTCTATCTGCACCCTGAACACCCTGTCTGCCGCTCAGAAGCTGGATACCATCTATCCGGAGGAGACCAAGCGGTATATCCATCATTACAATTTCCCCTCCTTCTCCACCGGTGAGGCCAGAGCCGCCCGCTCCACCTCCCGCCGGGAGATCGGACACGGCGCTTTGGCTGAGAAGGCGCTGCTGCCTGTGATCCCCGATGTGGAAGAGTTCCCCTATGCCATCCGTGTGGTGTCCGAGGTGCTGTCCTCCAACGGCTCCACCTCTCAGGCCTCTATCTGCGGCTCTACCCTGGCCCTGATGGATGCCGGCGTGCCCATCAAGCGGCCCGTGGCCGGTATTTCCTGCGGCCTGATCTCCGACCAGGAGACCGGCGAGTGGCGGACCTTTACCGATATTCAGGGCGTGGAGGACTTCCACGGCGAGATGGACTTCAAGGTGGCCGGTACCACCGAAGGCATCACCGCCATCCAGATGGACCTGAAGAACAAGGGCCTGACCATGGAAATCATTGCCGACGCTCTGGAGCGCTGCCGCAAGGCCCGTCTGGAAATTCTGGACCAGATTATGCTGCCCTGCATCGCCGAGCCTCGTGCCGAGGTCAGCGAGTACGCCCCCAAGATGATCTCCCTGAAAATTCCTGTGGATAAGATCCGGGAAGTCATCGGCTCCGGCGGAAAGACCATCCAGAAGATCTGCGCCGACACCGGCGCCAAGGTGGACATCGACGACGACGGCAGCGTGTTTATCTCCGCTGTGGACTCCGCCGCCGCTTACGCCGCCAAGAAGATGGTGGACGACATTTGCTTCGTTCCCGAGGTGGGCAAGCTGTACTACGGCAAGGTGGTCCGCATCCTGCCCATCGGCGCTTTCGTGGAGATCGCTCCGGGCCATGACGGCATGGTCCACATCTCCAAGCTGGACAACCGCCGGGTGGAGAAGGTCGAGGACGTGCTGAATCTGGGCGATATGACCTGGGTGAAGTTCATGGGCTTCGACGAGAAGGGCCGTGCAAACTTCAGCCGCCGGGATGCGCTGAAGGAAATGGCCGAACAGAATAAGTAAGCACCAAAAGAGAGATTCTCAGCCCTCCCTGCGGAAATTTTTCCAACAGGGAGGGTTTTGCGGCCCAAAAGTATCCGCCACACGGAGACGGATGTTGCTGCTTTTGCGCCGGCCAAAGGCTCTCCTGTGTAGGGGGAGCAGTCATGGCGTAAGCCACGACTGAGGGGGTGTAATCTTGAAATTTGGGATTCCTTCCGGCGATGCAGAAAATAGCCTTCCCCTGGGGGAAGGTGGCCGGAATCACCGTTCCGGCCGGATGAGGGGCGGTAGGGACTGAGCCGAAGCACAGTCCAATGGCTCCCCTGAAAGGGGAGCAGTCACGGGCCATAGCCCGTGACTGAGGGGGTTAACCCCTCCGACCTCGCTGACGCTTGGCCACTTAGTAGCGGCATGACTGCCACAGGCAGTCATGAATATTTCTATTCGCTGCGCGGGGCACAACCCCTTTCAGGGGAGGCAGCGCCCCGCCGGGAGTGCGCACCAGAGCCTTCCCCCAGGGGAAAAGGCTTTTCTCAGAAACCGTTACGCCCTACTTCTATTCGAGGACACTCCCTCTGTCAGCCCTGAAGGGCTGACACCTCCCGCTAAGAGGGGGGCAAGAGACGGTGCTTCGGCTCAGTCCCTACCGCCCCTCATCCGTCACGGGCTATGGCCCGTGCCACCTTCCCCCAGGGGAAGGCTTTTCTCAGAGGGACGGAAACTCCGGGGGCGAACCCCCAAAAACACACATCTTTCACGACTTATAGAGAGGAGGATACGAGATGATCTTCGGAAAGCACATCAACCGCTATTATCTCAAGTACGCCGGGTGGCTCCTTATGGGCCTGGCGGCGCTGGTGGCGGTGGACTACTTCCAGCTGGTGATCCCGAATCTTTACCAGATGGTCATTAACGGCTTGAACCAGGGCTACGTCCTGGTGGATGGCGTGAAAATGGCCTTCGACATGAACTTCCTGCTGGACAAGATCTGTATGCCCTTGGTCTGGGTGATCCTGGCCATGGTCATCGGCCGGTTCGGTTGGCGTGTGTGCATCTTCGGCGCCGCCATCAAGGTGGAGACGGACCTGCGTAACGATATGTTCGACCACGCCAAGGACCTGTCCGTCCAGTATTACCAGGTGAACAAGGTGGGCAACCTGATGAGCCTGTTCACCAACGACCTGGAGACCGTGCAGGACTGCTACGGCTCCGGTTTCCTGATGTTCTTCGACGCTCTGGTGCTGTTCGTCCTGTCCGTTTACAAAATGTGGCGGATGAATCAGCTGCTTACGGTCCTGTGCCTTATCCCCATGGCGCTGCTGCTGGGGGCCAGCACGGTGGTCGGCAATTACCTTACCAAAAAGTGGGACATCCGTCAGGAGGCCTTCTCCAAGCTGTCCGACTTTTCCCAGGAGAGCTTCTCCGGCATCGCCGTCATCAAGGCCTTCGTGAAGGAAGCAAAAGAATTGCTGGCCTTCCGGAAGCTGAATGAGGAGAATGAGGTGGCCAACGTGGAGTTCACCAAGGCCAGCGTTCTGCTGCGTATCCTGGTGGAACTGTTCGTGGAGAGCGTGGTGGCCGTGATTCTGGGCTACGGCGGCTATCTGGTCTGGAATAAGACCTTCAACGCCGGCCAGTTGGTGGAATTCATCGGCTACTTCAACGCCATCGTCTGGCCTATTATGGCCGTGTCCGAGCTGATCGACATGACCAGCCGGGGCAAGGCGTCTTTGAGGCGTATCAGCGAACTGCTGGACGCCAAGCAGGATGTCCACGACCGGGAGAACGTTTCCGACATTGGCCCGGTCCACGGCGACATTGAGTTCCGGGACCTGACCTTCCGTTACCCTGACGGGGAGTACGATGCGCTGAAGCATGTTTCCTTCACCATCAAGGCCGGCGAAAACGTGGGTGTTGTTGGCAAGACCGGCTCCGGCAAGACCACCCTGGTGGACCTGATTCTGCGGACCTACAATGTACCTGACGGGACCATCTTTATTGACGGCAAGGACGTGAACGACGTGTCCATCCGCTCCGTCCGGGACGGCTGCGCTTACGTACCCCAGGATAACTTCCTGTTCTCCGACACCATCACACGGAACATCGCCTTCGGCGTGGATAACCCGGAAAACTCCCAAGTGACGTTGGCCGCTCGGATGGCCGACGTGGATTCCAACATCCGGGAATTTGCTCAGAGCTATGATACGGTGCTGGGCGAGCGTGGCGTTACCGTGTCCGGCGGCCAGAAGCAGCGCATTTCCATTGCCCGGGCGCTGATGAGGGACGCACCCATTCTGATTCTGGACGACAGCGTTTCCGCCGTGGATACCAAGACCGAGCGGACCATTCTGGACAATCTCCGCAAGACCCGTGCGGGCAAGACGACCATTTTGATTGCCCACCGGATTTCCACCATTGAGCAGATGGATAAAATCCTCTTTGTGGACGACGGCGAGGTGGTGGCCGTGGGTACCCATGCCCACCTGTACGCCACCAACCCGGAATACCGGAAAATGGTGGATCTGCAAAAGCTGGAAGAGGAAGGAGGCAAGCACAATGCGTGAGTATTTGCCGATTTTTATCGTTCTGGGCATCATTGGCATCTTTACCCTGGGCTTTATCGCGGCCTATGTGCGGGAAAAGCACCGCAAGGACGGCAAGGGCCAGGACCGGAACATCCCCGACGGGGAGATCATGCGGCGGCTGATGGTGTATGCCAAGCCCTACTGGAAGGAATTCCTGCTGGTGTTCTTCCTGATGATCCTCTCCAATGTGTATGCGCTGGTGTCCCCGCTGCTGGTGGGCGACATTGAGGAAATGGTGAAAAATGATTTCCCCCTGCCCCGGCTCTATGCCATGGTGGGGACCTATGTGGCCATTCTGCTGGTGAGCCTGGGCTGCACCTACATTCAGTCCGTGATCTTGCAGAAGGTGGGTCAGAAGATCCTGTCCGCCCTGCGGCTGAATGTGTTCACCCATATCGAAAGCCTGTCCCATGAGCAGCTGAACAACATCCCCACCGGCAAGCTGGTGACCCGTGTGGCCAACGACACCAACGCCATTTCCATGATGTTCACCAACATATTGGTGACGATGCTCACCAACATGATGATGGTTATTGGCGTGCTGGGAGCCATGCTGGTGCTGAACTACGCCCTGACGCTGATGGTGCTGTGCTTCGTGCCGTTCCTGGTGCTGTTTACCGTGATTTTCCGGAAATTCTCCCGGAAGGTCTACCGGGTCGTCAAGGACGGGACCACGGACATCAACACCTATCTGTCCGAGAACCTGTCCGGTATCAAGATCACCCAGATTTTTAACCGGGAAGGCCAAAAAATGCAGGACTTCCTGGATAAGAGCAACAAGCTGAAAAAGGCCAAGCAGAACCAGATTTTCGTCTTTGGCGTGTTCCGGCCCATGGTGTATATGCTCTATATTTCCTCGGTGCTGTGCCTGCTGTTCCTGGGCGGCAAGGGCTATATCCAGCCCGGAAGCGTCCTGGGCCAGACCTTCACCAGCGGTATGATCGTGACCTTCTACATGTATATCTCCCGGTTCTTCAACCCCATCCAGACCCTGGCCGAGCAGTTCAACCTGCTGCAGAGCGCTTTCGCCAGCGCCGAGAAAATTTTCACCATTCTGGATATGGAGCCGAACGTGGTGGACGAGCCGGATGCCATCGAGCTGGACGAGATCAAGGGCGAAATTGAGTTCAAGGACGTGTGGTTTGCCTATATCCCCGGCGAGTGGGTGCTGAAAGGTGTGTCCTTCCATGTGCATCCCAAGGAGACCGTGGCCTTTGTCGGCTCCACAGGCTCCGGAAAGTCCACGATTTTGTCCCTGATCGTGCGGAATTACGACATCCAGAAGGGCCAGATCTTAATTGACGGCATGGACATCAAGAAGATCAAAATTTCCTCCCTGCGCCGTCATTTCGGCCAGATGCTCCAGGATGTGTTCCTGTTCTCCGGAACGATCCGGTCCAACATCCTCCTGCGGGAGGAGGGCATCTCCGACGAAGAAGTCATGGAGGCTTGCCGGTATGTAAATGCGGACAGCTTCATCAACAAGCTGGAGCATGGGCTGGACGAGCCGGTCCGGGAGCGGGGTAACAACTTCTCCGCCGGACAGCGGCAGCTTCTGTCCTTTGCACGGACCATTATTCACAAGCCCAGCGTGATGATTTTGGACGAGGCCACCGCCAACATCGATACGGAGACGGAGGTCCTCATACAGGATTCCCTGGAAAAGATGAAGAACATCGGCACCATGCTCATCGTGGCCCACCGGCTCTCCACGATCCAGCACGCAAACAACATTATTCTCCTGTCCCACGGTCAAATTCTGGAGCAGGGGGATCACCAGCACCTGCTGTCCCTCCACGGGCGGTATTACCAGCTCTATACCCTGCAGTATAATAAGCAGGCCCTGGGGCAGTAAGAAGCGGCTATGATCAAGAAGCACATCCCGGCGGGAAACCGCCGGGATGTTTTTTTGTGAGAAAAGCTTCCCGGCGGGGCGAAAAAAGCCTTCCCCTGGGGGGGGAAGGCGTCACGGGCTAAGGTCCGTGACGGATGAGGTCGAAGGTTGCAATTTTGAACCAGCTTATGGTGATAGTCGATCGCTTCGACCTCATCAGTCGCAACGAAAGTTGCACCAGCGTAGTAGAGGTATGACTGCCACCGGCAGTCATAAAGATTTTGAATTCGCTGCGCGGAGCACCACCATCCAGGGGGAGCCTTTTCTCAGAGCATCCAAGTCCTTGCTCCTAAAGTAAGCACACTCCCCCAGTCTGCCCGTAGGGCAGACAGCACCCTCTGAGAGGGGGCCAAGGGACGGTGCGACATCGTAGTCCCTACCGCCCCTCATCCGTCTGCCCTGACGGGCAGCCACCTTCCCCCAGGGGAAGGCTATTCTCAGAAGTTCCGGGGTGGTTCTTCTGAGTCAATGGCTCCCCCTACACGCCGGGAGGCAGCGCTTTGCAAGTTTCTGCGTATAAAATTCGTGCGGGCAGGGCGTGCCGCCGCCATTACAGGCCCCATCGCTGGCCTCCCTTAAATCCCATTTTCATCCACAAATTGTTTCCCTTACATTCAAAGTTCCTTCACTTTTCGGCGGGGCGGATGTGCTAATATATAGGCACAAGGTCCGAAGGGGCAGGGGAGCCGATGCCGGGGAAAGATCTCCGGATGAGCCGACGGCACATCCCCGTGACAGGCCTCCGAGCGGCGTTTTCATAGATGTGTTCTCCTTTCTTTTTCTGTTTTCAGGCGGCAGGGTTTCCTCCCTGCCGCCCATTTT
>UQVA01000018.1 GCA_900544405.1 uncultured Eubacteriales bacterium
GTTGCTTGAACAATTTTTACTTCAAAATATTGTCTAACTTTTGGGGGTCACTTCATTTTTCGTGCCGGGGATTCTTCTATCAGGCACATCCGCCGGATGTGCTTTTTTAGTACTCGTAATCCCGGAACAGATTGGTGTCCGCCGTTTCGTCGATGGGCTTGCCCTCCATGCACTCCCGGAATTGCTTCCCGGACATGACCTCATGCTTCAAAAGAAAGTCCGTAATGGTGTGCAGCTTGTCGGCATCCTTCTTGAGAATATCCTCGCACTGGGCATAAGCCTTGTCCATCAGCAGCTTTACCCGCTCGTCGATGGTCCCGGCGATTTTCTCGGAATAGCTCTTGGTTTTCTCGTAATCCCGGCCGATGAATACCTCGTCGCCGGTGGTATAGGAAATGGTACCAAGGGCCTCGTCCATGCCGTAACGGGCGATCATGTCCCGTGCCAGCTTGGAGGCCCGGTCAATGTCGCTGGAAGCGCCGGTGGAAATGTCCCCCAGGAACAGGGCTTCAGCCACCCGTCCACCTAGCAGGCCCACGATCTGCTCATACATCTGATTCCGGGTCAGATGGCTGGATTCACTCTGGGGAAGGCTCCAGGTGAGACCCAAGGCCTGACCGCGGGGAATAATGGAAATTTGCCGAACCGGGTCATGGGTGGGCAGGTGATACATGGCCACGGCATGGCCCGCTTCGTGGATGGCGGTGAGCCGCAGGTCCTCCTGCAGCCGCACCCGGCTCCGCTTTTCAGGTCCTGCCACCACTTTCATCACGGCCTCGTTCAGGTCGTTCATGTTCAGGGCAGGGCGGTTCTCCCGTGCCGCCAGAATGGCCGCTTCGTTCATCAGATTGCTCAGGTCCGCTCCCGTGAAGCCGCTGGTGGCCAGGGCCACGGTGTGCAGGTCAACGGAGTCGTCCAGACGTTTATTTTTGGCGTGGACCTTGAGAATTTCTTCCCGGCCCTTGCAGTCCGGTGCGCCCACATAAATTTGCCGGTCGAACCGGCCGGGCCGCAGCAGTGCCGGGTCCAGAATGTCCGCCCGGTTGGTGGCCGCCAGGACGATCACGCCCTCGGTACGGTCAAAGCCGTCCATCTCCACCAGCATCTGGTTCAGGGTCTGCTCCCGCTCGTCATGGCCACCGCCCAGACCGGAGCCACGCTTGCGGCCCACGGCGTCGATCTCATCGATGAAAATAATGGCCGGGGCGATCTTCTTGGCCTGATTGAATAGGTCCCGGACACGGCTTGCGCCCACGCCCACATACATTTCCACGAAATCCGAGCCGGAAATGGAGAGGAACTGCACGTCCGCCTCTCCGGCCACGGCCTTGGCAAGCAGGGTCTTACCGGTACCCGGAGGGCCCACCAGCAGGATGCCGTGGGGAATGCGGGCGCCGATGTCGGTGTATTTCTTCGGGTCCCGGAGAAAGTCCACCACTTCCTGCAGCTCTGCCTTTTCCTCGTCGGCACCGGCCACATCGTCAAAGGTGACTTTTTTGCCGCCGGGAGCGCCCAGATTGGCTCTGGCCCGGCCGAAGCTGGCCAGGGGATTGCTGTTATTGCCGCTGGACCGGCTCACCAGCAGGAACCAGACCAGCAGGACGATCAGCCCCGCCAGGGTCAGAGGAATGACCCAATCGTAGGGGGATACCGTCCGGCCACTGCGGAAATCGTAGGATTCCAGGGTCCCGGCGGCCACCTGCTGCTGAATGGTGTCCCACTGCTCCTGCCGGAACCGCTCCACGTCGGAAAGCGCCGCAGTCAGCACCGTTTTTCCGGCATAGGGCTCGGAAAGCTGCAGGGTAATGGTATCCCCCTGGACCACGAAGGCCTTGACCTTCCCGTCCTCCAGAAGGGAGACCACCTGCGAATAGCTCAGGCCGTCATTCTGGGGCTGCAGCACCCGTATCAGGAAGGAAAAGACCAGTGCCAGAATAAGCACATAGAGCAGGATGGAAATAAGATTGCGCTTTTTCAAAATGCAAACTCCTTATTTTTCGTACACTTCGGGCTTCAGAACGCCGATATAGGGCAGATTCCGGTAATGCTCCTCATAATCCATGCCGTAGCCCACCACAAAGCGGTTGGGAATGACAAAGCCCGTATAGTCCGGCTGGAGGGTGATCCCGGCTCTGCGCCGTGCAGGTTTGTCAAGCAATGTGCAGATACGCAGGGAGGCGGGGTTCTTGGCCAGAAGGTGCCTGTATGTAAAGTCCAGAGAGTTTCCGGTGTCGTAAATGTCCTCAAGGATAACCACATGACGGCCGGAAATGTCCCTTGTCAGGTCCCGCAGTACGTTCATCTGACCGGTGGTGCTGGTGCCGCCTGAATAAGAGGAGATCCACATGAAGTCCAGCTCGCAGGGAGCGTCAAAGTTCCGCACGATGTCGGAATAGAACATGACGACACCTTTCAGAACGCCCACAAAAATCGGGTTCTTGTCGGCGTAGTCCTCCGTAAGCTGCGCCGCCAGGGCCTTGACCTTAGCCTGCAGTTCCTCAGTGGGAATCAAAATTTCCTCAATATCGTTTTTCATAAAAGCCTCCCAAAGATTTGCATTTTCTTATTTCTTTTTCTCAAACCGAAGCACGACACCGCCGCCCATTCGGGGCAGACTGCCGCCAATCCCGGCCACGGCCAGGACTCCCAGATCATCCGAGAGCACCGGGATTCGGTCCCGGAGGGATGCAGGTATTTTTCGGTCAATCAACAGTTTTTTCAGCGGCTTTGTGCCGCCGGAAAGCGTAATAACGTCGCCGCTTTGCCGACTGCGGACGGTGATCGGCCCTTGCGGGCAAACGGAAAAGCAGGATACCGACGAATGGTCCACCGTGCCAAATTCTGCCGAAATTTCGTAGTCCCCCCAGGAAATTTTTCCGGGGCAGGGGAGCGGCACCGGTTCCGGAATGGATTCCGGCGTGGTGACGGTCAGAATATCGTAGCGCCGGACCAGCTCTTTTCCGCCAGGCAGGTTTATCCGGGCGGAGGGCTTCTCCGAACGGGCGGCGGCCAGCACCGCCTCCACATGGGCCTCGCAAATATCCGGCACATGATTCTCCCGCAGCAGCACCGCAGCGGCCCGCTTTTGCTGGACCGGGTCCAACGCAAGGATCGCCGGAACGGTCAGCGGGCATGGGAGCAGGGAAGTCAGATGATTTTCTTCGGCTCGAAGCGACAGCGCCGTCCGGGAAAGCGTTTCTCCGATTTGCGGGTTTTCCTGGTGAAGAAGGGGCATCACCCCATGGCGAAGCCGGTTCCGAAGGAAATCGTCCGTTTCATTGGAACTGTCCTCCACATGGGGGAGATCCTGTTCTTCCAGGAAGTTCAGGACCTCCTGACGGGTGACGGTGAGCATGGGTCGGATATATTTACCCCGCCTGGGTGCGATGCCCCCAAGCCCCCGGAGACTGCTGCCACGAATCAGGTGCATGAGCAGGGTCTCGGCGTTGTCGTCAGCGGTGTGGGCCGTGGCAACAAGGCCGGGAAGGGTGTCGAAAAAAGCGTATCGGGCCTCCCGGGCGGCGCTTTCCAGCCCCCGGTCCACGGGAATCACATTTCCGGAGCCGACGGTCAGGGGAATTTCGTATTTTTTACAGAATTCCCGGACAAAATCCTCGTCCCGGTCGGATTCGGCACCCCGCAGATGGTGGTTAAAATGGGCCGCAGACAGGGAAATATCCAGTTCCTCCCGCAAAAGAAGCAGCCCATAGGTCATGGCCACGGAATCCGCCCCGCCGGACAGGGCGCAGGTCACGGTGCTGCCGGGGGCTATCAAATTCTGTGCCTTAAAAAACTGCCGCAGCTTATTCAGCATGCTTCCACTCCCGGTCCGTGAAGGTCTGGTAGGGGCCGAACCACTGCAATTTCACTGTGCCGGTCTCGCCGTGCCGGTTCTTGGACACGATGCACTCGGCCAGTCCCTTGTCCTCGGAATTGGGGTTATAGTATTCGTCCCGGTACAGGAACATGACGGAGTCCGCATCCTGCTCGATGGCGCCGGATTCCCGCAGGTCCGAAAGAATGGGCCGTTTGTCCGTCCGGCTCTCCACCGCACGGGACAGCTGGCTCAGGCAGACAACGGGGATATTCAGTTCCTTTGCCATGATCTTCAGCGCACGGGAAATTTCGCCCACGATGGTCACACGGTTGTCGCCGCTGTTTTTTCCGTAGCCGGAGGAGGTCATCAACTGCAGATAGTCGATGACCACCAGGCCCAGATTTTCGATCCGACGGCACTTGGCGTTGATGTCAGCCACGGTGACGCTGGGATTGTCGTCAATGCGGATGTCCGTCTGACTCAGGGAAGCCGCCGCCATGGCCAGCTTGCCCCATTCCTCATCGGTCAGCTTGCCGGTGGCCAGCTTCTGCATATCAATAAAGCTCTCGCTGGCCAAAAGACGCATGGCCAGCTGCTCCCGGGACATTTCCAGGTTGAAAATGGCAACGGTTTTTTTATAAGCCTTGGCCACGTTCACGCCCAGATTCAGCGCAAAGGCGGATTTGCCCATGGCCGGCCGGGCGGCCACCAGCAGAAGGTCCGATTTGTTCAGACCGTTGATCTTGCTGTCCAGGTCCCGCAGGCCCGTAGAAAGGCCGGGGATGGCGGAATCCGACTGGGCCAGTTCCGTCAGACGGTCAAAGACCTTGTGCAGCACCGTGCCGATATGCTCCAAACTGTCCCCACGCTCGCCTTTCCGGAGGGCGTAAATTTTCTTCTCCGCACTTTCCAGCATCTCCGCCGGGGTACCCACCTGGGAGTACACCGTTTCGGTGATGTCGCTGGCCGCCTGGGCCAGTCCCCGAAGCATGGATTTGTCCCGGACAATGTTGGCGTAGCGCACCGCATTGGCAGCAGTGGGGGTGATCTCCATCAGCTGGAGCACATAATCCTTAGAATTTTCTTCGTAATAGCCCAACTCCCGCAGCTTATCCAGCACCGTTACCGGGTCGATGGTCTGGGAGAAGTTGAACATGGTATAAATGGTCTCATAAAGCTGCTGGTTCTGCTTCAGAAAGAAATCCTCCGGCCGGAGGATGCCGATGACATCGGAGACGCATCGGCTGTCAATGAGCATGGAACCCAGCACTGCCTGCTCGGCCTCCAGCGACTGGGGAGGCTGGCGGGAGATCAGTTCTTCCTCCATTAGGTCCTCCTCTCAAGAAATCAGGTGGAAATCAGGCCTCCTGAATTTTCACGGTGAGGGGAGCGCTGATCTCGTAGCCCAGCTTGCAGGTGACGGTGTACGTGCCGACGTTCTTGATGGGGTCGGCAATGACGATCTTCCGCTTGTCCAGGGTGATGCCGGTGGCAGCCTTCAGCGCATCGGCAATTTCCTGGTTGGTCACGGAGCCGAACAGCTTCCCAGCCCCGCCGCCCTTGGCGGTGACGGTGACGGTCAGCTCCCGCAGCTTCTTGGAAATTTCCATGGCCTCGGCCCGCTCCTTGGCGGCTTTCTCGGCGGCAGCCTTGTCGTTCATACGCATGGTGTTGATGGCATCGGGGGTGGCCTCGATGGCGATCTTCTTGGGCAGCATGAAGTTCCGGGCGTAGCCGTCGGAAACCTCCAGCATCTGGCCCTTCTTGCCCTTGCCCTTCACATCCTGCAAAAGAATCACTTTCATAATCGTATATCTCCTTTTTCCTTATTTTTCATAGAATCGGTCAATGGACGCCATCAGTTGGTCCAGGGCGTCCTTGACGGTGGTATGCTTCATCTGCGCTCCGGCGGTGGCAGCATTTCCGCCGCCGCCCAGGGGCTCCAAAATCACCTGCACATTGGCCTTGCCGATGGAACGGGCGGAAATAATGACCGTATCCCCGTCCGGGTAAAGCACAAAGGAGGCGCTGAGGCCGGATATGTTCAAAAGCTCATCGGCGGCCTGGGCGGCCAGCACCCGGCTGGTCGCAGCGTTCAGAGCGGCGATGGCGATCTCCTGCCGGTAGAGCCGGGCGGAGCGGATGATCTGATATTTGGCCATGGTGTCCTGGAAATCGTTCTGCAGCAGCACCTTGACCTCCACAGGGTCAGCCCCCAGCTGGCGCAGATAGGCGGCAGCCTCGAAGGTGCGCTCGCCGGTGCGGACGTTGAAGCTCTTGGTGTCCAGGAAAATGCCTGCCAGCAGGCTCTTGGCCTCGATGGGCAGCACATCGGATTTGTCCACGGCGTACTGCAGAAGTTCCGTGGTCAACTCGGAAGCAGAGGAGGCGTAAGGCTCGTGAAGCTGCACCACCGGCTCGATATAATCCGCCGCACGGCGGTGATGGTCCACCACGCAGACCTTGGAAATGGCTTCCAGCAGGGACTGGCTCTCTACCTGGTCCGGCCGGTTGGTGTCCACGACCACCAGAATGGAGTGGCTGTCGCAGAGCAGCAGGGCCTCCTGACCGGAAATAAAGGCATCCTTATATTCCGGCACCTGACGAATCTCGGCAATGAGCTTTTCTGCCGCATTGTTGTCCAGGTCCAGGACGATTTTGAACTTCCGGCCCTTTTTCCGGCACAGACAGCCGATGCCCATGGCGGCCCCCACGGCGTCCAGGTCCGCATTTTTGTGGCCCATGATGAACACCTGACTGCTTTGGCCGATGAGTTCCATAATGGAGTTGGCGGTCACACGGGAGCGGACCTTGCTGCGGTGGTCGGCTTCTCTTGTCCGGCCGCCGTAAAAGCTGAAATTGTAGCGGTCCTTGATGACTGCCTGGTCGCCGCCCCGGCTCAGGGACATTTCAATGGCCAGGGAAGCGAACCGGTAGCACTCGTCAAAGGTTGCTCCGTCCACGCCCAGGCCCAAAGAAATGGATGCAGCCAGCCCGGCGGGACTGGTGATCTGATGAATCTGCTCCAGCAGGGAGAATTTATCCTGAATGGCCCGGTTCAGGTCCCGACGCTCAAAGAGAAACAGATAGCGGCTCCGCTCCAGCCGGCGCAGCAGACCGTTGTATTGCTCCGTCCAGCCGGTGATGGTGCTGTCGATTTGCGCATTCAGGGTGGAAATGGCCCCTTCGGTGAGGTTTTTCGTCAGTTCCTCGTAGTTGTCAATTAAAATAATAGACATGACCGGCCGGGAGCGGATGTACTCGTCCCGGACCAGATAAAGTTCCGTCAGATCGGAGAAAAACAGAATGGCCAGCATGGTCCCGGCAGCGTCATTCGCCCGATTCTGGATGCCGTAGACCCGATAGCGGCGGCCCTTGACGGTCACGTCGAAGGGAAATTCGTGCTTGCCCTCCGTGAGCCAGTCCAGCTTCAATTCCGGCACCAGTTCCGTGATGGTCCGGTCGGTGAACCCGTCGTGAAGGTCCGCCGCAGAGGCGAAATCCTCGTTGGCATAGGTAATGACCCCATCGGCCATGCGGACCATGACGGTAGGGAAGGGGGGAAGCGCCGGTGTTCCGGCCTCCGGGATGACCAGAGCCGACTGAAGATAGTTTTGCAGCACGGCCTTGCGCTGCTTCCGCTGGCGCAGGTACAGGGCCAGCAGCAATATGGTCAGCGCCGCTTCGCAGCCCGCCAGAATAAAATTCTGAAAGGCGGCGGCTGCCACCACGAAGGCACCCAGCACGGCAAAGAATACCCAGGATGCCGGTTCCAGATACCGCCCCAGCTTTTTATTCATGGTTTCTACCTCCCATATCGGCTCCGGTATCCCCTTCCCGGCGCACAACTCCGCTATTTTGCTCATTATAACAAATCTCCGCCGGATGTTCAATCCCTATTTCGCTTTTCCTACGGGAAAAAGCGTTTTTTCCCCGGTCCGGAAAAAAGCAAAAAAGAGGGTGTACAATTTTGAATTTTGTGGTATAATGATTCCTGCATGAGCCGGGTGGGCAGTCCCGGCATGGTGTATCCCGAACCCAACCGGGAGAAAACGTAAGAAAATAAGCACGTTCGCAGGCATTCCCCACGGTGACGGCGATACAGGGCCGGAGTCAAGGGCGAATGGGTGCTTGCTTTTGTGCTGTCATTTCGCAAAAATGCGAATTTTGAAAGGAGTTATGATATTTTTTGGCTGAAAAATTGAAAATTATCCCTCTGGGCGGTCTGGATGAGATCGGTAAGAACATCACCGTCCTGGAGTACGGCAAGGACATGATCGTGGTGGACTGCGGCGTGGGCTTCCCGGAGGAGGATATGTACGGCGTGGACCTGGTCATCCCGGATTTTTCCTATCTGGTGGCCAATCAGAAGAAGCTGCGGGGTATGTTCATCACCCACGGCCACGAGGACCACATCGGTTCCATTCCTTATTGTATGCAGCAGGTGAACTGCCCCATCCACGGAACAGCCATGACCAACGGCCTCATCAAATTGAAGCTGGAGGAGCATGGGCTGGCCAATTCCGTGAAGCTGGTCACCCATAAGCCCGGGGACATCGTGAAGGCCGGGTGCTTCACCGTGGAGTTCATCCATGTGAACCACTCCATTGCCGACGCCGTGTGCTTCGCCATCCGGACCCCCGTGGGGACCGTGGTCATGACCGGCGACTTCAAGATCGACCCCACTGCCAAGGACGGCATGACCAATCTGGCCCGTCTGGGTGAACTGGGCAACGAGGGCGTTTTGGCCTTGCTGTGCGACTCCACCAACGTGGAGCGGGCAGGCTACACCCCCAGCGAGAACATCGTGGCCGAGAGCCTGGACCGGCAGTTCAAGAACTGCGACCAGCGCATCATCGTCACCACCTTTGCCTCCAATATGCACCGCATCCAGGCGGTCATCGCCACCGCCAAGCGGTATGGCCGGAAAGTGGCCGTGTCCGGCCGCAGCATGGAAAATATGCTGAAAGTGGCCCAGGAACTGGGCTATCTGAAAGTACCTGCCGGTCTGATCGTGGACCTGGCGGCCATCAAGAGCCTGCCCAAGAACAAGGTGGTCATCGTGTCCACCGGCTCCCAGGGCGAGAATATGTCTGCGCTGTATCGCATGGCCTTCTCCACCCATAAGCAGGTGGAAATTCAGCCCGGAGATCGGATCATCATTTCCGCTTCTGCCATCCCCGGCAATGAAAAGGCCATTTCCCGCATCATCAATGAGCTGTACCGGAAGGGTGCGGAAGTGGTCTACGAAAAGAGCGAGGGTCTCCATGTGTCCGGCCACGCCTGCCAGGAGGAATTGAAAATCATCCACGGTCTGGTGAAGCCCACCTTCTTCATTCCGGTCCACGGCGAGCAGCGGCACCTGCAGATTCATTCCAAGCTGGCCCAGAGCATGGGCATGAGCGCCAAGAATGTGTTCATCGGGGACATCGGCACGGTGTTCGAGTTCACCCCCAAGACCTGTAAGGTCAACGGCACCGTCACCGCCGGAAAGGTCTTTGTGGACGGTACCGGTGTTGGCGACGTGGGCAGCGTGGTGCTGCGGGACCGGAAGCATCTGGCCCAGGACGGTATGATCGTGGTCTGCGTGAACCTGAGCAGCCAGGACGGCAGCATTCTCACCGGCCCGGACATCATTACCCGTGGCTTTATCTATGTGAAGGAGTCCGAGGACCTGATGGAGGAATTGAAGGAAGTGGCCACCGAGGCCGTGGAGCGCTGCGGGCGCAAGCGGAGCCGGGACTGGGCCACCATCAAGTCCGCCATCAAGAGCGACCTGAGCGGCTACCTGTACAAGCACACCAAGCGCAACCCCATGATCCTGCCCGTCATCATGGAGATCTGATAATGCGATAAAAAACGGCACCCGCCGCTATGAAGAATCATAGCGGCGGGTCCATTTGTTTTCCGGGGTCATCCATGTTGGCCAGGGCAAAGAGGATCATCTGATTGATGAGCTCGTTGCGGCTGATGCCGATGGAGGCGGCCTTCGCATCCAGTATATCCAGGGTATCCGTCAGGATACGCATGGAAATGACCTCTTTTTCCGGTTTCCGGGCAACGAATTTCTCCATAATGGTCTCACTCCCTTGCCCTTATTGTATTCTATTTTGCCACTGTTTAATATATTCTAAAATAGGTGGTAAAAAGTGAATACAATTCGAAAGAAAGACTGGAAAAATACGATTTCTCTGCATGAAGCGGAATATGGTGCGGCGGGGGAGGGAACGGTATCCGGAAAGCCCAAAATGAGCAATAAAAAAGTGCGGTAACCTCGGCTACCGCGCAAAAAAACGCAACTCCAATTGTCACCAAACGAACCCAATCAGGAACCGAACAATAGCAGGATTGCCTCAAGCCCCAACCTGTGGAACTGCATTTTAGCATAACCGGATTTGGGTGACGGTATGCAAAGGGCAGACTACCCCAGTGGGCAACGACGACTTGTTCGCCGGTACTTTGCTCGCTTGGCATTGTCAAAATATCAGAAAAATCCCTCTACCTTTCGGCAGAGGGATTTCAAAATCAGGATTGGAGAAGTCTCTTACTTCTTCAGAGCTTCTTCCACAGCCACAGCAACGGAAACGGTAGCGCCGACCATGGGGTTGTTGCCCATGCCCAGGAAGCCCATCATTTCCACGTGTGCAGGGACGGAGGAGGAGCCGGCGAACTGAGCATCACTGTGCATACGGCCCATGGTGTCGGTCATGCCGTAGGAAGCGGGACCGGCTGCCATGTTGTCCGGGTGCAGGGTACGGCCCGTGCCGCCGCCGGAGGCCACGGAGAAGTACTTCTTGCCCTGCTCCACGCACTCCTTCTTGTAGGTGCCGGCCACGGGATGCTGGAACCGGGTGGGGTTGGTGGAGTTGCCGGTGATGGACACGTCCACGCCCTCGTGGTGCATGATGGCCACGCCTTCGCGCACATCGTCAGCGCCGAAGCAGCGGACGGCAGCCCGCTCGCCGTCGGAGTACTTGTACTCCTTGACGATCTTCAGCTCGCCGGTGTAGTAGTCAAACTTGGTCTGCACATAGGTGAAACCGTTGATCCGGGAAATGATCTGAGCAGCGTCCTTGCCCAGGCCGTTCAGGATGACCCGCAGGGGCTCCTTCCGGGCCTTATTGGCGGAACGGGCGATGCCGATAGCGCCTTCGGCAGCGGCAAAGGACTCGTGGCCGGCCAGGAAGGCGAAGCACTTGGTCTCGTCCCGCAGCAGCATAGCGCCAAGGTTACCATGGCCCAGACCGACCTTCCGGTCCTCAGCCACGGAGCCGTCGATGCAGAAGGCCTGCAGGCCGATGCCGATGGCCTCGGCAGCCTCGGCGGCGTTCTTCACGCCCTTCTTCAGAGCGATGGCAGCGCCCACGGTGTAAGCCCAGCAGGCATTCTCAAAGCAGATGGGCTGAATGCCCTTCACGATCTCATAGGGGTCGAAGCCCTTGGCCTGGCAGATCTCCCGGCACTCCTCCACGGAGGAAATTCCGTACTGAGCGAGGACGCCGTTGATCTTGTCGATTCTTCTCTCGTAACTCTCAAACAAAGCCATTGTTCTGTCCTCCTCTTATTCCTGACGGGGGTCGATATACTTGGCGGCGTTCTCAAAACGGCCGTAGTGACCCTTTGCCTTGGTCAGGGCGGTGTTGGCGTCGTCGCCCTTCTTGATGAAGTCCATCATCTTGCCCAGATTGATGAACTCGTAGCCGATGATGAGGTTGTCCTCGTCCAGAGCGCAGCGGGTCACATAGCCCTCGGCCATCTCCAGATAACGGGGGCCCTTCGCCTTGGTGGCGAACATGGTGCCCACCTGGCTCCGCAGGCCCTTGCCCAGGTCCTCCAGAGAAGCGCCCACGACCAGGCCGCCCTCGGAGAATGCGGACTGGCTGCGGCCGTACACGATCTGCAGGAACAGCTCCCGCATGGCGGTGTTGATGGCGTCGCACACCAGGTCGGTGTTCAGGGCTTCCAGAATGGTCTTGCCGATCAGAATTTCGGCGGCCATAGCGGCGGAGTGGGTCATGCCGGAGCAGCCGATGGTCTCCACCAGAGCCTCCTCAATGACGCCCTCCTTGATGTTCAGGGTCAGCTTGCAGGCGCCCTGCTGGGGAGCACACCAGCCGATACCGTGGGTAAAACCGCTGATGTCCTTGATCTCCTTAGCCTGGACCCACTTGCCCTCTTCGGGGATGGGAGCGGGGCCGTGATAGGCACCCTTGGCCACGGAGCACATATTTTGTACTTCTGCACTGTAAATCATGGCAAAATTCCTTTCTTTCAGAGGCGGTGATCTGCGCCTCGGATCATACTTTCCGGCGAATCACCGGATTTCTACAGACTAATTATAGCCACATCCTCGAAAAATGTCAATCCAAAAGTGTTACGCCTGGACGACTTTTACGAGTGCGGCCTTGTCCTCAGCCTTAAAGAAGGCGGAACCGGCTACCAGGACCTGGGCCCCGGCCTCTTTGCAGGTAACGCAGGTGTGGGCATCCACGCCGCCGTCCACCTCCAGAAGGCAGCCGGGATTTACCTGATCCAATTTCTTCCGGAGGGCCACCAGCTTGGGCATCATGTCCGCCATGAACTTCTGCCCGCCGAAGCCCGGCTCCACGGTCATCACCAGAATCATGGCCACTTTGTCCAGATACGGCTCCACGGCCTCCACCGGCGTGCCGGGTTTCAGGGAAATGGCGGGCTTCACACCAAGCGCAGCGATTTTTTCCAGAGCAGCCAGGGTGTTCTCCGGAGTGTCGGCTTCCACATGGATGGTCAGGTAATCCGCTCCGGCTTTGCAGAACTGCTCCACATACCGGATGGGCCGGTCGATCATCAGGTGTACGTCCAGGGGCAGGGAAGTGACCCGCCGCAGAGCGGCCACCACGGGAATGCCGATGGTGATATTGGGGACGAACAGCCCGTCCATCACGTCCACATGAACCCAGTCGGCACCGCTTTCTGCGATGGTCTCCACGCCGGCCTGCAAATTGGCAAAATCTGCCGAGAGAATGGAAGGTGCGATCAATGCCATAAATAAGCATCTCCTTTATTCTTTGCTTTATCCTGATGATACCACACAACTGCCGTTTTTTCAATTCCGGAATAGGATTTCTTTTGCCGGGCATACTACCGGGGAATCCAAAAGAAGGAGGAAATGAACATGAGCTGTCACGCAAACAAGTGCATCGCCTGCTCCGTGGCCCAGTGCGCCAACCACTGCGACACCGAGAACTACTGCTCTCTGGACAAGATCCAGGTGGGTACCCATGAGGCCAACCCCACCATGGACCAGTGCACGGACTGCAAGTCCTTCCGGATGAAATGACCGGAGACCGCCAGGGACCGCCGGACCGTTAAAATGTAGTTTCCAGGAAGGAAATTCCCCGTTTCCTCTCGCGTAATGGAGTTCGGGAATTGGGAGAGAATTCCGGAAATATGGAAAAAAGCATTTTAACTTACTGCGGAATGCGTATCCTACCGTACCAGTGTACGCCGACGGACACGCATTCCTTGTCTCCAGCGCTTCCTGACGGTCTATACCCCCCATGGCGGCGCTGTTGCGCCGCCATTTTTCGGCCTTGACGGATGGCTTTTCGGGGCGTACAATGAGAAATGCAAAAATTATTCCAGAAACGTTCAAAAATCGTTCCGCCGAAGGACATACTTTCTTCATAAGTGGACCGTATAGTATGAGCATACAAAAAACAAAACCCGGGAGGGATCAATATGGAAACCAATCATCAGGATACATTTGAACAGGAGGTTCCCCAGGAACCGGAAGAAAAAATCGTGAACGCCGCTCCGGAGGAGACCGTCCCCGAGGAAACTCCGGTCGTTGATAATACCGAGACCCAGGAGACCGTGGAGGCCGCCAAGACTTCCGAAGCCGTTTCCGGCACTGCCGAGGCTGCACCGGAGAACAACGCTCAGGAGGCTCCCCAGCAGACCGCCCGTTCGCCCTATGCAGATTCCCCGTACCAGACTTACCAGAACCCCTATCAGTCTCAGCCCTACACCACTTATGTGCCGCCCAAGAAACCCAAGAAGGCAAAGAAAGCCAAGAGCGGAGCAGGCCGGAAGGCTGTGGCCGCCGTGCTGGCGGTAACGCTGGTGGGTGGCAGCTGCGGAATTACCGCTGCGGCCATGAACCACTATTGGGAGAATCGGGTGGACAGCCTGACCACCTCCTTCAACCAGAGGTTGGATGTGCTGCAGAGTCAGATCAAGAGCAGCGGCAATTCCGTTTCCGGGTCCCCGGTGGCCAGCACCGAAGGCATGACCCCCAGCCAGATCTACGCTCAGAACGTGAACTCCGTGGTGGCCATTACCAACACCGGAATCTCCACCAATAACTATGGCCAGACCGGCACCTCCGTGTCCTCCGGCTCCGGCTTCATCTACACCTCCGACGGCTATATCGTCACCAACTACCATGTGGTCAAGGATGCCCAGAACCTGACCGTCACCACCTATGACGGCACTTCCTACGATGCCACCTTCGTGGGCGGCGACGAAAATAACGACATTGCCGTGATCAAAGTGGATGCCACGGATCTGCCCGCAGCCGCTATCGGCTCCAGCAGCGACCTGATCGTGGGCGACCAGGTGGTGGCCATCGGCAATCCCCTTGGCGAGCTGACCTCTACCCAGACCGTGGGCTATGTCAGCGGCATGAACCGGGACGTGTCCACCGACGGCAGTATCATCAACATGATCCAGACCGATGCGGCCATCAACCCCGGCAACTCCGGCGGCCCGCTCTTCAATATGTACGGTCAGGTGGTTGGTATCACTACTGCCAAGTATTCCGGAACCACTTCCTCCGGCGCTTCCATCGAGGGCATCGGCTTCGCCATCCCCATCGACGATGTGAAGGGCATGGTCGATGATCTGATCCAGTACGGCTATATCACCGGCGCTTACCTGGGCGTGATGGTCCAGAATATGGATGAGTCCGTGACCAATTACGGTCTGCCTCAGGGCGCTTATGTGAAGGAAGTGACCCCCGGTTATTGCGCCGAGGCCGGCGGAATGCAGGCCGGTGACATCATCACGGACCTGGGCGGCTACTCCGTCAGCTCCATCACCGATCTGACCCGTGCCCTGCGGCATTTCAAGGCCGGGGACAGCGTGGTGGTGACCGTGTACCGCAGCGGCAAGATCGTCCAGCTGACCCTGGTGCTTTCCGAGAAGCCCCAGACCACGGACACCGCCGACGAGAATACCGATTCTACCGATCCCAGTATGCCCTCCGAAGGCAACTACGACGACTGGTACGAGTTCTTCCGCCGCTACTTCGGCAGTCAGGGCGGGACTCAGAACGGCGGCCAGAACGGCAGCGGGAATCCCTTCGGTAACGGCGGCAATGGCTGATCGTTGCGCCGAATAAAGTTATAAATCCCCCGGAAGAGACGAGAAAACGTCTCCTCCGGGGGATTTTTTGTTTTAATGATGCTTCCGCTTTCTGCGCTTTTTCGGCGGGGCAGGGGGTTCCTCGCCGATCCCTGGAAAGGGCGGCTGGGCTGCCAGATAGGCTGATGGGTCAGAAATATCGCTGGGCGCAAAGGTGTTGGAAATGGCCCGCAGAATCGACTGCTGCTTCTTGGTCAGGGGCTGCGGTTCCTCGGAAGGGAACAGGTTCCGGTCAAAAAGAAGCCGGAAAATGCCGTTTACCGTGCCGCAGGCCACCAGAAGTCCCAGAAAATCCGTAAAATTGGCGGCTACGGTTCGGACCTGCTCATTCTGCGGTGCCACCAGGTCCAAAAGAAACACCCGCTCCTCCTGACCGGGCAGGAAGCAGAAGGCAATGACCTCCGGCCTGGCCCAGCCGATGATCTCGGCATCCATGGGCAGCGTCCCGGCGTAGGGGTAGTCGGTCCAAAGCCCCACCCCGGAGGTATCCAGGCTGGACGCCCGGAACAGACGGATACGATCCAAATTCTCGACCCCGTTTCTCGTTTTTCTTTCATTATACCAGCCAAGTAGGTCCATTGCAACGTCCTGAATCAGAAAATTGCGAGATTTTTTTGCAAAAATCCGGGTTGCTTTTCCCGGCGATGGATATACTAGAGGAAACGATGCCGAAAGGATGGAAACGTACATGGGCATTTGGGAGAAGCTTCTGGGCGGCAAAAAAGAACGGATTTTTGCGCCCATGCCGGGGGAGACGGTCCCCCTGGCGGACGTGCCGGACGAGACCTTTGCAAAGGAAATTCTCGGCAAGGGGATTGCCATTCGGCCTGCCAGCGGCTCGGTCTGCGCCCCCTGCGCCGGACGGGTGGACATGGTGTTTGAAACGGGCCATGCAATCACGCTGACGGCGGACAACGGGGCGGAAATTCTCGTTCATGTGGGACTGGACACGGTGAATCTGAAGGGAAAATATTTTCACGTTCACGCCAAAGCCGGGCAGCGGGTAGCAAAAGGCGACCTGCTGCTGGAATTTGACCGGGAGGCCATTGCCGGGGCTGGGTACGACACCGTAACGCCGGTGATCATCTGCAATTCGGACCGCTACGTCAACATTACCGCCCTGACGGGCCGGACCGTGGCCCTGGGGGATGTTATTCTGGAGCTGGGCCGGGAGGTGCGCAAATGAAGCGGGGCATCGGTCTGCCGGTGTACCCCGGCGTGGCCATCGGGAAGCCGGTGGTCTACCGGAAGCCGGAAAGCGCCACCCCTTTGGACGTGGGGACCCCGGAGGCGGAAGCGCTGAAATTTCACAACGCCTGCCAGGAGGCGAAAAACCAGCTTTCCGCCCTGGCGCAGATCGCACGGGCAGGTCTGGGCGGGGAACAGGCGGAAATTCTGGAGGTCCAGGTGCTGATGCTGGAGGACGGTGAGTTCCTGGAAGGGGTGGAAGCGGCCATTTCCTCCGGGGCTTCCGCTGCTGAGGCGGTCCGGCAGCAGGGGGAGACCATGGCCCAGGAAATGGCGGCGCTGGATGACGATTATCTACGGGCAAGGGCGGCGGATATTCGGGACGCAGCAGGCCGGGTGGCCGGGATTCTGCGGGGGACAGGGGAATTTGCTTTTCCGGAGGGGGAATTTCTCCTGCTGGCGGAGGACCTGGCCCCCAGCGAGACGGTCCGGCTCCCACGGGACCGGGTGCTGGGTCTGGTGACGAGACAAGGCTCTGCCAACAGCCACACGGCCATCCTGGCAAGGACTTTGAACATTCCCTCCCTGGTCCAGGCGGATATGGACCTGAACGACGGAGAAAATGCCAGAATTCTGGCCATTGACGCCTCCTGCGGGGAATGGTTCCTGGACCCGGACGTGGACACGCTGGACCGGTTGAAAGAAAAGCAGGCCGCCCTGAATCGGCAGCGGGCGGGGCTGGATGCCTACCGGGACCGGGAGACCGTGACCCCCTCCGGCAGGAAAATTCAACTCTTTGCCAATGTCGGCTCTGCTGAGGACGTAGCAGCGGCTCTGGCCGCGGGCGCCGAGGGCATCGGGCTTTACCGAAGCGAATTTCTCTACCTGGGCCGGGAGAACTTGCCATCGGAAGAAGAACTTTTTGAAGCCTATCGGACGGCAGCGGAACAAATGAAGGGCAAAAACGTCATCATCCGCACATTGGACATCGGTGCGGACAAGCAGGCTCCCTATCTGAATCTTCCCGCCGAGGAAAACCCGGCGCTGGGCCTTCGGGGACTGCGGCTGTGCCTTGTCCATCCGGAATTATTCCTGCCCCAGCTGCGGGCCATTTACCGGGCCTCCGCCTACGGAAATCTGAGCCTTATGTTCCCCATGGTCACATCCCTCTGGGAATTGCAGGAGGCCAAGCGGCTCTGCATCCAGGTCCGTTCGGAATTGGGAGCCGATGGGGTGGCATACCGAGAAATTCCTATCGGCATGATGATCGAGACCCCAGCCGCCGCTCTGGAAGCCCGGGAATTTGCCAAAGAAGCGGACTTTTTCAGCGTGGGCACCAACGACCTGACCCAATACGCCCTGGCTCAGGACCGGCAGAACGCTGCTTTGGAGCGGTTCTTTGATCCCTGTCATCCGGCCCTGCTGAAATTGCTCCGGTCCATTGCCGGAGCCGCTCAAAAAGCTGGCATCTGGGCGGGCATCTGCGGGGAACTGGCCGGGGACGCCGCTCTGGCGGGAATGTTTTTGGATATGGGCTACCGGGAGTTGTCCATGGCTCCGGGACGAATTCTCGAAGTGCGGAAAACCATTTGCGAAAGGGAGGAAACACCATGAAAACCGTTACCCATGTCATTGCCGACCCTCTGGGGCTGCACGCCCGACCTGCGGGCCTGCTGGTGAAGCTGGCCGGTGACTTTGAAAGCGCCATCGTCGTGACCACCTCCACCGGCAACGCCGATGCCAAGCGCATCATGGCCCTGATGCGGCTTGGGGCCAAGCAGGGGACCCTGCTCACCGTCACCTGCAGCGGCCCTGACGAGGAGGCCGCCGCCGAGGCCATCCGGCGCCTTCTCACGGACCACCTCTGAGCAAACCAAAGGAGCGTTTCTATTATGAAGCAGCTGCAAAAACTTGGTAAGGCGCTGATGCTGCCGGTGGCCGTGCTGCCCATTTGCGGCATTCTCATGGGCCTGGGGTATCTGCTGTGTCCGGCCTATATGATGGGCAGCGACGTGGCCGCCGAACTGGGCTACGCCACCTCCGGGGCCGCCTATTCCATCGGATTTTTCCTGATAAAGGCCGGCGGTGCCCTCATCGACAACATGGCCGTTCTGTTCGCCGTGGGCGTGGCCGTGGGTTTGGCAAAAGAAAGCGACGGCACGGCAGGACTGGCGGGCCTTGTGTCCTGGCTGATGATCACCAATCTGGTGGGAGCCGCCGGGAGTATTGCGCCGGGACTGGTGGAAAACGGGACCTGGGCGTTGGCTTATGACAAAATCGCCAATCCCTTTATTGGAATTCTCTCCGGCATCATCGGCGGCACGGTCTACAACCGGTTCCGTCACACAAAATTGCCGGATATGCTGGCCTTTTTCTCCGGAAAGCGCAGCGTGGCCATCGTTACGGGACTGGTGTCCATCGCGGTTTCGGCCATTCTGCTGCTGGTGTGGCCGGTGGTATTCGGAGCACTGGTGGCCATCGGCAACGGCGTGAAGCGGCTGGGGGCCGTGGGCGCAGGCATTTACGCCTTCCTGAACCGGCTGCTCATCCCCACGGGCCTGCACCATGCCCTGAACAATGTGTTCTGGTTCGACACCATCGGCCTGGGAGATCTGACCGCCTACTGGAACGGCCTGACCACCGGCAGCACCCTGAACGGGAACCCCGTTGACTGGTCCGTGGGAATGTATATGTCCGGATTCTTCCCCTGCATGATGTTCGGCCTGCCCGGTGCGGCGCTGGCCATGATTTTGGCCGCCAAACCGGAGCGGCGGAAATCCGTGGCGGGTCTGGTAGGCTCGGCGGCGTTGTGCGCCTTCCTATGCGGCGTGACGGAACCATTTGAGTTTGGCTTCATGTTCCTGGCCTTCCCGCTGTATGTGGTCTACGCCCTGCTCTATGGCATTTTTGCCGCCGTCACCGTGGCTCTGGGTTTCCGGGCGGGCTTCTGCTTCTCCGCCGGAGCAACGGACCTGATTTTCTCTGCATCCTTGCCCGCAGCGGCGAAAACCTGGCTGATTTTGCCGTTGGGATTGGCGGCCTTTGCGGTGTTCTTTCTGGTATTCTACTTTGCCATTCGGAAATTCAACCTGAAAACCCCCGGCCGAGAGGAATCGACGGCAGGGGAGGAGACGTTGGAGCCGGCCAACAGCGATTTTACGGAAATGGCAAAAATGATTCTGGAAGGTCTTGGCGGAAAAGAGAATCTTACGTCCATTGACCACTGTGTTACCCGGCTGCGGCTGGAGGTCCGGGACCCCCTCCGGGTGGACGAAAAGAAGCTGAAAGCCGCCGGGGCAGCCGGGGTCATCCGTCCCGGCAAGACCGCCGTGCAGGTCATCATCGGCCCGAAGGTCCAGTTCGTGTACGATGAATTCAAGCGCCTGGCAAATTAACGAAGGCACGGCAGAGGGAAAATTCACCCTCTGCCGTGCCTCCATTGATTTATTGCAGTATTTTATTTCCCTTGGAACGGTTGCATTTCCAGCACAATGTTTGCAGGTTGTTTTCTTCGGTAAGCCCACCTTTGGAAACAGGAATGATATGGTCGATTTCCAGTAAAAGATTGGGTGCTGCAAGTGTCGAATTTCCGCAATTGCAGCATGTATAGTGGTCCCGCTCTTTAATGGCATCCCGCAATTTGGGCGTCATCAGAACCCGCTGTTCTTTTGCAAAGGCATCGGCAGTAAGTTTGCTTTCCAGCATTTCAATAAGCGCTATAATCGTCTCGTTTGTCATAGGAACGGTAAAATAGCGCTGTGCCATCCCGCCGCCGGAGGTATTTATAATCTCGATAACCGGCATCTATATCCCTCCTAAAATTGATTTGTCGCTCGTCATGCAATCTGAAAGTTATTATTTCAAAATAAAGGGTAGTATTATCATAACAACTCCTGATAGAGCAAATAAAATACCGCCAATTTTTGTGGTTTTCAGATATAACTCAGATGGCTCATCTGCAAAATAAGATTTCCATGCTTCTGTTAATTTCCACACTAAATCTGGCTTTAAAAAAATAAACACACCTAAAACAAAAATTATAACTCCACCACTAATAGACCATAACATAGGCTTCCCTCCCGTTATTCAAGTCCAGGGTATTACATTCCATTCAGGCAAATTCAAATCTTGAAGGACAAACGATTCCAATTCGTTTGCTAACAATTTGAACGCATATTTAACAGCCAGAAACAGACAAATCGTGAGTGCGATGAATAGAATCCAAAATAGCAGCACAACGCATACCCCCGCTCTTTTTCTACGATTATAGCAAGTTTTCGGTGGAATGGCAATGGCAAAATACGATCCATTGCTGTTCCGGAGGCGGAAAATTTTCTTCTCGTGGATTTTCAGTTGCAATCCTGCTTTCCTTGTGCTATGATACGAAAGTTAGCTTCAGTGAACTTTTCGGAGGAGAAAGACATGAGAACCATTGATGATTTGACCATAGGGGAGTCCGGCGTGATCTCCCAGGTAGGCGGGGAAGGCGCCCTGCGGCTCCGGTTCCTGGACATGGGCCTGATTCCCGGCACCACCGTGACCCTGCGGAAAATCGCCCCCATGGGGGACCCCATTCAAATTCAGGTCCGGGGATACGAACTGACCATTCGCCGGGAGGACGCCCGGAAGATCGATCTTCGGGAGGAGAGGGTATGATCTTTGCGTTGGCAGGCAATCAGAACTGCGGAAAAACCACCCTTTTCAACGCCCTGACCGGCTCCAATCAGCACGTGGGCAATTTCCCCGGCGTGACCGTGGACCAGAAAATGGGCACCATCAAAAATACCGAGGACAGCGTGGTGGACCTGCCGGGTATTTACTCGATACGTCCCTATACACAGGAGGAGATCGTCACCCGGGATTTCATCCTGAACCAAAAGCCCGATGCTATCATCAACATCGTAGACGCCACCAACATCGAGCGAAATTTGTACTTAACGCTTCAGCTGCTGTCCCTTCAGGTCCCCATGGTTATTGCTCTGAACATGATGGACGAGCTTCGGGGCAACGGCGGCAGCGTGGACGTGCAGAAAATGTCCCAGGCCATCGGCGTGCCGGTGGTGCCCATCAGCGCCGCCAAAAATGAAGGCGTTTCCGAACTGGTGGACGTGCTGCGGGACACGGCTCAGAAGAAAATTCTCCCGGCGGTGCAGGATTTCTGCCCGGACGGCCCGGTCCACCGGTGCATCCATGCCGTGTGTCACATCATCGAGGACCACGCCGAGCGGGCCGGTATTTCCCGGCGCTTTGCAGCCACCAAGCTCATCGAGGGCGAGGAGGAATTTGCGGAAAAGCTGGGCCTCAGCCAGAACGAGAAGGAACTCATTGAGCACTCCGTCATAGAAATGGAGTACGATTCCGGCCTGGACCGGAATGCGGCATTGGCCGATATGCGCTACAACTTCATCGAGAAGGTCTGCGCCTCCTGCGTGGTGAAGGCCGCCGAAAGCAAGGAGCATAAGCGCAGCGTGGCCATCGACAAGGTGCTGACCCATCGGATTTTTGCCATTCCTGTGTTCGTCGGCATCATGGCGCTAATCTTCTACCTGACTTTTTACTTGATTGGACCGTTCTTTTCGGATATAATTGCCTATGGTGTGGACGGATTCACCGCATTGGTGGACCGGGGCCTCACCGCCTACGGCATCAATCCGGTTGTCCACAGTCTCCTCATCGACGGCGTGTTCGCCGGGGTAGGCAGCGTGCTGAGCTTCCTGCCGCTGATCGTGACGCTGTTCTTCTTCCTGTCCATTCTGGAGGATTCCGGCTATATGGCTCGGGTGGCCTTCGTGATGGACAATCTCCTGCGGAAGATCGGTCTGTCCGGCCGCAGCTTCGTGCCCATGCTCATCGGCTTCGGCTGCTCCGTCCCGGCGGTCATGGCCACCCGGACCCTGTCCTCTCAGCGGGACCGGAAAATGACCATTCTGCTGGTGCCCTTTATGAGCTGCTCCGCCAAAATTCCCATTTACACCCTGTTTGCTGCGGCGTTCTTTCCGGGACACAAGCTGCTGGTGATGATGATTTTATACTTTGGGGGCATCGTGGTTGGGATTCTCATGGCACTGCTGCTGAAAAGCACCATTTTCCATGGCAAACCCGTGCCGTTCGTCATGGAACTGCCCAACTATCGCTTCCCCTCGGCAAAGAGCGTGGGGCTTCTCATGTGGGAGAAGGCAAAGGATTTCCTGCAGCGGGCCTTTACGGTCATTTTCACGGCGACGGTCATCATCTGGTTCCTGCAATCCTTTGACCTGCACCTGAACGTGGTCACGGACAGCGCCGACAGCATTCTGGCGGCTTTGGGCCGTCTGGTGGCTCCCATCTTTGCCCCGCTGGGCTTCGGAGATTGGCGGATGGTCACGGCATTGGTGTCCGGCTTCACGGCCAAGGAAGCGGTGGTCAGCACCTTCGGCGTGATCCTGGGTGTCAGCACCGACCAGCTGGTCTCGGCGCTTGGCAGCCTGTTTACGCCCTTGTCTGCGGCGTCCTTCCTGACCTTCTGCCTGCTCTACACCCCCTGTGTGGCCGCCGTAGCGACCATTCGCCGGGAGTTGGATTCCACCTGGAAAACCATCGGTGTAGTCATCATGCAGTGCGTCATTGCCTGGCTGGCGGCCCTGGCGGTCTATCAGATCGGAGCAATGCTATGACGTGGCTGGATTGGGCGCTTCTCGGAGCCGCGGTGGGTTGGTGCCTTTATTGCCTTTTTCGGCGAAAAAAGAAAAAATGCGGCAGCTGTTGCTGCTCCTGCTGCGGGAATTGCGAGGACTGCCGGAAGTAGGAGGTTCTTTCTATGCTATTGCGAATCGACGGCCACGAAATTCAGCCCCAGCCCGGGCAAAGTCTTTTGAACCTGATTCGGCTTGCAGGACTGGATACGCCCGTTTTTTCCAAGCGTCCCATTGCGGCGAAAATCGCCGGTGACGTTTTCAATCTGCAATATGTCCCCGTCCGGGAGACCCCGGAGGACACCCCCACGGTCCGGCGGGCCATGGCCGCCAGCGGCGGCGAGATTCGCCTGTTGACCGTTTCGGACCCCACCGGCCGGGAGGTCTACAACCGGACTGCCCAGTTTGTTATCTTCCTGGCTCTGCGGCGGCTCTGGCCCCAGGCCCGGTGCAAAATGAACTGCACACTGGGGGAGGCGCTGTATATCGAAGTAGACGGGGCGGAATCTTTTGATGCCGACCGGCTCCGGGAGGAGATCAGTTCCATCGTTCAGGCGGACATTCCGCTGCTGCGGCGGCGGGTCTCCACCAAGGATGCCATGGCAGCCTATGCTGCCCAGGGGCTGAGCGACAAGGCACGGCTTCTTTCCTGGCGGGAAGCGCCGACCTTTGACGAGTATTACTATGGGGACTTTTCCGACTATTACTACGGAGAATTGGCCCCGTCCACCGGCTATCTGCAGCTTTGGGACGTGAAAGCCCTGGGCCACGGCTTCCTGTTTCTGTTCCCCTCGGACCGGGACCCGGACAAACTGGGCCAGTGGCCTCAGCTGCCGAATCTTTTCCAGGTCTACTCGGAAGGGGAGCGGTGGTGCAGTCTCATGGACTGCGAGAACGTGGCCGACCTGAATGAACTGACCAAAAGCGGCAAGATTCGGGAGCTGATTCGGGTCAACGAAGCCCTCCACGAAAAGCGCTTTGCCCAAGTTGCAGACAGCATCTGCCAGCGGGGCGCCCGGGCAGTGCTGCTGGCGGGGCCCAGCTCCTCCGGAAAGACCACCTCTGCCAACCGTCTGGCCACCCAGCTGCGGGTCTACGGCAAAAAGCCCATTGTGATGAGCCTGGACGACTATTACCGGGACCGGGACACCATTGCCCCCGGCCCGGACGGCAAGCTGGACCTGGAACACATCAACACCTTGGACACAGAACTGTTCCGCAGTCAGTTGGGAGAACTGCTCCGGGGCGGCACGGTAGAATTGCCGGAATTCAATTTTCTCACCGGGAAGCGGGAGTGGCATGGGCGACACATGAAACTGCAGGAGGATTCCGTCATCCTGGTGGAGGGGCTTCACGGTCTGAATCCGGCGCTGCTGCCGGAGGGCATTGACCCGAAGGCCATTTTCCGGATGTATGTAAGCCCCCTGCTGCCCCTGAATCTGGACAACCACAACCGCATCCCCACCAGCTATCTGCGGCTGCTGCGGCGCATTGTCCGGGACCACGAGACCCGTGGAGCCAGCGTGGCCCATACCATGTCCATGTGGGATTCCGTACGGGCAGGGGAGCGGCGGTGGATCTTCCCTTATCAGGAGAACGCCGATGTGATCTTCAACAGTTCTACGCTCTATGAATTGGCGGTGCTGAAAAAACACATTTATCCGCTTCTGCTGGCGGTCACGCCGGAGGAAAGCTGCTATGAGCAGGTCCGGGGCGTGGTCAAAATTCTGAACTACGTTCTCGAAGCCGATGTGGACGATGAAATTCCCCCCACCAGTCTGGTCCGGGAGTTCATCGGCGGCAATACCTTTTATCGGAAATAAGCGTGCGCCGGGGCATTTGCTCCGGCGTTTTGCTTGCAAGTTCGGGAAGAATATGATATACTGGCGCCAGGAAATCCGTTCCCGTGGGAACGATGCAAAGGAGAAAATTTATGGATTACGCAGCCGAATCTTTGAAAATGCACTATGCCCTGAAGGGCAAGCTGGAAGTGACCCCCCGTGCCCGGGTGGACAGCAAGGATGCCCTGTCCCTGGCCTATACCCCCGGCGTGGCCCAGCCCTGCCTGGAGATTCAGAAGGATATCAACAAAAGCTACGAACTGACCCGCCGGTGGAACACCGTGGCCGTTGTTACCGACGGCACCGCCGTGCTGGGCCTGGGCGACATTGGCCCGGAGGCCGGTATGCCCGTGATGGAGGGCAAGTGCGTCCTTTTTAAGGCCTTCGGCGATGTGGACGCCATCCCCCTGTGCATCCGCAGCAAGAATGTGGACGACATCGTGAACACCGTGGCCCTGCTGGCCGGGTCCTTCGGCGGCATCAATCTGGAGGACATTTCCTCTCCCCGGTGCTTTGAGATTGAGCAGAAGCTCATCGAGCGCTGCGACATTCCCGTATTCCACGACGATCAGCACGGCACCGCCGTTATCACCCTGGCCGGTCTGCTGAACGCCCTGCGGCTGGTGGGGAAGAAGCTGGAGGACGTGAAGATCGTCACCTCCGGCGCCGGTGCCGCCGGTATTGCCATCATCAAGCTGCTCATCAGCATGGGGGCCAAGCACGTGGTCATGACCGACCGGAAGGGCGCTATTTACGCCGGACGGGAGGGCCTGAACGCCGTGAAGGAGGAGATTGCCGCCGTCACCAATCAGGAAAAAGAGTCCGGAACCCTGGCCCAGGTCATCCGTGGAGCCGACGTGTTCATCGGCGTGTCCGCTCCCGGCACGTTGACGAAGGAAATGGTCTCCACTATGGCCAAGGACGCCATCATCTTCGCCTGCGCCAATCCGGTCCCGGAAATCTTCCCGGACGAGGCCAAGGCCGGCGGCGCTGCCGTTGTTTCTACAGGCCGCAGCGACTATCCCAACCAGGTCAACAATGTGCTGGCCTTCCCCGGCATTTTCCGGGGCGCTTTGGACGTGCGGGCCTCCCGCATCAATGATGAGATGAAGATTGCCGCCGCCTACGCTCTGGCCGACCTGGTAGGGGAGAATGAGCTGAATGCGGACTATATCCTGCCCGCCGCCTTTGACCCCCGTGTGAAGGACGCCGTGGCCAAAGCCGTGGCCGAAGCCGCCCGGAAGAGCGGCGTGGCACGTATCTAACGATCCTTCCAAAACTTCATATTGCCCCGCCGGAGGTTTCTCTTCGGCGGGGATTTGTCAGTCTGACAAAATTTTCCAGAAATCTTCGGTAGAAATTGGAAATATTTTTCGTATTTCCCTCTGGGGGAAATTGACTTTCGCAGGGAAATCGTGTATAGTGAATAGAAAGTTAGTTTGGGCTTTTTAAGCTCCAAGGAGGAACCTATGGACCCCTATCGCATTATTGAAGTGAAGCAAAGCATTTTTGCCGACAACAACGCCGACGCAGAAAATCTGCGCCGGGAAATGAAAGCGCAAGGCACGTTTCTGGTGAATCTCATGTCCTCGCCGGGTTCCGGCAAGACCACCACCTTGACCAAACTGCTCGCCGCTCTGCCGAAGGATATGAAGGTCGGCGTGATGGAGGCGGACATTGATTCCGACGTAGATGCGGACACCATTTCCCGGACCGGCACCCGTGTCATTCAGCTGCACACCGGCGGGATGTGCCATCTGGATGCGGACATGACCCGCCAGGGCGTCCGGCAGCTGGGCAGCTCGGACCTGGACCTGGTAATTCTGGAAAACGTGGGCAATCTGGTGTGCCCGGCGGAATTCGACACCGGGGCGGCCCTGAATATGATGATCTTATCCGTGCCGGAGGGCCACGACAAGCCCCTGAAATACCCGCTGGTGTTCCAGGTCTGTGATGTGATGATCGTCAATAAAATCGATGTGCTGCCGTATTTCGACTTTGACATGGAAAAGGTCACGGCCTACGCCCGGAAGCGGAACCCCAACATCCGCATTTTCCCCATCAGCGCCAAAACAGGGGAGGGCATCGACGTTCTGGCCCAATGGCTGACGGAGACCGTTCAGAACTGGAAAGCAAAATAACAAATCACACATACACACACGAAATCACATACGGGGAGAGAGAACATGATTGACGAAGAACTGAAAAAGCGAGCCTGGAATCCGGAGGCCAAGAGCCACAAGGTTACGCGGGAGAAGGTCGTGAAGGTCGGCAAGATGATCACCGACGTCATTGACCACAAATTCGGCAAAATTACCACCCAGGATGCGGAATACTGGGGCCTGGAGGCTCTGCTGACCGACGAAATGTGCGACATTATGCTGGCCATGGGTCTGCGCAAGCCCCACACCGTCCCGGAACTCTGGAAGCTCTGCAACGTGGCCGAGGAGGGTAAGGCCCATTTCCAGGAGGTTCTGGACCAGCTTTCTTTCCTGGGCCTGCTGGAATACGACTACGGCTATCACTATGACCACAACGGCCGCACCGCTCCCCAGTCCGAGCGGCGGTACTTCGTACCCATGTTCGTGCCGGGTTCTGCGGAACTGCTGAACATCGACGAAAGCGGCAGCGGCGAGAACCCCTGCTACGGCGAGCGGGGCGAAATCCCTTATAACAAGCGACTTGCGGAGCATCCGGAGCTGGCCCCCTTCTTTGAGCGCATGACCTATGTGCCGCTGGCGGGAAAAACGCATCTGATGCCTCCCGGTGGCGGCGGCGTGGGTATGCACGTCATTCCCGTTGAGAAGGCCATCCCCATGGAGAACCAGAGTCTGGACATCGAGCATCTTTCCTATTGGCTGAAAAAATTTGAAGGCCACATCGGCGTGGCCCAATGCTCCTGCCGGGCCAGCCGAGGCGTGATGGGCGAGGGCTGCGCGGACGACCCCGCCTCCTGGTGCATCGGTGTTGGCGACTTTGCCGACTACTGCCGGGAGACCGGCAAGGGCCACGACATTACCTACGAAGAAGCCATCCGCATTCTGGAAAAGGCCGAGGAAAACGGCTTCGTCCATCAGATCACCAACATTGACGGCGAGAATAAAATTTTCGGCATCTGTAACTGCAACGTACAGATCTGCAACGCCCTGCGGACTTCTCAGCTGTTTAACACTCCCAATCTGTCCCGGTCTGCCTACACTGCCGAGGTGGAGCGCAGCAAGTGCGTGGCCTGCGGCAAGTGCGTGGAGTATTGCCCCGCCGGTGCGGTAAAGCTGGGACAGAAGCTCTGCGACAAGCACGGCAATGTGGTGGAATATCCCAAGCATGAGTTGCCCAACTCCATCAAGTGGGGTTCGGAGCATTGGGACCCGGACTACCGGGACAACAACCGTAAAAACTGCTATGATAAGGGTACCGCCCCCTGCAAGACCGCCTGCCCCGCCCATGTGGCCGTGCAGGGCTATCTGAAGCTGGCTGCTCAGGGGAAATATCAGGAGGCCCTGGCTCTTATCAAGAAGGACAATCCCTTCCCTGCGGTCTGCGGCCGCATTTGCAACAAGCGCTGCGAGGAAGCCTGCACCCGTGGGACCATCGACCAGGCCGTGGCCATCGATGCCGTGAAGAAATTCCTGGCCGAGCAAGACCTGAATGCCGACACCCGCTACATCCCGCCGGTCGTCATCGCCTCCAACCGTCTGGACCATTGGGCCCAGAAAATCGCCATCATCGGCTCCGGCCCTGCGGGTCTCTCTGCCGCTTACTATCTGGCCACCAAGGGCTACAAGCCCACGGTCTTTGAAAAGAGCGCCAAGCCCGGCGGTATGCTGACCTACGGCATTCCTTCCTTCAAGCTGGAAAAGAACATCATCGACGCCGAAATCCAGGTCATCCGGGAATTGGGCGTGGAGATCAAGTGCGGCGTAGAGGTTGGCAAGGACGTGACCATAGCGCAGCTGCGAGCGCAGGGCTATGAGGCATTTTATATTGCCATCGGCTGCCAGGGCGGCCGTCTGCCCGGCGTACCGGGGGACGATGCTCTGGGAACTGCCATCGCCGTGGACTTCCTGCACCACGCTCTGGAGGATGAGACCCAGAAAATGGAGGGCAAGACCGTGGTCATCGGCGGCGGCAACGTGGCCGTGGACTGCACCAAGACCGCTTCCCGATTCGGCTCCTGCAACGTGTCCATGGTGTGCCTGGAATCCCGGGAGACCATGCCGGCCTCCAAGAATGAGATTGCCGAGACATTGGAAGAGGGTATCACCATCTGCAACGGCTGGGGTCCCAAGGAACTGAAAAAGGACGCCCAGGGCCATGTGACCGCCGTGGTGTTCAAGCGCTGCCTGCGGACCATCGACCCGGAGACCAAGAAATTCTCCCCGGTGTACGACGAGCAGGAGACCATGACGCTGGAAGCGGACCATGTGGTGTTCGCCATCGGCCAGGCCATCAACTGGGGCAGGCTGCTGGAGGGCACCAAAGTTGAATTCTGGCGGGGCAACTATCCCGTGGCCGACCCGCTGACCTACCAGACCGCCGAGCCGGATATTTTCGTGGGCGGCGACGTATATCACGGGCCAAAATTCGCCATCGACGCCATCGAGGACGGCAAGTGCGCCGCCGAGTCTCTGCACCGCTATGTCCATAAGGGTGCGGACCTGAAAACCGGCCGGAACCGTCGGGATTTCATCATGCTGGATAAGGACAATATCTCCGTGGAATGCTATGACCACGCCGGCCGTCAGGAAGCAGGGCTGGACGAAAGCGTGCCCAAGCACTCCTTCCGGGATGCCCACAAGACCCTGACCGCCGAGCAGGTGAAAATCGAGACGGCCCGGTGCCTGGGCTGCGGTGCCAGCTGGGTGGACCCCAACAAGTGCATCGGCTGCGGCGTGTGTACCACCAAATGCGTCTTTGATGCCATTCATCTGAAGCGGGATCATCCGGAATGTTCCAAGATGATGAAGGCCGAGGATAAAGTCAAGGGCATCCTGCCCATGGCCTTCAAGCGTCTGGGCCAGACCGTGGTCACGAAGGTCAAGAAGGACTGAGCCATGCACGAGCTTGGCGTTGTGTTCCATATTGCCGACAGCGTGGTAAAAATCGCAGAGGAGAACCAGGCCAGCCATATCCGGCGGGTGGTGCTGGAAATCGGTGAAGTTTCGACCATCATTCCCAGCTACCTGCTGGATGTCTGGAGCTGGAACTGCAAGCGTGTTCCCATGCTGGAAGGATGCGAGCTGACGGTGGAGGAGATTCCCGCCGTCACCTACTGCACCGCCTGCGGCAAGACCTATCCCACCGTGCCCCAGGGGAAGATATGTCCCTACTGCGGCAGCGAGGAGACGTACTTGCAGCAGGGAAATGAAGTGGAGATCAAAGAGATCGCCGTGGAATAACGAAGAAAGGAACTGCTTTTTGAAGTATAATAATCGGATACTGGATCTTGTAGTCTGACCGGGAGGTTGGCAAATCCAAGACCCAGCCATTCCTCCCGGAGAAATGCCAAAATTCTTTCGGAGGAATCAACATGAACCGTGAAAACAAGCGGAAACAATACGAAAAAGGCTATTACAAGACCCATCCCTGCACCGAGGGCTTTACCTGCAGATTCTGCGGCCGCCCCGTCAGCCCGGAGAACGCCGGAAGCGATCACCGGAACCATTGCCCCAACTGCCTGATGAGTCTCCATGTGGACGTGGAGCCGGGGGACCGGGAAAGCGACTGCGGTGGGCTTATGGAGCCGGTGGCCGTCTGGGTCCGCAAGGGCGGCGAGTGGGCCATAATCCACCGGTGCCGCCGCTGCGGCAAGTTAAGCTCTAATCGGGTGGCAGCGGACGATAACCCCATGAAGCTCATGAGCATTGCCCTGCGACCTTTGTGCCAGCCGCCGTTCCCCTTGGAGCGCATTGAGGAAATGACTGCCCTCATGGGCGGTGAAGGGAGCCTGGAATAAAAATTTGAGGACCGGCGCATTCCGGTCCTCATTTTTAAGCATGGAGGTCATAAAACAAAACATTTCTTCATTTGTGCATACAGAATTTCCCTTGACGAAATCATAGGTCTTCATATTTTGACGCATATAAAGTAAGCATCCTTGCCTCCGTAAATCCCGATTCGTTTATTTTTTATTGATTTGATAGACGGAAATCTTCTTATAAGCCCGCGCAAGTGTTTATAAAACCTTGCGAAAATGGCTTAAAATCAAGGCTTAACAGTCGTAAGGAACTATAAGTCTTGCGGTTGGGGCAGAGGACGGTGTGACCGTAAAGGTCACGCCGTTTTTCTGCGTCCAAGGGTAGATTCTGCGATCATGGGTTCTGCCAGCACGGGGATCTCCACATCGTCCACGAAGTTGAAGAAAATCTCCACCTTCTGTCGGCGTTTGCCGCCAGACTTGTCCGGTGCGTGGATGATGATCTTCTTGATATACTCGTTGACAATCGTCTGCGTCAGCTCCGTGACATCCACATACTTTTTCGTCAGCGCAATGAAAGTGTCCAGATCGTCGCCCATTGCCTGCCGCTGCGCGACCCATTCTTCTGTCGTTTCAATTTCGAGCTTTAACCGTTCCTGCTCCGCTTCATAATCAGCAGTCATCTTCTTGTACTTTTCCTTGCTGATTTCACCGAGAGCATAGTCCTCATAGAGCCGGGATATGACCACATCGAGGGTGGCAAGGCGCTTTTTTGCCTGCTCCACGCGCTTCTGATCTTCCCGGATGTCTCTTTCCTGATCGGCGCGGCGGTAATGCAGCCACTCCTCCTGAAAGCCCTCCACATCGCTGCGGATATACGCATTGACCGCCTGAATCCGTTCCAGTACCAGTTCCCGCAGTACATCTTCCCGGATATAATGTGCGCTGCATTCGCCCCGTCCGCTCTTGTACTTGGAGCAGCGATAATGATCCTGCTTGCCCTCAAAGCCCTTGCAGGTGGCGAAATGAAGCTTGCTGCCGCAGTCTGCACAGTAGACCAGTCCTGCGAATAATCCCTGCCGTTCCGCTTTCACGGGACGGCGTTTGTTTTTGCGCAGCTCCTGTACTCTATCCCATTGCGCCTGAGAAACGATAGCCTCCTGCGTGTCTGGCACGATGAACATATTCTCCGCCTCGTTTGGAATCCGCTTTTTCAGCTTGTAGGACTTGGAGTAGGTCTTGAAATTGCAGGTGCATCCGGTGTATTCCTGCCGTTCCAGAATCCCGACGATGGATTGATCGCTCCAGCCATACGGGTTCTTGGGCAGCGGCTTTCCCTTACGGCTGGCATACAGCGCCTTGGTCGTGAGAACCTGATCCCTTTCAAGAATCCGCGAAATCTGCTCCGGGCCTTTGCCGTCAATGCAGAGGTCAAAGATGCGCTTGACAATCGGGGCGGCATCCTCATCCAGAATCCATTTGTCCTTGTCATTTGGGTCACAGCGGTAGCCATAAGGCGGTTTGCCCAGATGCTTGCCGCTGGTGCCGCGCTGAAGCAGGCTGGTACGGACTTTCTTGGAGGTATCTCTTGGATACCACTCGTTAAATAAGTTGCGAATTGCGGCAAAGCCCTCACCGTCCCCACGCTGACTGTCCACGCCGTCGTTGATGGCAATGAAGCGCACATCGTAGCTGGGGAAGATGATGTCGGTGTACTGGCCTACAGTCAGGTAATCACGACCAAAGCGAGATAGGTCTTTGCAAAGCCAGCAGCCTACCAATCCCTGCTTTACCAGTTCAAAGCCCTCCTGTACGCCAGGGCGCTGGAAGTTCGTACCGGTATAACCGTCATCCACCAGCACTTTCAGGTTCGTGTAGCCATGATCTCGTGCGTATCTGGTTAAAAGCTCGCGTTGATTCTGTATCGAGTTCGACTCCCTATCCTGCGAATCCTCATTACTGAGGCGGCAGTAGAGTATCGTAATTTTTTGCTGATCCGTCATAACGTCCTCCTTCACGTTCGGGTCAGCCGACAGAATCGGTGTGCTTAGAATTATATTACCATAGTTTTGTGTCGCTGTCATTAACAAGCCACCTCCCGGTCAGAAAAAATGAGCCGTTTTACCTTGGCGGTAAGCGGCTCGGTTCCGTCACAGACGGTTTCAATGGTGTACCATGTGTTTCCAATCTTGCGCTCCACGGTTTTGCAGAAGGGGCTTCGCCTGTTCCAATAGGCCTCGCACTCCTGCAAAAAGGACTCCGGCGGGTCAAAGACCGGATCAAAGTAGCTCTCATGGTCAAAGACCCTGCACAGGTCGATGAGCACATCCTCTCTGCCCTCCATCGCGGCGCGGTTGATTTCGTCGATGTTGATAATTTTTTCCATAGGCAATTCCTTTCTTATAATTCAATTTCGTTTTCGTGCTTGCGGGGCTGAATGACAGACTGCTCCTGCGGCCTTTGCAGCTTTCTGACAACGGAGCGATCCTTCTGCGGATGCGGCTCACCCAGCAGCTCGGATACCTCCCGGTCTGCCTGACGGAAGCGGTCGGCGTCGTAATGCTTGCCGAAGGTGTCCTTGATCTTCTCCCGGACTTCTGCGGTCATATTGCCGCGCAGCTCCATACGGGCGGTATACAATTCTTCTGCGTCAACGGCCTTGGTCTGCTCTTGCAGCGCATGGTACTTCTGAACCTCTGCGTCCAAAGCGTCGGCTGCCTTTGCCGCAACGCCCTCCAGCCCGGTCTTGTTTGCGGTCATGGCGTCAAGCTGCTGTTTGACCTCCTTCATACCCTCCGGGTCGCTCTTGCCGAAACCGGCAATCAGCATATCCATCTCAGATTTCAGTTCTTCTGCATCCTCGGTGAGAGTTGTCAGAATCTTTTTGATTTCAGCGCGGCGTATGAGATTCAAAGGCGGCAGTGCCTTTTGCTCTGTGAGCAGTGTCTTTTTCTGTTTGGATTTTTCCCGCAGCAGCTTCCGTATCTCCAGATACCGCGCATAGTCCGGCTGGATCGCCTGAATGCTCTCGTCCAGCTTTTTTGCCGCGCCGGTATGGTAGAGACATGAGTAGCGCAGCAGCAGAACGCCCTTGCGGGCGGTTTCCAGCGCCCTTGCAAGTGCGGGAACGGAGCTCTTGATCGCTTCCGTCAGCTTTTGGATTTCCGCACGGAGGGAGCGGATCAGCCTGTTCTGCTCCCGTATCTGCCGGTTGATCTCACAGCGAACGGATACGACGCCCTGCCGTTCCAGCGCACGGGCAACGGGGCCTTCGTGAACGGTGGGGATGGCGTCCAGCCCTCGCTCGGCGTTGCTGCGGTGGTCGATGCGTTCCGAAAAACCGGCACGCTCCAGATAGCGGTTTGCCACATCTGCCCATGCCGCACGCCACGCAACAAGCTGTTCCTCGCTGTTCCAGCGTTCGGAGATGGGATTCTGTCTGCCGTAACGGGTACTTTTGGGATGCTTGTCCGCTCGGATGAGGCCGCGCGCTTCCGCTTCTGAGGGCGGCAGATATTCCTTTTTCTTTTTGCCTACATAGTAGGGATACTGCTTCTCCCAGCCCTCAGCCTGTGCCAACTTGAACTCCACAGCGGTGAAGCCCCGTTCCTCGCCGTCTCTGACACAGAGGTATTCCTTCTCCGTCTTGTACTGCCAGCGCCCCTGCTCATCCAGCGGGCGCACCGTCAGCAGGATATGGGCGTGGGGATTCTGCCCGTCCGTGTCGTGTATTGCGGCATCGGCGCACATGCCGTCCGATACAAATTGCTCTTGAATGAATGCCCGGATCAATTCGATCTGCGCCTGCCGGTCAAGCTCTCGCGGCAGTGCTGCGATGAACTCCCGCGCAAGGCGGCTGTCCTTTGTCTTTTCGTTTTCTTCCACGGCGTTCCAGAGCTTTTCCCTGTCCTGCCATTCGGGTGGAGCCATGGAGGGCAGGAACACCTGCTGCCAGACAAGCCCCTGCTTTTTCGTGTAGTCGTGCTGTATCCCGTCGTAGTCGTTATATAGACGGGAGCAGCTCATATAGGCGGAAGCGGCCACGGCGGAGCGGCCTGCACCCCGGCTGACCACCTTTGCCTCCAGATGATAGATTGCCAAACAGTCTCCTTTCTGCCGGCAGGGGGTCATTGAAACAGTGACCCCTGCACGACTTTCCCAATCAAAGGGTCTAAGCAGAATTTAGACCCTTTGCGTCCTTGTTTCAGACACTTGCCAATGAGCAAGGGTGTGCGTTGAACTCACACCCTTTGCATCCTCACTCGAAGATGGGGTAACGAGCCGTGACCCCATTGTTCTGCGCCCCGGCTTTTTGTTTCTTTTTCGCAAAAAGAAAAGAGTGCCGCGCACAGCGACACTCTCTCTGCGGCAAAGCTGCCTGAACATATCCGAAGGATTGTTCTTGGCTGAGTTTGCGTAGGCAGGCGGCAGGTGGGTTACTTATAGTAACCTACCGCATAAGCACACACGTGGTTGTGTTCTGCCGTCTGCGCAGACGATGACAGCAGCACCCGTAAGGGCTGTGGCATTGTCTGGAGGCTGCCGCAGCAGCCGCAGTCCCCCTCGGAGAGCGCAACGATGCCGCAAGGCATACCACTGCCCGCCTTTGGCGGGTGGTGAGTAAGTTGCGCCCTTACGGGACTAGGCTACCGGCTCAGCTCCCGTTTTCTTCGTTCCCTGACATCTTCCCATTCAGGTATCCCTCCAGCTCGGACAGCCCAACGGTCTGAACCTCCGGCAGCACCTTTTCCAAGACCGCGCCCTCCTGAATCAGCCTGCGGGTACGGGCTTTCCGTGCTTTCTCCTTCGCCCGCATCTGCGCTTCCTCCAGCCGGTGCTGTGCCTGGATCAGTTTCTTTTCCTCTGCGGTCATTGTGGTCATAACAAAACGCTCCTTTCGTGGTAGTAAAAACCGGCTGAATGATACTGTGGTTGGTATCAAGCAGCCGGTTTTTGGTGGTACAATATTTCTTGCCTTTGTGTGTGGTATCAAATGTGCCGGATTTGCTATCATTGCTTCTATCAAAAATGGCAGTTTTGGTATCAAAAGCTGTCCGCAAAGTCCAGCGCGGCGTCCATATCCTCGGATTCCTCCGGTTTTTCTGTTGTATCTGCCGGAACTGCGTCCTGCATAAGCTGCATCCATGGAGCAAAGTTCATAGGTGCGGCTGTCTGCAAACTCTCCCAGATGGTGTTCTGAATCTCACGGAGAAAAGCGTCCTCTTTTTCTCGCGTTTCCAGATACGGATCGGCGGCAAGCTGCTCCTGCCTGCCGAAGTAGGCATTGACAGCGGATATTACGGCGCGATTCACGGAGCGGTACTGCGCTCTGTCCAGCCGTTGCAGGTGCTCCCATGCTTCTCGGTCTGCGACGTTATCCAGATTCAGCCGCAGGGTGGTCGTATAGATGTTTTTCATGCAATGCCGCCTGTCTTTCTCATGCGGCGCTCCGCCAGTAGCTCATAGCCCTTGGCGGTGGCGCAGATGTCGTCGTTGAAGATGACGCGACTCTTTTCGTAGTCCCCGAAATTCTTCACAAGGCAGCTCCCGCCGCCTACCACATGGAGCTTCATCAGCTCTGGGTCATATTCATGCTCCCGCAGTCTGCGGAAGATGCCGGACACATACTCTGCCGCTGTTTCCCGGATGGCGGTTAGGTAGCGGTCGGCAATGTCCGCCTTGCCGTGGCGAAGAACACGCTCAATGGTGGCGTCGTCCAGTACCTTGCCGAACTGCCGCAGCACGCTTTCCCGGACAGCCAGCATACACTGGTGCGTCCCGAATTTCTCCGTATAGCACTTGTCGGGAACCGGTCGGCGCTCGTTGATATACATGACGTTCATGGTGCCGTTGCCGATGTCGCAGAGCATATTCGTCCCTGTAAAGTCCCGGAGATTGGCTGCAACGGCGGCAAATCCCTGCGGGAAGATGTCTGCGCCTGCAAACTCCACATGATA
>UQVA01000019.1 GCA_900544405.1 uncultured Eubacteriales bacterium
GTGCCCCGCGCAGCGAATAGAAATATTCATGACTGCCGGTGGCAGTCATACCATTCCTAAGTGGCTTTGCGAAGCAAAGACGGATGAGGGGCGGTAGGGGCTATCAATGCAGCACCGGCCAAAGCCTTCCCCTGGAGGGTTGCGCCTCGCCGGTTCTGCGTATGAAACTCGGCGCATCGGGGCATGCCGCCGCCCCTACAAACGAAATCGGGGGTGCGTCCCGCCCCTCATCCGTCATGGCTTACGCCATGACACCTTCCCCCAGGGGAAGGGTTGCGCCCCGCCGGTTTCTGCGTATGGAACTTAAGCGGGCGGGGCATGCCGACGCCCCTACAGTGCCTTGCCAGGGGGCGTTATCCTCTTATCCGCTCCCCGTTCAGGACGGCCTCCGTCAGCTTCTCCCCCTCGTAGCGCAATTTCAGCAGGAAAAACGGCGCATTCTTCCACAGCAGATCCAGGAAAATGGCGTCGCCCTCCCATTTGGGGAGCCGGTCCAGAAACGCCCGGCTGACCCATTGCAGGTCCCCTTCGTTACATTCAATTTCGCTGCCCGTAAAGCCGTCGGCGGTGAACAGGTACATATATTCCCCCTCCCACCGGTCGCTGAGGAAGGTCACGACGCCCCGGCATTGCCACCGGGTCAGGGTCAGGCCCGTTTCCTCTTTTGTTTCCCGCAGGAGGCAGTCGTCCGGGCTTTCGCCCTCTAAGAATTTTCCGCCCACACCGATCCACTTGTCGTGGTTCAGGTCGTTTTCCTTCTTGACCCGGTGAAGCATCAGCACCTGATCGCCCCGGGTGATATAGCAGAGTGTGGTATTCAGCATGGCTTGCACATCACTTTCAGTCCGCAGTGGATATTTTCGATGGTCACTTCCTCGTGGCCCGGCTCCATTTCCCCATCCAGCGTCCAGGGCATTCCGGCATTGGCCCAGATTGTAATGCGGCTGGCGGGGGTGAAGGTCAGCATTTTGCAGTTATATTCCGCCGTCTGCACCGCCCGGATGCACTCGGACAGCTCCCCCAACTCTCTGGGGGACCGGAGCAGCAGCACCTCGAATTTCCCGTCCCGCAGATCCACCTGCTTGGGGTCCAGGGACAAAACGCCCCCCACGCTGGTAGAGTTGCTGACGGCGCCAAAGAGAAAATCGTCCTCGACCATTTTGTCGTCCAGCTGCAATTTGACATGCTCGGTCCTCAGCTGGGACAGCTCGGAAATGCCGCCCAGAATATAGGCCGCATGGCCCAGGGCATTTTTCACGTTCTGGGGGGTGGCATAGCTGGTCCGGGTGAAGGCCCCGAAGGAGGCCACATAGGAAAAATACCGATCGCCGAATTTGCCCACGTCCAGATCGGAGGGTTCCCCGGTGACGACGGCCTCCGCCGCCTGCAAAATGTTGGTGGGCAGGCCCAGACTGGCGGCGAAATCATTGGTGGACCCGGCGGGGATATAGCCCACGGGGATGTTGACTTCGCTGTGCAGGAGGCCGTTGACGGTCTCGTTGAAGGTGCCGTCGCCGCCGCAGCAGGCCACCAGGTCCATTTCCGGGGCATATTGCCGGACGATGTCCGTGGCCTCGCCCCGGGCGCCGGTCATATAGCTTTCCACCCGGTAACCAGCCCGGTTGAAGATCGATAGGATATCGGCCAGATACCGGTTGGCCCGGCGCTGTCCGGCGTAAGGATTCATTACAAAGAGCATCTTTTTCATGACATTCCGTCCTCATTACAGGGATTTTCGAATATTATAGCATGGATTTTAAAAATCGCAAGATTCCGGCGGTTTGTTCATGATTTGTTCATAATTCATTGGTAATTTAGTGTCAAAAAGAGGGAGGTAGTCCATGAGGCTGCTGTATTGTATTTTGTATGTGGCAGGCATCGGCATCGCCTCCCACTACCTGGGCAACGCCCTGCCGAGGGCCTGGTTTTCCCCGGAGCGGTTCCCCTACAAGCCCTGGAAATGGGAAAAGGACGGTCAGATTTACAAGGTCATCGGCATTCAGAGCTGGAAGGACAAGGTACCGGACATGAGCAAAGTCTGCCCGGATATGGTCCGGAAAGAGGTGGCCGGACGGCCTACGGCGGAAAGCACCTGGCGGCTCATCCAGGAGTCCTGCGTGGCGGAGTTCGTGCATTTTGCGCTGATGATCGCATCGCTGTTCGTGCTGCGGATCTGGCCCGGCCCCTGGGGCTGGGTTGCCTACGCACTGTGCATCCTGGGCAATTTCCCCTTCATGCTCATCCAGCGCTATAACCGCCCCCGCCTGGTGCGGCTCTATAAGAAATTAGCGAAAAAGCCCCGGTAGGCTCTCTGCTGGTAAGACAGTAAAATCAAATTTCGTGGAACAGGCATGATCTCGGTCATGCCTGTTCCGCTTTTAGCAGCTCATCCACGGGAATGTAGCCCACAAGCAAATCCGGTGAGTACCCACACCGGAGCTTGCCATTCCGGCAAGCAATGCACGGCGGTACCCACTTCTCATTACCTGCCAACTGCGAAACGCACTTGGCAAGCAATGCTCGTGTTTATGCACCCGTGCAATCTTGTTGGGGAAATGCCCCAAACCCCTGAACGATTTCAGAGAAATCGGCTGCGCTCCTGCGGAGCTGAACAGCGAAACTGTCAAAGTTTCGTTCATACGTTCTCTCTCGTTTTACAGAATTCTCATAAATCCACAACAGCCGATCTCTGACATTTCACAGAAACCCATAGACCTGTAAAAAGCAATGGTTTTCGGTGTATTATCCGTTGCCAGCTCAATTTGACGTACACAGCTGTACCTATCCATGATAGCTTGCAGAAGTGCGGAGCCGATGCCTTTCCGCTGATGCTCCGGCAACACCAAAATATCTTGAACAAACACGATGGTATGCCCATCGCCCACAGTGCGAATAATGCCACAAAGCTGATCGCCCTCGTAAGCTGCAAGAATCAGCATTGAGTTTTCAAAGCCTTTTCGCAGCACCTCTGGATGATCGGTGTAGGCCGTCCAACCTACGCTTTGATACAGCCGCAGAATTTCGGTTTCATCGTATATGCTGTATTCTCTGATTTCCATATAACTAACCCTCCATCTAAAGTATTGTGTCGGTGTGTTACTTATTCCAGCGTAATCTCATACTTTACCTCTCTATACTTAAGCCATAGTATAGTCGTCTGTTTTGAAAATCCAGTCTTTATTCATTTCGTTACATACATATTTTGCATATCAATCAAAGTCCAAATGTTTTAGGCGGCAAGTCAATACCGAGCATTTTTCCGAAAGCCAATGCCCATCGAACAAAATTATAAGATACCGAAGTTACAATACTTCCGGATTGGATATATCCCTCCGGAATTGGATTTTCAAGACTTGCATCCCAACCTATCATCAAGGCGAGATCATCTGTTGTATAGCCCTCCTCGAATAAGTCCTCCGGATTGACACCTGCCATAAATGGCTTGCCCTCCAATAGTCCGGCTTTCAATAAAAGCAACGGGGCAATAGAGATTGCGCCAATGGGCATACCCTCGAATTTTTTGATGAAGTCCAAAATTGCATTGTCCTCAATAGCTTCACGAATATCTATCGCACCGGGCAGAAGCAGGCTGTCGTATTCATTCAGATTTAACTCATCAATACTCTTTTCGGGGATAACGGTCAAGCCATCCTCGCTTCGTATCCGAGACAGTGTTTTGGCAAAAATGGTAATGGGCTTCTCTGCCATTGCCAGCATTTCCAATGCTGGTGCAATTTCAAAATTGCAGAATTGGTCATAGACCAAAATGGCTGTCTTTTTCATTCAACATACCTCCAACTCATATAAAGCCATAGAGCTTCCATTGGGATAATCAATAATATCTACGATTTTATAGCCAGAATTCAGATAAATCTTTCTGACCACCTTTTCATCCAGTCTGGTGTCCAGACGTAGATAACGGATACCTCGCTTGCGGCATTCTGCCTGAATTGCTTCTGTAACCAGTTTCGTCATACCCATTCCGGTAAATTTGCGCCGCACACAGAATTTGTGGAGATAGGCAGCTTCATACTTAGGTGCATCGGGCCAATAGTCAGAATCTGCCCATTGGAGAATGAAAGCACAGACAATTTCTCCGTCAAGCATTCCAATGCAGAAATTCTCCGGTTGGGCATCGGGTGTGATAAGTTCCTCTTTCGTAAGCCATTCGTCAGGCCATACTCGGTATCCCTGATCCCGCCCCCGAGCGGCAACCTCACGCATTATAGAAATAGCGTCCTCAACTTTGCCAAAATAAAGTTCCAAGTCGTTGTCCATGTTCACTTCTTCCTGTAAATCTGTTGATTTTGAAGTGTCTTGCCGTTCGGTTCATATTTGTCTTTTGCTTCACCTGTCACATAGGCAAAGAACAGAAACCCGAGCTTCGTGCGAAACCCTTTTGGAATGCGACTCCACTCGACGCCACGGAACAGGTCTTTTACTCGAAAGTTCTCGCCCGATTGGACAATAGTTTCGGCATAGAGACAAGCTGCATCGAATAGTTCATTCAAAGAAGTATCCTTAGTCACCATAATTCTTACCTCCATTTGCTCATAAGCTACTTGCTATATGCTATTATAGTATATGGAGGCGCTTTGTTCAATACTTTTTCGCAAATGTCCAAAAAGAAGTTATAAATACTTCCGTCAAAATCAGTTGTGCTGATTTCCGTGAACGTCTTTGCTACATAGCAAACAAACTTCACCCAATAGCGCTTCTCTTATCTGTGATGCCGATATACTGGATAGTGGCAGTTGTAACGCTTTCAAGCCCATTTGCACGAATAGATAAAGTCAGATATGCCCATCTTTGAACAAAGCATCACAGGGCACTAAACAGGCGATTTTCGCCCCCCTAAACGCACAAAACAGGCAGCACCCAACCGAAGTTGAGTGCCGCCTGTTTTGTTGTCCAATCCTGCTTGGCAGATGCCGATTTTGTAGTTTTCTCAAATTACTGTCTTATCGGCACACGGCATAACGGGGTTTTTTCTTATACGCACCTCCGGCGAAACTTTGCAGGGGGTGGCGGCACGCTCCGATGCGCCAGCTGACGATAACTGAGCAGTAAAAAACGACGTAGAGGTTAAAGGGACAGAGAAAAGGCTCCCCTGTGTAGGGTTGTGCCCCGCGCAGCCCCTACACGCCGGGAGGCTTACGCCACTCTGTTTCTGCGTATAGAACTCGGCGGGCGGGGCATGCCGCCGCCCCTACCATTCATCGACGATACTGCGTCCCACCCCTCATCCGTCTCACACAAGCGTGAGCTACCTTCCCCCAGGGGAAGGCTACCCTCAGAAGAACCGACGCCCTGCTTCTGAGAAAAATTTTTATTCTTCCTTTTCTCTTCACTTTTCACTCTTCTCTTTTCTCTAAAAAACTCACCCCATGGGGGTGAGTTTTTTCTTTCTTATTCTCCGCTTCCTTCGGCCTTTTGGTTCCTGGGGCGGCGGTTATAGGGGCGGCGGGGGCGGCGGTTTTCGCCTCTCGGCGCTCTGGGGGCTTCCCCCTCCCCGGTCTGATTCGGGCCGCCCTGGGCAAAAATCTGCCCGTTTCCCTGAGCCGGATTCTGTCCGTTGTCCTGCCCGGCCTTCCGGTCCTGCTTGGGACGGCCCTGCTTCTGGCCCTCCTGCTTCCGGGGCTTGCCCTCGGCGGGCTTTTTCGGCTTGTTCTGGGGCTGCTTCTTCTCCGGCTTGGGCATCTCGTCAGAGGGCTCCACACCGGTGCGGCCCTTCCGGGGATTGTTCCGGCGGCGCTTATTGCGATTTTCCTCGCCCTTCGGCTCCCGGACCGGCTCGGCTACCGACTCCTGCTCCTCCGCCTGCTCCTCGGCAATGGTGTCCGTGGAATAGCGGAAACGGATGGCCTCCAGCACCGGGGCCGCCTCCGTGGTGGGAGCCAGTCTCGGCCGCTTGCCGGAGCCGGAAATGGGCGCCAGGTCCGCCGGGATGGGCGGGTCGGTCTTTTTGGCCCGGCCGTTGCGCAGAACGGCAATTTCGTCGATGGAGAAGGTGGAAATTGTCTCCGGGTTCTCCTCCATGCGGACCTTCACCCGGCTGCGCAGCAGCTCCACCTCCGTGACGGTCCCCCGGCCCTCCGGAGTATCCACGAAGGATTCCGCCTTGGGGGAGCGTTTGATGAGGTCCTCGTAGGCCGCCTGCTCATAGTTCAGGCAGCACAGCAGCCGCCCGCAGGTACCGGAAATTTTCGTAGGGTTCAGGCTCAGATTCTGGGTCTTGGCCATTTTGATGGACACCGGCTGGAAATCGCTCAAAAAGCTGGAGCAGCAGAAGGGCCGCCCGCAGATGCCCAGGCCTCCCACCATCTTCGCCTTGTCCCGGACGCCGATCTGGCGCAATTCAATGCGGGTATGGAAGGCCGAGGCCAGCATTTTCACCAGTTCCCGGAAGTCCACCCGCTCGTCGGCGGTGAAGAAGAAAAGAATTTTGCTGCCGTCGAAGGCGCACTCGGCGCTGACCAGCTGCATATCCAGGCCCAGATAGGCGATCTTTTCCTGGCAGAAGGCATAGGCCTTCTTTTCTCTCGCCTGATTGTCCTGCAGAATGCGCTCGTCCCGAGCGGTGGCCTTCCGCAGCACGGGCCGCAGGGGGGCCACCAGCGTGGCCGCATCCACCTTATGGATGCCGGAAGCGCAGGTGCCGAATTCCGCACCGCGGGCAGTATCGATAATGACATGGTCCCCGGCGGCAAGGGTCAGGCCGTTGGGGTCAAAAAAGTAGACCTTCTGGCCCGGGCGGAACTGGACGTCCACCACCTGCCGCTGTTCTTTTTCCATTTGTTCTTCCATGAATGTCTCCTTTATTTTCGCAGGGCGAAGAACAGCCAGCCGCACACGGCGGCAGGCGAAACGTTGCCCTGAGTGTAGTCAATGGCTTTTTGCAGCACGTCCACGGCGGAAAGCAGGTCGCCGCCCTGGCGTTTTTCGGCGATCCTCGCCGCCAGTGGGGAGGATGCGCGCATTCCCCCACGGGAGAGCAGTGCGTCAGCCAGCAGGGTCCGCCAGGCGGTCAGCTCCTGGGAAAGCTGGTCCCGCTTCCATTTTTCCATGGGGCAGAGCAGCTCGGCATACTCCCGGTCCTTTCCGTTCAGGTACACCTCCACGAATTGCTTCGTCTGGGGGGATTCCGCCTGGGTCATCAGGACCTTGGCCTGGCCCAGAAAGCCTCCGGACCGCTCCAGAGCGCTTTCCAGTGTCTCCTTTGCCGCCTCCGGGAACTCCCTGTGCAGAGCAGAACGCAGTGTCTCCTCCGGAAGGGCGTTGAGATTCAGCGCCGTGCAACGGGAACGGATGGTCGGCAGCATTTTGTTGGGATTGTCCGTCAGCAGCAGGAACACGGCGTATTCCGGCGGCTCCTCCAGGATTTTCAGCAAGGCGTTCTGAGCTTCCAGACGCATATCCTGGGCTCTGGGAATCACGTAAATTTTATAAGCCGCCTCGTTGGGCCGGATGAAGGCATCCGCCCGGGCCTGGCGCATCAGGTCCACGGTGACGGTCTTTTTGTCCTTGTCCTCCACCCAAATGACGTCCGGATGGATGTCCTCCAGCACCCGGCGGCAGGCGTGGCAGGTCATGCAGGGCGGCTCGGTGCCCTCGCACAGAATGGCGGCGGAGAGCAAGTGGGCAAGCGTATGCTTGCCGGAGCCCTCTGGGCCGGAAATCAGATAAAAGTGGGCAATATGGCCCTTTTTCAGGGAACGGGTCAGATTTTCTTTCAGCCGTTCGTTGCCCAGCAGTGTGGAAAAGCCCATATTTTTAGCCCCACATAGCGGACAGAGTAGGAATGATTTGCTTCTTCCGGCTCATGACCTGAGGCAGGAACACGGTGTTATCCTTGGGGGCCACGTTGAAGGCCTGCCGGATCACGTCGTCGTCTCCCCAGTAGATAATTTGCGTGCCTTCCAGCAGCACGTCCGTGAGCATCAGAATGACCATGGAGAAGCCCTTCTGCCGGGCGGTCTTTTCCATGAGGGCCAGGAACTCATCCTTCCGTTCCAGCATTCTGGGGCTGTCCACGCAGGTGATCTGGGACACGGCCAGATTATGGCCCGCAATGTGGAATTCCTTGTAGTCCGTGAAGAACAGGTCCTCCACGGTCTTGTTCCCGGCGGAGGCGGAGAAAATTTCCCGGCCCAGCTCGTCCAGGGACACGTTGGCGATCCGGGCCATCCGCTCGGCGGTCCGGCGGTCCCGGTCGGTGCAGGTGGGGGATTTGAACATGACGGTGTCGGAGAGAATGGCCGCCGCCATCATGCCCGCCATATTCTCCGAGGGCATCAGGCCCCGGTCCTGGAACATACTGGCAATGATGGTATTGGTGGAGCCTACCGGCTCGTTGCGGACGTAAATGGGTCCGGTAGTCTGGATGTCGGCCAGCCGGTGATGATCGATAATTTCCAGGATTTCCGCTTCTTCCAGACCGGGGACGGATTGGGCAGCCTCGTTGTGGTCCACCAGCACCACCCGCTTGCGTCTCGGCTGGAGCAGATGATACCGGGTCAGAACACCCACGACTTTTTCGTTCTCGTCCAGAATGGGATAGCAGGAGGCCCGGTGCTTCAAAACCTGGGCCCGGACCTCGTCCACCCGGTCCTCCAAGTGGAAGCACACCAGGTCGGCAGTCCGGCAGATGCGGCCGATGGGCGCCGACTGGAACAGCAGCCGGGCGGCCCGATAGGCGTCATAGGGCGTGGAAATAATGCAGGTGTCGGTGGGCTCGTGCCGGAAATCCTCCCCCAGCTCCGCCTGGCAAAGCACCAGGGTGTTCACGTTCATGCGCAAAGCCCGCTGGATCATATCCGGCTGATGGCCGCAGAGGACGATGTTATTTTTCCCGGAAAACAGCAGATTTTCCCGGCTCTGGGGCAAGGCAATGGCGATTTCCCCCGCCACGGTGTCGGTGGTCTCTCCGGCGTCGTTGAGAATTTTTCCTTCCAGCACGGAAAGCACGTTGAAAAGCGGCACTTCCTCCAAGGCCCCGGTGCTGACCTGGGTCATGTTGTAGCTGGCCACGTCCTCCCGGGAGAGCATTCCGAACAACGTGCCGTCGTCGTTGACCACCGGCACGGCGGTAATGCTTTTCTGCTGGCAGAGAATGTCCCAGGCCCGGCCCACGGTCACGGCGGGGCTTAAAAAGGGCGGCACGTCAAATTCCAGGTCCCGGACCTGGGTGTACATATTATAAATGCGCTTTGGGGGCGCAAAGCCGAACTTGTCCAGCACGATCTGGGTTTCGTCGGACACATGGCCCAGGCAGGCGGCCTCATATTCCCGGTCCCCCACGGCGTTGCGCAGGGCGGCATAGGCCATGGCGGCCACGATGGAATCGGTATCCGGGTTCTTATGCCCGGTCACATAAATAGGGTCCATAGGTTCCCTCCTTCTTATTCTTCCGCAATTTCTCCGGCAAGGCTCCGGGCGAAAACCGCCCGAATCTCCTCCGGGGCCATATTCTGACCAATGGCCCACATGAGTTTCGTCATGGCAGCCTCGGTGGTCATGTCCCGGCCCTGAATGACCCCCAACTCCAACAGCCTGCTGCCCACCTGGTAGACCCCCAGGTTGGCGCTGTCATAAAGGCACTGGGTCGTGACCACCACGGAAATGCCCGCATTCACGGCTTTCCGGATGCCGTCCAGCCCCTGATGGAGGATGTTCACGCCCCCCAGGCCGAAAGCCTCCATGACGATGCCCCGGTAGCCCATGTCCACCAGCGCATCGAAAATTTTCGGGGACAGTCCCGGCGTCAGCTTCAGAAGAAACACGTCGGAGCTGATGCGGGTATAAAGCTTTGCCTCCCCCCGGCGTCTGGGCAGGACGCTCTCGTCCACCCGAAGCCCTAAGCCGGTAACGGTGGCCGCATAACGGGCATTGACGCTTTCAAAGGCATTGAAGCCCGTGGCCCGCAGCTTCACGGACCGGCAGCCCAGCATAACCTTCCGGTCGAAGGCCAGGAACACCCCCGGCTTCCCGGAAGCCGCCATGGCGAAGGCCGTTCGGAGATTGTCCGGCCCGTCGCTGAGCACGTCCGCCAGGGGCAGCTGGGACCCGGTGAACACCACCGGCACATCAATGTCGGGAAGCAGAAATGTCACGGCGGAGGCTGTGTAAGCCATGGTGTCCGTGCCGTGGGACACGACGATACCGTCGTAACCGCTGCGCAGGGTGAAAATGCTTTCGGCAATGAGAAGCCACTGGTCCGGCGTAATATTAGAGGAGTCCAGGCAGAGAACGTCCCGGACGGTGATGTCATAATAGGTGCGAAGCTGGTTGACCTCCCGCTCCATGACCTCCGAGCGCTTGGGTTCCAGGCCGTCCGCTCCGGGCACCGAAGCAATGGTCCCGCCGGTGGTCAGCAGCAGAAGCCGCTTTTTTTCTTCCATAAAAGCCTCCCTGTCCGCAAAGAGAATTTCTCATGCTCTATTATAATGACGAATGGCGAAAATAGCAAGAAAAATCCGCAGGGAATCGCCGCTTCCCCTTGCATTTTGCCGCCGCTTGGGGTACAATACGCTTGAAATGGGCCGGAATATCCGGCGATTTGAAGGAGGAATCCCCATGAATGTACTGGTCACCGGCGGCGCCGGCTATATCGGCTCCCACACCTGCGTGGAGCTTTTGAACAGCGGCTACGGCGTCGTGGTCGTGGATAATCTGTGCAACGCCAACCCCAAGAGCCTGGACCGGGTCCGGGAGCTGACGGGCAAGGACCTGCGCTTCTACGAAGGCGACGTCCGGGACGAAGGGTTGCTGCAGAAAATTTTTGCAGAGAACGACATCGGCTGCGTCATCCACTTCGCCGGGCTGAAGGCCGTGGGCGAAAGCGTCGAAAAGCCCTGGGAATACTATAATAATAACCTGAATTCCACTCTGGTGCTGACCAAGGTCATGCGGGAGGTTGGGATGCAGAATATCATCTTCTCCTCCTCCGCCACGGTCTACACCGCCACCAACGAAATGCCCTTGCGGGAGACCAGCGTCACCGGCGGCTGCACCAACCCCTACGGCTGGACCAAGTACATGACGGAGCAAATTCTCTCCGGCATGAGCCACGCCGACCCCAAGTGGAGCGTGTGCCTGCTGCGCTACTTCAACCCCATCGGTGCCCACCCCTCCGGAAAAATGGGTGAGGACCCCCGGGGCATCCCCAATAACCTGATGCCCTACATCACCCAGGTGGCCATCGGCCGCCGGGACCACCTGAGCGTCTACGGCAACGACTACGATACCCCCGACGGCACCGGCGTCCGGGATTACATCCATGTGGTGGACCTGGCCAAGGGCCATGTGGCCGCCGTGAAGTACACCGTGGAGCATAAGGGCTGCGAGGTGTTCAATTTGGGCACCGGCGTCGGATACAGCGTGCTGGATATGGTCAAAACCTTCGTGGAGGTCAACAACGTGAAGGTCCCCTATGAGATCGTGGGCCGCCGGGCCGGCGACATCGCCACCTGCTATGCCGACCCCACCAAGAGTCGGGAAATTCTCGGCTGGACCGCCGAGAAGAATCTGGCCGATATGTGCCGGGACTCCTGGCGCTGGCAAAGCCAGAACCCCATGGGATACGGAGACTGAATTAACAAACGTCGCACCCGAAGTCGGGTGCGACGTTTGTTTAGGGAAGAGAGAAAAGAGAAAAGTGAAGAGAGAAGAGAAGATGTAAAAATCCGCCCCGGTGGGGCGAAAAATTGCCTTCCCCAAGAAGTAGGGCGTTGGTCCTTCTGAGCAAGGCCTTCCCCTCCAGGGGAAGGCTTTTCTCAGAAACCGGTAGGCCCTGCTTCTACTGGAGGGCACTCCACACCCGTCACAGCTTGCCCCGTGCCACCCTCTGTAAGCAGGAGCGGGCCTTTTTGCCTCCCGGCGTGGCAAAACCAGGTGGAAAGTCTTTCCCCTCATCCCATAAACTCCGCCGGGGCAGATGCGTTTCCCTGCCCCGGCGGAGTTTATTCTGCAATCGTTCGGATTTTCCGTCCTCATTCTGCGTCCCGGTAATGATTCCGGACCCACTTCACCGCATTTTCGTAGTCGTTCACCGTGTCAATCTCCTTCGTGTGTATCTCCACGGCACGAATGGGCAGCAGCGGCTCCAGCATCTGATAGACATGGCCGGTCCCCGGCGTCAGGCGGTCCGTCCGCATTTTGGCCAGGCCGGTCCATTCCAGCTGTCCCCGCTCTCTGGAAAATTCAATGACACGATGTTCCCGGTCCAGCGTCATCAAAACCGGGTTGTCCGTAGATGGGGTCGTCCCGCCAATGACCTCTTCTGCCGCAGTTCGTCCATCCCGATCTTTCTCATTTCCTGATTTCTCCTCTGATCTGCCCGGCCATCTCCCAGAGCAGCTTGGGGTTCAGCGACCGGAACATCAGGCGGTTATTCCGGCGAATGGGCCGGATAAGGAAGCCCGTAACCACATTGGTGAACATCTGGGTCACCAGAGAGGCCCAGGCTGCGCCGTCGCTGCCCATAGAGGGAATCAGCGCCGCATTCAGCGCCACATTGGCCAGGGCCCCGGAAAGGTTGATAATCCAGAGATATTTCTGCTTGTTTTCCGCCAGAATCCAGATATTCCGCACCACGCCCAGGTAAGAAAAAGTGGTGTACCAGGTGGCAATCCGCAGCGTGGACGTGGCCGCCATGTAATCCTTGCCGTAAGTCAGGGAAATAATGGGGTCCGCCAGCAGCATGATGGCCACGCACTGGGCCAGGGACAGGTAAATAATGACGCTGTACAGCTTTTTTACACTTCGCTCGAAGGATTCCTGTCCCAGCTTCTGATTTTCAAAAATCAGCGGCCGGAAGGAATCGATGATGGCGGCAAACACAAAGCTGCTCAGACCTGCGCAGACCGTAGCGGCGGAGTAAATGCCCGTGACCGCATCGCCGATCATGGATTTGAGCATGATCCGGTCCGTCTGGGTGAACAGCGTCACCATCAGGCTGGACACGATGTAATAGTGGCTCTTGGCGAACATGGAGCGGATGCGCTGAAAAGATGCTTTCAGCTTCTGTCCCCCCAGCTTTTTGTAAAAGCCCAGCAGCAGCACGGCAATGATGAGGGAGTCCAACGCATAGGACAGGGCGAACCAGTACACGCTCTTGCCGGTGGCCAGCAGGTAGACTTTATAAGCAGAAATAATGACGTAGGACGCCAGGGACACCAGCGCCGTATATTTGGAGAGCAGCTTGGCCTGGAACCAATACTGAATCATTTCCAGGGCCTGAGCCAGCAGAATCAGGCTGTACAGCGCCACTGCGATTGTAGTCACTTTTTCGCCGGGGTTGGCCACCAGGGTGAACAGCACCGCCGCAGCCATGCCCAGGAAGGACGTCAGGGCACAGGTCAGCAGGGACGTGCCCAGAATTTCTCCCTCGGCGTGGGGTTCGGAAATCAGCTCCTGGACCAGGATGTTGGTCAGGCCCAGATTGGCAAACGGCAGGATGAAGGCCACCACGGAGGTGGCGTAGGTGATGAGGCCATAGTTGGAAGGCCCCAGATACCGTGCCGACATCATGGAAACCACGAAGCTGAGGATATTTTGTACGATCTTGCACCCGATAATCCAGGATGCGTTGTTTACCAAACGATTCATGGGGTCTTTCCTTTGCGAATAGCGTTAAAAATCCAGCTGGTCCAGCTCCGCAGCCCGGTTCCGGTAGGAGAACACCTGCCGGGTGGTTTCAACGGTCTTTTTCCATTCCGCCACCAGCTCCGGCTCCCGGAGAACCTTCCGCAGGCCGTCGCAGAGGGAATCGTCGTCCATGCCCACGACCATACCGGCCCCGGCATCGTCTACGATCTCCTTTGCCCCGTCCACGCAGGTGGAAAGCACAGGAATACCCAGCATATTGGCCTCCACGCAGACGGTGCTGTACCCCTCCGCAAAGGAAGCACAGACCAGCAGGTCCGCCTTGGACATATAGGCATAGGGGTTGCTCTGGGCCCCGAAGAACCGGACGTTCTCCGTCAGCCCCAGCTCCTTCGTGCGGTTTTCCAGTTTGGAGCGTTCTTCTCCGTCGCCGATGACCCACAGGGAGAGTTTTTCGCCCTCTTTTTTCAATTTTCCGCAGCACTCGATGAGCCGCAGCACGCCCTTTCCGGGTTCCAGCCGGCCCACCACCACAAAGGTCATTTCCGGTCCCCGCTCCACGGGGATGGCTTCTGCACCCATGGTGCGGACCTTGTTGTCGTCCACCAGATTGTGGCAGCAGCACACGGGAATCGTTCCGCCGGTCTCCTCCCGGAACCGTTCCTCATTGCACTTGGACACGGCCACGATTTTATCCATCTTCCGGTAGGTATCCAGCAATTTCAGGCCCTTGTCATAGCCGTGAATCCAGCCGTAATGGCGGCAGTCCGTGTTGGTGGAAGCGGCGATGATTTTTTCCGGCATTTCCATGCAGAAGCCGATTTCCACATCGTATCGTTCCTTCACCAGCATCCGATAGAGAACCCGGTCCGGCAACAGCTTCAGCACCTTGGAAAAACCGCGGAAATAAAACCCGCAAAAGGGCTTTGCCTTCACCTGTGGCAGCAGCCAGCTTTTCATCCCCGGCTCAAACTTGAAAAGGGACTGGAGCGTTACCTGATGGCCCCGCTTGGCCAGCTCATTGGCCAGCCCCACCGCCGTCCGGGCCACCCCGTCCTGGGTCTGAAAATGATTGATGAGAATGTATATCTTCTTCATAGGGATCATCCTTCCGCATAAAGCCGTTCCAGGTCTGCCGCCAGAGCGCCGATGTCATATCCGGCCCGGCGCAGGTCTGCCCGATTATCGGTCCGGGCCGGGGCCTCGTTCAAAAGGCGCAAGGCCTCCTCCGCCCACCGCTCCGGGGATTCGTTCAGGGACATGGGGCACAGCCGGTCCGTCACCGCCGTCTCCTGGGAGTTGGTATCGCTGATCAGGCAGGGCAGGTCGCAGGCCTGGGCCTCGATCAGCACCACGCTGAGGCCCTCAAACAACGAGGGGAACAGCAGCAGGTCCATGCCCTGATAGAGGGTCTGGGCATCGGACCGGACACCAAGGAAATCCACCGCGTCCTCCAGGCCCTTTTCCCGGACCAGCTCCCGGATCTCCGGCTCCAGCTCGCCCTTGCCCACCAGCACCAGTCGGGTCTGGGGGTCTTTCCGATGGATTTCCGCAAAAATCGCCACCAGAAAACGGTGGTTCTTCTGCTCATTGAACCGGCCCACATGGCCGATGATTTTCTGTCCTTCCCAGCCCATGGCCTTCCGGACTTCCTCCCGGCGCTCCGGCCGGAAATAGATGGCATCCAGGTCCAGTCCGTTGTGGATGACCCGGAAATTGTTTTTCGTGAACATCCAGTGGCCCGCCGCCTCCGAGCAGGCAAACCGTCGGATGGGCAGCAGCGCCAGCAGATGCCGGAAAGCCCGGTGGGCCTGCACATGATACAGGGCGCCGGTGTTGTGGGAATGGACCACCACCGTGGCCACGCCGCTGTTTTTCGCCGCCAGGGCATCCCGGAAGGCATCCATGGCGTGGTGGGTATGGATATGGAACACGTCGCAGGGATGCTCCCGCAGGGCCGCTTTCAGTGCGGCGTATTTCCGGAATTGCTTGATGGGTCCCCGGGCCGTGACGGCTTCCGTGTGATACACATGGCCCCCCAGCGCCCGGATTTCCGGGTCGTATGCTCCCTCCTCCTGCTCGGAGCAGAGGAAATCAAATTGAATCTTCTCCCGGTCGATTTTCCGGAACAGGTTCATCAGGAAGGTTTCCTGACCGGCCCGGTCCATCCGGGAAACATAGTGCAGAACATTCAGCATAGGCTTATCCTCGGCGTTTCGCAGCCAGCGCATCCGTCCAGCGGCACAGAAGGCCGGGGCGGAAATGACCGGCACGGGTATTTTCCTTTTCCAGCAGAGCCGCATAGCGGCTGGCGGTCATCCAGAAGAACACCGCCGTGGGATACAGGGAGGACACCAGCGTGGAATCCGCCAGACCGTCCATCAGAAATGCCGCCACACCGCCCAGCAGCACCGCATGAAGCGCCCAGTCGGTGCCGTCGCTGTATTTGAAGAACCGCAGCACGTCCGCCAGCATCACCAGCAGAAACGCCGCCAGACAGGCAAAGCCCACCAGGCCGAAATCCACCAGCACCTCCAGATAGGCATTGTGGAAATTGCCCCGGACGGGCAGGGCATCCATACCCAGTTGCGCCAGGGCATGGTCGTGATTGTCCATGCCGGTGCCGAACACCGGCCGGGCCAGGAACAGCTTCCAGCCCATTTTCCACAGGTCCGCCCGGCCGTTGAAGCCCTGGGTCTCCTCCCGCTCGATGGTGTCGATGGTTCCGGGATTCAGAATGGGCTTCTTATGTCCGTCGGTACGGTTCTCCTCTTCCTGGATAAGTTCTTCGTACTGATCCAGCAGGTCGTTTCTCCGGGTGCTGATGTTCAGAAGATAGTATTCATAGTTCACGTCCAGTCTGGACATGCCCCGCTGGAGCAGCCGTCCGCCGGTAAACACCACCGCAGCGCAGAGAATTCCGGCCAGGGCCGCCCTCCAGAACCGCTTGCCGTCGGGCCGGACCTTCAGCATCCAGGTAAAGGCCGTCACGGCGGCCATAAGCACCGCGGAATAAATCTGGGTCCGGGAATTGGCCAGCAGCAGCGTGACAAAATTCACAAAGGAGAGCACCCAGAAGAAAATTTTCCAGCCTTTTTTCTTCTCGTCCACCGCCCGGATGCAGCATAGCACAATGCCCCCCAGGCAGACCATGCCCAGCACATTGGGATTGCCGAACAGACCGGCCAGCCGGTTTTCCGCCGGGTACATCCCGATACAGCCGCGCTTGAGCACATAATGATAGTATTTCCCGAAGAACATCCCGATGCCCACCAGGTTGGCGCAGGAAATGGCCACGGCGAAAAAGCGCTCGGTGAGTCGGCTCCGGGCCTCGCTGCGCTTTCCGAAGGAATACACCAGGGCCAGCCCCTCGGAATAATAGAGGAAGTTGGAAAGGAAGGAGAAGCCGAACAGGTTCCGGTTGGTAAGCATGGTACATCCGTAGGACAAGGCAAAAATCACCAGCAGCACACGGCCCTTGTTCCGCAGCACCCGCCGCTCTCCGGCCAGGTCCACGATCAGGACCGCCAAGGCATAGACGTGCAGCAGCTTCATATAGGGCTCGATGACCGGGGCCACCGGCGGACACACGCCCAGCAGGCTCACCAGCAGGTACATAAACCGGAAAGCCTCCGGACTGAACGCCTCCGTCAGAAGCGGTTTTCCTTTTTTCATTTCGTCACTCCCGTCCCGTCGTAATCGTAAAGATACTCGGCCAGCTCCCGCTCGATGATTTTCAGGTCCTCCCCGATGTCGTAGGTCTCCCACATCCGGGTATTTTTGATGGACTTGGCCGGATCCAGATACTGCTTCGGGGCCGCATGGTCCTCCTCGCTGAGGCCCAGGAAGTCCCGCAGGGCAGCCGTGGTCCCGTCATAGCGGTAGATCAGATCCTCAAAATGAATCAGCATCACCCGCTCCGGGTCGTAGACCTCCGTTTTCCGGTGGGCCCGGGTGTAACGATACCACTTGCAGAAGGTCTCCACGTCATCCGTGGGGATCACATGGCAGCGCCAGCGGAATTTTTCCAGAATATACAAATCCCTGGGGTCCCGGTCCACCACGATGACCCGGATGTCGTCAAAGAACGGCAGATACCGCCAAATTTCCGAGGGCGGCACCAGCTGGTCCACCATCAGCATGGGGGCGTTCTGGGGATTGGCCGCCTCCATCAGCTGGGACACATAGGTCCGGGTCTTTTCCAGAAATTCCTCCTTGGTAGGATGACCGCAGTAGGTGATTTCCTTGGGCAGAGAATTCAGCGTATGCTCATTATGACGGCCCAGAGTCAGCTTGTAAAGTTTGCTGAACATCTGCTTCCGGTCATAATAGCCGATGCCCCGGTCCAGAAGATCGTACTGCCACCAGCCCCGGTAGGAAAAATCCACCAGGGAATCGATGTACCGGTAGGAGATTTCCTTCCAACGGTTCTGGAAAAAAGGCTCATAGCGATGGGTCAGCCGGTTGCCGGAGTAGAAATCCACCAGCTTCTTGAAGCGCTTGATGGCATGGCCGGAGTTGTGCCGGTTGTGATTTTCCGTCAGATGATATTGCAGGTCCGATACGCCGTCCATATCGTGGAGAATCCGAATTTCGGAATCCCCCAGGCTCTTGACCGTGGAAAATTCCGTCACGTAATCCGTGACGGCACTGGAACCGGTGCCATAGTAGCTGGCGCAGGTGATGACTCTCATGTATGTTCCCCCATTTTCAGATACTGACGCCCCGGACCCGGTCCGGCAGAATGCCGATGACCTTGCGAAGAACGGCGCACAGCCCATACAAGACCCCACCGGGAAGGCTCCGGGCCATGCCGTTCAGAAGGCGGTATTTTCCGCCCAGGCCCGTGCCGGCAGGCAGGTCCGCTTTGGCCTTCTTGATGGCGGCGCATTTTTCTCCGTAGGTCATAGGGCATTGCTTCTTCTGCAGATTGAAGATCATGGCGTAAAAAAATTTCGTCCGCAGCAGACCCTCCATAGGATTTTCCAGATGGTGCGCCGCCAGGGTCCGGTCCATTTTCTCTAAAGACCGCCGCCGGACCGCATACAGGTCCTTCCGATAGATGGTCGTAGCGGTGCTGTTCTCCACGAGATAGGAATAGATGGGCCGGTCCAGATAAACCACCCGCTCCGCCCGGAGCAGGTATTCCAGATTGAAATTAAAGTCCTCTCCCAAGGGCAGCGTCTCGTCAAAGGCGATTGCGTACTCCGTCAGGATGCTTCGCTTGTAGAGCTTTGCATAAACACAGTTCAGCCCGTTGGACAGCGCCTCGCTCAGACGCTCCCGAATCTGACTTTGGGAATAAGCACCCGCTTTGGGAACGCAGTCTACCCGCTTCCCGCCGCAGACCTTGGTATATCCGGCAATCAGATAATCCCCGTCGCCGTTTTCCATGGCCTCCACGGCCGTTTGGACCATATCCGGCGGGCAGGAATCATCCGCATCCGCAAACATGATATATTCACCGGACGCCTCCCGGAGGCCCCGGTTGCGTGCACTGCTGACACCGCCGTTTTCCTTGCGGATGAGCCGCAGGGCCTCGCCATAGGGCTTCAGCACATCGGCGGTGTTGTCCTTGGAACCGTCATCTACGATAATGATCTCCATATTCCGGTATGTCTGGCCCAGCAGCCCCTCCGCCACAGTGCAGATCGTTCCGGCTGCATTATACGCAGGCACGATTACGGATACTTTCAATATCATCCCTCCATCCGGTTCCGGCCTTTCGGGGACATTATTCCCGCAGGCCATAAATATCCCGCATCATTGCCCCGACCTTTTCCCTGGAAAATCCCAGGACCTTTTCCCGATTATGTGCGCCCAGGGCCGCCCGTTCCCGGTCCAGAAGGCCCTCGATGGCCCTGGCGCAGGAATCCACGTCCGCCGGGTCAAAGAGGGCGCCGCCCGCCGGGTCGATGAGGTCCGTGTTGCCCCGGATTCCGGAGCAGGCCACGGCACGCTTGCAGGCCATGGCCTCCATCAGCGCCACGGACAACCCCTCCCGTTTGGAGGGGAACACGAACAGGTCGCAGGCCTTGACGATGCCCAGCACGTCGCTGCGATAGCCCAGCAGATGCAGACGTTCGCCCAGGCCCAGTTCTTCCGCCAATACCTTCAGGGCCGAAGCGTTGGGACCCTGACCGCAGATGGCATAATGGACCGTTTCAGGCAGTTCCTTCATGGCCCGCAGCACCAGCGCATGATTTTTGTTGTCGTTCAGCTCGCCTACGGAGAGCATCAGGAAATCGCCCTCCGGGATATGCAGCTCCTGCCGGATGGGCTGAAGCGCCACATGGTCGATCTTGTCCGGATCAATGCCGATTCCCGGCACATAGGCAACTCTTCCGCCCTTTTTCAGCCGGAATTTCCGTTCCGCCAGGGCATGGTCCTCCCGGTTGATGGTAATGAGCGTGTCGGTGAACCGTCCGCAGAACCGCTCCATGGGATAGTAGAGCAGCCAGTTTTTCCGGGGAGCGCCCTGATAGAAATGGAAGCCGTGGGCGGTATAGATCATTTTTGTGGTGGCATAATGCCTGCTGCACCGGTTGGCCAGCCGGCAGATCATGCCGCCGATGGGCGAATGGCAGTGGATGAGGTCGTAGGCCCCTTCGTTCATCCGCTGTTTACTCAGCCGGAAGGATTGGAAAATGGCCCCCAGGGCCGTGACCTTCCGGGGTACGGGGATATGGTAGACCCCGCAGCCCATTTCCCGCAGGGTCTGCTCCATAGCCTGAATTTTTTCGGCGGAAATGGTGCTGCCCTCTTTCATGTTGCAGGCCACGTCCACCTGATAGCCCCCGTCCATCAGGAGCCGGATGTTGTCCATATTGAACTGCTGAATCATGGAAGCCACGGAGGCATACATCAGTGCCTTTTTCATAGGGTCTTCTCCGTTTCTTCAATGGAGCGGGCCAGGTCCGCCACGCAGTAATCCCCCGGCGCTGCACTGAGGGCCGGGTCATAGCACAGGCTGCCGAAGGCCTTGTTCACCAGTCCCGTGCAGTGGGAGAGCAGCTTCAGTGCCCAGGTAAAGCCGGGGACCAGGACAATATGCTTCCCGTGGGCCTTGGCAATCAGGGCCACCAGCTGGGAAGTATTGGAATATTCCCGGTTCTGGGGCCAGAAAATGCCCCCAATTCCCTGCTCGATGAGCAACCGCACGCACTCGGCCAGATTCTCCACATACAGCATGGAACGCTGATTGTCCACCTTCGGGAACAACGGCAGCTTCCGGGCCATTTTGGAAAGGGTCGGATAATTCCCCTTGCTGCCTGGGCCGTAGATCATGGGCGGCCGCAGGACCGCCACCCGAAAAGCGTCGCTTTCCAGCTTTTTCAGTCCTTTCTCCGCCTGGACCTTGCTGTCTCCATAGAAATTCGCCGGGGCCACCGGGGTATCTTTGGTAATGGCCTTCCGCTTCCCGATGGGGGCGCTGTCGCCGTAGACAATGGCGCTGCTCATGTACAGGAACTGGCCCACGCCGTCGGCCTTGGCCTTTTCCGCCACCGCCAGGGTCAGGTCCCGGTTCACGGCATAATATTCCGCCTTCCGCTCCTCGCTGACGTGGCCCACGTCCGCATGGGCGATGCCCGCCACATGAAAAACCGCATCATATCCGGAAAAATCGGCCTGCTTCCACTTCTCGCCCCGGACACTGAGCGTATCCACCGCATATTTTTCCGGCCAGCGGGCCAGATAGTCGGCCACGGAAGTGCCGATATAGCTGTGTGCGCCGGTAATGAGAATCTTCTTCATTGTTTTTCGGCCTTCTCCTTCTCCAGCGTGCCGGTGCCGCCCTCCACCACACCGTCGTGCTTCAACACGGAGGTGATGGTGCCGAAGAAGCACTTGCAGTCAAACAAAAAGCTCATTTTTTGCACATATTCCCCGTCCAGTTTGGCCTTCACGGGAATTTCCAGTTCGTCCCGACCGTTGATCTGGGCCCAGCCGGTGAGGCCCGGACGGATGTCGTTGGCGTGATACTTATCCCGCTCGGCGATCAGGTCGTCCTGGTTCCAAAGGGCCGGCCGGGGGCCGATGACGGCCATCTGTCCGGCAAAAATATTGAAAAGCTGGGGCAACTCGTCCAGACTGGTCTTGCGGATGAACCGGCCGGTCTTGGTGATGAAATGCTCCGGGTCGTTCAGCAGATGAGTGGGCAGGTCCTTGGGGGTGTCGGTCCGCATGGAGCGGAACTTCCAGATCTCAAAGGTCTTTTTGTTCTTTCCTACTCGCTTCTGCTTGAACAGGATGGGGCCGGGGGATTCCAGCTTCACCGCCAGGGCCACGCCCAGCAGCACCGGGGACAGCACCACGATGCCGCAGCCGGACAGCAGCACGTCCAGGGCCCGCTTCACCGGCAGATACCGCCGGGCGGCAGGGGTAAGAAAATCATAGGTTGGATGGGACATCACGCAAGCGCCTCCGCAGACCGCATTTCAAATAGCGGCTTCTTTTTGTCTGATAAATGCCATATTTATGGTCATACAGATTCATTATACAATAGGGTGCCCGTCTTTTCAAGCCTATTTTCGACTCCGCTCCCCTACTTCCGGATTATTTGCAAAAAATTCACAGACCAAGGGCAAGGAAGTGGTCTTTGGAGACGAGAAAAGGCTCCCGGCGTGGCTTTGTAGGGGCGGCGGCATGCCCCGATGCGCCGGCTTACAATAATTGAGCGGAATAAATCGGCGCAGAAGCCCGCCGGGACAGAGAAATAGCCTTTCCCTGGGGGTTGTGCCCCGCGCAGCGAATAAGAATCTTTATGACTGCCGGTGGCAGTCATACCGCTGCGATCTGTCACGCTGCAAAGCATGACTGGGGGCGTGTGAAGAAGTAGGCAGTTGCCCACTCTGAGGAAAGGCTTCCCCTGGAGGGGAAGCCTTTTTCGCTCCGCCGGGGGATTTTCCTGTGTCCGGCCCGAAAAAAATCCCCCAACCGGGATGGTTGGGGGTGTAAAATCAGCCGTGGGTGCGCATTTTCTGGATATTCTTCAGGAAATCCTCGATGCACCGGTTCCAATATTCCCAATCGTGGAGGCCGTGGCCATCCTGGAAATGGACCGCAAAGCCGTTGTCCGCCAGGGTGTCCCGCAGGCGGCAGTTCATGCCGTAATTGGCCACGTCTTCCAGTCCGCAGTAGATGAACGCCTCCGGGCGCACATCCTCTGGAGCAAACTGCTTCGCCAGGAAGTAGGGGTCATCCAGGGTGTCCCGCATATTTTCCACGCCGCCCCAGATCAGGTCGTAACGGAAAAATCCAAAGCCCATGGCAATCATTTTCGGCTCCAGCTCCACCGGGTCCACCGCTCCGGACAGATCCGCAAAGGCCGCATACAGGTCCGGCCGCCGCAGGGCACACTTGGCAGCACCGTAGCCGCCCATGGAGGGTCCGGCAATGTAGGTATCCTCCCGCTTGGTGCTCACGGGGAAGTATTTCTGCACGAACAGAGGCAGTTCCTTGGTGATGAAGTCGAAATAGTTCAGGCCGTACTTGGCATTGGTGTAGAAGCCGTTCTGACCGGAGGGCATGACCACGGCCAGCCCCGCCTTTTCGGCAAATTCCTCGATGTTGGTGTGGCGCAGCCACATGGTATGGTCGTCCAGGGCTCCGTGGAGCAGGTAGAGCACCGGGAAGGGCTTCTGGGGAGCGTAGATATCCTCCAGAGAGGCCCCCACACAGTCGTTATCCCCCACGCCGGGCAGGAGAATATCCACGTCCACATGGTTCAGAAGGGTCTTGGAAAAAAAGTTGCATTTGTTCAGGATCATAGTTGGTTCTCCTTTGAGAATTGATAGCGAAAGTTGATGAAATTTGGATTTTCGGGAAGAGCCTTCCCCTGGGGGAAGGTGGATGCCCGTCAGGGCAGACGGATGAGGGGCGGGAGGAACGAACGGCTTGCGCCGTCTCTTGGCCCCCTCATAAGAGGGGGCTGTCTGGCCGTCAGGCCAGACTGGGGGAGTGTCCTTATCTAGAAGTCGCGCCTTGCCCACTCTGAGGAAAGCCCTCTCCTGCTTACAGAGGGTGGCACGGCGTCAGCCGTGACGGGTGTGGAGGGGACCAGGTACTTCTTTCCGGATTGCCCGGAAAGACGATAGGCCCCTCATCCGTCACACCTAACGGTGTGCCACTTAGAAATGGTATGACTGCCACCGGCAGTCATGAATATTTCTATTCGCTGCGCGGGGCACACCCCCCAGGGGAAGGCATCCCTCAGAAGGACGGCACGCTTCTACGTCGTCCAACTGTACACCCCCTCAGTCTGCCCTTGTGGGCAGACTGCCCCCCTTACACAGGGGAGCCAACACCTCGCCGGGGGTATTTTCTTTCTTTTTTGGCTTATTTCGTCCGAAAAAAGCCCGGGGAGAACACGTGGGTCCTCCCCGGGTAGGTTCACAGGATCAGGACACGGCGGAAGCCACGGCTTTCGGCACGGGCCTTCAGCCGGTTCATAAACGCCATACTGGGGGCGGGATGGCCCTCCAAATCCCCCCGGACCCCGAAGGGCCGGAAGCGGATGAGCTTCAGAAATACCTTTGACACGTCGCCAAGGGTATCCGCAATGCCGTCCACGGTGGCCTCGGCATCCACATAGCCGGGCAGACACACAATGCGGACCTCCTCCAGCTTGCCGGTATCATAGAGGTAGCACAGGTTCTGCTTCACGGTGTCGTTTTCCCCGCCGGTGAGGGCATGGAACACGCCGCCGTCCCAGCTTTTCACGTCCAGCATCACCCCGTCGCAGATCTCCATCAGCTCCGGGTATCGGCTCAGATCGATGGTGCCGTTGCTGTCCATCAGGCAGGTGAGCCCCGCCCCGTGGGCCAGCTTGAAAAGCGGCACCAGGAATTCCGGGTACAGGGCGCATTCTCCGCCGGAGACGGTAATGCCCCGGATGAAGGGAATGCTCTCCTGCACCTTGGCGAACACCTGCTCCGGGGTCATTTCCGTGACCTTGGGAGAGGCATGATTGGGGCAGACGGCGATGCAGGTATCGCACTGGCAGCATTTTTTGCTGTCCCAGCAGACCTTTTTGTCAATGACGGTCAGCGCTCCCGCCGGGCATTGCTTCACGCACGCCCCGCAGTTCACGCACAGGCGCTGGGTCTCCGGGTTATGGCAGTAGGCGCAATGGATATTGCACTTCTGGAAGAAAATGGAAACCCGGTTTCCCGGCCCGTCCACAACACTGTACGGAAGGATCTTGTTGACCGGTGCGGAGATCATACGGAGCGGACCTTTCTGTCTTTCAGCCGGTTGAGCTTATAGTTGCTGCTGCCGTTGATGAGGTTGTCCTGAAGGACCACCTCGCCCCGGTTATACTTCTCCATTTCGCTGCGCTTGACCAGGTAGCCCGTGATCCGGACCATGTCGCCGTCGGCGCCGTAGAAGGCACAGTACTTGTCTCCGATGGCGAAGGCACCCTTCACGATGTCCAGCAGGCCCGCAGGGTTCCGCTCGGCAGTGCTGTCGAAGGGGAAAATGTCGCTGCAGCCCGTGGGGAAGAACCGGTGGAACCGGGCGGAGTGCCGCAGATGGTCCAGCAGGTTGGCAGGCTCATCGCCCACTGTAATCCGCACGCCGGAGGTCACACCCACATCCGTGGATATGCCCGCCTGGGCATGGAGATAGAAGTGTCCGCCGGAAACCTCGGAGTACACCGCCGGGAAGTGGGCCACAAAGTCGGCAACGTAGGTCATGATGCGGTCCGCCAGATCGTCCGCTTCCTTGTCGGTGCCGTATTTCAGGCCCTTATCCCGGAGCAGATAATTCACACAGTCGCACAGACCGGCTACGCCGTACATTCCCACGAAGCGCTCCCGCTCAATGAGGCCCTCCTGCACCAGGAAGTCCGTCTGGAAGAAGTTGGATTTTTCCACCAGGAACTTGACACGGGCATTCATAAACTCGCCCAGGGTCTGGCAGGCATCGGGCAGCAGGTTGTCCATGAAATCGTCGATGTCCTTGGCCATTTTGGCAAGCCGGGGCAGGACGATCCGGGACAGGGTGTAAGCGCCGCCCCGCAGGGGCAGGATGTTGTAGCAGGAGGAGATGCCGTAATCAAAGGAATAGGTATCCTTATGAGCCTTGTGGTTGCAGATCGCGGGGTTGCCGCATTTCAGGGAGCACAGGATGGCCGCCTCGGCGAAATCGTCGGGGGTGATGTCGGCATCGTATTTCAGGGACAGGTTGGGGGTGTCCAGCTGGAGCTTTTCCTCCAGCTTCAGAATGAGCCAGCCTGCACGGGTGGCCTCCGGGCCGATGTTGGCGTGGGAGTACGCATTGGCGATGACCCGGTTGATGTAGCCCAGGAACCGCTCCAGCTTGGGAAGGACCTCCTCATCGGAAAGCCCTTCCAGGAAGGGGTCGATGATCTTGTCCAGATTGCCCAGGTACACCGGCTTGGTGGTAATGGAGGGGATGTAGCAGTAGAGAACTTCCAATGCCCACAGAAGATCGTCCAGGGTCTTGGGCGGATCGATTTTCAGGAAGGCGCTGCCCTGCTTGACGAACTTGTCAAAGTCCACCATCACGTAGCGGGGACGGTAGGGTGCGTGGCCCTCGTTCATGTCGCACAGGGCCCCCCGCTCATAGAACTTCTGAAAATGCTCCGGCAGCTCCAGCACGTTCAGGGTATTCTCCGCCTCGACGCACAGGGCATTGAGCTTCTGGTGGTAATTCAAGTGATTGGAAGTAATGGTATCGTAAATAGGATTTTGCATATTATTTCGCCTGTTCTTTCTTTGCAGATTCTTCCTCGGCAGCCAGCTGAGCCTCAACCTCGTTCAGCTTTTCCAGGGCTGCGTCGATGTGGACACGGGTATACCGGCGAGCCAGTTCCTTGTCCCGGTTCTCAATGGCCTCCACGATCCGGCCATGCCACTTGATGGCATTTTCCGGACCGACCAGGTCATACTGCAGGGACTGGTGGCGCAGCAGCAGGCTGGTCAGGGTGTCGGAGATCTGCTGGATGAGGATGTTCTTGGTTCCCTTGGCGATCATCTCATGGAAGTTGTTGTCCATAAGCTCGAAGTATTCCCGGTCGTCGGCATTTCCGGCCATTTCAATGTAGTTCTGCTTCAGGATGGAGATGTCCACCTTCCGGGCGTGTTCGATGAACAGCTCCACGTTGCAGCTGTCGAACATCCGCCGGAACTCCAGCACCATCCGCAGGGTCTTATAGTTGGGCGGATAGTACATGAGGCCTTCCAGGGAGCTGTCTTCCATTTTGTTGACATAGGTCCCGGAACCCTGAATTTTCCGCAGGACGCCCAGAGAGCTGAGCTTCTCCACGCCCTGGCGGACTGCCACACGGCTGACGTGCAGGCTCTTGCACATGGACTCCTCGGTGTCGATCCGCATACCGGGCTTCCATTCCTCGGTTTCCAATTTTCCAATGATGTACTCGGATACACGCTGGGATGCATTACTCATGTAGCTCATAAAATTCGCCCACTTTCTTTAAATTTTGTGCAATTTCATTATATCACAGCTTTGCTGGGATTCAAGCCTTTTTTGCGGATCTTCTTAACTTTTTTGTCTTTCCCTCAGAGTTGGAGTAGGCCGCCAGGCCGAGCAGCGTGACCACATAGGGCAGGGCCATGAAAATTTCCGCAGGCAGATTCAGGGTCTGCAGCGTCACGGCCAGAGCGTTGGCCACGCCGAACAGGACGGAGGTCACAAAGGTCGGCAACACAGCCGCATTGCCCAGATTCTGGGCAGCGATGGCCATGAAGCCACGGCCTGCGATCATGTCCCGTGCGAACCAGGACAGGTAGCCCATGGACATGAAGATGCCACCCAAAGAAGTCACGGCGCCGCCGATGGCCAGGGTGATGTACTTGGTCCGGTTCACGTTGATGCCAACGCTGGCTGCGGCATTCTCATTCTCGCCCACGGTCCGGATGCGAAGGCCCAGAGGGGTCTTGAAGATCAGGATGTACACGAAGATAGGCAGGATGAAGGCCACATAGGTCAGAATATTGTGGCCGGAGAGCACCTGACCCACCAGAGGGATGTCTTTAATCAGAGGAATGTCGATGTTGGGGAAGACCAGGCTGGGCAGGGACGTGGATGCGCCCTTCTCGCCGCACATCAGGTACATCAGGAACACGGTGCCGCCGGAGGCCAGGGTATTCAGGGCGATACCGGTCAGGGTGATGTTGGCGTTCAGCTTGTAGGTGAAGTAGCCCAGGGCCAGCATCAGCAGCACGCCGCCGACCATACCGGCCAGCAAGCCCACCCAGAGGCTCTGGGTAAAGGCGGAAGCAGCCATGCCGAAGAAGGCCGCAAAGAGCATACAGGCCTCAAAGGCAATGTGCAGCACACCGCCCTGCTTGCAGATCAGCGCACCCATGGCGCCGAAGAGCAGCGGCGTGGTGATCCGGATGACGGAGTAAAGAAAGCTGGCAATAAATTCTGCATTGATGGTCATAGGTCACTCTGCCTCCTTTGCAGCCTGTTGATTCCGGAATTCCAGTTCCTTTTCCGCAGCCTTCACCATCATTCTGTGCTTCTGCTTGTAGAGGAACCGCTCGGCCACCACCAGCATGATGATAATGGCCTGGATGATGCTGACCAGCTCCACGGGAATATCCGTAGCACGGGCCAGGATGGCAGCGCCTTCCTTCACGTAGGCGTAGAAGAAGGCCGCCAGAGGCACCAGCTTGGGGTTATAACCGGCCATGATGCCCACCATGATGCCGTCGAAGCCCAGGCCGGTGTTGCCGGAATACTGGAAGCGAGTGTACATACTCAGCACTTCCACAGCGCCGCCCACGCCGGCCAGGAAGCCGCCGATGAGCTGGGACTTCATCAGGACCTTTTTCACGGGCATGCCGCAGTAGGTGGCGAAGTCGGTATTCTTGCCCACCACCCGAATTTCATAGCCGTTCTGGGAGCGGTACAGATAAATGTAGCTGAACACGATGACCACCAGACCGATGATGAGTCCGGCGTGAATATCGGTCCGGGCAATGAGCTTGGGAATCTGCGCGGTGGCGTCGAACGTTGCGGAAGCATTGAAGCCTGCGTTGTTATCCCGCATGGGGTGGTTGATGAGGCCCAATGCAATGTACATACACACATAGTTCATCATCAGGGAGGAAACGACGGGCTTTGCGTTGAACTTCACATACATGATGGCGGGGATGGCCGCTGCGATCATGCCGAACACGCCGCCTGCGATGCAGCACAGGGCGATGTGCAGAATGCTGTTGCCCGGATGGACATACACGGCGATAATCGTTGCACCCAGAGCGCCCACGGTGAAGCCGCCTTCCACGGCCATGTTGGTCTGGTTGGCAGAGAAAATGAAGCACACGGCAGCGCCGGTGAACAGCAGGGGAACCACCTTACTGACGACCTCGCCGAACCGGCGGAAGGTGGTCAGGGGTCCCACGATGAAGCTGGAGATAGACCCCATGGGGTCGTCACTGACCAGCAAAATGACCAGGAAGGCAAAGAGCAGGGCGATGATGATGGCCATAACCACACGCAGCACGTTAAAGATCTGCTCGATCTCCTTGGCAGTTCTGATTTTCGGATTCTTACTCACAGTCCGCCACCTCCTTGACTTCTTCGGGGCTCATGGTCTTCACGCCCAGCATATACTCGCCCAGCTCTTCCTCCGTGACCTTAGAGGCGTCTGGGAAGTAGGCGGCAATGCGGCCGTTGTGCATAACGATCAGGCTGTCGCTGACCTCCAGCACCTCGTTCAGGTCGGCGCTGATGAGCAGCACGCCTGCGCCGGCAGTCCGCAGGTCCACCAGACGGCGGCGGATAAAGTCGCTGGCGCCGATGTCGATGCCACGGGTGGGCTGGTTGGCCACGATCAGGGAAGCACCGGTGGTGAATTCCCGGGCGGTGACCACTTTCTGCATATTACCGCCGGAGAGCATCCGGATGGGCTGCTCCCGGTTGTCGCACTTGACGGTGTACTCCTTGATGAGGGCATCGGTATTTTCGTTGATGGCCTTCTGGTTCAGCAAAAGGCCCTGCTTGTAGGGGGGCTTGTAGTACCGGTCGGCAATGATGTTGTCGGCAATGGAGCCGTCGCCCACAATACCGTAGGTCATCCGGTCCTCGCTGATGTGGGCGATGCCCTTTTCCCGCAGCTGCCGGATGGAGCAATTCCGCACGTCCACCAACGCGGGGGTGGCCTTCACGGTGCCTTCAAAATCCCGGTCCAGGCCGGTAATAATTTCGCTGATCTCCTTCTGGCCGTTGCCTTCCACACCGGCCACGCCGAGGATTTCGCCCCGGCGGATGCGGAAGCTCACGTCGTCGAGGATTTTCTTGGTGCCGAGAATGTACTTGGTCACATGCTGCACGGACAGCACCGTCTCGCCCAAAGTATTCTTTTCCTTGTCGATCTCCATCACAATATCCCGGCCCACCATCATGCGGGAAATGTCCGCCTCGGTGACATCCGCCACATTGCAGTGATCGATGGTCTTACCGGCCCGCATGACCGTGACCCGGTCGCAGAGCTCCTTGACCTCGTTGAGCTTGTGGGAAATAAAGATGACGGTATAGCCCTGCTTTTTCAGGCCCTTCAGCTCCACGAACAGTTCTCTGGTCTCCTGAGGGGTCAGCACGGCGGTGGGCTCGTCGAGAATGACGATTTTGGCGCCACGGATCAGAACCTTCAGAATTTCCACCTTCTGCTTCTGTCCAACGGACAGATCCCGGATCTTGGCATCCGGGTCCAGGTCGAAATTGTACTTGGCGGCCGCTTCCCGGACCATCTTGGTGGCCGCAGCGGAATCATAGAAAATGCCGTCTTTCCTGGGCTCCATGCCGATGACCAGGTTCTCGGTGACGGTCAGGCTGGGAACCAGCATGAAGTGCTGATACACCATGCCGATCCCCATTTTGATGGCGGCATTGGGGTTGTCGATATGGACTTCCTCTCCGTTCAGGAGGATCCGGCCTTCGTCGGGCTTCTCAACGCCGAAGAGGACCTTCATCAGGGTGCTCTTACCGGCGCCGTTTTCGCCCACCAGTGCGTGGATCTCGCCCTCATTCACGGCGAGGGTCACATTTTCATTTGCAATAAAACCGTTGGAATATACCTTGCGGATGTTCTCCATTACGAGGATATTCTCTTTCATGTTCATCCTCCCAAACATAAAGTGGTAGCGTCTCATCCGGCCGTTTTTCGGAAAAAGGCAGGATGCGGGGCGGGACAGGCCCCATTTTCAAAAACAGGTCGTGCAAAGCAGGGGCATAGGGTTGAAAGTATTGCGTTTGCCTCTCCTGTGCAGGGGGGGAGCCTTTGCTCAACGCCATGCCCCCGGTTTGCACGTTGTTTTGTCCCATGCGGCACGTTGAGGAGTTGGGGCATGGCCCCAACTCCTGCGTGCATTCCTTATATTTTTAATGTATAAGGGAAACTTACTTGGTTGCGGTTGCCAGGATATCCTTCAGCTCGGCGTTGTCCATGCCGATGGCGGACTTGATTTCCAGCTTGCCGGCAGTGGCGTCGGCCTGGACCTGCTCGATCTGGGCCTTCATCTCATCGGAGAAGATGGTCTGGTAGTTGTCGTTGTCGGTAGCGATGCCCACAACGCCTTCCTGCAGGCCCCACTTCTCGTAGTGGCCCCACTCCAGGGTGCCTTCCAGCGCCATGCTCAGCAGGGTGCTGACGGTGACGTTGGCCTTCTTGTACATGGAGGTGCAGATGTTGGCGGCAGTGGTGGGATCGGTGGGCAGCAGCACGGTGTACTGGTCGGAGTCAACACCGATGGAGTACACGTTGCTCTCGGCGCAGCCGGCCAGAGTGCCCAGACCGGCAACACCGGCCACGGAGAAGATCACGTCAGCGCCCTGGTTGGCCTGAGCCACAGCCAGCTCCTTGCCCTTGGCGGTGTCCTTGAAGTCGCCGATCCAGGAGACCAGGATGTTGATGTCCTCGTCCACGGAGTGCACGCCCTGAATGTAGCCGATCAGGTAATCGTCCAGAGCGGTGTTCTCGCCGCCGCCGACGAAGCCCACAATCTTCTTGTCGTTGGCCAGCTTGGCATCGCTGGTGGTCAGCAGGGCAGCGGCCACGCCGGCCAGGTAAGCGCCTTCATTCTGGCAGTGGTCCAGAGAAGCCACGTTGGGCAGGGACAGGTCGTCCTGTGCATCGTACAGGATGAACTTCTGCTCGGGGTACTCCTTGGCAACGGTCTGCAGAGCTTCCTTCATGTTGGGGGTACCGGTGATGATGATGTCCCAATCGGGGTCCTCAGCGTACTCGGTGAAGGTGGGGACCTGCAGGGTCACATCGCCGCCCAGCTCCACGACCTTGGTCCGGAAGCCGTACTTGGCAGCGGCCTCCTGCAGGCCCTCGTTGGACAGGTCGCAGATGGCGTGGTCGCCCAGGTTGGTGTTCACCACCAGCACGACGCCGATGTCGCTGGCCTTCTTGCCGAAGGCGGGCAGGATCTCATCGGAGCCGGTGGTCTCGCCGGAAGCGGCGGGCTCGGTGGTCTTGGTGTCGTTTGCAGCTTCCGTGCCCTTGGTAGTGGGGGTGGGATCGGTCTTGGCGCAGGCGGCCAGAGCGAACACCATGACCACAGCCATCAGCAGGGCCAGAATCTTGGTTGCTTTCATTTCTATTTCCTCCTAAAAATTCTCTATATTTTCACCCGGGATTCCCGGATAAAAACCAATGTTGGTTACGCTTCCTTCACCCGGAGCTCCGGCTGATTCTCCGGCCGGCACAGGGGGATGAGATGAGCCTTGCAGAACTTGCTGGATGCCTGCAGCACGGGTCCCGTGCAGAACATGGCGATCAGCGTTCCCACGCCCCAGGCAGCGCCCAGCAGGATGCCCGGCAGGGTCAGGACCACGTCCTGAATGATCTTCGCCAGGCCCACGCTCATGTGGAATTTCTCCCGGCAGTACATGACGATGCCTTCCATAGCGCCCAGGCCGCAGTCCACAGCCACATACAATCCCAGTCCCAGTCCCATGCAGGCAGTCCCCGCCAGGGAAACCAGAATGCGGACGACCATGTTCATTTCCGCAATGTTCAACTGCGCGAACATGGGGGTAAACAGGTTCACCCAGGGGCCGATGGTAAACACGCACAGGACGGTCCCGATATTAATGTAGGACCGTTTCAGGAAGAACAGCGCCACCAGCAAAACGATGTTTGCAAGCATATTGGCATCGCCGTAGTTGATGTGCAGGAGCAGGTGTAGCCCATCCGAGAAGGTTGCCATGGCTCCGGAGCCGAGATCTGCTGCATAAAACAGTGCCGTTCCGGCAGAGGAGATGGCCAGTCCTAATTCAATGAGCAGGATGTTTACAAAAAGTCGTATTATCTTTTTTGGGGTATTCACGTCACGCGGTCCTTTTCTCTTCAAATTTGATTGCATCTTTCACTTCGCTAAACATTATAAAACCCGTCAATTCCTTTGTCAATACGGGGTAATGCACAAAAAAGCGACTTCGTTTTTGTGCAGGTCTACCAAAGTTGAATTTGGAGGTTGTAATATGAATTTGAAGGTGCTATAATGCGCTTACGGGGAAACAGGTCCCCGGATCCCATTCATCCCTATCATGTATAGTTTGAATATTTTTATTAAGGAGGAATCTATCATGCCTGAAACCGATAACCTGATGCACCATATTAAATGCGCCCCCGGCCAGCTTGGCAAGTACGTCATCCTGCCCGGCGACCCCGGCCGTGTGGAGAAGATCGCCGCATTCCTGGAGAACCCCCACCACGTCCAGACCTACCGGGAGTACACCACCTGGAACGGCACCCTGGAGGGCGAGACCGTCACCGTCATGTCCACCGGCATGGGCGGCCCCAGCACCGCCATCGGTGTGGAAGAGCTGAAGAAGTGCGGCGCAGAAGTTCTCATCCGTGTGGGCACCTGCGGCGCCATCGACCCGACGCTGGTCCCCGGCACCCTCATCATCCCCACCGGCGCCATCCGCAAGAGCGGCACCGGCCGGGAGTATGTGCCCGTGGAGTACCCCGCCGTACCCAATTTTGACCTGGTCATGGAGCTGAACGCCGCCGCCAAGCGGCTGGGCTACCCCAGCGTCAACGGTATCGTGGAGTGCAAGGACAGCTACTACGGCCAGCACGCCCCGGAGACCATGCCCTGCGAGGACGAACTGCGCTCCAAGTGGAAGGCCTGGCAGCGGGCCGGCGCCATCGGCAGTGAGATGGAGAGCGACACGCTGTACCTGGTGGCCGGTATCCGCCGGATGAAGGCCGCCACCGTGCTGCTGCTGTGCCGGAACCGGGAGCGGGAAGCCCTCACCGGCCAGACCGATACCTGCTGGGATACCGCCCACGCCATTGAAACCGCCATTGAAGCCATCCGCAGCATCATCCGTAAGGAGAAGGAAGGGAAATAATTTCCTTCCGATACTTCAAAACATAAACCTCCCTCGAAAGAATACCCCCCGGCCAATTGCCGGGGGGTGTTCCTTTTATTATAAGTGTAGGACAAGGGAAAAGCCGTCCCCGAAACGCATAGGTGTCAGTCCTCCTGAGATTCGCCTTCCCCTGGGGGAAGGCGAATCTCAGGAAGATCGGTATCCTTCTACGCTATCCAACCGTACACCCCCTCCGTCACCTTCGGTGACACCTCCCCCTACAGAGGGGAGGCTTACGCTCCGCCGGTTTCAGCGTATGGAAATCGTGCGCATCGGGGCGTGCCGCCGCCCCTACGATGCCACGCCGGAAGGAGTACAGGAATTCGAGCCTGTCCAGTCGGGAGATATTACCCCTCCGGGAGGACAGCAGTCTCTTTTGCGCTCAGCTGCGCCGTCCGCTTTTTCACGCAATAGAAGTAGCAGGGCACCAGGAACAGGTCCGCCAGGACCCAGGCCGCCGGGCTGGCGTAGCACACGGCGGTGAAGCCCAGCACCGGCACCAATCCCAACGCCACGCCGCCCCGGGCGATCATTTCAAATACGCCCGCAATGACCGCCAGATTGGAATAGCCCAGTCCCTGAATGGTGAACCGGAACAGATTCACGCCCATCAGGGCCGTGTAGAACGCCGCATTGACCACCAGCAATCCCCGGGCCAGAGGCAGGATCTGCGCCGCAGAATCCACGTCCTTGGAATCCAGAAACAGTCCGGACATGGGCGCTCCGCCGAAATACATGGCCGCCAGGGCCACCAGGGCGTAAAGGGTCCCCAGAATGGCGCAGTCCTTCACACCGGTATTCACCCGGTCCAGCTTCCCGGCACCCAGATTCTGCCCGGCGTAGGTGGCGGCGGTGGTGCCCATGGCGTCATAGGGGCAGGCGAACAGGTTGATGACCTTGCCGGAGGCGGTGACGGCGGCCATGGCCACGGACCCCAGGCCGTTGACGGCGGTCTGCAGCAGGATGGAACCGATGGCCGTCACGCTGTACTGCAATCCCATAGGCAGGCCCATCACCAGCAGCCGCCGGGCAAAATAGCGCTGAAATTTCAGATTTTCCTTTTCCAAATGGAGCATGGGAAACCGTTTTGCCATGTACACAAGGCACAAAATGCCGGAGACCAGCTGGCTGACCAAAGTCGCCCAGCCAGCACCGGCCACGCCCATTTTCAGCGTCACCACGCACAGAAGGTCCAGTCCCACGTTCAGGAGGCTGGAAAAAATCAGGAAAAACAGCGGCGTGCGGCTGTCCCCCAGGGACCGGAGGATGCCGGAGAGCAGATTGTAGAGCATGGTGGCGGGGATGCCCAGGAAAATCAGGAAAATATAGTCGTAGGCATACCGGAACGTATCCGCCGGGGTGTTCATGGCGGTCAGGATACGCCCGCAGGCCAGGGTCGTCACCAGGGTGACCAGGATGGCGATGCCGCCGCCCAGCCAGATCATGTTGCCCACAAAAGTGCGCAGGCCGTCGAAGTCTTTTTCGCCGAATTTCTGGGCCACGGGGATGGCGAATCCGGCGCAGATGCCATTGCACAGGCCCAGCACCAGAAAGTTGATGGAATTGGTGGAGCCAACTCCGGCCAGGGCCTCGTTGCCCAGGAAGTTGCCCACCACCACGGTGTCCACCATGGAATAGAACTGCTGGAACAGGAGGCCCAGCAAAAGCGGCATCATAAAGGAGAGCAGAATGGGCATGGGCGACCCGACGGTCATATCCCGAACGTTGTTTTTTGGCATATTTTGAACCTCTCTTTCGGAGACGGAATCCATATTTTACGGCGAAGTAATGGCTTCCGGTGTGTAGGGGATGTACGTCCTTCTGAGAAAAGCCTTCCCCTGGGGGTTGTGCCCCGCGCAGCGAATAGAAATATTCATG
>UQVA01000020.1 GCA_900544405.1 uncultured Eubacteriales bacterium
AACGCTGCGGCGGGAACCCACTGCAAGTGGAGCGGACCATCCGGGCAGCCATTCATTCCGCCTGGGACAACCGGGAGGAATCCGCCTGGAACCAGGTGTTCCACACCAGTGGCCCCATCCCACGCCCTACCAACTCGAGCATGATCTCCCTCCTGGCTGAACAGTTGGGGAATGACGACAACGAGGCAAGTTAACTAGGTTATTTGCAAAAAGCCGCCGTGTGGAATTCTTCCACACGGCGGCTGCTATGCTTTGTGAATATACATCACAAGAAGCGTAACATCCGAAAATACAGTCACTTTTTTCATTCCGCCCACATCTCCCTTCTGCATCCGGGCAACGGTCTCTCAAGGAAAGTATATCCGGGCCCGGCGGGATTTGCAAGAAAAACTTTGCATTTTAGTCAACAGCGTACCTGTCGGACAGAAACCGCCACCGGCAGTCATAATAATTTCTATTCGCTGTGCGGGGCACAATCCTGCACAGGGGAGTCTTTCCTCCGAGGAACCAACCCGGCACTTCTGAGTTAAAGCTTCCCCCGGATGTGTCCCTATGGCAGGGAATTTTTGTACATTCTGTCCGCACGGGAGTGTTTTCTTCCTCGGTTGCTTGTTGACCCTTCCGAAAGTAAAAAAATCCGCCCGCCGGCGCTTTACAACTTTAGCGCAATAAAGTATAATAGAGCCATTCAAAGAAACACGGCACTGCCGAGGAGGAAAAACAATGAAGAAAACGAAATGGATCGCCGCAGCCCTGGCCCTGGTTCTGGCTCTGAGCCTGGCGGCCTGCGGGAAAAAGAACGCCGCTTCCGACCTGGCCTCCGTTCAGGCCAAAGGCAAGCTGGTGGTGGGCATCACGGAGTTCGCTCCCATGGATTACAAGAACGCCGACGGAACCTGGGTGGGCTTCGATGCGGACCTGGCCAAGGCCTTCGCCGAAAGCATCGGCGTCACGGCGGAATTTATCGTCATCGACTGGGACAGCAAGATCATGGAGCTGAACAACGGGTCCATTGACGTGGTCTGGAACGGCATGACGCTGGACGACGGGGTGAAAGCCGCCATGTCCACATCAGATGCCTACTGCCGCAATGCACAGGTGGTGGTCGTCCCGGCGGATAAGGCCGACCAATACCAGACCAAGGAGAGCCTGTCCGGCCTGACCTTCGCCGTGGAAAGCGGCTCCGCCGGGGAGGCCCAAGCCAAGGACGCCGGATGGACCGTCACCCCGGTCCAGAGCCAGGCAGATGCCCTGAAGGAAGTAGCCGCCGGGACCTCCGACGCCTGCATCATCGACCTGCTGATGGCCGGGGCCATGATCGGGAAAGGCACCAGCTACCCCGGCCTCACCTACACCGTGGCGCTGAACAGCGAGGAATACGGCGTCGGCTTCCGGAAAGGCTCCGACCTGACCGGCAAGCTCAACGCTTTCCTCAAGACCTATGCCGCCGACGGGTCCCTGCTGGCGCTTGCAAAGGAATACGGTCTGCAGGAAGCCGTTATCACGGGCTGACCATGACCCAACAAATTTTCCGGGCCCTGAACCAGGGGGCGCTGGTCACATTGCGGCTGTTCGCCCTGACGCTGCTGGGCGCCGTTCCCCTGGGGCTGGTCATCGCCCTGGGAGCCATGACCCGGTTCCGGCCACTGCGCTATCTCACCCGCAGCATCATCTGGGGGGTCCGGGGCACGCCGCTGATGCTCCAGCTTTCGGCCATTTACTTCGGGCCGGGTCTGCTGGGCTACAATCTCTGGGGCACCGGCCGTCATGGCCGCTGGATCGCCGTACTGACGGCCTTTATTCTGAATTACGCCTGCTATTTTGCGGAAATTTACCGGGGCGGGCTGGAGTCCATCCCCAAGGGACAGTACGAGGCCGGGCAGGTGCTGGGCATGACCCGGCCCCAAATCTTCTTCCGGGTCATTCTGAAGCAGGTCATTCAGCGCATCCTGCCTCCTATGGGCAACGAGGTCATTACCCTGGTGAAGGACACCTCCCTGGCCCGTGTGGTGGCGGTGTACGAGCTGATCTGGGCCGGAGAGGCCTTCATCAAATCCAACGGTCTCATCTGGCCGCTGTTTTTTACGGGATTGTATTATCTGGCGTTTTCTGGTATACTGACGGTACTGCTGAATACCCTGGAGCGCCGGATGGACTATTTCCGCTGTTGAGGAGGAACGTCATGTCTGTTCTGGAAGTGGAAAACATCCGCAAGGCCTACGGAAAGGCCCCGGTGCTGAAGGGGATCAGCTTCTCCCTGGAAAAAGGAGAAGTGCTGTCCGTCATCGGCTCCTCCGGCAGCGGGAAAACCACCCTGCTCCGGTGCCTGAACTTTCTGGAGACTCCGGAGGCCGGCTGCATCCGGGTCAACGGCGAAACGCTGCTGGATGCCGCAGACCCGGCCACCATGGGCCAGAAGGCCATCCGGGAAAAGCGACTGCACTTCGGTCTGGTTTTTCAACAATTCAATCTGTTCCCCCAGTACACCGTCCAAGAGAACGTGACCCTGGCCAAAAAGCTGCTGGCCCGGGAGCGCCTGAAAAAGTCCGGCAGCTTCGAGGGCCGGACCGATCTGCGGCAGATCTTCTCCGCCATCGACCGGGAGGCCGAAGCGCTGCTTTCCCAGGTGGGAATGTCCGCCAAGGCCGGGAGCTACCCCTGTCAGCTTTCCGGCGGGCAGCAGCAGCGGGCGGCCATTGCCCGGGCGCTGGCCCTGAAGCCGGATATTCTGTGCTTTGACGAGCCTACCTCCGCCCTGGACCCGGAGCTCACCGGTGAGGTACTGAAGGTCATCCGCTCCCTGAAAAACGGCGAAAGCACCATGATCGTGGTGACCCATGAAATGGCCTTTGCCCGCCGGGTCTCCGACCGGGTGATGTTTCTTTCCGAGGGGAAAATTGAAGAAATGGGCCCGCCGGAGCAGGTATTTACCCGGCCCAGGTCCGAAAAAACCAGTACTTTCCTGCGTCGCTCCGGGGAGGATACTTAACGGAGGTGCTGTCACATGGAAAGTCGGAAGGTCAGCGAGGAAATGGAGGAGGACCTGTACCGGGTCCTGGTATCCCTGGAAAACGAGGAGGATTGCCGGGCGCTGCTGGAAGACCTGTGCACCCGCAAGGAAGTGGAGCAGATGGCCCAGCGCATCCGTGCCGCCCGGCTTCTGAAGGAAGGCAAGACCTACCAGCAGGTCATTGCGGAAACGGATATTTCCTCGGCTACCCTCAGCCGGGTCTCCCGGTGCCTGCAATACGGCAGCGGGTACCGGAAGCTGCTGTAAACCGGCGCCCCACCGGAGCAGAAAACAGCTTTCCTCTTGGAAAAGGCTATTTCCATCTTGCCGGGTGACTGGCGCAAAAAATCCCCGGCTCTATAACAGAGTCGGGGACATTTTTGTACTCGGCAGCGCTTATTCCAGCTCGAATGCGCCGGTATAGAGCTGATAATAGGTTCCCTTCTTCTCGATGAGTTCCTGATGGGAGCCACGCTCGATGATGCGGCCATGGTCCAGGACCATGATGCAGTCGGAATTGCGGACCGTGGAGAGCCGATGGGCAATGACGAAGGTGGTGCGGCCCTTCATCAGGGCGTCCATGCCCTTCTGGACCAGGGCCTCCGTGCGGGTATCGATGGAAGATGTCGCCTCGTCCAGGATCATCGCGGGCGGGTCTGCCACCGCCGCACGGGCAATGGAGATCAACTGCCGCTGGCCCTGGGAGAGCCGGGCGCCGTTACCGGTGAGGATCGTGTTGTAGCCCTCCGGCAGACGGGTGATGAATTCATCGGCACTGGCCAGCTTGGCGGCGGCGATGCACTCCTCGTCGGTGGCGTCCAGCTTGCCGTAGCGGATGTTCTCCATCACCGTGCCGGTGAACAGATTGGTGTCCTGCAAAACCATGCCCAGGGAGCGGCGCAGGTCCGCCTTCTTGATTTTGTTGATATTGATGCCGTCATAGCGGATCTTGCCGTCGCCGATGTCATAGAACCGGTTGATAAGGTTCGTAATGGTGGTCTTGCCCGCACCGGTGGCACCCACGAAGGCAATCTTCTGACCCGGTTCGGCATACAGGGTCACATCATGAAGCACGGTCTTTTCCGGCACATAGCCGAAGTCCACATGGTCCATGGTGATGTTGCCCTTCAGTTCCGTGTAGGTCACGGTGCCATCTGCCTGATGGGGATGCTTCCAGGCCCAATGGCCGGTCCGCTCCTTGCTCTCGGTGATGGTGCCGTCGGGAGCAATGTTGGCCCGGACCAGGGTCACATAGCCGTTGTCGTCCTCGCTCTTCTCGTCCATCAGCTCAAAAATACGCTCCGCACCGGCCAGGGCCATGATGATGGAGTTGATCTGGTTAGACACCTGAGAAATGGGCTGATTGAAGGACCGGGACAGCAGCAGGAAGGCCAGCAGACTGCCGGTAGTCAGGAACTTACCCTTGGAGGCAATGACCAGAATGGCACCCACAATGGCCAGGATGGTGTACTGGATATAGCCCAGGTTGTTGTTCACCGGGCCCATCATATTGGAGAAGGCACCGGCCTTGAAGGCGTTGGTCCGCAGGTCGTCGTTGCGTTCATCGAACCGCTTTCCGGCCCGGTCCTCGTAGCAGAAAACCTTCACGACCCGCTGGCCGTTGATCATTTCCTCCACGTAGCCGTTGACCGCACCCAGGGACCGCTGCTGACCGATGAAGAACCGGCCGGACTTGCCCGCCACCACTTTCGTGACGAACAGAATGCCCACCACGGTGGCGATCACGATGAGGGTGAGAATCCAGGAATTCATCAGCATGGCAATGAAAATGACCAGCAGCGTCACCACAGAGGCGATGCACTGGGGCAGGGACTGGGAGATCATCTGCCGGAGGGTGTCAATATCGTTGGTGTAGCAGCTCATGATGTCGCCCGCCGGATGGCTGTCGAAATACCGGATGGGCAGGGTCTGCATGTGGGTGAACAGCTGGTCCCGGATGGTTTTCTGGGTACCCTGACTCACCTTCACCATGAGCCACTGCTGCAGGAAGCTGCCCAGCATTCCCAGCAGGTACAGTCCCGCCATCATGGTCAGGAACTTCACCAGGGGGGCAAAATCCGGGTTGGTCTGGGAGAGCATGGGAGTGATATAATCATCCACCACCTTGCCCAGAGACTGGCTGGAAGCGGCGGAGGCCACTGCCGTCAGGATGATGCAGAACACCACGGCGATCAGCGTCACACGGTACTGCTTCATATACCCCAGCAGCCGAAGGAGGACTTTCCTGGGGTCTTTTGCTTTGCGGCCGTCGCCGCGCATCCGTACAGGAGGCATTATTCCTCCCCTCCTTTCGTCTGAGAGGTGTAAATTTCACGGTAAATATCGGAAGACTTCATCAGCTCGGCATGATTGCCGGAGGCCACGATACGCCCGTCGTTCATCACCAGAATCAGGTCCGCATCCTCCACGGAGGCCACCCGCTGGGCGATGATGATCTTGGTGGTATCGGGAATCTCCTCCCGGAAGGCCTTGCGGATCATGGCGTCAGTGTGGGTATCCACAGCAGAAGTCGAATCGTCCAGAATCAGGATTTTCGGCTTTTTCAGCAGGGCCCGGGCAATGCACAGCCGCTGCTTCTGGCCGCCGGACACGTTGGAGCCGCCCTGCTCGATGTAAGTATCGTAGCCGTCTGGGAAGCCCTGAATGAACTCGTCGGCGCAGGCCAGCTTGCAGGCGTGGACCATTTCCTCGTCCGTGGCCTGCTCGTTGCCCCAGCGGAGGTTCTCCTTGATGGTGCCGGAGAACAGCACGTTCTTTTGCAGCACCATGGACACGGAATCCCGGAGGGCGTGGATATCATATTCCCGCACGTCCCGTCCGCCCACTTTCACGCTGCCCTCGGTGGCGTCATAAAGCCGGGGAATCAGCTGCACCAGGGTGGATTTGGAGGAACCGGTGCCGCCCAGGATGCCCACGGTCATGCCGGAATCAATGTGCAGATTCACCCGCTCCAGAGCGTTCCGGGGTGCGTCCTTGGAATAGCGGAAGGAAACATTGTCGAAGTCCACGGAGCCATCCTTTACGGTTTCCACCGGATGCTCCGGGTTATGGAGGGCAGGCTCCTCGGTGAGAATTTCATAGCAGCGCTGCATGGGGGCCCGGGCCATGGTCAGCATCACAAAGACCATGGAGAGCATCATCAGGCTGGAGAGAATCTGGGTGGTATAGGTGAACATGGCGTTCAGGCCGCCGGTGGTCAGGCCCATGGCGGCATTGTTGCCGGAGGCCACCACCAGATTGGCGCCCAGGAAGGAAATGACGATGAAGCAGGTGTACACCGCCGCCTGCATCAGGGGGCTGTTGAAGGCCATGATGCGCTCCGCCCGGACAAAATCCTTGTAAATGCTGCCGGAAACATCGGTGAACTTCCGGGATTCCAGATCCTCCCGGACGAAGGACTTCACCACCCGGATGCCGTGGACGTTCTCCTGGACCACATTGTTCAGCTTATCGTAGGTCTTAAATACCCGGGTAAAGATCTTGTGGACCATGCGAATGAGTACCAGCAATCCACAGGCCAGCAGGGGCAGCACCATGCAGTAAACGAAGCACAGCCGGGGACTGATGCGATAGGCATTGATCGTTGCCAGAATCAGCATCATGGGGCAGCGGATAGCCATACGAATGCACATCTGGAAGCCCATCTGGATGTTGGCCACGTCGGTGGTCAGCCGGGTGACGATACTGGACGTGGAGAATTTGTCGATATTGGAAAAGTCAAAGGTCTGCACCCGATGGTACATATCGTGGCGCAGATTCCGGGAGAAGCCGGTGGCGGCGTAGCTGGCCAGCACGGCGCTGCCCACGCCGAAGGCCAGGGAACACAGGGCGCACAGGGCCAGCAGAAGCCCCTGCTGCCACACCACCGTCATATTGCCGGGGGTGATGCCGTTGTCCACCAGCTTTTCCATGACCGTGGGGATGGTCACTTCCATGGCCACCTCTCCGATCATCAGAAAGGGGCTGAGGATGGTGGCCAGCTTGTATTCCCGTACGGAATGCAACAGTTTTTTCAGCATTTACTCAGATTCCTCCTTGCAGGATAGTTCCGGGGGCCTGACCCCCATATTGCCGATGGCCCGTTCCAGATAGGCGGCAAACTGTGCCGCCTCCTCCGGCGTGAACCCGGCAACCAACCGACTTTCGTTTTTTTCAATGGTCTCGCTCATTAAGGATGAGAATTCCGAAGCCTTGTCCAGCACATAGATGCGCTTGCAGCGCTTGTCCGCCGGGTCCGGCCGCAGCTCGATGAAGCCCTTCTTTTCCAGGCGGCTCAGAATGCCGGACACCGTGGGGTGGCTCAGGCAGAATTCCCGCTCGATGTCCCTGGCACGCAAATGCTCCTTGCTGTGCAGCAATCGTCCCATAATGCGCCCCTGGGCGGAGGTCAGTCCGATCTGGGACAGGGATTCATTCATGGCCTGACTGGTACACCAGTGCAAAAGCCGGATGCGTCCGCCGAATGTCTTTTTCATTTCCCGCCTCCTTCTCAAAAACGTGTCGCTTGCTACGCAATATTTTAGCACACATCTTCAAAATTGCAAGGGAAGATTTCAGAATTCATATTTTCTTCACAACCCGGGGAAGCATCCCCGCAGAGCGACAAACGCAAAATTATTCCAGACGGCGAACGGAACACATATTGAAGATTTTCGGCGGTTGTGATATGATATAGGTAAATTGGTATCTATTGTTTTTGTCAAGGTGATTTCGCCGTCCGTTGTTCTGCAAGTCATATAGATTCTTATTCGCTGTGCAGGGCACAACCCCAGAGAGAGGGCTTACGCCCCGCCATTTCTGCGTATGGAATCTATGTGGGCTGGCGTTTGCCGTTTCAAAAGCCTTGCTTATCCCGGCTCCATGCCGTGAAAAATAATAAAAACACATTCCGAAAGGACGATGATCCATGAAAGTAACCTTCCAGATCGAAGGCGGAAGCCCGGTCGTCATTGAATGCAACGCCGGGGAAAATCTCCTGGAACTGGCCCGCCGGGCCAACGTAGCCATTGACGCCCCCTGCTCCGGCAACGGCTCCTGCGGCAAATGCCGGGTCAAGCTGGTGGAGGGCACGGTGGAAAGCCCCAGAAGTCTGCACATCAGCGACGAAGAATTTGCCGAGGGCTGGCGGCTGAGCTGCTCCAGCCGGGTCATCGAGGATGTGACCGTGCTGGTGCCGGACATTGCCTCCGCCTATCAGTCCCGGATGAAGACCGCCGACCTGAGTTCTCCGGAGGAGATCGCCATCTTCACCCAGGCCCAGGAGGCCATGCGCTCCAGTGGCATCGTCTTTGAAAACAAATACCGGGCATTGGACCTTGTTATGGACGTTCCCTCCCTGGAGGACACCATGCCCGATAACGAGCGGCTCACCTGGGCCATTCAGGCCGCTGCAGGGGTGGAAAAGGTGGAGATCCCCTATGCCGTCATGGTGCGGCTGGCCCATGTGCTTCGGGAAAATAACTTCCACGTCTGCGTGAAGGGCGAACTGGATGGCGACAGCTTCCGCTGTATGGAGATCACTTCTCCCACGGACACCGCCATTGTGGGCTGCGCCATCGATATTGGTACCACCACCGTGTCCATGGTCCTGACGGACCTGACCTCCGGCAAGCTGCTGGCCAAAGGTTCCGGCGGCAACGGCCAGATCCGCTACGGTGCTGACGTCATCAACCGCATCATCGAGCAGGGCCGTCCCGGCGGGCGGAAAAAGCTCCAGGATGCCATTATCAAGGACACTTTGACGCCGATCATCGCCAATCTCTGCAAAACCGCCAACATTTCCGCCCGGAGCATTCTGCGCCTGTCCGTGGGTGCCAACACCACCATGAACCACCTGTTCGTGGGCGTGGACGCCGAGAGTGTCCGCATGGAGCCTTATGTACCCAGCTTCTTCCATTGGGACGGTCTGCTGGCCGGGGACGTGAAGCTGCCAGCCAACCCCCTGGCCCCGGTGATCATTGCCCCGAACATCGGCTCCTATGTGGGCGGCGACATCACCGCCGGCACCATGGCCAGCATGATCTGGGACAAGGATGAGCTGAGTCTGTTCATCGACCTGGGCACCAATGGCGAGATTGTGTTCGGCAACCGGGACTTTCTGATGTCCTGCGCCTGCTCCGCCGGTCCTGCCTTTGAGGGCGGCGACATTTCCTGCGGTATGCGCGCCACTGACGGGGCCATTGAGGCCTGTACCCTGGACAAGGACACCATGGAACCCACCCTCCGCATCGTGGGCGAGGCGGACCAGAAAGCCGTGGGTATCTGCGGCTCCGGCATCATCGACATTATTTCCGAGCTGTTCCGCTGCTCCATCATCAACGCCAAGGGTCTGTTCGTCCGGGAGGGCCGCCGGGTCCGCCGGGACGCCCACGGCATGGGCCGCTTCGTGCTGGCCGAGCCGGAGGAATCCGAGACGGGCCGGGAAATCTCCATCAACGAGGTGGACATCGACAACTTCATCCGGGCAAAGGGCGCTATTTTCTCCGCCATTGAGACCCTGCTGAACGCCGTGGACATGAGCGTGGACGCCATCGACCATGTGTATGTAGCCGGCGGCATCGGCTCCGGTATCAACATGAAGAACGCCGTGAACATCGGCATGTTCCCGGATGTGGACCTGGAAAAGTTCACCTACATCGGCAACTCCTCCCTGACCGGCGCCTACGCCATGGTCATGAGCGACGCAGCCATCGAAACCTGCCAGAAGGTAGCCGCCAACATGACCTATCTGGAGCTGTCCACCCATCCGGGGTACATGGACGCCTTTGTGGCGGCCTGCTTCCTGCCCCATACCAACGCAAAGCTGTTCCCCCACAGCTTCCAGGAGTGAGCCAATGCAAGTAGAAAATCACAAGGAAGAAGTGCCTTTTGAGCACTATGTAGAGAAATTCCGGGCTTTGACGCCGGAAAACGTAGCCGAAAGGCTGCCGGACGTTCCCTTTGACGGTCAGACGTTCACCCTGACCCTGCTGGGAAAAACCTATCGTATCTCCTGGCCGGAGTACGCCATTGAGGGCGACCGTATTCCGCCCCTGCCCACCCAGACCTTCCTGCTCCGGTATCTGCTGGAGGGTAAAGAAATAGCCTGGGGCGGCACCTGGAAAACCTTCCGGGAAATGCCCTGGGGAGAGCTGTACCACCAGCCCTACAATGGCCGGGTCCTGACCCGTGCGGCCTTCACCTTTGGCACCCGGCTGGATGCCTTCCGGAAGGCGGCGGAGAAAATGGGGGCCGTGAACGTGCAGCACGGGGACGCCGGGTATCTCTTTGAGGTCATCGACGGCTACCGGATGCAAATTCTCGTGTGGGCCGGGGACGAGGAATTCCCGCCCAGCGCCCAGGTGCTTTATACCGACAACTTTGCGGAGGGCTTTTCCGCCGAGGACCGGGTGGTGGCAGGAGATATTCTCATTTCCGCCATCAAGAGCAATTTCTGAGCAGATTATAAAAACAACGCCCGCACTGAAGATTTCGGTGCGGGCGCTGTATTTTCCCCGGCAGGGCTTTGTACTGGCGGCATGCCCCGCCCGCCAGGCTGCGGTGCTTGCGCGGATGAAATCGATGCAGGGACCAACGGGACAGAGAAAAAGCCTTCCTCCAGGGGAAGGCTATCCTCAGAAGAACCGAGGTATACGAAAAGGGGAGGCTTTCGCCTCCCCTTTTGGGACTTCTTACATTACATCAGCGGCTCCAGGCCCAGGACCGGGTGGCCCTTCTCGGTGAGCCAGTTCAGCAGCTCCTCGCAATCGGTGGTGACGGTCTCGTCAGCGATATAATCGCTGAAGTTGTCGATGCCGTAGAGCTCCTTGGCGGTCTTGTTCAGCCGCTCGGCCACATCGTCCTTCAGTTCCTTGGGCATCCAGACGATCCGCTCAACGCCGCCCTCGGCAGCAGCAAACTTCTTGGAGGAAATAAAGTGACGGCCATGGCCCATATAACCGGGGGTCTGAACACCGCCGCCGGTGCAGGAGGCCAGTTCGCCGAAGGTCATGCCGGCAGGGGTCATGCCCTTGTATTCCCGGTTGACCACGATGACACCGTTGCTCACGGGCTCAATGCCGCAAATGCACTCGAAGCAGCCGCAAGAGGTCATGGGGTCCTCCAGGATGGAGTACAGGGTCACGCTCTCCACAGCGCCGTGGGTGGCATCGGCCACAGCCTTGTTGACGGTCTCATACCGGCCGGTACGCTCGTCGATGAGGCCCTCCTTCTTGATGGGCTGGCTGGGGCCGTTGGGGTTCAACTCGTAAGTAGCCTTGGCATCCAGCCAGCTAACTGCACCGCACAGGCCCAGCCGTTCCGGTGTGACCACGCAGCAGTGGGCCGGGGCAAAGGACTGGCAGAGGATGCAGGTGTAGAAGCAGTCCACGCTCTCGTCGGTCATGGAAGCCAGACGGTCGTCACGCTGGTCGTAACGAGGCATAGCCAAGGTGTCCCGGAACTCGGCAGCCTTCTCCGGGTCGGTGATGAGCGTCACCTGGCACTTGTCCACAACGGCGTCGAACTCGTCCATAATCATGGTGTACAGGACTTCCGCAAAGTGCTTCAGCCGCAGGCCCTTGTCGTAAGCGTCGTTGGAAATACGGATACGGACCTGGTTCCGCTGGCCGGTGTGCATGACGCCCTCCATATAGTTGAACCAGGTATGGAACTTCCGCTCAATAACGGACTCAAAGTCCGGCTGCATCTTTGCGCCGTACACCTCCACGAAAGTGCCCAGGGCAAAGTCCTTCCGGCCGCAGTCCACGTCGTCGCCGATGATGGTGATCTTATGATCCTCCACCTGGTCGGCATCCCGCATCAGCACCAGCTCGGCGGTGGGGTTCTTGCCGGAGAAGATCTCGCACTTCATGTCGGCCTTCCGGATGATCTCGCCCTCGAAGGCTGCGGCGAAGGCCACGGGGATGGGCAGCTCCTTCACCTTGATCTTGATGCCCCGCAGCTCCAGGGAGTGCTTCACGGTCATGGAATGGTCGGTGACGGATTCCAGAGCGCCGGGGACCTGATTCTCGCCCAGGTCGATGTCCACCACCACGGGGAAGCCCAGGGCGATGGCGCCTGCACCGGCGGAGACCACCACGGCGTCAATGGCACCGAAGGTGTTCACGAAGGCAGGAACACGCTCCTTGGTGTATTTCAGCAGACCGGCCAGGTCGCCGGGCTGCACGTTGCCGAAAATCAGGGCCGCACGGATGGCCACGGTGACAACGTGAATAACGGAGGTCACATCATGGCCCAGAGGAATGACACGCAGCTCCAGGCCCATCTTCACGCCGCCCTCGGCGCACTGCTCGATGCAGTCGCCCACCAGGAAGGTCATGATGCCCTTGGACTGGTAGTCCTTCACCACGCTGACCACATTGGCAGCGTCGTCGGCCTTACCCAGCACCACAGCCACGCCGGGGATGTCGCCGGTGACCAGAGGCACACCCAGAGAACGGATAACGGGGTCGGGCACAAAGCCGATGCCGGATTCGTTGGCGTAGGGGTCGCCGCCGTCCACATATTTCAGGCCCTCGATAATCTCAGCGCCCACGGCGGTGGCAAGGCCGGCATTCAGGGCCTGGCCCAGGTCGTCCTGATTGGTGATGAGGCTCTTGAGAACGCCCACACAGGCGGTCAGGTCGCCCAGGGTCTTGACCTTCACGCCGGTAGCGGCGTAAATGGTGGGGAAGAAGTAAGCGGTGTCGGGAAAGGCGATCTCCTTTTCGGCACCGTACTTGGCGATGGCGTCATTGACGGCACCCTCGGTGAGGCCCGCCACGGCGTTGGAACCGCCATAGATCAGATCGGTTAATACACTCATGATAATTCCTCCTTATTATTGTGCAATTCCCATGGAACACAGGAATTGAGAGAATCCACTTCCTTGGGCGTTCTCCTGATAGATCACATCCATCAGGACCGTCCCCTGCTCCAGTGTGACCAATATCCGGGCGGAGATGGTCTTGTTGCTGCCGCTGGTGCCGACACTGGAATTGATATTGCAGGTCTGTACCTGGGTGGACAGGACTTTCGTTCCATTCAGGTACTGATGGAGCGATTGATAGCCGCCTTGGACCGCTTCCACGCTGAGTGCAGGATGCAGGTAGCTGCGGAAGGTATCTTCGTCGCCGTCCGCAGCGGCCTGTACACATTCCGCAACCGGCAGTTCCTCTGCCTGCTTGGTAACGTTGCCGGCCTGCTGTACCAACGTGCAGCCCGGCAAAAGTAGCACCAGCAGCAATGCACATACGAGTGCGACGGTTTTCTTCATAAGTTACCCTCCTGTTCAATTGTTTCTTTTTGATTGGCCCCGGCGGGGGCGTGACGGATGAGGGGCGGGACGCGCCCTCGATTTTGTTTGTAGGGGCGTGGATATGCCCCAATGCACCGAATTCCATACGCAGAAATGGCGGAGCGTAAGCCTTCTCCCCTGGGAGAAGGCTTTGCCAACGTTCTACCACTTAGGCAAACAGCCGATGTCTTGGAACCGCCTTACCCTTTCTTTTTCCGGAACTCCATACCCAGCAGCACGCCGCTGAGGACTGTCCCCAGCGCCAGCAGGAACAGTCTGGCCCAATCAGCATTGAGCCAGAATTCGCCGCCGCAGACAACGTCCGGGCTGGTCCCGGCTTCATCCACATAAACGGCCATGTTCATAAACAGAGCGCAGGAGATCACCAGGGAAACGAGAAAAATAAGAAATATCAACAGGGATAGGATTCGTTTACCGTTCATCGAAATACCTCCCTACGGACGGATGGTGGATCGGATTTTCTGCACGCCCTCGACAATGTCAACCGCCCCGTTCATGCGCAAAGCCGGGAGGGAGCGGTTCCCTCCCGGCCGTATGTGCGGGAATATCCGGCTCTTACAGGTCCAGGTAGGAATCGGAGTAGAGCACGTGGTTCTTGAAGATGTCGCAGGACTTGATGGTCTCCATCAGCCGCAGGTCGCAGGGGTTCACGATGGCGGAGGTCAGGCCCTGCATCATGGCCATGGCTACCAGGGCGGAGTCCATGATGGGACGGACGTTCTTGGGAGCGCCGTTGGAGTTGTTGGACAGACCGCCGGTGGACTTCAGGCCCTCGTCGGCAAACAGCTTGATGGCATTCAGCACGTCCATCTGCTTGTCCTGCATACCCTTGACCACCAGGAACAGGGGGTCAAACCACAGGTCGGTGGCTTCCATACCCAGGGACAGGCCACGCTCGAGCATATTGTGGCAGTGCTTCATCCGCTCGTCGTTGTCCTTTGCAATGCCGTCGGCAGAGCAAAGAGCGATACAGATGGCGTCGTTGGCGGCAGCCAGGTCGATGTTGGAGATACGGGAGCCGGCATCGGCAGAGTTCACGATGGGCTTGCCGTTGGTCCGGTTGTAGACCTTGATACCGGCTTCGATAGCCTTCTTGTTGGCGGTATCCAGCGCCAGAGGCACATTGTCGAAGTTCTCCTGCAGCAGCTTAACGGCCCACATCATGCGCTCGGGGCCATCCTTCTCGGCAGGTCCGATGTTCACGTCCAGATAGGTGGCACCGGCAGCGATCTGCTCGGCGGCACGCTTCAGGATGGGGGCGGGATCACGCTCGTCCATAGCCTTGCGGATGGACGGGGAGATGCAGTGGATCCGCTCGCCGATGGTGACGAAGGTCTGGGACTCGGGGTTGTGGCCCTTGTAGTGGACGCCCATATCGACGACCTCGATCTTGGGCACCTTGGTCTCCAGCAGCTCGTCGAAGGACAGCTCCTTGACTTCCTCCACGGGGGCGGCAGCCTTGGCGGCAGCGGCGGCCTTGGCGGCCTCCACGTCGGCCTCGTAGGCCTTATCCTTCATGTACTTGGGCAGCTGCACGGCCTCCATGGTACCCACGACCACGTGCCAGTTGGGCAGCTTCTCCTGAATCTCGCCCTTCATCACGGCCACCTTGCCGGGGATGATCAGGGTACGGGACTTGATCTTGTTCTCGATGTCGTTCTCGTCGAAGAACTTCTTGATGGTGGTTGCGGAGAACTTACCGGCAGCCCAGGCGGTCAGCACGGACATACCGGAAGCGTCGGTGATGAGCAGGTTCACGGGGCAGTTGCTCCGCTCCAGCTCGCCGGACACCAGGAAGTAGGTCAGAGCGAAGTCCACGGTCAGGCAGCAGGGGCTGTTCTCGTCGGCGCCGTTCAGGGGGTAGATCTTGGCCTCCACCTTCATGGGCTTCTGAGGATCGGTGTAGATGTTCTGGCGCAGGCCGTACAGAGGCAGGGCCTCGGCGTAGTTCATGTTCTCCATGACCAGGATGGAGCCGTAGCGCTCGGTGAACATGGCGGCGTAGGCGGTCTGCAGGCGGGAATCGCCCTTGGCGATCTTGCCGATGTTCACGATGGAGGGATAACCGAAGGTCCGGTCCCCGTCCTTCAGGGCGGTCCGGCGGACCAGCACGGCGTTGGCCAGGGTCTCCTTGGCGGTCTTGCCGGTGACGTCCAGCACCAGGTTCTTGTTGCCGGCGCCTTCCAGCTTCTTCACGGTGTCGTACAGGTCGGAGAGGTTCTCGGCCCACACGCCCAGGGTCACGCCCGCCTCAGTAGCGATGGCGTTCATGGTCTCCCAGTTCTCGGGAGTAGCGCCGTCCAGGATGGGCTTGCCGTCCTTGCACACGGCCAGAGCGGCCTTGGCGCACTCAGCGTCCCAGCACTCCAGAATCAGGGCCCGGCCGGTAGCGGCAGCCTTCGTGACCAGAGCGGCGTACTTCTCGGGATCGTTGCCCTTGTTGGCAACCAGCACGAACTCCACATACATCCGCTCGCCGATACGCTCGTAGTCCACCTTCTGCATCTGAGCCAGCTTGGCGTCCACAGCGGCATCGTCCATACCGGTGCACACGGAAACGGCGTACAGATTCTTGTTGACCAGGGTCTTCTCGTGACGGAACAGCACGGTCTCGCCACCCAGCTTCAGGCCGTTGCCAACGGTAATGGTCTTCATGGGGGGTGCGGTCTGCTCGTTCAGCACGGCCTTTGCATCATCAGAGAAGTACGGGCACTTATCGATGGAGACGGCGCCCTGGGCGACCTTCATGCAGAAAGCCATACAGGTGGGGCTGCCGCACTCCTTACAGTTCTTCTTGGGGGACAGCTTAAAGATGTCCAAACCTTTCAATGCCATAATCTATATCCTCCTTCCGATTACACCAGTTCGGTGATGAACTTCTTCACGGTGGCGATGGCAGCAGGGTGACGCATGATGACAGCGTCAGCGCCGCCGGTCAGGTCGGCTGCGGCGGTAGCGACTTCCATGTCGATACCACGCTCCTCCTGGCTGCCCCATTCGGGCTCGTCCTCTTCGGAAGCGGTGGATTCCTTCACGCCCCAGGTGTCGGGAGACACGGGAGCCATGATGGGCATCTGCAGGTCGGCATCGCTCTGGTTCAGAGCGGCGGCACGGACCCGGTCGAAGGTGGAGGCCACATACTCGTAGCCATAGCCCACGGCGGCGGTGCCGATGTTCATGACGATGGACTCGGCAGGAACGGTCAGGCCCTTGAGCATGATGTTCAGCTGCTTGGCCAGGTTGATGTCGTCAGCGGTCTCAGCGCCCACCTTCTGGCCGTAAGCCAGGGCGACGGACGCGCCGACGGTCTTGTAGTCCTCGCTGCGGGCGGAGAGCACCAGGATGTTCTTGCCCTGCAGGGCCTCGGCGACCTTGCTGAACAGCTCGCCGTCCTTCTCGATGTTCTTGCAGCCCATGACGACGATGGGCATGGTGACGGCCTCGGCAACGGTCTTGGCGTCGGCCACGCAGTCCTCTACGGAGCGGTTGGCGCCGTTGGGGTCTGCGGACTCAAAGTGCAGGCACAGGAAATCTGCGCCGGGCATGGTCTCGGCCTTCTTGGCGTAATCGACCATGGTGGTGCAGCCTTCGTAGAAGCTGCGGATACCCGCTTCCTTCCACTCGTTGGCAGCATCGGAAATTTCCACACCGATCTTGGGTGCGTGCTCAATGGCCGCATCGAAGGTGTAGAAGGGCAGCACGTTCTGGCCGCCGATGACGATTGCCTTGTCACCGGTGCCCAGGGTCACGGCATTGATCTTGCCGCTGGAGGGCTGCGTCTTAGGAACGAAAGACATTGTTGTTATCCCCCTTATGTTTTTTCGTAATTTATCAGTAAAAAGCCGGAAAGAAAAGCACTTTTACAGGCCAATGGATTGGAGAATGCCACGCAGAGCCACCTTCACGGGATCGCTGTCCGGCAGCTTGGCGGTAGGCTCCCCGGCACAGTCGCTGCGGAACACAGCGTCGTCCTGGGGCAGCACGCCAAAGAGCTTGAGACCGTGCTTGTCGATCTCTTCCTTCACGCCGGAATCCAGCACGCCGTCGGGCGCACGGTTGACGATCAGGCCCATCTGACCGGGGTTCAGCTTCATCTCGTCGATCATTTCCGCGATCCGGGCCACCGCCTGGATGCCCCGGCGGGAACAGTCGGAAATGAGCAGCATGGTGTCCACATGGGGCAGCGTACCCCGGGCCACATGCTCCAGACCGGCTTCGTTGTCCATTACCAGATAGCGGTAATTTTTGGCATACTTGTCGATCTGGGTCTTGAGAACGCCGTTGACGTAGCAATAGCAGCCCTTGCCCTGGGTCCGGCCCATGACAATCATGTCGAAATCGTCCTCTTCAATGAGGGCGTCGCTGAACTTCATGTCCGCATAGTCGGCCTTGGTCATGCCGGCGGGGATGGTCCCCTTCAGCTCGGCCTGGGCCATTTCCTCCCGGATGGTGCCCAGTGAAACGCTCTCCTCCACACCCAGAACTTCGTTCAGGTTGGAGTTTGCGTCTGCGTCCACCACCAGGATGGGTCCCTGCTTCTTCTTGCAGAGGTAGTCCACGATCATGCCGCAGGTGGTGGTCTTGCCTACGCCGCCTTTACCGGCGACCGCAATGGTATGGGGTGTTGCCATAATGATTCTACTCCTTTGGAAAAACCGGAATACACCTCCACCGCCCCGAAGGGCGGGCGGAGGTGTTTTCGGTGTTGAATCGTCAGATCAGGTCCAGCAGGCCGGCTTCCTTGGCGATCCGGGCCACATCGTCGTACTTGTTCAGTGCGTACAGATGGATGCCGTTGATGCCGCAGGCACGGTACTCGTCGATCTGGTTGATGGTGTACTCGATACCGGCTTCCTTGAAGGACTGCTTCTTGCCCTCCACGTCGGCGTCGAAGCAGGCCTCGTCGCCCTTGGCGGTCTTCAGGCCCACGGAGAAGGGGTTCGGGAAGATCCAGTTCTTGGAGATGATCTCGCACAGCGCACGAGGCATCACGCAGCCGTTGCGGGACAGCGCCATGTTGATGGTGGAAGCCTGGTCCAGGATGGGCATGATACCCACGTCCACCGGCAGCCAGATGCCTGCGGCACGGATGGCGTCCAGCCAGTAACGGAACTGGTCCATATCCCAGCACAGCTGAGTCATGATGTAGTCGGCGCCGTTGTCCTGCTTCTGCTTCAGGAAGGAGATGTCAGCCTCCAGGGAGCGGCAGGAGATATGGCCTTCGGGAGAACCGGCCACGGCGATGGTGAACTTGTCACCGAACTCCTGACGGACGAACTTCACCAGCTCGGTGGCGTAGTGCAGGTCTCCGCCGGTGCCCTTCCAGCCGAAGGGCAGGTCGCCCCGCAGGGCCAGCATGTGGTTGATGCCGTGGTCCAGGTAGGTGTTCAGCTGCTCCTTGATGCCTTCCTTGGTGTTGCCCACGCAGGTGAAGTGGGTCACGCCGATGGCCTTGCCGTCCTTGGTGATCTTGTCCAGGACTTCCAGGTTCTTGCCCACGTTGGTGCCGCCTGCGCCGTAGGTGCAGGAAATGTAGTCGGGATGCAGAGTGTAGAGCTGCTCCAGCACACCGCCCTCACCGCAGAGCTTTTCCATGCCCACATCGGTCTTGGGGGGGAACACCTCAAAGGAGAATGCGTTGCGCTTTTCCATGATTTCTGCTACGTTCATTGGTTTTTACCTCCTATGTATCATGCAGATCTCAATATCTGCTGCATTATTTCAGGGCGCAGCACGCCCATATCGATACAGCATTATCGTAACACAAAACGCCCATAAATTCAACCACTATTTTTCCCCTTTCCCGAAATTTTTCGCAAAAGCCTATGGTCAATGTAGAGGGAGTGTGGGAAAAGCCGATTCCGCAAGCATCCCCGGCAAATTCTGTAGGGGCGGCGGCATGCTCCGATGCGCACGAATTCCGGGGAGGCTTTCTGTGAGGCGCTGCCTCCCGGCGTGCAGGGGGAGGTGGGCCACGCTTGCGTGGCTCGGAGGGGATACGGTTGGACAACGTAAAAGTGTACCGACTCATCTGAGGGATGCCTTCCCCTGGGGGAAGGTGGCTGCCCGAAGGGCAGACGGATGAGGGGCGGTAGGCACGATCGTTTTTGCGTGTAGGGGCGGTGGCATGCCCCGATGCGCTCGAATTCCATATGCAGAAGCAGCAAAGCGTAAGCCTCCCCTGTGCAGTGGGAGCCTTCACTCTGAGCAACCGGCCCGTGCTTCCGGGAGCGGCTTTTTCAATGTTGACAAATCAACATCTATCTGCTATAATCCGAGATGTTGATTCATCATCAAGTCAACATCTCAAATTTGAAAACTTAAGGAGGCGACGTATGCGGAACCGTTTTGAAGAATTTGTGGCCTGTGCGGTGGAGATCAACCGCTGCATCCAGCGCATCAAGGACCAGGAAATGCAACGCTTCGGCCTCCGCTCCCGACACACCATGTGCCTGTACTTCCTGGGCTGCCACCCGGAGGGCCTCAGCGTGGGCGCTCTGGCGGACCTGACCAAGGAGGACAAGGCCGCCGTGTCCCGATGTCTGGGTCAGCTTGCCGAAAAGGGTCTGGCCCGGTCCGAGGATTCCGGAGGCAAGCGGGCCTACCGGACCCGGCATTTTCTCACCCCGGAGGGGCAGGCCCTGGCCGCCCGCATGAACGAGGCCATTGCCCAGGCCCTGCAATTCGGCGGCAGCGGACTCAGCGACGAGGCCCGAGAGGCCTATTATGCCGCCGCCGAACAAATCCTGAAAAATCTGAAAGCCTACCTTGTGGAGGACTGAAATCCTATGGAAAAAATTCGCATTATTACCGACAGCGCCGCCGATCTGGACAATATCCGCCCGGAAGTGACGGTGATTCCCATGAAGATCAGCTTTGGTTCCGAGACCTATCTGGACGGCGTGAACCTGAGCCATCGGGAATTTTATGAAAAGCTGGTGGAGAGCGACACCCTTCCCGTGACCAGCCTGGTATCCCCCGGAGAATTCTCCGACGTCTTTGAAAAGGCGGCAGCCGCCGGGGAGAAAATGCTGGTCATCACCATTTCCGGCGACCTGTCCGGCACTTACCAGAGCGCCCTGCTGGCAGCGGAAGAATATGCCGGCCGCATCCGGGTCATCGACAGCCGTCAGGCCACCGTGGGCGAGCAGGTTGTTGTGGACCGGGCCTTGCAGCTGATGGACGAAGGGTTGGACCTGGACGCCATTGCAGACCGGCTGGAAGCTGAAAAAGAGGAAATTCACACCATTGGCCTGCTGGACACCCTGGAATACCTGAAAAAAGGCGGCAGAATTTCCAAAACCGTGGCCTTCGTGGGCGGAGCCCTGGCCATCAAGCCGGTGGTGGCCATCGAGGACGGCAAGGTCATCCTGCTGGGCAAGGCCCGTGGGTCGAAAAACGGCGAAAACTTCCTGATGCGGGAGGCAGAAAAGGCCGGACTGGACTTTTCCCGGCCCGTTTGTTTGGGTTACACCGGTTTTTCCGATGCCATGCTGCAAAAATACATGGAAGACAGCCGCCATTTGTGGGAGGGTCACGAGGACAGTCTGCCCATCTGCACCATCGGGGCCACCATTGGCACCCACATCGGCCCCAATGCCATTGCTCTGTCCTTTTTCGAAAAAAAATAAGATTTATTCCGAAAAACAGCTCTCCGGGGCGGATATCTTCCGTTTTGGAAGGACTTTAGACCGTCAAAAAAGCCTCGCAGAGTTTGCCGCAACAGCGGCAAATAAAATCAAAATCATTTTCTGCCGGGGCGTGTACCTGGCAGAAAATACTTCTCAGGCTGCCAGTGTGCGAGTTGTCCGCCTTTGCGGACAAGGAGTGCGCGCAGCAGACTGCAAAAAGCTGGCGGAAAACCCCGAAGGGATTTTTCGCCAAACAAAAAGCGCCCCCGGAACGGCTGTTCCGGGGGTATTCGTTTGGTCAATTAGTTCTGGCCACGCATCTGAGCGAAGCAATCGCTGCAGTACACGGGACGATCGGACTTGGGCTCGAAGGGAACCTTGGCCTCACCGCCGCAGCGGGCACAGGTAGCGGTGAAGAACTCACGGGGACCACGGGTGCTGTTCTTGCGAGCGTCACGGCAGGCCTTGCAGCGCTGGGGCTCGTTCTGGAAGCCACGCTCTGCGTAGAATTCCTGTTCACCGGCGGTGAAAACGAATTCCTTGCCGCACTCTTTGCAAACTAAAGTCTTGTCTTCGTACATGTTGAAATACCTCTCCTCGGTTAGTTGATGCCCCGTGAAATCTATCGAGTTGCCCGGATATTAACGCAGGGTCGGAATGGTCGGCATTTTGTGCCGTTAATGGTGATTATACACGCCTGATTTCCTTTTGTCAATAGTCTATAAAGGAAAATCCGGTTGAATTATTCGCTTTGTGCAAAATTCCGACGGTCTTTTTACAGGTCCAGAGCCATTTGTTCCGTGGGAACGGTCCCCGGACAGGGGATGTGCAGATGCTCGTAGGCCAGAGGGGTCACGCAGCGGCCACGGGGGGTCCGGGTCAGGAAGCCCAGCTGCATAAGATAGGGCTCGTACACGTCCTCCAGCGTTACGGCCTCCTCGCCGATGGTCGCCGCCAGGGTCTCCAGACCCACCGGTCCGCCGGAATAATTGCGGATAATGGCCGTGAGCATCCGCCGGTCGATGTTGTCCAGGCCCAGCTCGTCCACCTCCAGCCGATGCAAGGCCATCTGGGCGGCTTCCTTGGTGATGGTCCCGTCGCCCATGACCTGGGCAAAATCCCGGACCCGGCGCAGAAACCGGTTGGCGATCCGGGGGGTGCCCCGGCTCCGGGAGGCGATCTCCATGGCCCCCTTGGGGTCAATGTCCATGCCGAGAATCGTGGCCGACCGGGTGACGATCTTCGCCAGTTCCTCCGGGGTGTAGAGTTCCAGCCGGAGGCTCACGCCGAACCGGTCCCGCAGGGGGGCGGAAAGCTGCCCGGCCCGTGTGGTCGCACCCACCAGGGTGAATTTGGGCAGGTCCAGCCGGATGGAGTTGGCGCTGGGGCCCTTGCCCACAATAATATCAATGGCAAAATCCTCCATGGCCGGGTAGAGAATTTCTTCCACCACCCGGTTCAGCCGGTGAATTTCGTCGATAAAGAGGATGTCGCCGGGGTTCAGATTGGTAAGCAAAGCCGCCAGGTCGCCGGGCTTCTCGATGGCCGGGCCGGAGGTGATGCGGATGTTTACGCCCATCTCGTTGGCGATGACCCCGGCCAAAGTCGTCTTGCCCAGACCCGGAGGGCCGTAGAGCAGGGTGTGGTCCAGGGGTTCCATGCGCCGCCGGGCGGCCTCAATATACACGCTCAGGTTGCCCTTGGCCTTTTCCTGACCGGTGTAATCGGAGAGCATTTTGGGCCGCAGGCCGATTTCGCCCGCATCCTGAGGGGCAAAGGTTGGGGAAATAATGGGGGAATTGTCCAATTCCTGCGAAAATTCCAGACTCATAGAGACCTCCTCAGAACTTCATGACCATGGCCCGGAGGGCGTAGCGGACCATTTCCTCCGTGGAGGCGTTGGGGTCCACGCCCTTCAGGGCAGCAGAAATTTCGGTGGGACCGTAGCCCAGTTCCTGCAATGCGGCGGTGGCAAGCCCCACGGCATTATTGGCAGCCGGTGCGGCCGCCACGGACCCGGCGGAGAAGTCCAGCTCCGAGGCCCCGCCCAGCTTGTCCTTCAGCTCCAGAATGATGCGCTGGGCGATTTTTTTGCCCACGCCGGGAGCGGCGGTCAGCATCTTTTCGTTGCCGGTCATCACGGCCAGGGTGAAATTCTGGGGCCCGCCGGAGGACAGAATGGACAGGGCCGCCTTGGGACCCACGCCGTTGACGTTGGTCAGCAGCTCAAAGCAGCGCTGTTCCTCCCGGCTCTCGAAGCCGTAAAGGTCGTAGGCGTCCTCCCGGATGGATTCGGTGATGTAAAGCCGGGTATTCTCCCGGAGCTTCAGCTTGGAGGCGGTGTAGGCGGTGATGCGGCAGCCGTAGCCCACCCCGGCACAGTCGATGACGGCCAGCCCCGGCTCTAAAAGAGCCACCGGCCCGGAGACGTAGTAGATCATTAGGATATCCTCCTTCGGATAATGTGTGGGGAAATGCAGGGATTTGTGCGTCATCCCTCAGGGAGAAGGCTTTCCCCTCTTAAAACCTCGCCTTTTGCTGGGCCTGGGCCAGGAGAGAGGTGCTGGACCGGGCGTGGCAGAGGGCCATGGCGATGGCGTCGGCGGCGTCGTCGGGCTTGGGCAGGGCATCCAGGTGCAGGAGCCTGCGGGTCATGTCCTGGACCTGGTGCTTGGTGGCGTTGCCGTAGCCCACCACCGCCTGCTTGACCTGCATAGGCTTGTAGGAATACACCGGCAGCCCCGCCTGGCGGATGGCCAGCAGAATGACCCCCCGGCTCTGGGCCACACCGATGCCCGTGGTCACGTTCTGCCCGAAGAACAGTTCCTCAATGGACACCGCCTCCGGCTGGGAAATTTTCAGCAGTTCCCGCATATCCTCATAGATCATTTCCAGCCGTGCGGAAAAATCCTCTCCCGGCGGGGTGGTGATGACCCCGCAGCGCAGCAGCCGGTTCTGGCCCCGGTCCGATTCGATGAGGCCGAAGCCCGTCAGGCCGTAGCCCGGGTCAATGCCCAATATCCGCATCAGCCCCACCCCAGAAACGCCCGCAGGTATTCGTAGATCAGCACGATGATGAACAGCACCAGCCCCACCCGTGCTGCCCAGACCTGCCAGGCAGGCCGGGGCTTATAGCCTTCCTCTTCGGGCAGTTCTTCTTCCGGAATTTCTTTTTCGTCCATGGTACTCACCTCGTTTTCTCTTATGATAGCACATTTGTTTTGAAATTCCTACTCCTTTTTCCGAAAAACCTGCATGATTTCTCGGTAAGCGGGAAAACTGAGGAAAAGGCGGTGGGGGATATGGAGGAATTTCGCTGGGGCTGCCGGGTGCAGACCGGCTGGACGGAGGACTGGCAGGCCCTGCGGCCCCTGGTCCTTACCGGGCCGGACATTCCGGAGGACCGGCCTCCGGGCCGGGTCTTTTCCCATGCACAGGCCACGGAGCAGAGCGTCTGGGCGGCGGCCCTGGCGGCACGGGAATACCGGGCGGACCGCATCATCGCCTTTGGGGACGGGGACGTGCTTTCCTGCGGTAAGCTGGCGGCCATGGCCTCCGGCCGGAAGCTGACCACGGTCCCCACGGACCTTTCCGGCCTGGCCGTCACCGGCACCGGGCGGCTCAACGGGAAGATGTTCCGGCAGGAAGCCTGCGTGCCGGACCGGGCGGTGCTGGATGGGAAGAAGCTGAAAAGCGCCGAAATCTTTCCGGTGCTTTCCCGGAGCGTGGAAGCATACGCTGCCCGGAACGCCGGGATTCTGTCCGACTGCTTATCGGCGGAGGCCTTCCGGCTGGCCCTGAACAGCCGGGAGGGGGAAAAGCGGCTGTTGGCCGATGCGCTTTCCGCCGTGGCCGCCGAGAATTCCGGAGAAGGGGTCTGCGGCGTGCTGTGTCGAGCCGTCAGCGCCGCTTTTCCCGGCATGGAAAATGCCCTGACGGCCATTTTCCTGCCAGCCGCCGTCCGGCTCAACGCCCAGCTGGATGCGAGGAAATACGCCGCCCTTGCCCGGTCCGCAAATCTTGGCGGCAGCACGGCGGCCCTGGGGGCCGAACGGCTGTGCCGGCGGTTGGAGCGGCTCCGGCAGGAATCGGGTCTGCCGGAGGACCTGCTTTCTGCGGGCATCCGGCAGGAGGAACTCTGGCGGCGGACCGGGGACATTACGGCAGCGGCCCTGGCGGACCCGGCCCTTGCCGGAAATCCAAGGCGTGTGGAAGCCTTTATGCTGCGGCGAATACTGGACGGGGCGGCCCGGCGCCGCCCTGGAAACGAATGGGAGGGCTTGGCGTGAAGCTGGCAATGGTAAAAGAGGTATTGTCCCCGGCGGGGCGGGCGGAATGTCTGGGGGAGGTTCCCCTGCTTCTGCTGCGCTGGGAGGACCAGGTAACGGCAGCCGTAGACCTGGCGGGGGCCCAGGTGGGGGACCGGGTGCTGCTGGCCTTCGGCCCCACCGGTCGGCCGGACGTGCTGGCCGATGCGGCAGTGGTGGCCGTTCTGGGAAAAGATGCGGAAAATCCGGTTGACAAACCCACCGAAATGGGGTTATAATAGGAAAACAATCGAAAAAGGCTGAGAAAGGGAGAGTAATCCGCATCCCTTCGGTCAGAGAGCCCCGGCAGGTGAGAGGGGGCACGAAGAAAGCGGACGAACATGGCCCCGGAGCCGGAGCGCCGAGATGCTTTCCAGGCGTTCCCGCCGACCCTGCGTTACGGGGTTCGAGGCAGGAAAAGATTTTTTCCTGCGAAACAAGGTGGTACCGCGTCAGTTCTGTCGCCCTTGAGGTCTCTCAGGGGCGATTTTTTCTTTCTTGAGGAGGAGTTAAAATTATGTGTGAAAAGTGTTCCAAGGGGAAGTTTTACATCACGACCCCCATTTACTACCCGTCTGCCCGGCTGCACATCGGCCACGCCTACTGCACCGTAGCCACGGACACCATGGCCCGCTATAAGCGGCTCCAGGGCTACGATGTGATGTTCCTGACCGGCACCGACGAGCACGGTCAGAAAATTGAGGACAAGGCCGAGGCCGCCGGGGTCACCCCCCAGCAGTTCGTGGACGAGATCGTCACCGGCCCCAAGGGCGTTCAGGACCTGTGGAAGCTGATGAACATTTCCTACGACCGGTTCATCCGGACCACCGACGACTATCATGTGGCCGCCATCCAGAAAATCTTCAGGAAGATGTACGACAACGGCGACATCTACAAGGGAACCTATAAGGGCAAATACTGCAAGCCCTGCGAGAGCTTCTGGACCGAGAGCCAGCTGAAGGACGGCAAATGCCCCGACTGCGGCCGGGAGGTCCAGGATGCGGAGGAAGAAGCCTACTTCTTCCGGCTGTCCAAGTACGCCGACCGAATCCGGGACCTGCTGGTGAACACGGACTATCTGGAGCCCCGGAGCCGGGTCAACGAGATGGTCAGCAACTTCATCGACCCCGGTCTGGAGGACCTGTGCGTATCCCGGACCAGCTTCACCTGGGGCGTGCCGGTGGACTTCGACCCGGGCCATGTGGTCTATGTATGGATCGACGCCCTCTTTAACTACATGACCGCCCTGGGCTTTGAAAACGACCGCTATCACGATCTGGACAAATACTGGCCCGCCGACGTGCATTTCGTGGGCAAGGAGATCGTCCGGTTCCATTCCATCATCTGGCCCGCCATGCTCATGAGCCTGAATCTGCCCCTGCCGAAAAAAGTCTACGGCCATGGCTGGCTGAACTTCAACGGCGAAAAAATGAGCAAATCCCGTGGAAATGTCGTTGACCCCTATATTCTGGCGGAGCGGTTCGGCGTGGACGCCCTGCGGTTCTTCCTGCTGCGGACCTTCCCCTTCGGTTCCGACGGCAACTTCACCAACGAGCTGCTCATCAACACCATCAACGTGGACCTGGCCAATGACCTGGGCAATCTGGTGTCCCGAACCGTAGCCATGGCCCAGAAGTATTTCGGAGAAAAGCTCAGCGACGTGCAGGAGGCCGACGAGACTCTGGATGCGCCGCTCATCGACATGGTTTCCACCCTTCGGGACCGGTACGAGGCCCAGATGGACAAGTTCGCCTTCCAGAACGGTCTGGGCGAAATTTTCAAGGTCATTGCCCGTGCCAATAAGTATATCGACGAGAACGCCCCCTGGGTGCTGGCCAAGGACGAGGCCAAAAAGCCCCGGCTGGCCCGTGTGCTTTACAACCTGCTGGAGACCATCCGCATCTGCGGCGGTCTGCTGACCCCCTTCATGCCCGATACCGCCGCCGAAATTCAGAAGCGGCTGGGCGGTGCAGCCATGGATTGGGACAGCCTGGCCCGGTTCGGCGTGCTGTCCCGGGATGTGGTCACCGTGGCAGGTCCTGCCCTGTTCCCCCGCATCGACGTGGAGAAGGAATTGCAGGCCCTGGAGGCCATGACCAAGCCCGCAGTGCCGGAGTTGCCTCTGGCCGAGGCCAAGCCGGAGATCGCCTTTGACGATTTTGAGAAGGTGGATATGACCGTTGTCAAGGTTCTGACCTGTGAGAACGTGAAGAAGAGTGAAAAGCTGCTGAAATTCACCCTGGACGACGGCACCGGCACCCCCCGGACCATCCTGTCCGGCATTGCCAAATATTATAAGCCGGAGGAGCTGGTTGGCAAGACCTTGGTAGCCGTCACGAACCTGGCCCCCCGGAAGATGATGGGCCAGATGTCCTGCGGAATGCTGCTCAGCGCCGAGCGTGGAGACCAGTTGAAGCTGGTTATGGTGGACGATTCCATCCCTGCCGGCGCAAGATTGGTGTAACATCAGAATCGTAAAATCCCCCGGTTGGAAGGCCCAACCGGGGGATTCGTCTTTATAGCAGGAAGAAGCGTTCAGGAATGTGGGGGCGGCACGCCCCGCCTGCCAGCCTGCAACATCAGAGCGTTAAAATTTGACGCTGTATCTTCCGGGACTGAGATAAGCCTTCCCCCAGGAGGAGGTTTTTTCGCCTCGCCATAGAACAAGCGCATCCGGGCAAGCCCTCCCTCACTCCCTCTTCTGCTCCGCTTCCGTTGCGGAATGGTAGACTTCATCAAATGCCAGTAAGAGCCGATAAATATTGTCACCGGAGATTTTCTCCTGCTGAATGCTGCGGATTTGACCTTGCAATTCGCCAATCTGAACTTCGATTTCTTCTATATTTGTGATTTTCTAATCATCGTTTGCCAGATGGGTAAAGCCTTTGTTTTTCTCAATAACCTTGATACCATAAACATCTGCAATTTGTGCAGGATAGGTTTCAAGGATTTCACCAGCGTATTCAATTTCGATCACATCTCCGATTTCAGGTTCCGGTGATGGATGCACATTTCTGATCGGCACTTCAATTCGGTCTGCACTACTCAATTCCCAGCTACCTTCAACAGGCTTCACAAGATAATTGCCATCATGAATTTCCAGAATTTCAGCTTGGAACACCTGATGCGCTTCGTTGGAAAAACCTTCAATCTGAATGCAATGATTCTTGAAAACCAGTCGGCCGGTTTCTACCAGTTCATCAGTATGATATTTTGTTTTATCTACATACAAGTGGCCATCTTGATGATCCTGTCTGAGAGTGAAATCAAAATACCCTCTGTCAGACAGCTCATAGCTTACTCCGTTTGCATAGTCATAGATAATGACACGGTTGTCAATCATGCCTGAGCCCCAACTGATTGAAGAACACAACTCAGGCAAACCGTCGCCAGTGAGGTCGCAGAAATAGGCGTTCCAGATTGGCATCCCCGTATAAAGTGAAGTGCTTTTACTACCCTTAACAGCCAGCATCTCTCCGTAAGTCCAACGGAAGGTCACATCTGGAAACTCGGTGAGGCTGATTTCAAGACTACCGTCCCATTTCATTTCATCAGGGGTTTCAAGGTAATCAAACCACTCTATTACGGAATTTATCTCGTCCACAATACGCACTTCTACATTTTCTACTTCAACATAAACAATAATGTCCTCATTGGTGGGGTTCTGCATATTCACACCAATCTTAAACCACGTATCTTTTTCTGCATCAAATTCCACAGACATACCATTCGTAAGATAAGTGGCTGTGTATCCGGTTTCTGCTGTTTTATTAACGGGGAACAAAAGAACTTCTGTATCACCCAATCCATCACCAGACCATATTTTGATTGAATTTCTGACTGTGCTGACTTCCTCCTCCGTATATACAAATTCCTCTTGACTTCCTGCGGGAACAACAATTCGCAATGTATAGCGGTCTTGTTTAGGATTCGTCAGGAAGCAGACCGCAACGCCCACGCAAATAATGACTGCAATAATAATAACCCAGAACGCAGGCTTCTTATAATTCATCACAGACTTCACGCGCTCCTTTACACCTACCTCGCCAAAGGCAAGAGGACAAGCGGCGATCATGCGGCGGTTTACACTACAGGCAACAAGTACTTGCATATAATCGGCTCTCTGCTCATTGCCAAGTTCCTTGATGACTTTTTCATCGCAGGCAAGCTCAATGTCACGACACAGCAGAACATAAGCCAACCACATGAGAGGATTGAACCAATGGATTGTCAGTAAGAGGAAACCAAGGGGTTTCCACCAATGGTCTTTACGATGAATGTGTGCTTGCTCATGGGCAACAACGTGTTCCAGATCCTGACCGTTCATGTTGAACGGGAGATAGATTCTTGGCTTTATGATGCCAAACACAAACGGAGATTTTACATTCTCGCTCTGGAAAATGTTGTCCTTGTAGCGAACGGCAGTATCAACTTTGCGATGCAGACGCCAATAGCTGATAGCTGTATATAAGGCAAGTGCAATCATGCCGAAAATCCAGATGTATTCAAAGATACCGATGGTGATTTGCAAAGGATTTACACTGGCACCAGCCATCGGAGTATTGGACTGGCTGATGATAGGATTAACAGCATTGTTTATTGCATTTATTCCACTATTGATGGTAGGGGTGGTATTCATTCCAATGTTCGGCGGAATGGTTTCGGCACTTGGAATTAGACTCAATGCGCTCTCGATGGAAAATGGGAAAGCCAGCCGCACTGCTACGATGCCCCAGAGCAGGACATTGACCCACTTGGGGGCTTTCTTCAAAACAAACCGGAGCAACAGCACTGCCAGGACGAGCCAGCTTGCCGATATGCTCATGTTGATGATTTTCAAAAAGAGTTCGTTCATTGTGAACCTCCTTTCCTGATGCGGTCGATCATGCGCTGCATCTCATCAAGCTCATCTTCGGACATAGCCTGATGCTTTGTAAAAGCAGCGATAAAGGCAGGCAGAGAACCCTCGAATTTCTTCTCAACCAGTTCGTCGATCTCACACGCCTGAGCTTCATCTTTGGAAACGAGAGAAGTAATAGTGCCATTGTCGTTTTTCAGCACACCACGATCTCCAAGACGCTTGATAACGGTATAAGTTGTAGTCCTTTTCCATCCGAGCTGATTCTGACACAGCTTTACAAGCTCGACGGCAGTAACCGGCTCATGCTCCCACATAATCAAGCAAAACCTATACTCACTTTCGTGAATCTTCGGAAAATCCATATTCATGCCCTCCATGTCTACACTGTTAGACTCCATAGATAGTCTACCACATTAGACAATCAAAATCAATAGAGTTCACAGAAAAGATACAAAAAATGCCCGCAGAATTTCTCCCACGGGCAAGGTGTTGGTTAGCTATCAAGCGGTTTGTATTCAGTTACAGTTTTCAAATAGGTTTCTGGATCACCGTTCAATATCAAGTCTGCATATCCAATCGGATCATTGTAGATCAGATAGTCCAGTTCTGACCGCTGATACATATTGTCGGCAATCTCGTTTTCCACGGCGATGGTGTTAATCGCAATCATGCTACCATTTGCAAATTTCAGTTCCACACAGGCATTATCCATGTTGAACTCACAAGAAATCAATCTATCCATAAGAAACCTCCATTTTGCTGGATGTTAGATCATCCCAAAATATTTGAATGCTTCTCGGATTGCTTTTTCCTTCTCCGGTGGGCATTGTGGCTGTCTGGAATCCTCGGACTTCGGCAGATTGTAGTTCTTGCCGACTTCCAGTCCGCATTTTCTCTTTATCTGAGAAATATAAAGGTTAGAAACCTTTAACCCGGTATGCTCCAAAACATACTCCTTGATCTGCGGATAGGTTGCTCCATCTTGGAACTCGGACATATCCATATCTTCCAAAGAGAACTCAACCCGAACCTTTTTCGAGTCGATCTCTCCCTTGGAAAGCAAGACAACCGTCTCTATATGGGCACATCTTGGGAACAAATCCACGGTCTGGGCGCTTTTCAAGTGGAAGCCCAATTCCTTCAGCCGGGCGATGTCTCGGGCCAGGGTGGCCGGGTCGCAGGACACATAGACCAATTTCCGTGGTGCAAAGGCCGCTACGGCCGCTGCCGTCTCCGGGCTCAGGCCCTTCCGGGGCGGGTCCACCACGACCACGTCGATTTTTTCGCCCTTTTTCGCCAGCATGACCGCCGCTTCCCCGGCGTCGCCGCAGAAAAATTCCGCATTTTCAATGCCGTTTCGCCGTGCGTTCTCCCGGGCGTCCTCCACGGCCTGGGGAACCACCTCCACCCCCAGCACCGCGCCGGCGACCCTGGCCATGATGAGCGTGATGGTTCCGGCGCCGCAGTACAGGTCCAGCACCCGGTCAGCCTTGGTGATGCCCGCCTGGGCGATGGCCGCTTCGTAGAGCTTTTCCGCCTGATGATGGTTCACCTGGTAAAAAGAGTGGGGCGACAGGCGGAAGGTAAGGCCGCAGAGGGTATCCGTGATGAATCCGGGGCCGTAGAGCACCGTGTTATCCGGGCCAAGGACCGTGTTGCCCTTTTTCGTGTTGTGATTCAGCACCAGCGTCATGAAGCCCGGCACGGCCTTCAGAGCATCGATGAGCGTACCGGTTTTCGGGTAATTGGTTCCGTTTATCACCAGGCACACCAGGATTTCCCCGGAAACCGCCCCCCGGCGGACGAAAATATGCCGCAGCAGGCCCTTATGGGCGATCTCATCATAAGCGCTGACCCCGGACCGGTTGGCGTGGCGGACCACGATGTCCTTCACCCGGTCCGTTTCCTCCGGCAGGATGCGGCAGCGCTGATTTTCGATGACCCGATGGGTCCCGGCCCGGAAAAATCCGGCGTAAAGCCGTCCTTTTTCGGCGGACACCGGGTACTGGGCCTTGTTCCGGTAGCCCTCACAGGTGGGGGCGGGCAAAATGGGCATTTCTTCCAGGCTTTCCCCGCCGATGCGGTTCAGGGCCTGCCGGACCCGTTCGGATTTCAGGCGGCACTCCTCAACATAGTCCATGTGGCGGAAGTCGCAGCCGCCGCAGAGCTTGGCCACCGGGCAGTCCCGGTCGATGCGATGGGGGGAGCGCTCCAGAAGCTCCGTCATTTTGCCGGAGGCCCAGGTCTTGCCGACTTTTTCGATGCGGACCCGGCACAATTCCCCGGCGATGGCGTTAGGTACGAAAACGACCCGGCCTTCCACCCGGGCCACACCCTGCCCCTCGGCGGTGTAATCCTCAATCCGTGCCTCCAGAATTTCTCCCTTTTCCATATATCCGGCCCCTTTTCTGCAATGTTGAGGATAGTGTAACACAAAACGGGCAGATGGTAAAGGGGGAGTTTTTCCGAAACAACGCCCAGACTTTTCCTGGAGAAAAGCCTGGGCGCTGTCTTTTTATTCTTCGGTCACTTCTTGTGTTTCTTCCGGCCAAGGAGCAGGACCACTGCCGCCAGATTTGTTCGGTACTCCCTTTGGCATAGTGAAACACTCCATTCCTTAGTACAAGTATTATTTCATACTTGTACTCAGGAATGGGGTGCTGTTCAGTTTTGCCCGGACCGGTTTGCTTTTTGTAAACAAGGGTGCGTAAAGTATTTGGACATCAGACATCCACCGCAAATGGGGCGATTCGGAGGGAATCCGAGATTTTTATGGCCGTCACACAGAACACATATTGAAATTCTCGGTCTTTGTGGTATTATATAGGTGTATCTGATATTTTTGTCTAGGTGGTTTTCTGCCGCTTTGATCGTGGAAGAGCGTTGATTTTACTCAGACGATGCGGATATTGGGGAAGCGTTTTCTGATTTTCAACTGTCCGGAAACAGGATACGCCCCGCCGGGGGTACATTCCGCCCTTTATCCCCGCTCCCGCCGTTGGACGGCAAACAGATATATTCTTTACAGGAGGAAAAATTCCTATGAAAAACCTGATCTTCCGGGGCATTGCCACCGCTATGGTAACGCCCATGACCGCCACCGGCGTGGACTACGACGCCCTGGCCCGTTTCATCGACTTCCAGCTGGAGGAGGGCATCAACGCCCTGGTGGCCGTGGGCACCACCGGCGAAAGCGCCACCCTGACCCCCCAGGAGCGGAAGGAAGTCATCCGCTTCACCGTAGAGCGGGTGGCAGGCCGTGTGCCCGTCATTGCCGGAACCGGCACCAACAACACCCAACACGTTCTGGAATTCACCAAGAGCGCCTGCGACGACGGCGCCGATGCCGTGCTGGTGGTGACCCCTTACTACAACAAGGCCACCCAAGCGGGCCTCATCGCCCACTTTACCGCCGTGGCCGACGCCTCCGACAAGCCTGTCATTCTCTACAACGTGCCCAGCCGTACCGGCTGCAACCTGCTGCCGGACACCGTGGCGGTGCTGGCCAAGCATCCCAACATCGCCGCCATCAAAGAGGCCAGCGGCAACATGGGCCAGGTCGTCGAACTGGCCGCCAAGTGCGGCGATGACATTGCCATTTACTCCGGCGAGGACGGCATCACCCTGCCGATTCTCTCCATGGGTGGCCAGGGCTGCATCAGCGTGGCCTCCAACGTGGTCCCCAAGACCATGGTTTCTCTGGCGGACACCTTCTTCCGGGGCGACGTGGCCGAAGCGGCCAGAATGCAGCGGGAGCTGTGGCCCCTCATCCACCTGCTGTTCTGCGAGGTGAACCCCATCCCCGCCAAGGCGGCGGTCAGCGCCATGGGCTACGGCGAGGAGCATATCCGTCTCCCCCTGACCCCCATGGAGGACGCACACCGGGCAGCCCTGTATGCGGAAATGAAGAAGCTGGGGGTGCTGTAAGATGAAAGTCATTCTTTGCGGTGCCAACGGCGCCATGGGCAAGCTGGTGGACCAGCGTCTGGGGGACGAGGTCGTCGCCCGGGTAAGCATTGACGGGGCCAACGGGGTCTATACCCATTTTTCCCAGCTGCCGGCCCTGTCTGCCGACGTGGTCATTGATTTCTCCCATCATAGCGCCATTGCCGATGTACTGGACTACTGCAAGTCCACCGGCACCGCTGCCGTCATCGGCACCACCGGCCATACGGAGGCGGAAAAAGCCCTCATTTACGAGGCCGCCAAGACCATTCCGGTGTTTTATTCCGGCAACGTGAGCCTGGGAATTGCCGTTCTGTGCCGTTTGGCCAAGGAAGCGGCGTCCTATTTCCCCGATGCGGACATCGAGATCGTGGAAGCCCATCACAACCGGAAGGTGGACGCCCCCAGCGGCACGGCGAAAATGCTCTTTTCCGCCATTCAGGAGGTCCGGCCCGATGCCGTGGCCCACTGCGGACGTGCCGGAGAGGGCAAGCGGGAAAAGAACGAGATCGGCATCAGCGCCCTGCGGATGGGCGGTATTGTGGGCATCCATGAGGTCCATATCTGCACCCAGAACCAGATGCTGACCCTGCGCCATGAGGCCATGGACCGGGGAATGCTGGCCGACGGCGGCGTGGCTGCGGCCCGGTTCCTGGCGGGCAGAAGGGCGGGCCTTTACAATATGGAGAACATTCTGGAGGGATAATATGCAGGTTTGGCACATGAGCGGCGCAGGAAATGACTTCATGGTGCTGGATGCCAGAGGCAAGGCCCTGGACTATCCGACCCTGGCGAAAAAGCTCTGCGCCATGACCAAGGCAGACGGCTTCATGGCCGTGGATACCTCCGAGAAAGCGGATTTTCGGATGCACTTCTATAATTCCGACGGTTCCCGCGGAGAAATGTGCGGCAACGGCAGCCGCTGTATCTGCCGCTTTGCCTACGAAAACGGCATTGCCGGGGAGCAGGTCCGGGTGGAGACCGATGCAGGCATCGTGAAGGGCGAGCGCCGGAGCAGGGACACCTACCGAGTGTGGCTGAATGTGCCGGGGGTGCTGGATCTGGAGCGGAAACCGGATTGCGCCTATGTGGAGCTGGGGAATCCCGGTATTCCCCATGCGGTGAAGGAAATTCCGGACCTGACCTGGGATATGGGCGAAAAACTCCGACCGGAGGCCGTTTCCCTGCGCTATGACCCGGCATTTCCCAAGGGTGCCAACGTGAATTTTTACCGGTGGATCGGGGAGCATACCGTCCGGGTGCTGACCTATGAGCGGGGCGTGGAGAATTATACCCTGGCCTGCGGCACCGGCTGCGGCAGCGTGACCTGCGTCCTCTGGGCGCTGGGAGAATTGCCCGGAAAGCACCTGATCACCGAGGTCCGGGGCGGCAAGCTGGAATACCGTATCCAGGGCAGCGACCATGTGAAAGAACTCATCATGGACGGCCCTACGGAAATTCTGAAAATCTACGAAGTATAAAAAGCAAGGACCGCCCAAAAGCGGTCCTTGCGGCATATTGCGGTAAAACTCCCCCGGCGTGGTGAAAAATAGCCTTCCCCTGGATGGTAGGGGTGTCGGTTCTTCTGAGGAGAGCCTTCCCCTGGGGGAAGGTGGCATGGCGTAAGCCATGACGGATGAGGGGCGGT